>CBIMYT010000004.1:0-121665 GCA_966248215.1 uncultured Methylophilus sp. | reverse complement strand
AATGCGCCGATGATATTTTTTAGATACTTGCCTAGCGATCAAACGCCACTGAAAGTGCCGTTCTAGGCATCGCACAAACGCACTGCGCGCCGCGCGCGAACGCGCCGCACAGCGCGGATTGGGCGATGCCCTAGACTAGATATAAAGGACATTTAAGTACAAATGACTAAAAAATAAAATCCGAAAAAGCAATAACAGCTAGTGTCATACCAATGCCGAAGGTGATTAACTGGGCATAAAATAAATGCCATGTATGCTGGCCTATTTTTTTATTTTCAAATCTACGTGCAGGTAATGATTGATCGGTATTTTTGGATTCTTCTCTGAGTCTAGCAATGCTGGCAGTGTCTCGAAAGTCACGCAGGCGGTTGACGATTAATAGCATTGATATGACAAAAGAAATGCAGAATAAAATTAGAGACAAAACAAAGCTAACTTTAAATATGCAGTTTGAGAAAGTTAAAGGTTCATGTAGGTTGGAGCTAACCTCAAAAGCTATGGAAGCAACGATGAAAGTAAGGTTAAGGTTTGAGGCGTAAGTTAGTTGATCAATTGTTATTTGCTGCCATCGGATAGAGCTTGCTTTATCATCCATATCCCCTCCAAGGTTGAAATTAAATTTCTACTTTCAGTAATGTTTTAAGTGTTTGGCATAGAATATAGTACTCTATATTAGGCTACTACGTGGCTACTAATGTAAAGAAGTGTATAAAAGAAAACGGCCTCCATCTCTGGAAGCCGCTTGGTATTTGGTGGTGAAAGAGGGACTTGAACCCTCGACCCCAGGATTATGAATCCTGTGCTCTAACCAGCTGAGCTACATCACCAAGAAAGAGCGCGATTATAGCAGTTGTCTGTGGGGACGACAATATTGGTTTGTGGTGTTTTTTTGCTATTTCGCGCTTTTTGTTTATCGCTTAAACGTTGAACCTGAAGTGCATCACATCGCCATCCTGCACAATATATTCTTTGCCTTCCAGGCGCATTTTTCCGGCTTCCTGTGAGCCTTTTTCACCTTTGTATTGCACGTAGTCGTTGTAAGCAATCACTTCGGCGCGGATAAAGCCGCGTTCAAAGTCGGTGTGGATGACACCGGCGGCTTGCGGGGCGGTGGCGCCTTTTTTCACGGTCCAGGCGCGCACTTCCTGTACGCCAGCGGTGAAGTAGGTTTGCAGGCCCAGCAAATCGTAAGCGGCGCGGATCACGCGGTTTAAACCTGGTTCTTCCAGACCCAACTCTTGCAGGAACAGCAGTTTGTCTTCTTCATCCAGTTCGGAAATTTCACCTTCGATTTTGGCGCAGATGGTGACGACAGGGGCATTCTCGGTTTTTGCCAGGGCCAGCACTTTGTCCAGGTGCGGGTTGTTTTCAAAGCCGCCTTCGGTGACGTTGGTGATATACATCACCGGTTTTACCGTAATCAGGCACAGTGGTTTGATCAGGTTGAGTTCATCAGCATCCAGGCCTATGGTGCGCACGGCTTTGGCTTCGTTCAGGGCGGGCAATACTTTATCCAGCACCTTGATCAGAGCGATGGCGTCCTTGTCACCGCTTTTGGCTTTTTTGCCTTCGCGCTGCATGGTTTTTTCCACGGTTTCCATGTCGGCCAGGGCCAGTTCGGTATTGATGACTTCGATATCGGCCAGCGGATCAACTTTGCCTGCAACGTGAATGACGTTGCCGTCTTCAAAACAGCGCACCACGTGGGCAATGGCATCGGTTTCGCGGATATTGGCCAGGAATTTGTTACCCAGGCCTTCGCCTTTGGAGGCACCCGCTACCAGACCGGCAATGTCTACAAACTCAACAATCGCCGGTTGTACTTTTTGCGGTTTGACGATGTCGATCAGTGGCTGCATGCGCTGATCTGGCACTTCTACGATGCCGACGTTAGGCTCGATGGTACAGAAGGGATAGTTTTCTGCCGCGATGCCCGCTTTGGTGATGGCGTTGAACAGGGTGGATTTGCCTACGTTTGGCAGGCCGACGATACCGCATTTCATAATGGATTAACCCTAGCGTGTGAGGCCGCATTGATTGTCTGCGGCGGGATTCAATAAAAGCGGTATTTTACCGTTAGTCATCATATAGAGCCAGAATGAATGTTGATATGCAGTAAATGAGGCCCCGGCTTTTTACTAACTGATATACAAGGTTATGTTAATGAAGGCATAATGAGTCGTCATAGACCTTGCTGACTAAGGATAAGAAGAAATGTTTCGTTTCGATATGGCAGCATTACGTCAGTTGTTAATATCGCGCTGGATTGTCGGCATCATTGTTTGCGGCACTTTGCTGACCACACTGCTGCTCTGGGTAAGCGAGCGCCGCCATGCCGAAGAGATGCAGGCGATTTTGTTCAGCCAGTCGGTATTGATGGGGGCCGAGGAAATCCAGCACCGCGTGGATGCCTATCGTCAGATACTGAAAGGGGTGGAACAACTTTATACCTCTTCCGAGCATGTCTCCGCTGATGAGTTCAAGCGCTATGTTGAAGACTTTATCGAGCGTTCCCAGGACGAGAGCTTAAGCGCTATCGGTTTTATCAAATATATCCATCTGCTCAGACCGGAAACCTTCAAGGATCTGGATATGCCTATCCAGCAATTATTGAAGGGCAAGGATTATCCGCCTGGTGACAACGAAGTTGCGCCGCTGCTATATGTGCAACCTCAGAATGACACCAACCGCGAAGCTTTGCTGAAGAATGCGTTTGGTCACTTGCATTTGCGTAGTGATTTAATGGCGGCACGTGATGGTGGCCGGCTGGTGATGTCCCGGCACTCTATGGTGGAAGACATTGCGCCGCTGCAGAAAAATTATGTGCTGCATGCGCCGGTCTACCGCGGAAAGCTACCGGATATTTCTGCACAGGACAGGCGACAGATGCTGAACGGCTGGGTGTTTTTACGCTTTAATGTGGCTGAATTCCTGCATGAGGCGCTGCATGTGCAGGAGCAGCGGCAAGTGCATTTTGATGTGTTTGACCGGGCTGGCGAACAGGGCCAGGTGCCGTTGTATCATAGTGACGCCGAGTCACATCTGCATGATTTGCCGGCCCGGTACAACATGAGCCATAGCGTCAGTGTCAGTGGCCAGACATGGCACCTGAGTGCCCGTTCCACACCGGCATTTGAAGCGGCGATTGATTACAGCCAGGCAAACCAGATAGGTATTCTTGGCATATTCCTCAGTGTGTTGCTGGGCGGGATTTCCTATTTTGCCATGATGCGTAGCCGTACCCAGCTGGCACTGGATGAGTTTAACCAGGAGTTCAATAGTAACGAGCAACGCTGGATGCTGGCACTGGAAAGCACCGGAGACGGCTTGTGGGACTGGTGGGTGCCGGAATCCCGTATTGTTTATTCCGACCGCTGGAAAAGCATGTTCGGTTTCTGGCCACACGAGGTGGAGGACAAGCCTGAGAGCTGGCATGAGCGTATTCATCCTGATGATCATCATGCCACGATGAGCCTGTTGCAACAGGTACTCAAAGGGGAGCGTGACCATTATGCGATGGAGTACCGCATGGCCTGCAAGGATGGCAGCTGGAAATGGGTGTTTGACCGCGGCATGGTGTTCAAGCGCGATGCACAAGGCAATTCGGTACGCCTGTTAGGCACCGTGGCCGATATCAGCAAGATCAAGCAATCTGAAGAAGCTGTCTGGCAATATGCAAATGTGGATATTCTGACCAACTTGCCTAACCGGCGCATGTTTTTTGACCGGCTGGATCAGGAGTTGCGCCGGGTAAAACGCAACAGCCAAAAAATTGCCATTATCTTTCTCGATCTGGACCGATTCAAGGAAGTGAATGATTCGCAGGGGCATGACCAGGGGGACCGCCTGTTGCAACAGGCAGGGCAGCGGTTGAGTGCTTGTGTGGATGACAGTGGCCTGGTGGCACGGCTGGGTGGTGACGAGTTTGTGCTGATGCTGAGTGATGCACATGCGAGTTATGTGGAGGATATCGCCCAGAAGGTGCTGGATAGTCTGACGGAGCCGTTCAAACTGGAAAATACCCATGCTTATGTGTCCGCCAGCCTGGGGATTGCCATTTCCCCCGATGATGCCAGCAACAGGGATGACCTGATGAAGCGTGTAGATCAGGCCATGTATGCCTCCAAGCAAAAGGGTGGCAACTGTTTTACTTATTTTACGCCGCGCATGCAGGAGCAGGCAGAGCTGCGCATGCAGTTGTCGCATGATTTGCGCGTGGCGATCAAGAACCAGGAGTTTTACCTGGAATACCAGCCGGTGGTGGACCTGCAAACCAATGCCGTGCGCAAGGCGGAAGCACTGATCCGGTGGCAGCATCCGGTCAAAGGCATCATTCCTCCCATGGAGTTTATTGGTATTGCTGAAGATACCTTGCTGGTGGTACCGATAGGGGAATGGGTATTCAATACGGCAATTGAGCAGTGTCATGCCTGGCGTGAAAGTTTACATCCCGAATTCCAGGTGGCGGTGAACAAGTCGCCGGTACAGTTTGCGACCGAGCATAAACGGCATAGCGACTGGTTGAAGCAGATGCGCTATGGGGATAATGACGCCAGCATGGTGACAGTAGAAATTACCGAGCGCCTGCTACTGGATGCCAGTGCGCAGGTGGGTGAGCGGCTGGCACAATACCGGCAGGCGGGCGTGCAGGTGGCACTGGATGATTTTGGTACCGGCTATTCTGCCTTGTCTTACCTGAAAAAATTCGATATTGACTATGTCAAGATTGATCGTTCGTTTGTGCGTGAACTGGGCGTTTCCAGCCAGGATGAGGCGCTGTGTCGCGCCATTATCATGATGGCGCACAGTCTTGGCATGCAAGTGGTGGCAGAGGGCATAGAAAACCGGCGCCAGCTGGATATCCTGCGCGAGATGGGGTGCGATTTTGGTCAGGGCTATTATTTCTCGCGCCCATTGCGCCCCGAGGCGTTCAGGATGTGGGTGCAGGCATGGCAACAGGAGCACCGGCTGCTATCGCGCTGACATCCGACATTCATTTGCTGTGTAACTGCAGCATGGCTTTTTCGAAATCTCCGTGGGCCAGCAGGTCTGTCACGGTAGTCGACTTGATGATGCTGTCATTGATGGCCTGCTGTTCATCCTTGCCTGCGGCTTTCAGTACATAATGAACCACTTCTGCCTTATTGCCGGGATGACCTATGCCTATGCGCAGGCGCCAGTAATCCGGCGTTCCCAGCGCCGCATGAATATCACGCAAGCCATTGTGACCACCATGACCGCCACCAAATTTCAGTTTGGCCTGGCCGGCAGGCAGATCCAGTTCGTCGTGTACCACCAGTATTTCGGCAGGGCTGATCTTATAGTAATTGGCAATTGCCGCCACGGATTTCCCACTGGCATTCATAAAGGTGGTCGGCTTAAGCAGCCATTTGTCGCTGTGCGGTTGCCACTTGCCAGCAATGCCGAACAGCTTGGCCTCGGCAGCCAGGCGGCTGCCGGATTGTTCAGCCAGTAAATCCACAAACCAGAAACCGGCATTGTGACGGGTCATGTCATATTTTTCACCCGGATTACCCAGACCTGCAATTAATTTAATCCCGTTCATAACATGTTCTTTAATCAATAAACAAACGCGCGCCTAATAAAAAAACGCGCACAAAGTTGTGCGCGTTTATTGTAGCGGTTTTCGCTGCAACAGCCGATTATTCAGCGGCTGGTGGAGTTTCTTCTGCTTCTTCAGTTGCTGCTGCTTCGCCACCACGTGGTTTCAGAAGGGTTGCAACAGCGGCATCATCACCGTGCGCCAGTTGTACAAACTCAACGCCTTTTGGCAGTTTGATTTCGGACAGGTGGACGGAGTGGCCGGTTTCCAGTTTGCCCAGATCCACTTCGATGAACTCTGGCAGGTCTTTTGCCAGGCAGCTGATGTCAGCTTCAGTCTGGATGTGGGAGATATTGCCGCCACCCAGTTTAACGCCAGGCGCCACATCTTCGTTGATGAAGTGGAATGGCACTTTTACGTGGATTTTTTCTGTGGCAGACACACGCTGGAAGTCGATGTGCTGGATAGTGTTACGTACCGGATGCAACTGGTAGTCACGCAGCAATACGCTTTCCGCCTTGCCATCCAGCACCAGGCTCAGGATGGAAGCGTGAAACGCTTCGTGGCGGAACTGCATGAACAATTCCTTGTGATCCAGTTCGATAGATACAGCAGCCTGATCACCACCGTAGACAACACCAGGCACGCTGCCGGCGCGACGCAGGCGGCGGCTCGCACCCGTACCTTTAACGTCACGTTTGACGGCTTTAATTTCGATACTCATTTGAAGCTCCTAAAAACGCCATAATTGGCGGTACTGCACTAAAATCCATCCGCCGCGACCAGCAGATGGTGTGAAATTGTGTTGTTAACGCGTCAGCAGTTTATCTGTGCTCAGTCCATAAACAGGGAAGAAACTGATTCTTCCTGGCTGATGCGCTTGATGGTTTCTGCCAGCAAAGTAGCCGCGCTCAGTTGGCGGATTTTGCTGCAGGCCTGTGCGCCAGCGTTCAAGGCAATGGTATTGGTGACCACCAGTTCATCCAGTGCTGACGCCATGATGCGTTCACCCGCACCACCGGACAATACCGGGTGGGTAGCATAAGCCACTACTTTTGCAGCCCCTTGCTTTTTCAGGGCCACTGCGGCTTCGCACAGGGTATTGGCGGTATCCACCATGTCATCCATGATGACACAGGTACGGCCTTCGACTTCACCGATAATATTCATGACCTTGGCAACGTTCGCTTTCGGGCGGCGCTTGTCGATAATCGCCAGGTCAGCATTCAATTGTTTGGCAGCTGCGCGTGCGCGGACCACGCCGCCTACGTCCGGTGAAACGATCACCAGGTTATCATGTTTTTGCTTGACCAGGTCAGCCAGCAAAATAGGCGTGGCGTAAATATTGTCGACCGGAATGTCAAAGAAGCCTTGAATCTGGTCGGAGTGCAAGTCCATGGTCAGCAGGCGGTTGACTCCGACGCTGGTCAGCATGTTGGCCACTACTTTAGCTGTAATGGCAACCCGTGCAGAGCGCGGGCGCCTGTCCTGGCGGGAATAGCCCAGATATGGAATCGCAGCAGTGATGCGGCCTGCAGAAGAGCGGCGCAGGGCGTCTACCATGACCATGACTTCCATCAGGCTGTCGTTGGTCGGGTAGCTGGTGGATTGCAGCACAAACACGTCACGGCCACGGACATTTTCCAGCAGCTCCAACATGATCTCACCATCTGAAAAGCGGCCTACATCGGCGCGCCCTAATTCAATGCCTAAATGCGTGGCGACTTCCTGTGCCAGTACCGGATTGGCATTGCCGGTAAAAACCATCATGTTGGCGTTACTCAACGTTGTACCCTTTTCAGCGAAAACGATGTCTTGAAATCCGGGTTCCGGTATGAATTCCGGACCCTATAAAAAATTTAAGCGTGTAAATTTTTAAATCTACACGCTTATTGTTTGGCTGAGGAGGAAGGATTCGAACCTTCGCATGCCGGAATCAAAATCCGGTGCCTTAACCAGCTTGGCGACTCCCCAAAAAACCTTGACTTACCTTTGCTTTATCCGGTGACGACTTCATCGTTCGCCAGGGAGAAAAGCGGATGGTATTTTAACCCTTTTGCCCAAAAACCAGAAGTGTTTTCTGGTCGCTGTGCAATTAATCTTTCAGCTTTTTCTGCACTGTCTACCGCGACAAAAACCGAAGCGCCGGAACCGCTCATACGGGCATCGCCGTATTGCTTCAACCAGACCAAAGTTTGAGTCACTTCAGGATAGAGTGCGCAAACGACAGCTTCCATATCGTTCCTGACCTGCTGCCAGAACGCGCCGGAATTAGCGCCGTTTGAAAAGTCCGCTATTCTCAATGGTTTCGTATCTCTTGTCAATGCCTGATGTGCAAATATTTCTGCCGTCGGCACCTGTACATGCGGTGTGATGACCACATAGTATTTTTCCAGCATGTCAGCGGGCAGTGGCACGGCAGCAAGTTGCTCACCGACGCCTTCCGCCCAGGCTGTCTGACCAAAGATAAACACAGGGACATCGGCGCCCAGGGTCAGGCCGATTTGCATCAGTTGCTGCCGCGAGTAATTTATCCCCCATAAACGGTTAAGCGCCAGCAGAACAGTTGCGGCATCGGAACTGCCGCCGCCAAGGCCGCCGCCCATGGGGATGCGTTTGATGCAGTGAATATTGGCACCGAGCTGGCAACCGCTGGCAGCTTGCAAGGCGCGTGCGGCGCGTATGCTCAGATCTTTTTCCACTGCGACGCCGTTTAAGGGGTTCTGGTGCAGGATCTGGCCGTCATTGCGAGTAGTGATGTGCAGGTCATCGCCATGATCCAGCAGCAGGAAAATACTCTGCAAGGCGTGATAGCCATCGGCGCGACGGCCGGTGATATGCAGAAACAGGTTGAGTTTGCACGGGGCGAAATATAAGGAAGTATCCATGCCGCTATTGTAAGGCATGTGCCGGCAACGCCGGCATCTGTTATTCCAGAATCATGCGGCCCTGGCTATCCTGGATGGGCCGCTGGTTTGATTCGCCAATGGCCTGCTGCAGGCTTGATAGCTGTGCTCTGGATATTTTCAAAGCCTCTTTCATGACGATCCACTGTACCCCTTCGGTGCAGGGCGGGGTGGTTAGCGAACCACTGTAACGATAGTAGGCGGGTTTGGCTGGCATCAGGTCGTTAGGCGTGACGCGGATCAGCAGCGGCTTGCTCTGGTCTTTTTCTCTGGGCAGGCTGCCCAGCAGTTTGTCCAGGGCAGGATGGGCGGTACCTTCTTCCAGCATCACCGCAATAATCACGCGATGGCCGGTTTTGTCTTCGTGCACCATCTGCAGTTCTGCCGCATAGGATTTTTGTTTGATCTGATGCTCGGAAGGCACATGCACACTGATATATTTCAACTGGTAAGGTTTCTGGTCCAGCACCATCATATTGCCGCTACCTGCGTCCAGCACCAGGCTGTGCTCTTTCAGTGCAATGTGCTTGAGCGGGAACTTCTGCAGGCGCTTGAGTGGCTTCAGCGCAGCCGGAATGGTATTGTCTATATTAATGGGCGACTGCTGGCTGCCCGCATTGCAGGCGGCAAACTCGGCGTTCAGGCTGCCCCATTTTTCAGGGCCGCGGTTGCCGCTGTAGGCCCAGGATTTGTCTTCCTTGTCAGGCTTGGCGGTCTTTTCCTTTGTGTCTTGTTTAGTGTTTTTTGCGGCAGGTGCTTGTGCCGGCTTGTTTGCTGGTGCATTTTGCGCTGTCGCTGTTTCCTGGGCAGGATTGGCGACAGCTGCGGGTTGTGCGACAGCCGTGTTATTGTCTGCTGGTCTTGCATCTTCCTTGTTCGCGGCTGGTGCAGGCTCTGCTGCACTATCAGGAGCTTTGGGCACATCTTTGGCATTGGCAACTGCCGGCTTGACCGGGTTGGCCGCACGCTGTGCAATGGCTTCGGCCCGCTGTTTTTCCTTTGCCTGCCATTTGCATGCATATTGCTGGGTGATTTCCACCTCGGAGTCCGGCAGCGGCTCTATGAAATCTGCCTGTTTCACCGTGGTACCGGCCGAATATACCAGCTCGTCCTGGTCATACTGGAATACCTGGATAGTCGCCGCCTTGCGTTTGGCGCAATCAAAATACCAAAGTGCCTTGGCGTGGGTGTAGACACGGTCTACCGACTCCACGTTTTTCTGCGGCGACTGGTAGTCAACTTTGACCCAGGCTTTGGTATAGGGCTTTTCTTCCACCAGAGACAATTTGTCTATCATGAGCTGGTTGGCGTCTGTTTTCTTGATAGACAGCCATTGTGCCGCCTGGCCATCCACGGCTGGCATGCATATGAGAATCAGCAGGCTGGAAGCCAGCCAGAAGCGGTGAAGCGAAAGTGAAAACAGATAACGGCGCATATGTGCCATTATCGACAGTTGACGGTGAATCTTTAGCGGGAGCGGTCAGCCATCAGGCAAATGCATTCAGGAGATCCGGCGTGACTGCCAGTATCGATCACCAGTGCTGAATCAGCAGTTTCAGGCGTACATCCTGTTGCTGCAGGCGGGTGACATGCGGCAGCTGCTCGCTGCTGTCCTGCAGTGTCACCGGCTGGTAGTTTTCGTAGTCTATCTGCCAGTTATCCTGCATCAGTCTGACGGGTTCGCCATTGTCGGCATAGCTGGCCTGGAACGGGCTGGCTGCATGCGGGATTCCCAATATCCACTGGCTTAATCCCGTCAGCGGCAGGCGCCAGCCCAACAGGCGTTCGGTCAGGCTGGCCACGTCAGTGGCCTGGTGCTGCTGGCCACGCTGGTCAGTGAGTGTGACTGACTGGTCAGTGCGGTGGATCAGGGCCACCTGTTGCCCCAGCGGACTGAAAATGCGCATATGGTCTTGCTGCGTGTCATGTTGCCATTCCAGTCTGGCGGTATAGCCTTTGCCGTTATATTGCACCGCCAGTTTGGCTTCCAGTGAAAACTGCTGCACCGCTGCCAGCCGCTGCATGCGTTGCTGCGCCAGCGGGCTGACCGTGTCGGTGAGCGGCGGCGCCGGCAGTGAAGTGCAGGCAGCCAGCAGGCTTGCCATCAGGCCGGTCGCGGCTTTTTTGCGCCAGCTCACAGGCGGCAGTGCCCGGCAAATCATTACAGGGAGGATTTCAGCTTCTGTGCTGTGGAGGCCAGCACTTCGTTGTCGGGGTTGGCCGATAATGCCTGGTCGAGAATTTTCTGTGCCTCGTCACGCTGACCCTGTTTCCATAATACTTCTGCCAGATGGGCGGCAATTTCCGGGTCCTGCTGGATGGTGTAAGCACGTCGCAATTGCTCGGTGGCGCGCTGCATATCGCCCAGGCGGTAATAAACCCAGCCCAGGCTATCCATGATGTAGTGATCTTCGGGAGATAAGCGGATGGCCATTTCAATCAGGCTTTTTGCTTCGTTCAGCTTGATGTTGCGATCGGCATAAGAGTATCCCAGCGCATTGTAGGCGGCAGCAAAATCCGGCTTGAGCTTGATGGCTTTGTTTAAAGCGTCTTCCATTAGCGGGAATTTGCCTAATCGCTCGGCATTCAGTGCGTAATCGTACAAGAGGTCCGGGCTGTCCGGATGCGTCTGCAAGCCTTTCTCCAGCAGAGAAAGGGCTTCATCGGGGCGTTTTGCCTGATTGAGCAGGAGTGCCTGATTTTGGATGATGAGCGTTTGCTGTTCAGCCGTCAGCCCGTTGATATTATCCATCATGGTGATAGCGGCATCCACGCCATCGCGGCGCGCAATGATGGCTGCTGCTGCCAGCCTGCCTGCCAGGAATTGTTCGCCTTCACCGATCTTGTCCAGCCACTGCAGCGCGCGGGCGTCATCCTGTTGCTCTGCGGCCGAACGGCCCAGATTGAAATACAGTTTGTTGGGTTCCTTGAAGCCCACGTCCAGGGCGTGTTGCAGATAACGGTCCGCGAACGCATATTCTTTGGCATCCAGCGCCAACAGGCCGACAATCACGTTCATTTCGGGGTTGTCCTGGTGCTTTTCCACCAGGGTGGTAAATTCCACCTTGGCGTCTGCCGTATTTTTCTGTACCAGCAGCGATCGCGCCAGGGCCAGCCTGATCTGGTCGGCATCAGGATAGGATTTCAGGAACTCGCGATAGAAGGCGATGCCTTTTTGCGGATCCTGCTCCGTCAGCATCTGGCCGTGAATTTGCGCTGGTGCCTCCCAGCCCGGGCGTAATCTGGAGGTTTCCTTCAACTCCTTTTCCATCAGCGCTTCATTGTGCGCAAAGTAAGCGGCTTGCGAGATGGCAAAATGGGCTTCAGGTGAAGTCGGATACGGTTTGGCCAGTTGCTGGATAGCTTCCAGTACACTATTTTTATCGGAGATGCGCATCATCAGGCTGTTCAGCTCCATGAACGCACTGGGTCGGATATGTTCATCTGTCAGCACTTTTGCAATCCTGGGCATGGCTTTTTTCAACTCGCCGTTTGCGATCAGCAGCTGGCTGGCTGCTTGCGCTGCCGGAATGGAGTCTGGCAGCAGGTCTGACCATAGTTCTGCTGACGGTAACGCCAGTTGTGGTACGCGGGCAATGGTGGCAGCCTGGGTCGCACGTTCAGCCAGCAGCGGGTCATGTGTTTGCTTGGCCAGATCGAGAAACAGCTGGCTGGCCAGAACGAATTCGCCCCGTTGTGCAGCCACTTCCCCCAGCAGGTACTTATAAACGAACTCGGCCGTAGGCGTCGGTGCTGTCACAGCATTGGTGGCGGACCAGGCAGGAGTGGCGAGTAATGCCAGCCAGAGCGCCAGTGCCGTACGGCGCTGGCGAAGAGGGTGGAGCTTGAAGCGGCTGGTTTGAGGCATACTGGATTCCTGTGTAATGGGTCTTGTGATGAGCGTGATGCTGACGGACATGAGGCGGCAAAGGCGATTGCAGGATTTTTTGTTTAGTCCGTGACAGTTAATGCAAGTTCATCCATAATGTGCAATTTGTAACTGAATTGTAATTGACGACTATTCCGGCCTTTGAATCCCCGTGAAACGTCGTGTACAGCACTATAACTTTTTGATGAAAACTTTGTCTAGGGATTTGCTTGCCGCAATAGGGAAACCTGTTCGCGCAAGAGGATGTTCTAGGTGTTGGTGTATGAAAGAATCATGGCAAATTTGACAGTAGAAGCAATTGAACTGACACGTCTTTACGGTGGCCGTGCTGCGGTCAGTGATGTGACGTTCAGTTTGCAGCAAGGGCAGGTGCTGGGATTCCTGGGACCTAACGGTGCAGGTAAATCCACCACCATGAAGATGCTGACCGGTAATCTGGCCCCCAGTGCCGGCAGTGTCAAGATTTGTGGTATCGACATGATAGAAAATCCCAAGGAAGCCAAGGCGCTGATCGGGTATCTGCCGGAAATGCGTCCGCTGTACAAGGAGTTTACGGTGGACGAGTACCTGACGATTGCCGCGCGCCTGCACAAGGTGCCAGGCAAACATATCAAAAAAGCCGTGGAGCATGCCAAAGAGCGTTGCGGTTTGACCCATATGAGCAAGCGACTGATCGAAAACCTGTCCAATGGTTACCAGCAGCGCGTAGGTATCGCACAGGCCATTATTCATAACCCGATGGTGGTGATTCTGGATGAACCCACGGTAGGGCTGGACCCTATCCAGATTCGTGACATCCGTGCCCTGATCAAGGAAATCGGTCAGGCGCACAGCGTGATCGTGTCTACCCATATCCTGCCGGAAGTGGAAATGGTCTGTGACCATGTGCAGATTATCGATAAAGGCAAACTGGTATTCAATGGCGGCATTGATGTGCTGAAGCAGCAGCGTGTCGGCAACAAGCTGCTGGTCGGCTTGCGTCAGCCGCCGGAGGCTGCGCAGCTGGCGGCTATTGCCGGGGTGGCAGAAGTCGAACCTGTGGACGGCATGTGGCGCATACGTTTCAGCGAAGGTAGCCAGCCGCACGAAGCGATTGTGCAGGCGGCTGTACAAAACGGCTGGGGCCTGTACCATATCGCGCCTGACCAAACCAGCCTGGAAGATGTATTCGTGCAGCTGACCTACCAGGAATCTGCATCTGCCATGTCCCAAGCTGCGTAAGCCGAGTCTGAGAGTATCCTTATGTTGAATATTGCAAGAAAAGAACTGAAAAGCATGTTCGCCTCGCCTATGGGGTGGATTATCCTGGCGTTGCTGACATTTTCCTTCGGCACTTATTACCTGAACGGTGTGAATAACTATTTTGAAGTGATGTCCGGTGCCATCCGTCCGGCGGAGCGCATAGGTGTGACCCAGTTTGTCGGTCAAACCGTGTATGGCCTGGCGTCCTTTATCATGTTGTTTGCGGTGCCATTATTGTCCATGCGGCTGATTTCCGAGGAGCGTCGCAGTCAGACCATGCCGTTTCTGTTCAGTGCGCCGTTATCCATCAGCGAGATCGTCATCGGCAAGTTTCTGGGGCTGGTGGTGTTTTTAAGTATCCTGGTCGTGTATGTCGGGGCGATGCTATCCACGCTGAATATCTGGGCGGATATTGATTTCGGGTATATTTTTGCCAACTCGCTCGGGCTGTTGCTGCTGGTGTCCAGTTTCGCCGCCCTGGGCCTGTATTTTTCCAGCCTGACTTCACAGCCTATCATTGCCGGTATCCTGAGTTTTATTGCCCTGTTTGTCCTGATGATTCTGGACAATTTTTTTGCCGGGGATCCGACCAGCACCGTGCTCAGGTTTTCACTGATGCGTCATTTCCAGTCTTTTGGCGGTGGCCTGATTGATACTGCTGACCTGGCCTATTTTGCATTGTTTATTATCGCCTTCCTGACACTGACTATTCGTCGTCTGGATGCGGATCGTCTGCGCGGTTAAGCGCGAACTGTTGTTGAGTTTGAAAGCATTATGAAAATTAACCGTAAGTTAAGATTGCAGCTGCTGGCGCAAAACTGGATGTTTGCGCTGGTGTTCCTGGCCCTGATCGTGATGCTGGGCTATCTTTCCAGCCAGTACCGCTGGGCAAAGGATATCACCCAGGCCAACCGCAACATCCTGACCCAGGGCAGCGTCAATGTGCTCAAGCAGATGGATGGCGATATCAATATCACGGTGTACGCCACCAAGGATGATGCCAACAATGGCGATACTTTCCGCAAAGGCATGCTGGATTTTGTCGCGCGTTACCAGCGCGAGAAGAAAAATGTTTTCATTAACTTCATTAACCCGTCCGAAGAACCGAAACTGGCACAGGAAGCCGGCGTGAAAGTGGACGGCGAAACTGTGGTTGAATATAACAAGCGTACCGAACACATTACGCCGCCGTTTGCCGAACAGGAAATGACCAACCTGCTGGTGCGCCTGTCGCGTACCAATAACCAGCCGGTCATGTATCTGGACGGGCATGGCGAACGTTTGCTGCAAGGCGTGAAAAACCATGATTTGGGAGAGTTTGGCAAGCAGCTGGAAAACAAGGGTTTCAAGTTTGCCAATCCTGATCTGACCATTGCCCAGGAAGTGCCTGCCAACGGCGCCATGCTGGTGATTGCGGCGCCACAAGTGGATGTCAGTGCCGTCGAAGCCAATAAAATCAAGGCGTATATTGAAGCCGGTGGCAATGTATTGTGGTTGCTGGATGACGATAACCTGCATGGTTTGCAGGAGGTTGCGGAGTATCTTGGCATCAAAGTCTCGCCTGGCATGGTGGTGGACCGGGCTGCCGAACAGTATGGCGCGGACCCGAAAATGTCGTTTGCCAGTTTGTATGGCGACCATCCCATTACGCGTAACTTCATGCTGCGCACCGTGTTTCCCGAAGCTCACGAAGTGGATGGGCAGGCCTCGGATGACCTTGGCTGGAAAGTCGGCCGCCTGATTGATGTGGCGCCCAATGGCTGGCTGGAGTCAGACCGTATTCCGGCTGGCGCACAAAATATCAAGGTACGTTTTGACCAGGGCAAGGACAAGGCCGGACCCATCAACATCGGCGTCGCGCTGGAGCGACAATATGGTAAAAAAGGTCAGCGCGTGGTGGTGATCGGAAATGCCAACTTCCTGTCCAATACCTTTATCACCAATGGTGGTAATCTGGATCTCGGCATTAATATCATCAACTGGCTGGCAGGAGATGACCGCCTGATTACCATACAGCCTATGCCGCTGAAGGATATCAACGTGACGATTCCCGCGACTGACCAGGGACGCCTGGTGGCCTGGCTGGTCTTTCACGCATTCCAGTATCTGATTCCGGCCGGATTATTTATCGCAGGCTTGTTATTGTGGTGGAAGCGCCGCAAAGCCTAAAAGGCGAACAAGGTTGTTTTAAGTCGTATCGCAGACGGAGTTGGACGTATGAAGCAAAGATGGATATTAAACCTGCTGCTGCTGGCACTGGTGGCAGGCATCGCAATATTCCTGCACCTGAAACCGCAGGAAAAGACCGAGACGGCCAGATTCGAAGTGTCCAGCCTCAAAATGGCTGATTTTGACTCCGTCAAAGTCGAGTTCCCGGCAAAAGCGCCCACCATTTTCGAACGCCAGGATGGCTACTGGATGATGCGCAAACCGTATTCGGCGCGGGCGGACCAGATGTCTGTGCAACGCGTACTGTCCATCATTGCAGCGACCACTGCTACCAGATTGCCCTTGCAGGATGCCGCCAAATATGGGCTGGACCAGCCGGTAGTGAGGCTGACATTGTCTGGCCGCCAGGGCGAGCATGTCTTTACGTTCGGCACCTATAACCCGGTGACCGAAGAACAGTATGTCGGTTATGCCGGCCAGGTATTTTTACTGCCTGGGCAGTATAGCGAAGCGGCTGCGACCCAGTCGATTGAAATGATAGACAAGACACCATTGTCACCGGATGAGCGCAAACAGCTGGCTGGCTTTAATCTGGCCCATCTTGAGCAGTGGGAAGATAACGCACTGAAAGTCGAGCTGGCAACGGATGGCAAGTGGACCATCAGTGACCCCAAAGCCAAACCGACACAAAATGATATGAACGAGTGGATGGATTTCAGCTGGAAGCAGGCACAGGCGACCTCAGTAGAAGTTTATACTCCGGATCGCAAGCAAAGTTATCCTTCTTTCGAAGTGCTGTTGCGCAACGGAAAGAAAGTGCATTTTGACAAGATGCAGGAGTCACCGGAATATTTGCTGGCGCGCCCGGAAGAGGGCATTATCTATCATTTCCCCAATGATGTAGGCTTCACCATGGTGAACCCGCCCGTGAATATTCAAAAGTAAGCACGCGTCAGCATGCCTGAATTACCAGAGGTTGAGGTCACGCGCCTGGGACTATTACCTGTCCAGGGCGCGCAAATCCGCGAAGTCACCATCCGTCATCACGGCCTGCGCTGGCCGATTCCTGCAGAGTTGCCACAGCAACTGCAAGGTCAGAAAATATTAAAACTCACACGACGTGCCAAATATATTCTCGTTGATATTGGCGTTGCCAGCCGCAAGGGGACGCTATTGCTGCATCTGGGTATGTCGGGTCGTTTATGTCTGCTGGAACGCTATTTCCCGCACGAAAAGCACGATCATGTCGATATTGCGTTTGAAGATGGCCGCGTCATCCGTTTGCGCGACCCACGGCGTTTTGGTGCTGTGCTATGGCTGGATCAGGAGCCTTCCCAACATCCTTTGCTGAGCAGTCTGGGACCTGAGCCGCTCGATGATGCTTTTGACGGTGATTATCTCTATCAGCAATTGCGCTCACGCAATACGGCGATCAAGGTGGCCATTATGGATGCGCATCTGGTGGTTGGTGTCGGGAATATTTATGCCAGTGAATCGCTGTTTCGCGCCCGTATCCATCCGGAAACGCCGGCAAAAACACTGAGCCTGGCGCAATGCCAGTTACTGGTCACGGAAATTAAAACAACCTTAAAGGCTGCGCTGGCCGCTGGCGGCAGCAGTTTGCGGGATTTTTTCGGTGCAGACGGCAATCCCGGCTATTTCCAGCAGACTTATTTCGTCTATGGCCGTACAGGCCAGCCGTGTCAGATTTGCGGCCAGTCCATCCACAATATCCGGCTTGGACAACGGTCTACCTTCTATTGTCCATCCTGCCAGCCGCTGCCAGGCCGGGGCAAAGCAAGACTTTAATTGTCCTGGGCAATATCCGGCCGGAAGCAGTTCCGTCCGGCATGTTTGGCCTGATAGAGCCGGTGGTCGGCGTGTTCCACCACTTGTGCCAGCGATTCGTCCTGCTGCATTTCTGCCAGTCCGGCACTGATAGTGACCTTGATGGTGTCATTATTAAAGTGAAACTCCAGTTCTGCCACGGCAGCGCGGATGGTTTCGGTAATATGCTTGGCATCTTCCAGGTTGCAGCCTGTTAACAGTAGCAGGAATTCTTCACCTCCCCAGCGACAGACGATATCTTCTGCACGGATATGGGACTTGATAAGCTGGGCAATACGTGTCAGTACGCGGTCACCGGCCTGGTGGCCATAGCTGTCATTGATATGCTTGAATAGGTCAATATCCATCAGTACCAGCGACAAGGCTTCATTACGGCGTTTGCAGCGGGCGACTGCCTGATTGAAATAGGATTCGAATACCTGGCGGCTGGCAGCGCCGGTTAGTTTATCCTTGGTCGCCATGGTTTCCAGCCGGCCATGGTAGCCGCGCATGGCCAGGTGGGCCAGCAACAATACAATGATGCTGATCGCCAGGGCCACGATTATATTGATAATAAAGGCTTTTTCTATGCGCTCCGAACTGGGGTCATTCACCTGCTCCACAATCAGGTACCACTCGAACTCGGGCACCAGGCGGCTGTTAAGGTATAAGGTGCTGCCGTTCTTGGCCTTGAATGAAAACGATGCGCTGGGTGAAGTCAGGATTTGCAGGAAAGCCTTGTCCAGCCCGTCCTTGTTTTGTAAATGCAGAGCAGAGCTGTATTGACTGCTTTGCAGCATGACATCGCCCTGGCGGTTGACAAAGTAAATCTCCCTGCCATAGCGTTTCTGGTAATTTTCAATCAGCTCAACCACGGTACGCAGTGACAGGCCGACGCCAATGACGCCGATAAACTGGCCGGATTTGTCCTCGACACGATAATTGACGAAGATGCTCAAGCGTTGATGGTCTGCTGTATCCTGGTCAATATTGATGACATAAGGATGAGGCGAGTTTTTTGCCTCGAAATACCAGCGATCTTCCTCATCGGAATCTGATATTTTCTTCAATACCCCGGTCGGATGATAATAAAGCCTGGAGTTCTCAGAGATGAAAAACGCCGTGATGGTGTTATATTTTTTCTGGATCTGCGCCAGATAGCTGATCATTTTGGCAGGGTCTTTTTCGCCTTCATTGACCCAGTCAAATACAAACACATCATTTGCCATCAGCGACGAAATCAGCAAAGGCTGTAGCAGGTCGCGCTGGATTTCCGAGTAAATGTTATCGCTGGTCAACGGCAGCATTTCCTGCTGCAGGCGATCGCTCAGGGAGTCTTTGGCGACAAAATATCCGATCAGGCTGACAGCCAGCAAACCGGCCAATACAATCGCGCTGAGCAGAAAGGTATATAAACGTTTGTTAACAACCATAAGAGCGTTTTTGAGCGAGGAAAACTGTTGTTGAATTATCGCAAACACCGTGTTTTTTGTTCAGTTGAACAGTCACGGCTTTGAAGGGTAATTCCTGATTTGGGTTCCAACCTGAGCCACCCTATATTAATGCGGGTGGCTATGCGAGGCGTGTTCATGCATATAGCCATGCGCATGTGATGGCGAGCCACCGGTTTTTTGCGGTAGCAGGGAGCCTATCACCATCGCAATCGCGCTGATGCATAGTCCCAGTAACTGAGCCGGCACCAGGCTTGCTTCGCCTACCATCACTTCTACCAGCACCCAGCTGCCTATGCCGAAAATAATCGCAGCCAGCGCGCCCTGACTGGTTGCACGCTTCCAGAATGCACCAAACAGCAACGGTACAAAAGCACCTGCCAGCGTGATTTTATAGGCGCTTTCCACCATGCCGAAAATGGAGAGTTCGGAGTTCAGCGCATAGAACAGCACCATGGCGGCAAAACCGACCAGACACAAACGCATGACCCGCAGGAAGGTGTGGTCGTTCATATCTGGCATATACCCTTTGATCACGTTCTCGGCAAAAGTCACGGAAGGTGCCAGCAAGGTTGCGGAAGAACAGCTCATAATCGCCGACAGCACGGCGCCGAAGAAAATGGCCTGGGCCAGCAACGGTGTATGCGTCAGTACCAGTGTCGGCAAGACGCGTTGCGAGTCTGTTTCCACCAGCGTGCCAAAAATGGCAGGGTCTATCAGGGTTGCCGCATAGGCAATAAACATGGGCACAAACGTAAAGCAGAAATAAATGCTGGCGCCCAGCAGTGAGCCCCATAAGGCAATATTGGCAGTCCGGGCCGAAGTGATGCGCTGGAAAACGTCCTGCTGCGGAATGGAGCCCAGCATCATGGTCAGCCAGCCGCCCAGAAAGGTCAGCCATACGCTCCAGCTGGTTGATTGCGGAAAGAAGTCAAGTTTGCCTGCATTGCGCGCATGTTCAATGACCGGGCTGATACCGCCGGTTTGACCGGACACCAGTGTGGCGATATAGAGCAGGCCGGCAATGACCACGATCATCTGTACGAAATCCAGAATGGCGACGGACAACATGCCACCCAGTGTCGTGTAGGTGAGTACGATTGCGGTACCGAGGATCATACCGGCCTGTTCTGAGATATAGCCGTCGCTGATCAGATTGAAAATGAGGCCCAGTGCCTTGATCTGCGCGGCGACCCAGCCCATGTAAGAAATTACGATGGCAATGGTGGTCAGTATTTCTACACTGCGGTTATAGCGTATGCGATAGAAGTCGCCCAGCGTCAGGATATTGAGTTTATAAAGACGGCTGGAAAAGAAAATACCAGCCAGGATCAGACACATGCTGGAGCCGAACGGGTCAGCCGCGACGCCGGTCAGCCCTTCGCGCACAAATGTGGCAGAAACACCGAATACGGCTTCGGCACCAAACCAGGTGGCAAATACGGTGGCCATCACGACAGGCAGCGGCAGATGGCGTCCGGCAATGGCGTAATCTTTGCTGCTATGAACATTTCTGGCCGCCAGCAAACCGATAGCGATGGACACCAGTAGATACGCTACCACAAACCAGATCAGCACTGTCTGTTCCCTTTAAAGCCGTGACAAAAGGGCGATTTTAAAACAAAACCTGATCCAGCATAGGGTTTTCTTCACTCTGGAAAATAAAAAAAGCCTGAAATCCAGGCTTTTTAGTGAGCGGGTTAACGAGTTGGGTACTTAGCGTGCGAACAACAACCAAAGACTGGCTGATTGCAACAGCAGCAGTAAGATAATGGCGGCAATCAGCCATTTCTGTGCAGCGGCATGTTTTTGCTGAGTCACCAGCATGGTATCCATGCGGCTTTGTTGCTGGCTGTTTTGGTTGCGGTCGCGCAGGTATTGCTCGAACAGTCGCGGCATTTCAGCGGCATGTGACAGGATATAAGGTAATTCATGTTTTGCCGATTTGAACAGGCTGCGCCAGCCTATCTGTTCACTCATCCAGCGTTTCAGGAACGGTTTGGCGCTTTGCCACAAATCAATATTCGGGTCCAGTTCGCGTCCCAGACCCTCGATATTCAGCAGGGTTTTCTGCAGCATAATCAATTGCGGCTGGATATTGACGCCAAACCGGCGCGACATCTGGAACAGGCTGAGCAGCGTACGGCCAAACGAAATATCCTTGAGCGGTTTCTCGAAGATGGGTTCACAGATGGCACGGACTGCTGTCTCCAGCGCTTCTACATTGGTGTCTGGAGGAACCCAGCCTGATTCAATGTGGGCGACGGCGACGTCGCGGTAATCGCGATTGAAGAAGGCCAGGAAGTTACGCGCCAGATAATACTGGTCAGTCGGCGACAGGCTGCCCATGATACCGAAATCCAGTGCGATGAATTTGCCTTTGTCCGGACCTTCCGTCACTACCTGAATATTGCCAGGATGCATGTCGGCATGAAAAAATCCATCACGGAACACCTGGGTGAAGAATATTTCCACACCTTCATGCGCTAATCGGGTGAGATCCACGCCCATGGCCTTCAGGCTTCCTGTATCACGTACCGGAATACCGAACATGCGCTGCATGGTCATCACCTGTTTGCGTGAATAGTCCCAGTAAACCGTGGGTACCAGCAGGCGTCTGTCGCTGAAGTTTCGGCCCAGTTGTGCGCATTGTGCGGCTTCCAGCGTTAAATCCAGTTCGTGCTCGGTATGGCGGGCAAACTCATCAATCATTTCATCCGGCTTCAGGCGGCGGCCTTCGCTGGACAGTTTTTTTACCCACCATGCCAGTGTGTGCAACAGTGCGATATCGCGGTGAATAATGGCCGCGATACCTGGCCGCAATACTTTCACAGCGACCTGTTCACCGCTGTGTAACGTCGCAAAATGCACCTGGGCGACCGAGGCGCTGGCTACCGGTACGGGATCAAACTCGGCATAAATGGTACTGAATGGGGTATTAAAGGCTTGCTCCAGAATCAGCTCAACCTGGCTGAATGCAAACGGCGGTACCTGGTCTTGCAGTTTGGTCAGTTCATCAGCCACATCTGGTGGCAGCAGGTCGCGTCGGGTCGACAGCATTTGCCCGAACTTGACGAAAATAGGCCCCAGTTTTTCAAGCGCAAGCCTTAAGCGGACGGCGCGTTGCTGCGGCGCGTTACGCCAGAAGAGCAGGCCGTTAAGCAGGTAATTCAGCAAGCGCGGTTGTTCATCGCGGACAAAAAAGATATCCAGCCGGTACCAGAGCAGCACGCCGATAATATGAAAAAAACGAAACCAGTGCATGTTTATCGACTTTCCGGAAGAGTATGCGCTGCCAGCAGTTTGTCCAGCCGTTGCTGCAAGCGGTCGGTATCTTCGCGTAACTGGTCCACGGCATGATTGAACTGTTCAACACTGGATTTTTTGGCGATCAAAGGCTGCTCTTCCTGCCAGTATTCCACCAGCATTTCTCCGAGGTTTTTCGCACCATCCTGTAATTGCCTGAGTCTTTGCTGGCCAAGCTGAACGACCTGATAGGCGGCAATATCGCCAACGAGCTTGCTCAGGTCGTCTTCCACATCCCAGCGGATGGCGGAGAAAATCTTGCCGACTTCAATGCCCAATGCCGTGTCGCCATCGATTTTGATCAGGCTGGAGGCCAGAGGATCTTTGCGCAGTAAACGCATGACCAGACTGGGTGGCAAGTGTATGGTGACATCTGCACTGGCAGAGTCTGCTGCCACAGCCAGCTCGCCGTTCTGTAAAATCGTCAGCGACATGCGGGCGACCTTGAAATCCAGGCGGATGGTCTGGTTGGCATAAGGTTGCAATAAGGGCGCTGTCCAGTGGTTTTGCTGCATTAGATGTTGCAGCACAAATTGCATCAGGGGCTTGAACATACCTTAGATTTTAATGCCTTTATGCAGCGCAACCACACCGGCAGTGAGGTTGTAGTAGTCCACTTTGGCGAAACCGGCATCATGCATCATTTGCTTGAGAGTCTCCTGGTCAGGATGCATGCGTATGCTTTCTGCCAGGTAACGATAACTTGATTCGTCGTTGGCAATCCATTTGCCCAGTTTGGGCAGCAACTTGAAGGAGTACGCGTCGTAAAGTTTTTCCAGCGGTTGCCAGACCTTGGAAAACTCCAGTACCAGCAGGCGTCCGCCAGGCTTCAGGACGCGCTGCATTTCGCGCAGGGCGGTATCTTTGTGGGTCATATTGCGCAGGCCGAATGCCACAATGACGCAGTCAAAGGTTTCATCAGCGAATGGCAATGTTTCGGCGTTGCATTGTGCGGCAGGGATATTCAGTCCGTCGTCTATCATGCGATCACGCCCCACACCCAGCATGGAGGCATTGATATCCGTCAGAATGACCTGACCGGGGTTATGTGCAGATTGTGTGCCGACTTTTCTGGCAAATAACCTGGACAGGTCACCACTTCCACCTGCAATGTCGAGCACCTTGTCGCCCTGACTCACACCGCTGATATCCACTGTAAAGCGCTTCCACAACCTGTGCAAGCCGGCTGACATCACATCATTCATGATGTTGTATTTCTGTGCCACGGAGTGGAAAACTTCGCCGACTTTTTTCTGTTTGTCGTGTTCGGCTACGGTCTCAAAGCCAAAATGCGTGGTTTTATCCTGGTCGGTTTTAGGTTGCATATTTATATGTCCTTGCGCGTATGGCCAGCCATGGCCAGTTTGGCGATGTAATCCTGCCAAAGGCTTTCATAATGCTGTGCCAGATAGTACAAATAATCCCATGAATAGAGGCCGGTATCGTGACCGTCATCAAATATCAGTTTAATGGCGTAACGGCCGACCGGCTCGATGCCGGTAATATTGACCTGCTCTTTGCCCACTTGCAGAACCTCCTGCCCGGCGCCATGGCCGCGTACCTCGGCAGACGGGGAGTACACGCGCAGAAACTCGCATGACAGCATGCATTCAGTCTGGTTGTTGAAGTGAATCTCGAGCAAGCGTGATTCTTGATGCAGCTGAATCAGGGTAGGTACTGGAGACTCTGGAGAAAGGCCACTCATAGGATTGAAGAACGTCGGAATATCGGTCGTTACTGATAGATGTACATGATAGCAGATGACAGCAGGCTGCGCATAAGTGCATAAATGCCTAATCTTAGAATTGGTAATTCATTTTATTTATGAATTGTTGGCTATACTCATATGATTTATTTGAACTTTTAGTAAATCATGCTAGATTAGCGAAAACAGGCAGTCTCCTGGAGATTGCCAGATAATTATACTAAGCAGGCCCTATGGAAAATAACAGACTGGCACAACAATTTGATTTGTATACGCGCTGGCGGGAGGCAATCGCTGATGCCCTGGGGGAGTATCGGCGCTGGCTGGTGGACAAGCAGCTCAGTGATGTGCAACTTGAAGAGCGTATCCAGCAGCAACTCAACCGCTTGCGTGAGGACAAGCTGAACGTTGCATTTGTGGCGGAGTTCTCCCGCGGAAAATCCGAGCTGATCAATGCCATTTTCTTCTCCGATTATGGCCATCGTTTATTACCTTCAGGTGCCGGCCGGACCACCATGTGCCCGACCGAATTGCGATATGACACGGGTAAGCCGGTCAGTTTGTCGCTGTTGCCCATAGAAACCAGTGCCGGCCAGGTGTCCATAAGCGAATACCGCCTTATGCCACAAGCATGGTCTGTGATCGAGTTTGATGCCCATTCGCGGGAAAGCATGGTAGAGGCATTCAAGGAAGTCAGCCGCACCCGGCGCGTCACGCGCGAAGAAGCACAAACACTGGGCTTGTATCATGCAGATCAGTCTGATGATGACATGCTCATCGGCCAGGATGGCCTGATGGAAATTCCTTGCTGGCGTTATGCGGTGATTAATTTCCCACATGCATTGCTCAAGCAGGGACTGGTGATTCTGGATACTCCGGGATTGAATGCAATTGGTGCCGAGCCTGAGCTGACCATGAGTATGCTGCCTAATGCGCATGCCGTCTTGTTCATTCTCGGCGCTGATACCGGCGTGACCAAATCGGAAATGGAAGTGTGGCGTCGTTATATCAGCGGTGCGCGCTGGAAGCAGAAAGGCCGCATGGCCGTACTCAACAAGATTGATGGCTTGTGGGATCCGCTGAAAACCGATGATGAAATTCAGACCGAGCTTTATCATCAGTTGCAGAGTACTGTCGAACTGCTGGGCCTGCCCCGTGAACAGATTTTACCGACATCAGCGCAGAAAGGCTTGCTGGCCAAAGTTACCGGCGATCATCAATTGCTGCAGAAAAGCCGCTTGCTGCAATTGGAAAAAAATCTTTCTGACGAGCTGATTCCTGCCAAACAGGAAATTGTGCGCGAAAGCATACACAGCGAAATCGAAGACATGATGCACCAGACGCGCAGTACGCTGGAAACACGGCTGCAGGGATTGCTGGCGCAGACTGACGAATTGCGCTGCCTGCAAGGCAAAAACGAAGATGTGATTGCGCAGATGATGCGCAAGGTCAAGCAGGACAAAGTCAATTTTGAAGTGGGCTTGCAGCGCTATCAGGCATTGCGCAGCGTATTTTCGGTACAGTCTCATCAGTTATTTCACCATCTGGGCATGCCTGCACTTAAAAACAAGGTACGGGAAACGCGCGATAACATGATGAAAGCAGCGTTTACCAAAACCATGCGCCAGGCGATGGATGACTTTTTCAGTGACCTGAAACGGCGCATGATGGATGCAGATGTGCATGTACTTGAAATCACAAAAATGATGGAAGCCATGTATGAGAAATTTTCCAAGGAACATGGCTTGCTGCAAAAAAAACCGCCGCCATTTTCCACGTCACGCTACCTCAAGGCCCTGAATAAACTGGAAGGCATTTATCGCGATCAGTTCAATACAACGTTTAACATGATTGCGCACGAAAAGCTTACGCTGACCAGCAAGTTCTTTGAAACCCTGGCCAGCCATGTGATCCTGGAGTATGAAGCTGCGAACCGGGATGCGGAAAGCTGGCTGAAAGCCGTGATTGCACCTATGGAAAGCCAGATGCGCGAGCATCATATGCAGCTCAAGCGCCGTGTGGAAAGTATCAAGCGTATTTACCAGGCGACCGATACGCTGGAAGAACGCATTGCGGATCTTGAACAAGTCGAGTTGACCATCCGCCAGCAACTGACAGAGCTGGAACGATTAAATGACAAAACCTTGCAAGCCCTGATGCATGAAGAAGTGATTGTACAGGCAGCTTGAGTTGTGCTGAATGGTGAGAAAACAAAAACGGGAGCCGAGGCTCCCGTTTCTTATGCTTTGCTTTCCAGCATGTAGGTCTTGATTTTCTGCATCGCCTTCTGCTCAATCTGGCGGATACGTTCCGCAGAAACACTGAACTCTGCCGCCAGTTCGTGCAAAGTCGCGGTACCGCTTTCAGTTAACCAGCGAGCCTGCAACACGCGGCGGCTACGATCATCCAGCTGTTGCAACGCCATGCTCAGACCTTCAGTCTGCATATGCTCGGTCTGCAGATTTTCCAGCAGGGTGGAAGGTTCAGGGCCTTCATCTTCCAGGTAGGCAATCGGGCTGTAAACCTCTTCACCATCCTCATCCACTTGCGCATCCAGGGAAATTTCCTGACCGTTTAAACGGTATTCCATTTCAGTGACTTCTTCCGGTTTCACATTCAGTTCGGTCGCAATGCGCTGTACATCGTCCGGACTTAATGTTTCAAAGCCCTGTTTCATGCTGCGCAGATTGAAGAACAGCTTGCGCTGTGCTTTGGTGGTCGCCGTTTTTACCAGGCGCCAGTTACGCACGATATATTCGTGAATTTCAGCTTTAATCCAGTGCATGGCAAACGACACCAGACGCACACCGCGCTCGGGATCAAAACGTTTGACTGCTTTCATCAGGCCAATGTTGCCCTCCTGAATCAGATCGGCCTGTGGCAAACCATAGCCGCTGTAACCGCGCGCAATGCTGGCAACCAGGCGCAGGTGCGACACAATCAATGCGCGCGCAGCCTCCAGGTCACCGCTTTGTTTCAGGCGAGTGGCATGGCTATATTCTTCTTCAGCGGTCAGGACTGGAAACTGCTTGATGGTTTGCAGATATTTATCCAGGCTATCAGCCGAGGAAATGACAGGTAAAGTTAAAGCGTTAATAGTAAAGCTCCTTGTATTAAGAAGATTTCAAATTCGATTTTAGCACTCAATGGATGAGAGTGCCAGCGCAGTTGAAAAGTTCACAAAAGAAGATCCTTGTTGACTGTTTTTATTAGGAATTCAAAGAGTACGTATAATAGTATTGCTGATTTTTGATATTTAAAATTTGGTTAAACTTTATGATTCATGCTTAATTTTCACAAAGAACTGTACATGCTTTGAAGCAAGGTTTATGCTGTATTCATACTTATAAAAATCGCCGCTGATGAAGGTGATTAAGACGTTAGCGGCTGTAGAACAGGATCTAAATTGGTTAGTAAAATAAGAGCAAGTGCCATCAAGACTCTGGAGTTTAATCCGCATGATCTTGCATGCGAAGAGCTGCGTCATGTGTATCGCGGCAAGAGCAGTAGCAGATTAATGGTGTTGGTTATCGGTGGCATTGCATCTGCCATGCTCGCTTGGGATGTCGGGAGCCTCTATGCCGGTGCGTGGTATGTCTGGCTGGTATTCGCGTATGCCTGGCACTGGTGGCTGGGCCGTCTGGATTTTCTTTCTGCAAATGTCGGTATTGAGTTAGCGCGTCTCAATCGGCATGTCATGGCGGCAGCTTTTGCCGGATTAGGATGGGGGGCACTCGCAATTGCCTTGCCATTGTTGAGCCGCTCCGGTACCGCCGCAATTCTGATTATTATGCTCATGGCAGTCATTATGGCGATGCCGCGTCTGGTTGTATTTTTACCTATTTTCTTTGCCTTTGCAGCCGGGGTGTATGTTCCTCTTCTGCTAGTGGCTCCTTTTCTGGATTTTGAAACTTTGCACATGATGTTGGTGATGCTGCTGGTTGTAGGCACAACCTTGTGGGCATCGGCACATGAGGTGCGTAAGATTCTGATTGATGTTCTGCTTAAGCAGGTGTCTTCAGAACTGGCTTCCTGGGAAGACAAGCTGACCGGCATCGGGAACCGCAGAAGCTTTGATATCAATCTGGCAACGACCTGGGCGCAGGCCTCGCGTGCCAGGGTGCCACTTTCATTAATGATGGTGGACGTGGATTTCTTCAAAAAATTCAATGATACCTATGGTCATCAGGCCGGAGATGATTGCCTGAGGCAGGTTGCCGTTGCCTTGAATAGTTGCGCACGCCGGGTAGGTGATATCGTCACCCGCTATGGCGGTGAAGAGTTTGCTGTGGTGCTGTTTCACACGTCGTTGAACGAAGCACAGAATATCAGTGAAACCATGCTGGCCGCCGTGCGTAAGCTCGGTATCAGACATGAGCAGTCCACACATGACATCGTCACGATTTCTATCGGCATTGCCACCATTATTCCCACAGTTGAAAGTGATATGCAGCAGTTGGTAGAGGCGGCAGATAAATCACTTTACCGCGCCAAAGAACAAGGCCGTAATCGCGCTGAGTGGCAGATGCTGGGCAATATGTAAGGAGAGTGGCAATGACATGGAATATGTGCAAATTTAAACACACTGCCAAAAAATGTCATGTATCCACCTGTCATTGCAATTGGGCTTCACTTTTGTACCGGGTAAACAAATGTAATCAGATATTAAAGATGAAGAGAATCAATATGTTATTTTTTTATTTCATTGCTTGTAATAAGCAGTGATTGGTACGTTATTTGCTAGGTGTAAAATACGGTAAGTGTTCTACAGATAATCAGTATCAGGCGAGCTGGGTATAAGTATGAACGAGCGAGTTAATAAGGAGAACAAAAATGAGTAATGTAATTAAAACAGCGATCAAGAAATTCCTGCGTAATGATGAGGGTGCCAGTGGCATTGAGTATGCGCTGGTTGCTGCCATGGTGGCGATTGCATTGGTAGCATTTGTTCCTCAGGTTAGCTCAGCTGTGACCACCATTTTTGGCAATATTGCAGGTGCACTTACTACTGCTGCCGGTAGTTAGTTTGCTTATGTAGTTGTCGCGCATATCAAGCGGATTGCATCACTGGATCTAGTGCATGACTCTCGCAAAAATGATAGTGGCAAGCTGGTGTATCTGTGCCGGACTGACTGACCTGTATTTCAGGCGCCTGCCTAATCTGCTGACATTGGGCATGTGTCTGGTGGCGACAGGCTGGTTGCTGGCCACCGGACACGCCATGCTGGGAGTCAACTGGTCATCGGTGGTACCGGGCGTGCTGGTCAGTCTGTTATTGACCTTGCCCGCCTATGCTGTGGGATGGCTGGGAGCAGGTGATGTCAAGATGTTACTGGCGATCGCTTTGCTGACTGGTAGTGAGGGAATGCTGGTTGCATTTGTCATTGCCGCTATCCTGGCAGCGCTATTCTGCATAGTCACTTTCTGTATTAACCAATCAAGTACGTCTTCTCTAAGGTCCACAAGGTGGATTCCTTTCGGTGCCGCTCTGGGGGCGGGATTGTTATGCGTTATCGTCACCGGGAGTGGAACATGACAGGCAAACGGATGCGTCTGTTGCGGTTTCATCCTCAAAAGGGTGCGGTAGCCATTGAGTTTATGATGCTGTTTCTGCTGTTTTTCGGGTTGTTCTACGCGATGGTGAGCTATGCCATGGTGACGTGGATGCAGTCTGCCTTTGTCCATGCGGCTGAGGAGGGGGCACGTGCAGCGATTGCTGTCGACCGGCTGGCATATTCTAGTAATGCGGCATATCTGAATGATGGGGTAGACCCGCAAGTACGGCGTGTGGTGGGTAACGCATTGAGCTGGCTGCCAGCCAAGCCTCTGGCAAAAGTGTTGGGTTCAGGTAACAGTGGCGTGCAATTAAGTATGAATGGCAACCAGCTCACTGTGCGGGTCGTGTATAGCAATTATGCTGCTGACCCTGTGTTGCCCATACTGACATTGCCTGTTATCGGGCAAATTCCCCAGGTACCTGCCGATTTGGCAGGCGTGGCCGTGGTAGAGCTTTGAAAAATATGAAGAACGGATGGTGACACCATGAACAGTGCATTTTTGCGAGTGCTGGCAATATTGATGATGGTGGCTGCGGTGGTGACCGCTTATCTGGGATATAAAAGCAGCCAGCAACCTCCTGAAAAGATAGAGGTGGTTATTCCTGCCTATTCGCAAGTGGTTGCGCGCAACGATATTTCCATCGGTCACGTGCTCACCATGGAAGATCTGGAAGTCACTACTACACAGCAACAGGATCAGCAGACTTTCAGCGATTTGCAGAGCCTGTTAGGTAAGGTCCCTGTGATTGCAGTGCGTAAAGGAGAGGCCTTCAGAATGGCGCATTTTCCGGCGACCAGTTTACTGGGACAGGCGCTTGCGCCGCATGAGCGTGCCGTGGCCATCAAGGTCAATGAAGTCATTGGGGTTGGCGGATTTATCAAGCCGGGCGACCATGTCGATGTCTTGCTGTATCTGCGCACGGATCGCGAAACAGGGGATGTAAGTTCTGCCCAGGTGGTGCTCGCCAACGTGAAAGTACTTGCTTACGGGGCGCTGATCGGTGAAACCGAGTCGGGCAAAAATGAAACATTGGCTACCTCTGGCTCAAACAACGTTTCCGGGTCAATCAACACCTCTCACCCAGCCAGACCCGGAGCCGAAAGTAATCCGTCCGGGCTTAAAAATGCCAGGGACAGCCGTTCTGCCATTCTGGCTGTGCCTGCACAGGATGTTTCCAAACTGATGCTGGCAGACAGCACCGGAGTATTACGGCTGGCCTTGCGTAACGGGGTGCCGGATGTCGTGGCTGAGACAGCAGTTACCGATACCGGTACAAATGTCATGACAGACAATCACTTCATTCGCCTGGGGGATATTTCCCGGCCATCATCTCAATCTCTTCCCAAAAGTGACAACAGTAAGACGCTTACCAAAGCAAGCGTGAAGAAATCTTCAATCACTCCCGCAACACAACGCATGCGGGTGATTGTGCATCACGGCGACAAGCAGGAAATCGTCCACGTCGCAAAATAATTATCAGAAAGTCAGGGTGGCGTATGGGGAATTTGAATTATTGCCGGTTAGTGTTTTTCGCGTGTATCAGTGGGCTCATGCCGTTTGCGCAAGCCGAAAATACGGAGACGTTGAACCTGGTGATGGGCACGCAGCAAGAGTATGTACATGCTGCCCCGATAAAACGGGTTGCCATTGGGAGTCCGGAAGTCGTAAGCATGACCATGATGACTGCCCGCAATATGCTGTTGACCGGCAAGCAGCCGGGCGCAACCGAGATTGCCATCTGGGAAAACGAAAAAGCGGCGACACCTGCCAAGCGGCTTAAAGTGACGGTGAGTGTGAGTGCGGCACTGGAAAAACAGCGTCTGCAATTCTCAAAAGCGATCAAGGTCATACCAGCAGGTGACCAGGTAGCCATGGCTGGTCCGGTTGAGTCGCTGGAGGAACATGCTCTGGCGCGCCAGGCGATTGATAAAAATACGACTGCGCTTGCGGATGCGACTGTGAGCAGCTTTGATAATCAGGTGCAAATCGATATCAAGGTCGTCGAGGTGAGCCGGAAAAACATGATGCGTGCCGGCTTCTTCCTGGGTAAAAACAGGGGGAATGCGACTTTTGCGCTGGGTTCTCCCGGGAGTATGAGCGGCACGAGTTTTAATGATGGAGGGCTTGGTGGTGGCTTCCCTATTAATAGTTCATCGGGATTCTTGTCCAGTTCGGGTGCTTTCAACTTTTTGGCGGGTAATGCCAGTCGTGGTCTGCTCGGCTCATTGAGCATTCTTGAAGCCAACGGTTTTGCATACACACTGGCAGAACCAAGCCTGACGGCCATTTCCGGCCAGAGCGCCAGTTTTCTTGCCGGTGGCGAATTCCCTATCCCGATTCAGTCAGGTGCCGGTGGATTAGGCGCTGTCACCATTCGTTATAAAGAATATGGTGTGCGTCTGATGTTGACGCCTACAGTACTGGGTGCCGACAGAATTTTCCTTAAAGTCTCCCCTGAGGTCAGCGAGATAGATTTTTCCAATGCAGTGCAAAGTGGCGGGGTAGCGGTTCCGGGGCTGCGGGTGCGAAGAACGGATACTAGTGTATCGCTCGGGGATGGTGAGAGTTTTGTGATCAGCGGCTTGGTAAGCCGTAACACGTTGCAAAATGTCGATAAATTTCCCGGCCTGGGAAATCTGCCTGTTATCGGCGCTTTTTTCCGTTCGACCAGGTTTGACCTTGAAGATAAAGAGTTGCTGATGATAGTGACGCCTCATCTGGTACGCCCGATTGCCAAAAACGCAGAGATGCCTGCCTTACCCGGTGGAAATCTGAGTGAATACAGCCCCAGCTTTAGTGATTTGTTTTTTCAAAAGGGAAACAAGCCAGAGACTGGTATCCCGGTGACAGGTTTTTCGAGGTAGTGAATATGAGCGAGCGAAAATGCTTTATTGCCATCACACAGACCCAGGAGTGCCAGCAATGGCTCGCCCAGTCTCTTAAAGATGAGGGGGAGATTATTCCGGCAGATACGCCTACGGTTGATCGTGTGGTACAGCTTTCGGATGCGATTGGTACCTCGGTTATCTTTGTTCAGTTGAATTCTGCTGATTATCGAAAAGAGGCTTTATTGATTGAAGGCATTATTGCGGCCAAGCCTTTTTTACCTGTGGTTGCGGTTGCTGATACTTTTGACCAGAATTTGCTGCTGACCGTGATTCGACTGGGTGCGCGGAACTTCATCAAAGTCGGCACACGAACCAGTGAAGTGGTGGCCGAAGTGCGGCGCCTGGTTCCACGTGATGCCATGCCTCATTCCGCACAACCGGATCAGCGAGGCAAGATTACTGCGGTGATCAGCGCCCGGCCAGGAAGCGACTCACCCATGCTGGCGCTACATCTTGCGCTGGCATTTCAGGCACACGAGCCGACATTGTTGCTTGACCTGGGAGTGCCTCATGGCGATGCCATGATTTATCTTGGTCTCACTTCTTCCTATAGTTTTATTGATGCTATTCGCAGCCTGCGAAGAATAGACTCTACCCTGATTCAGACCGGGTTCGGCAAGCACAAAAGCGGTTTGACCGTGCTGTCCATGCCGGAAGATCCCTGGGTTGGTACACAATTCACTGCCGCGGATATCAGCGTGCTTTTACGTAGCTTGCGTCGTCATTTTCCCAGGATCGTCGTGAATCTGGGAGGTATGGTCGGATCGGATTTCCTGCTGCTGTTATTAAGCAATGTTGATCAGACCATGCTGTTGGTTGAGCAAAGTGTTCCTAGTTGCCGGCAAAATATGCAGCTCATCAAGCATTTGCGGGAAGAAAAAATACTCTTGAGCAATGCCGGCGTGGTCGTGGATCGCTACCTGCCCAAAATGCCACCTGATGCAGAGAGCATTGCCCAATCTTTTGGGTTGCCATTGCTGGTTACCCTGCCGCCTTCAGGCATGGCGCGACTGGCAACTATGAATTCGGGCGAAAGCATGTTTGAGCTCTCCCCGCATGATCCATACAGCTTGAGCATACGCAAGCTTGCCGGCAAATTATCGGAGCACTTGCCTGCTTATACTGAAAAGAGCGGCGGCCTGCTTCAACGGCTGATTGAGCTAACAAAGATAACAAGAGAAAAAGCCTAGGCAAATGATGATGAATTTTCGATTACATGAACTGGATGATGGTTTGCAACAGGCTCAGAACTACCAGGAGCTCAAGTTTCAACTGCACCAGCATCTGATTGGAGAAATTGAGCGGGACCATATTGGATTGCCGGATCTGGATCGTGCGGAAATTGCTGCGTACGTGCGGGACAAAGTGGTCGCGTATGTTGCCGCCAAACGCCTGCCCATCAGTGGTTATGATCTGGAAAATCTGGTGGAAGAAGTCGTCGATGAACTCGCCGGATACGGCCCGCTGGAAAGCCTGATCAAGGATGACCGCATAAATGACATCCTGGTGAATGGTCCCCAGAAAGTCTTTATAGAGAGAGATGGACGGCTTGAGGCTACAACATTACGGTTTATTGATGATGAGCATGTCTTGCGCGTGATCCGGCGCATTCTTGCCCATTTGGGACGCAGAATTGATGAGGCCAGCCCTATGGTGGATGCACGCCTGCCGGATGGAAGCCGGGTGAATGCCATTATTCCTCCACTGGCCCTGGATGGCCCCTGTCTGTCCATCCGGAAATTCCGTAAACAACCGTTGCTATCCGGAGACCTGCTGCAATATGGCACACTGGATAACGAAATGCTGGAGTTCCTGACCACTGCGGTTGAGCGGCGTTGTAACCTTATCGTGAGTGGCGGAACAGGTGCTGGTAAAACCACCTTGTTGAATGTGCTGAGTCGATTCATTCCTTATGGCGAGCGTATTGTGACCATTGAGGATGCTGCTGAGTTGCAACTGGAACACGATCATGTGGTCCGGCTGGAAACCAGGCCATCGAACATTGATGGCAGCGGTGAAATTACTGCGCGTGAGCTGGTAAAAAACTCTTTGCGGATGCGGCCTGATCGTATTGTACTGGGGGAAGTACGTGGTGAAGAGGTGATGGATGTATTGCAAGCCATGAATACCGGGCATGATGGCTGCATGAGCACTGTGCATGCAAATAATCCTGAAGATGCCATGTTGCGTTTCGAAATGCTGGCAGGATTAGCCAAATTTCAGGGCACGGAAAGTACGCTGCGTAAAATGATTGCTGCTGCGATTGAGCTGGTGGTGCAAATCTCCCGTATGCCGAACGGACAACGCAAAGTTGTCTCGATTACTGAAGTGGCCGGTGTGCGGGACGGCCAATTTGTCCTTAACGAACTCTATGCCTATGACGCCGCTAATGGATATTTCTCTCACTCCGGCGTGAGGTCATGTAACAAAAAGTTGCAGGATTTATTGTTCAGGAGAACGTAAATGCAACGACTGACAGTGTTACTGATACTGGGCGGCATCGGAATGTTGCTATTAGCCGTCTGGATGTTCAGGTGTAGCAGCAAAGCGCAATTCAGAGAACGCATGATGCGTAACTTCAAAGCTGTATTGCCTCACGATCCGGCCGTGCTCGGGGGTAGCTCTGATACATCACTGTCTTTCTGGTATCTGCTTAAGGTACGCGCTTCTATTTATGCAGGATTCGAACTGCAAAAGAAACACATGATTGTTATCCCAATGGTTTTCATGCTGGCTGGCATGATGGGCTGGCTGCTGTATGGTGCTGTCGGGGCCGTGCTGATTTTTGCGACTAGCCTGTTTATTTTCGGGTTTTTACTGCCCTATAGTCGTTTGCGTCGTCGTCGGGCGCAAATTGTTGCCCAGATTCCACTGTTTATTGATCAGGTCTTACGTAGCCTAAGTACCGGGCGTAGCCTGGAAAGTGCCGTACGCTTTGCGGCCAGTGAAGCATTACCGCCGTTGCGGTATATCCTCGATCGAGTGATTCGTGCTACTGACCTGGGGGCTGATATGGTGCAAGGCCTGACAGATGCTGCCAGGCTGCATAATTTGCGTGAGCTTAATCTGATTGCATTAGCCATGCGGATCAGCAATAACTATGGCAGTAGTCCACGAGAGATGCTGGATAGTATCGTCAAAATGGTCCGCCAGCAGGAAATGGCACGCCGGGAGCTGAGTGCGATGACCGGCGAAACGCGGGTCACTGCCTGGGTACTGGGCTTGACCCCGATCACCATTGCCGCCTACATCATGGTGATGAATCCGGGTTATATGGATATGTTATTGAAGGACGCTACCGGACAGACAATGCTGATTGTTGCTCTGGTTCTGCAAGGCGCAGGGGTGCTCATCCTTTGGCGAATGCTGAGGAGTGTGTGATGAGTCTGTTCTGGTCATTCACCATTTTGCTTATATTGCTGGCAGCCGGGCTGCTCTTTTACAGTGCCAGAGATAGCCACCCCAGACATATCCAGCGGCGCTTTCGCGCAGCCTTGCAGCAGGAAGGAATTCATACACCAGCCAAACTCGGGTCTCTAGATCTTGAAGACGCATTGCAGGAGATATTGGAAAGGGTTTCGCGCAGTGAGGTCAAGGAAGTACAGCATTTGCTGGTGCAAGCTGGCTGGCCAGGAGCCAGAGCCACATTTATATTCCTGCTAGTGGCATGGGGATTGCCGGTTGTGCTGGGACTCTTGGCTGCGCTCTATGCAGTATTGAATCAAGAGACCTGGGCACAGGTGCTGCTCCACCTGTTCTTTGCATTCGCTGCGACATTTGTGCTGATCCGGCGGTTATTACGCTGGAAAGCACAAAGGCGGCGTGAGGCTATCAGTAAGGAAGTCATTCCATTTTTGCATTTACTTCGCATGTTGTTTGAAGCGGGTCTGTCGATGGAGCATATTTTACTGGTCATCGAAAAGCAGGGAAGGGGATTGATTCCCAATCTTGCGGATGAGCTCCGCCTGGTCACCAAGCGTATACAGGCTGGCCAGGACAGGGCTGACGCATTGGTTGAAATGGCAACGCCGCTAGAAGTGCCTGCACTGAGTGACACTATTGCGATGCTGAAGCAAGTAACACGCTATGGAGGCAATATCAGGGAGTCTCTGGCTGAATACACTACCCTCGTTGAGCAGGGTCAGGTGATGGCATTACGCGAATATGTCAGCAAGTTATCGGCCAGAATGTCGATTGTCATGATGTTGTTCTTGTTTCCTGCTCTGATGATATTCCTGGCAGGACCGGGGTTTATCGGACTGGCCAATGCGTTAAAGGGGATGAACGGCTTATGAAAGTGACCACCACAGGAATGGTTATTGCGTGGATGCTGGTATATCAGATGCCACATGCCATTGCCGCTGATGCACGCAGCAATGCCGGACCGGATAACCAGGTTGTCGATAGAGCATGTGCTGAAGTACCTGCTGAAGCAGCAGCAAAGTTGGGATTTATCCAGCAAGTCCTGGCAGAGGGCAAGCCACATGCTGCGCTTGCACATCTTGATGCAGCCAGAATCAAAAGCGAGCAGGCTGAATTGCTGCGAGCGAATGCTTTGCGCCAGACAGGGCGTGTAGGGCAGGCGCAAGTTATTTACGAGCGACTGATTGAGAGTTGTGTTGCCGGACACGCATATCGCGGACTGGGACTGATTGCCAGCCATGCAGGTGACTTGCCGGCATCGTTACATTATCTTGAGACAGCCAGCCGGGCTTTGCCTGCCGATCATACGATACGCAATGATTACGGATATGTATTGATGCAGGCGGGCAGCTATGAGCAGGCGCTGCATGAGTTTCTGACGGCGCTGGAGCTTGTGCCGGATTATCGTCAGGCGGCCAATAACCTGGTGTTGCTGCTTTATCGCCAAGAAGATTCTGCCAGGGCTGAGGCATTTGCAAAACAATTCGGCATCAATGCAAGCGAGATGCAGCAATTACAGAAGCTGGCACAGAGCACTCGCCAGGCAACACCCTGATACAGCAGGAGATTTTTATGAAATACATGATTTCTTTGATGATAACCGGCTTTTTAAGCCTGAATAGTGTGATGGCAGACGAGTGGTCGACCGTATATTCTCCAGAAGGGAAAGAGCGATCGCCCACGCAGCAATGGCTGGAGCTGCAACGCTCTGGCAAGGCTGCCTCCACTCATCCACAACCACTGTCAGGAGAGGCGATGGACCGGGTGCATAAACGCTATCTGAAGAGCTTTGAACAACCCATGCCGGAGTTTGACGAGCGTGAGACATCGGCCAGGCGCTAGCCATCCATTTCAGCGCGGAGCAATAGGCCTGTTCGGGGTCATGGTACTGCTGCTGGTTGTGCTGCTGACTGCCCTGGTGGTGGATAGCGGACGGCTCTGGATGCAAAAAAAACAATTGCAATCCATTGCCGATATGGCAGCCATCAATGCTGCGCGACATCTTAACTGTAACGCAACACTGGAAACAGTGACCAGCATGGCGCAAATCGCCGCAACCAATAACGGTTTTAGTGGGCAGCTCTCTGCCTCGCCTAACCAGGTATTGCTCGGCCGTGTAAACACCGAACAGGGCATCAGGCGATTTACTGCAGATGGCAGTCACCAGGCCGTGTATGTCAAGGCGACCAGAGAGGTGCCTGGTAGCCTGATTGCCGGGGGGGTGCTGGGCGGGTCAGTCATCTTGCAGGCCGAGGCTGTCTCCGTGGCAGATCTGCCGATCGCTGCTTTCAGTGCAGGCAGTTTTACTGCCAGTCTCAATAGTGAGCAGTCAGTGCTGCTGGATACTCTGCTGGGAGGGATGCTGGGGGCATCGTTTAATTTGAGTTTGGCGGACTATCAAGGGCTCGCAAAAACCAAAGTGGCATTGCAAGACATACTCGCAGTTTCGACCCAGGTAAGCACAGTACAAGAGTTACTGAATACAGATATGCAAGTGGGAGACATGCTGGGGTTATTTGCTAATGCTGTAAGTCAGCAGTACGGGGTGCTGGATCTGGAAGCACAACAATTGAGGCAAGAGGCAGCAGATAACATGCAGAAGATCGCGAGTCTGACCGTGCGGCAGGCAAGCGTCAGGCTGGGCGAGGTATTGGCCATGACCACCTCGGATGTTGATGCTGCTGCCAAGGTAGGCTTAAATGCCCTCTCACTGATTACGACAACTGCCATGGTTGCGAATGGACAGCATGCGCTGGCTATTCCGCTGGCAATTAATATTCCTTCCATCGCCGGGGTTAATGCCGAGGTGACCATTCTTCAGCCGTCGCAGCTCATTATTGGTCCTGCTACGGAAGAAGTAGGGGGATGCATGGCAACCACAGTCAGGGCAGCGCAGGTGAGGGCGCGCGCTGGAGTGTTGGTGGATATTCCATTGCTGGCGAGAATCGACCTTGCGCTTGGGGTGGAAGTCGCGCCAGGAACTGCCAGTTTACGCAGTATAGAGCAGGGTGATGGAGAGACGTTAGTCACAATAGAGGCCCAACCAGGTATCGCCAAATTGACCTTAACCAATAATGCTGGCACTGGACCAGCGGGCGTTTCAACGTTACTGGGCCTGCCTCTTGCAAATATTGGACTGAATCTTCCGCTCCAGCCAACCAATACGCAAATGCTGGAGTATGTTGTGGATAATCCGGTGAAAGATCATTTGCCGCAAACGCAATCGATTGCCAGCCCGCTGGGTAGCAGTTTGAGTCAGGCTTTGGCGCAACCGAATTTATTAAGCGTCACCCTTCTGGGAGTATTGGATCTGGGACTGGTCAGTAATATTGTGTCTACGATTGTCAGTCCACTCTTATCCGAGATAGGGCGGATACTTCTGGATCCGTTACTTAAGCTATTAGGAGTTCGCGTAGGTGGAATGGACGTGACGCTTGAAGATGTGCAGTATCACCAATCAAAGCCACTGGTGATATAAAGTCTAGCCAGCATAGCCCATTCTGAGCTATGCGTGTGTCATTTAATGGTGACCGTTGCCGTGCCCTTTACCATGTCCGTTACCTGGGCCACCGTGTTTGCCATGGTTACCGTGCGGATGGCCGCCGTGATGATGTTTCGCCTTGCGGACATTGTAGCGCGGCGCATACACATTCTGATACCAGTTATCCTGCACGAAATATACCTGTCGGCCACATGCACCATAATTGCCGCAATAATTTGCCCATTGCTTCATATGACCTGGAGGGACGTGCAGATACATGGGTGGCTGGACAACCGCAACTGCCGGTGGCTGGATAATGACTGGCTGCGGATACACTAGCTGGGGCGCCGGGTAGGCATTTCCCAGGACTATCTGGCCATAAAAGCCGGGTTGCCCGATGGAGACGGCGATACCATCTGCCAGAGCGGTTGCAGATACTGCCAGGAGTAATACACCCATCGCTAATTTTTTCATATGATTTTCTTTCATTAAATGGAATAACGCCTTGCCTGTTTATAAACGCATGAAAATTTGCAGCGTTTACCTATTTTAGAAAAATCTTCCAGCATCTATTAGCCTCATGATTCTGATAGGCGTGTAAGAATATTCCTACATTCCCATCAGTAAAACTGAATGTTCTTCTGTATTTTCCTACAATGAAAGCAGAAATTGTCTGATAACGAAACAGATATAACAGACATAGACTGAAACCGTCGATTCCAAGAGTTCAAGCCCGCCTAGGGTTAAATCTCCAAAATGGATATTGACAACGCGGTGGTTCCTTTCAGGAACCACCGTTATCATTTGCAGGCAGGTCCTGACAGGCATTTCTAACTTGACTCTCGAAAAGAATTAAATTCTGACGTTGCAATCAGTCTTGGCAGGATAATTTCTCCTTCCTGACCAGTTTAATCTGCTACATCAATCCGCTTGAAACGTGGTTTAACCTGTTGGCTGGAAACCTTTCTATCTGGCGGAGCTGCTTTCCGTATCTGGACACCGAAGGCGCAGCAGATTTTCTTGGTCTTGAATGACAATCTTGTCTAAATGTTTGCCAGGTAGCCAGAAAAGGAAGCTACTGGTCTATTTACTCGGGCAGCATGCAGCAAGTGTCGGATGAGTGTCATTGACGGGGAATTTAATAAACATCAATGACAATGAGGCTCATATCACTGGAAACGTTATTGATGCATAGCCGGGTGGGTGACGCTGTCTACAATGCATGTTAAGGTAGCTCAAACCAATAAAAAGATGGATAGAATTTGATGGGTTTGCTGAAACGCGCACATTCCTATGACGCTTTGTCGCAGCATTATGGTGAGCGATATAAGTGGATGATACTGATCATTATCGGCATAGGTACGATCGCCGGTGTGTTATGTACTTCCAGTTTTAACGTGGCCGTGCCTGCCTTGACACGGACATTTCAACTGGGGCAGGATCAAGTGCAGTGGGCCATGACGGCTTTTCTGGCTGCGATGACGATTGCCATGCTGCCAGCAGCATGGCTGCTTGAGCGTTTTGGCTTGCGACGGGTATTCATGGCCGCCTTGTGGCTGTTGGTTGCAGCCAGTATCGCCGGATTCTATGCACAGACATTTGTGCACGTTGTGATAACGCGCACAGTTCAAGGGGTGGCCACCGGCGTGTTGCAGCCGCTGGGAATCATGGCGCTGATGCGCCTGTTTCCTCCGCATATTCAGGGACGTGCCTCCGGCATTCTGATTGTAGGCATTGCCTTTACGCCGGCGATTGCACCTTCCATCAGCGGCTGGCTGCTGGACCAGTTTGGCTGGCGGGCAATTTTCCTGCTGGGTGTGCCATTTGCGCTGCTGGCCTTGATCGGTGCGCGTATCTGGCTGCCTGCACCGCGCAAACATGAGGTGAAGCCTTTTGACTGGTCCGGGCTGGGATGGCTGTCTGCTGCCACCATCAGTTTGATTGAATTCGTGTCCAGTTTGCACCATAGTGGCCTGACCGCAGCCTGGACCTGGGGTTATGCCAGCCTGCTGGCGGTTTCCATGATCTGCTATGTCAGGCACGCCCGCAGCCTGCCGCACGCAATTATCCAGTTACACCTGTTTTTCAAGCCTACGTTCAGTCGCGGCACTTTTGTAGCCTTTGCCTATGGCTTTGGCCTGTTTGCCTCTACCTATCTGATCCCGGTATTTTTGCAAAACGCGATGGCCTATAGCGCAACAGATGCCGGCTTGTTATTGCTACCGTCCGGCATTGCGCTGGTCCTCACTATTCCCCTGGCCGGACGCATGGCAGACAAATTTCCTCCCAGGCGCATCACGCTGGTCGGGTTGGCTGTACTTGGTATTTCATTCCTGGTATTTGCGCTGGCAACAGGCCAGATGCTGTACTGGGAAATCGTGGCGGCCACCGTGATAGGCCGCATAGGCCTGGGCCTGATTCTGCCCGCCCTCAACCTTGCCACCCTGCATGAAATGGAACCGCATCATTTGGGACAGTCTTCTGTAGTTGTCAGCTATGCCAGACAATTGGGCGGTGTGGTAGGCGTGACCATGATGGCCGTATTTATGGAATGGCGGGAGCAGGTCCTCGGAGCGGTGGCTTCAGGTATCTTTAAAGCCTATGGACAGGGATTCCTGTTGTTATCCGCAGTATTTCTGCTGGCAATCATTGTGGCTATGGGAATGAAGGAGCCCGGAGGGAAATAACGTTTGTATAGAAATGCGATTGCAGTGCCAGCCCTAAAGGCATGACACTGCAAGCTCGGCGTAAGTTACTTCTCGACGAAGGCTTTTTCAATCACGTAATCGCCAGGTTCACCGATACGTGGTGAAACCTTGAAACCCCGTTTGTCCAGCATGGCGGCAGTGTCAACCAGCATGGCAGGGCTGCCGCAGATCATGGCGCGATCGGTTTCCGGATTCAGTGGAGGCAGGCCGATATCTTCGAACAGTTTGCCACTTTCCACCAGGTCAGTCAGGCGGCCCTGGTTTCTGAACGGTTCACGGGTCACGGTTGGGTAGTAAATCAGTTTGTTTCTGACTTCTTCGCCGAAGAATTCGTTATTCGGTAATTCTTTGGTGATGAACTCTTCGTACGCCAGTTCATTGACATAGCGTACACCGTGAATCAGCACGACTTTTTCGAAACGGTCATACACTTCGATGTCCTGGATCAGGCTCATGAAGGGTGCCAGACCAGTACCGGTAGAGAAGAAGTACAGGTTTTTGCCTGGTTTCAAATCGTGTGTCACCAGGGTGCCGGTCGGTTTGCGGCTCACCAGTAACGGATCGCCCACTTTCAAATGTTGCAGACGTGAAGTCAGCGGGCCGTTAGGCACTTTGATGCTGAAAAACTCCAGATGCTCTTCATAGTTCGGGCTGGCAATACTGTAAGCGCGGGTCAGTGGCAGACCATCTACTTCCATGCCTATCATGACGAACTGACCGTTTTCAAAACGCAAGCCAGGGTCGCGGGTTGCTTTAAAGCTGAACAGGGTGTCGTTCCAGTGATGAACGCTCAAAATCGTTTCGGTAGAATATTTTTTACTCATGACGTGTCTTTTATACTCGGAATTCGGTAAAGGTGACTGAATTTAAAGGGTTAATTATAACGCAGCGGTTAATTGCGGTACGGCTTCAAACAGGTCGGCTACCAGGCCATAGTCCGCGATCTTGAAGATTTGCGCTTCCGGATCCTGGTTAATGGCGACAACAATCTTGCTGTCCTTCATGCCGTAAGCGTGCTGGATAGCGCCGGAAATACCGATGGCGATATACAGCTCAGGTGCGACAACCACACCGGTCTGGCCCACTTGCAGGTCATTTGGTGCGTAACCGGCATCCACCGCAGCGCGGCTGGCGCCAATCGCGGCATGCAGCTTGTCAGCCAGTGGTGCAATCACCTGGGTAAAAGCATCGGCACTGCCCAGCGCGCGGCCACCGGAAACCACCACTTTAGCGGCGGTCAGGGCAGGACGCTCGGATTTGTTAAAGGCTTCGGATACCCAGCGGCTGCCTGCAGGCGCTGCCGGTGCGGCTACTGTTTTAATTTCGGCAGATGCCCCGCTGGCTGCGGCGGCAAATTTGCTACCACGTACCGTCAGTACCTGAATGGCATCGCTGCTTTGCACCGTGGCCAGCACGTTACCAGCGTAAATGCCGCGTACATATGTGTTGGCATTCACAATTTCCAGCACGTCGGACAGCATGTTCACATCCAGCAAAGCGGCTACGCGTGGCAATATGTTTTTGCTGAAGGCGCTGTGTGCAGCCAGTACGACATTGTAGCTGGCAGCCAGTGGCACAATGATATCCGCCAGGTGTTCTGCTGTCGGATGTTGCAGGGCTGTATCGCTGGCGACCAGTACGCTGCTGACACCTTGCAGGGCGGCTGCCTGTGCAGCCAAGGCATCAGGTTGTGCTGCTGCAATCAGTACATCGACCGGTTGCTGCCATTGTTGCGCCGCGGTGACGGCACGCGCGACCTGCTCATTCAAATGTTGGCCGTTATGTTCGGCAATAATCAGTGTTCTCATGCGATGATCCCTTCGTGTGCACGCAATTTGCTCAATAACTCATTCACATCTTTCACCATGACACCGGCAGGGCGGGCAGGTGGGGTTGCTACTTTGAGTTGTTGCACATTGTGAGTCAGGGAGACATTCAGGGAATCCAGCGCAACGTTTTCCAGCGGTTTTTTACGCGCCATCATCAGGTTGGGCAACTTGACGTAACGTGGCTCGTTCAGGCGCAGGTCAGCGGTAATCACGGCTGGCAGGTTGATTGCCAGAGTTTCCGTACCGCCATCAATTTCGCGGACTACGGTTGCCTGGTTGCCTTCAATGGTAATCTGGGAGGCGTAAGTGGCTTGCGGCAGTTTCAGCAAGGCTGCCAGCATCTGGCCGGTCTGCCCTGCGTCATCGTCAATGGCCTGTTTGCCCAGCAGGATCAGTGTGGGTTGCTCGCGCTCGACCACGGCTTTCAATACCTTGGCCACGCCCAGTGAGTGCAGGGTTTCCTGGGTTTCAACCAGCATGGCACGGTCTGCGCCCATGGCCAGTGCGTGACGCAGGATATCCTGGTTGACAGCGCCACCAATGGTGACTGCCACGATTTCTGACACAATGCCTTTTTCTTTCAGGCGAATAGCTTCTTCAATGGCATTTTCATCAAATGGGTTTACGCCCATTTTAACGCCGTCAATATCCACGTTGGAACCATCGGCTTTTACGCGGACTTGAATGTTATAATCAACGACCCGTTTGATCGCTACTAGTGCTTTCATAAAACGTTTGCTTTCATATAATGTTTTAGCTCGTAACCCGCTATTTTAAGCTAGCTTGTAATATTTATTAAATTGATTATTATAATATTATATATCTATTTAATAGATTGATTTTGCTGCGGCGAAAATCCCGCTATCCTTTTAATTCTCAATGAAATATACACTCAGGCAGCTAGAGATATTTGTCGCTATCAGTCGCACCGGCAGCGTGTCACGTGCCTGTGACCAGCTGGCACTGTCCCAGTCTGCAGCCAGTACGGCACTGATCGAGCTGGAAAAGCAGTTCGGAATCCAGCTGTTTAACCGGGTTGGTAAAAGCTTGCGTATCAATGAGACCGGACTGCAACTGCTGCCCAAGGCGGTGGAGTTGCTGGACAGGGCGCGTGAAATCGAGCGTATGCTGCAAGGCCAGCAAGGCTACGGGCATCTGAAAATCGGTGCGACACTGACTGTGGGTAATTATCTGGTCACATTGTTGGCCGCCAGATTCCTGCAGCAATATCCGCAAAGCCATATTCAGTTGCAGGTGCAAAATACCCGTACCATTGTCGAGCAGATTGCAAATCACACGCTGGATTTAGGTATGATAGAGGGCGAGTGCAATCACCCGGAGATTGCCGTGGCGCCATGGATTGCCGATGAGCTGGTGATTTTTGCGGCGCCTGCGCATCCGCTGGCCAAAGCCGCGCAGGCTGGCAAACCCATACAAAAGTCTGATTTATTGTTGCAGCCATGGGTGGTGCGTGAAAAAGGTTCAGGCACGCGCGAGACATTTGACCGTGCCTTCAGGCAGGATTATTCCAGGCTGAATATCACCCTGGAGCTGGAGCATACCGAGGCGATCAAGCGGGTAGTGGAATCCGGGCTGGGCATAGGTTGTATTTCACGGCTGGCACTCAAGGATGCTTTCCGGCGCGGCAGTCTGGTGCCGATTGAATGCCATGGCTTGCAGTTTCACCGTAATTTCTATTTTTTATGGCACAGGCAGAAATATCAGACAGGCGGCATCCGCCAGTTTATGGCGTTTTGCGAGGCGTTCACCCAGAAGGCGACGCGTAGCGACCTGATTGATATTCCACCTGTAGTCTGATCTCGTTGGAGGAAGTATGGAAAGAGATGTCATGGAATATGACGTGCTGATTGTCGGTGCAGGCCCTGCAGGCCTGTCGGCAGCCATCCGTCTCAAACAGCTGGCACAAGCGCAAGGGCAGGAGCTGGGCGTCTGTGTGCTGGAAAAAGGTGCCGAAGTCGGCAGTCATATCTTTTCCGGGGCGGTACTGGACCCCAGAGCGCTGAATGAGTTGCTGCCGGACTGGCAATCCCAGGGCGCACCACTGAATACGCCGGTGGAAAAAGATACGTTTGTGGTGCTGGGTCAGGCGGGCAACTGGACCGTCCCGGAGTGGTCCTTGCCACCGTTGATGCGCAATCATGGCAATTACATCGTCAGTCTGGGGGAAGTGTGCCGCTGGCTGGGTAGCAAAGCAGAAGAGCTGGGTGTGGAGATTTATACCGGTTTTGCTGCACAATCTCCCAGCTACGACGAGCAGGGCCGTATGACAGGCGTGATTACCGGCGATATGGGCCTGGACAAACAGGGCAATCCGACTGCCAACTACACACCAGGCATTGAAATTCGTGCCAGATATACACTGGTGGCTGAAGGTACGCGCGGATCGCTGACCAAGCAACTGGAAGCCCGTTATGGTCTGCGTGCGGCATCCAGTCCGGCCAAGTATGGCCTGGGTTTCAAGGAAATCTGGCGCGTGAAGCCGGAAAAACACCAGAAAGGTCTGATAGAACATACGCTGGGCTGGCCACTGGACGCCAATACCGGAGGTGGCGGATTCCTTTATCATCATGGCGAAAACCTGGTTTCGGTTGGCTATGTGGTGCATCTGGACTACAGCAACCCTTATCTGTCTTTATTTGATACTTTCCAGACTTATAAAACCCACCCCAAACTGAAAGCCTTGCTGGAAGGTGGCGAACGCATCAGTTATGGTGCCCGTGCCATTTCCGAAGGTGGCATACAGTCATTGCCGGAGCTGACCTTCCCGGGCGGCGCTTTGCTGGGTTGCAGCGCCGGCCTGGTGAATGTACCTAAAATCAAGGGTAGCCACTATGCGATGAAGTCCGGCATGCTGGCGGCAGAATCCGTGTTTGAGGCCATGCAGCAGGGTGCGCCGGAAATTCTGAAAAGCTATCCGCAAAAACTGCGTGCATCATGGATCTGGCAGGATTTAAGTGCAGTACGCAATGTGAAACCGTATCTGTCGCGCTGGGGCACCTGGGTGGGCAGCATGCTGGGTGGCGTGGAAATGTGGCTGTCCAGTTGGAACGTGACGTTGCCGTGGACCTTGAAACATACCACTGCAGACAATGCCACGCTGGCAGAAGCCAGCCAGAGCCGTAAGCCGGTATATGCCAAGCCGGACGGTGTGTTGACTTTCGATAAAGCCAGTTCGGTCAGTTTGTGCAATATAGGACATGACGACCAGCAACCCTGCCATTTGAAACTGACGGTACAGGATATTCCCGAGCGTGTGAATTTACCGAAATATGCCGGACCGGAGCAGCGTTATTGTCCGGCAGGGGTGTACGAGTTTATTGCGCAGGATGGCAAGGAGGTCTTACAGATCAATGCGCAAAACTGCATTCACTGCAAAACCTGCGATATCAAGGACCCGACCCAGAATATCACCTGGGTGCCACCGGAAGGCGGTAGCGGACCAAACTATGTGTCACAGTAAGTGACCTGGCCATTGAAAAAGCCACAGTTTTGACTGTGGCTTTTTTTGTGTCGCGTGTTTTTAACATGCGTGCATCAGCGTTTTTGCGTCAGTGCAATAAACGCTGCAATCCAGCCTATCATGGCAGATGACAGCAAAATCAACCCGCCGATATTGAGCAGGTGGAAGGCGAGCTGGAAATCGCTTTGGTAATTGTTGGCCAGCAATTGCACCGGTTGCTTGAGGCTCCACACAATTGCGAACAGCAGCGCAATCGCAATCAGGCCTCCACCCAGGCCATAGGCGCTGCCCATATACAGGAAAGGGCGGCGGATAAAACTGTGCGTGGCGCCAATCAGACGGCTGACTTCGATTTCCGCTTCATGCGTGAGCACCTGCATGCGCACGGTGTTGCTGATCACGGTAATCATGGCGATGCCGAGTAAAGTGGCAAAAATCAGGGCAATGCGTTTACCCAGTACCAGCATGGAGTTCAGGCGTTCAATCCAGACGCTGTCAATCACCACCTCATCTACCTCGGCGCGTGATTGCAGCTGTGACTGCAAGGGTTTGACGGTGGCCGGGTGGGTGTCAACCAGAGTGATGAATAACGCATCAGGCAGTGGATTTTCCGGCAGATCGGCTAGCAAATCCTTTTGCGAAAATTGCTGCCCCAGCTGCTTGATAGCGTCCTCCTTGGTCACGAAGCGCACCTCTTTCACTTGTGGTCGGTGCTGCAGCTCGTTGATCATGCGTTGAATGACATTGGCGTTCAGCGCCGGTTTGAGAAACACGCTGATCTGCGCATCCTGCTTGATAGAACGCGACACATCCTGCAGATTATCCAGGCCGACAAACATCAGGCCGGGCAAGGTCACGGTAATACCAATCACCATGCAGATGGTCAGTGTGTTGAGCCAGTGGGTTTGCAGGCGCTGCAGTACCAGCTGGATGGCAAGAATATGTTGATTAAGCCAGTTTTTCATGTGGGCATTCTCATAAAATGCCAGCTTGTGCCGGCATTACGCTGATGGTTTGCTGGTCTATGTGCAAAGTTTTATACGCAATGGTGCTGACCTGCGCGACATCATGCATGGCGATGATGACGGTCACGCCTACATCATTAAACGCTTTCAGCAACTGCATGATTTCCAGCGAGGCGGCTTTATCCAGGCCGCCGGTGGGCTCATCCGCAATCACGATAGAAGGGCGGCTGACCACGGCACGCGCAATCGCCAGTCGCTGCTGTTCACCACCGGACAAGGTAATCGGCATGGCTTTTTCCTTGTTCAGCAAGCCCACTTTATCCAGCGCGGCACGTACACGGCGCGCGGCCTCTTCGCCGGTAATGCCCTGTATGCTGAGTGGCAGGGCGACATTGTCGAAACTGTTGCGGTCATACAGCAGTTTATGGTCCTGAAACACCAGGCCAAAACGGCGGCGCAGATAAGGAATGGCATTGGGATGCAGCCGGCTGATATCCTGTTCGTTGATCAGGATATGACCGGAGGACGGAGGTTGTATGCCCGCCATCAGCTTAAGCAGGGTGCTTTTGCCGGCACCTGATTGGCCGGTGACCAGGACAAAATCACCTTTTTCTATATTGAAACTGACCTGGCGAAACAAATGTGCGCTGCTGGGGTAGCGCATGCTGACATTATTAAATGAGATCATGGTTTGAACCGATCCGGTTTAGTCATCAATCAGGGCATCAATAAAATCGCTGGCTGCAAACGGACGCAAGTCATCAATGCTTTCGCCTACGCCAACAAAACGGACGGGAATATGCTGTGCGGATTGTCCGCTCAGGTGTGCAATAGCGGCAATCACACCACCTTTAGCGGTACCGTCCAGTTTGGTCAGTGCCAGCCCGGTGACGCCCAGCGCATCGTTAAACGCCTTGAGCTGATTGACTGCGTTCTGACCTGTGTTGGCATCCAGTACCAGCAGAATTTCATGCGGTGCCCCCGGCAAGGCTTTATCAATGACACGCTGTACTTTCTTGATCTCATCCATCAGATGTAACTGTGTCGGCAAACGGCCCGCCGTGTCGGCAATGACCACATCGATTTTCCTGGCAATGGCCGAATTCACCGCATCATAAATAACAGCAGCCGGATCGCCGCTTTCCGAAGCAATCACATGCACATCGTTACGCTCGCCCCATACCTGCAACTGCTCGCGCGCGGCAGCACGGAAGGTATCGCCAGCCGCAATTAGCACGCTGTGGCCCTGGCCCTGCAGGTATTTGGCCAGCTTGCCTATGGTGGTGGTTTTACCGGCACCATTGACGCCGACCATCATCATGACGTAAGGCTGGTGCGTGGTGACATCCAGGGGCGCCTGTAAAGGGGAAAGCAGTTCCAGTAAGGTATCCTTCAGCGCCTGTTTCAGCGCAATCGTATCCTGCAAGTCCTGCCGTTTCACACGTGCACGCAATTGTTCCAGCAGGTGCTGCGTGGCATTGATGCCCACATCCGAAGTCAGCAGGATGGTTTCCAGCTCTTCGTAAATATCTTCATCTATTTTGCCACCGCCAAACAGGGCGCTCAGTTGACCTCCCAGTTGCTGACGGGTTTTGGAAAGGCCGTTTTTAAGGCGCTGAGTCCAGCTCAGGGCGGGCGCTGCTTCAGGGGCCGGTGTGACAGAATCGGTTTTTTTGGCGAAAGGATTGAACATGACAGGTGAAAAATCGTTAATATGCCTATTCTAAGCTGAATCGACGTTTATCGCCACGGCCAGCCATATGGTTGACGCTGGTGCGGCAAGCGTTATCCTGACGAACCAAAGTGTCAGTCCTCCGGTCAGACCACTGTTTTGTAACCCTGTTCCATAGTGATTTCAACATGATAAACCGTATTTTTTCCTACCTGCGACCTGCCTGTCTGCTGGCAGCGTTATTACATGTCTGCGTGGTGCAGGCAGATACCGAGATAATGCAGACCACGCTTGAGAACGGCCTGAAAGTCATTGTGCAGGAAGACCACAGGGCACCGGTGGTGGTATCACAAATATGGTATCGCGCCGGGTCGCTGGATGAAGTGAACGGTAAAACCGGCGTGGCACATGTGCTTGAACATATGATGTTCAAAGGGACCAAAGAAGTTCCGGCGGGGCAGTTCTCGCGCCAGATTGCTGCGGCAGGCGGCAAGGAAAACGCTTTTACCGGCAAGGACTATACCTGTTATTTCCAGCAACTGGAAAAATCAAAGTTACCGCTGGCGTTCCGGCTGGAGGCCGATCGCATGGCTAACCTGCAAATTACCGATGCCGACTTCGCCAAGGAAATCGAGGTGGTGAAAGAGGAACGTCGCTGGCGCACGGAGGACAAGCCGCAGTCCCGCGTCAGCGAACAGTTTGACTCTCTGGTTTATCGTGCCCATCCCTATGGCCGGCCAGTGGTCGGATTTATGAACGACCTCGATAATATGACCGCCGAAGATGCGCGTGAATGGTATCGCACCTGGTATACACCCAATAACGTGACCGTAGTGGTTGTGGGGGATGTGCAGGCCGCAGAGGTATTCAGACTGGCCGAACAGACATTTGGCCAGCTTGCCAGCAAACCTTTACCGGTACGCAAACCGCAAGTGGAGCCGGCACAGATTGGCGAACGGCGCGCCATTGTCAAGGCACCCGCCAAACTTCCTTATTTTGTGATGGGTTTTCATGTACCTGCCCTGAAAAATGGCACGGCTTATAGCGAGCAGGACTGGGAACCTTATGCACTGGAAGTTTTGTCCAGCATCCTGAGTGGCAATGATGCCGCGCGCCTGAATCAGAAACTGGTGCGTGAACAGGCAATTGCACTGGATATAGGTACTGGCTATGACGGCATCAATCGCGGCCAGGCTGCCACGTTTGATATTGCGGCCTCACCCAGCGAAGGCGTGTCGCTGGAGGTCTTGCAGCAGGCCATCTGGGAGCAGATCGATGAAATTAAAAATCATGGCGTGACGGCGGCAGAACTGCATCGCGTGAAAGCAGCTGTTATTGCAGCAGATGTATATAAGCGTGATTCCATGTTTTACCAGGCCATGCAGATCGGGCAGCTGGAAACCATGGGTTACCCCTTGAGCTTGCTGGAGAGAAACGCAGCGCGCGTGCAGGCGGTGACTTCAGAGCAGGTGCAGGCAGTGGCCAGAAAATATCTGCTGCCGGATCAGTTGACACTGGTGACACTGGATCCGCAGCCTGTGGATCCGGATGCCAAGCCAGCCGGTCAACCGCACCAGCACTAATTTCTTCAACAGGGTATCCCCTATTGCGAATGATGTAGGAAACAGCATGAAAGTTCTGAATTTTTTTAAAATCGCGTTGCTGGCATTACTGCTGCAAAGCCATGCAGTGCGCGTGTTTGCCGGTGTGAATATCCAGTACTGGGTCACGGCACAGGGCAGTGAAGTGTATTTCGTCGAGAATCACGGCTTGCCCATGCTGGATGTCAGTGTGAACTTTCCGGCCGGCAGTGCCTACGATACTGCGCAAACGTCAGGCCTGGCTGGTGTCACGCACCATATGATGAGCCTGGTAGCCGGCGGCCTGGATGAGGAAACACTGACCAACCGGTTTGCGGATATTGGCGCCGTGCTCGACAGCAGTTTTGATGCAGACCGGGCCAGTTTTAAATTACGTACCCTGACCAGCCAGCAGGAAAGTGCGCTGGCTGCTTTCAGCCTGATACTGCACCAGCCCGATTTCCCCGAAGCCGTATTGCAGCGTGAACAGACCCGCATTGTTGCAGGCTTGCAGGAGGCGGAAACACAGCCGGAAAGCATCGCCAGCAGAGCTTTTATGCAGGCGCTTTATGGTTCACATCCCTACAGCCTGGATGAAAGCGGTGAGATCGATACGATACCAGCGCTGACGACGGGGCAATTACAACAGTTTTATCAAACCCATTACACGGCCAAATCTGCAGTGATTGCCATGATGGGTGATCTGAGCGTGGCACAAGCCAAACAGATTGCGGAACAGTTAAGTGCAGGCTTGCCCAGAGGTCCTGCCGTGACAGCAGTACCAGCTGTGGCAGCGTTAAAAACTGCAAGCCTGAAAAGAATGGCACATCCTGCCTTGCAGGCACATATTCTGCTAGGCCAGCCTGGCATCAAGCGCGGGGACCCCGACTTTTTCCCTCTGTATGTAGGCAACTATATTTTAGGTGGGGGTGGTTTTGTCTCGCGTCTGACCGACGAAATACGTGAAAAACGCGGACTTGCCTATAGTGTTTACAGCTATTTCATGCCGATGGCCGCCTTAGGGCCCTTCCAGATCGGCCTGCAGACCAAAAAAGCCCAGGCAAGCGAGGCGCTGGCGCTGGTCCGGAAAACCGTACAGGCATTTGTGGACGACGGCGTGACCGAGCAGGAGTTGCAAGCGGCGAAGGATAACCTGATAGGTGGTTTTCCCTTGCGTATCGATAGCAACAGGAAAATTCTGGAATACCTCAGTGTGATTGGCTTCTACCGCCTGCCGCTGGATTATCTCGACAGTTTTAATGATGAAATTGCAAGGGTGACGGTGGAGCAGGTCAATGACGCATTCAAGCGACGCATACATCCGGAACAGTTTGCCACGGTGATTGTGGGTGCCGAATAGTCGTGAAGAAAACAAAAGCCGGCGATTGCCGGCTTTTTGCTTCATGAGGTTGCGTCACAGAGTAGCTGTTGCAAAGTGGTGCTTACAAGGTGGGAAGCCCCGTACGTTTTTTGCGCGCCAGCAGATAGTATAAAAATGCCCCCAGCAGGCTCAGGAAGAAAATCACCAGAAACCACACCAGCTTGTCTTCATTCTGGTTGGCCAGGCAATCGACCAGCATCCACAACCAGAATACTGTCAGTGCCAATGCAATCACGCCGCCCAGCAAACCAAACCCCAGTAAATATTCCATGCATTATTTCCCTTGTTCATTGGCATAAATGATAGCACGATCTGCTTGCCAGAGACCAAACAGGTGCCGCCTGAGGTGTGAAACCGGCCATGTCGCCTGCGTCATGAACCCTTTATAATACGGTTTTGCAGTTACCCGTTGATCGAATACTCTTCATGAATCAAGTTCGCCTTAATGCTGGAACCTGGCGTAGCCGGATACTGAAATTCCCGGATGCGGAAGGTTTGCGCCCGACTTCGGACCGTGTACGCCAGACGCTGTTTAACTGGCTGGGTCAGGACCTGACAGGCAAGGTCTGCCTGGACTTGTTTGCCGGCACCGGCGCCCTGGGGTTTGAAGCACTGTCACGCAACGCCCGGCAAGTCACTTTGCTGGAATTTGCCAGAGCGCCTTTCCAGGCCCTGTTGGAGAATCAGCGTCTGCTGGGTGCCACGCAAGCCGATATCCGCCAGGGAGATGCCTTGCAGTTCCTGGCACAAAACCGACAGCGCTATGATGTGATTTTCTGCGACCCGCCTTACCACAAGCAATGGCTGGATAAACTGTTGCCGCTGCTGGCCGGGCATTTGGCCGCAGATGGCTGGCTGTATGTGGAAGCCGAATATGCGTTAAAATCCGACCAGCGGTGGCAAGTGGTGAAGTCCGGCAAAGCCGGGCAGGTGTTTTATCATTTGTTACAGCCGGTGCAGGCATCCGTCTGATCCATGCACCTGTCAGATTGGGATAAAGGTGTAATGAGTAAAATCAGAGTGGCAGTCTATCCGGGCACATTTGACCCTATCACATTGGGGCACGAAGATATCGTGCGCAGAGCAGCCAGCCTGTTTGACCAGGTCATTGTTGCCGTTGCGGGGAGTACCAGCAAACAGACCCTGTTCAGCCTGGAAGAGCGCGTTGCGCTGGCCCAATCAGTCTTTGATGACAGCAATATCCGCGTCATGGGCTTTGATGGCCTGCTGATGCAGTTTGTGCAGGCGCAAGGCGCACAAATGGTGATTCGCGGTTTGCGTGCGGCGAGTGACTTCGAGTATGAGTTCCAGCTGGCGGGCATGAACCGCAAACTGTATCCCAAACTGGAAACCCTGTTCATGACACCGACGGAGGAATTCATGTTTGTTTCATCCAGCCTGGTACGCGAAGTGGCACGCCTGGGGGGGGATGTAAACCAGTTTGTTTCACCGGGTGTTGTAACCGCGATCACGCAGAAACTGATGGTTTAGAGAGACATGTCCTTATTTATTACTGACGAATGCATTAATTGCGATGTCTGCGAGCCGGTATGCCCGAATGAAGCAATTTTCCAGGGCGAGGAGATTTATGAAATCAATCCCGATTTGTGTACCGAGTGCGTCGGCCACTTTGACAAGCCGCAATGCCAGCAGGTGTGCCCCATCAGCTGTATTCCGCTGGACCCTGACCGGCAGGAAACGCACGAGCAGTTAATGGACAAGTATTTACGCATTACCAGTGCGTTATCAGCAATGAAATAACAATAAACTTTCAAGGAAAACACTATGCGAATGTTACATACCATGTTGCGCGTTGGCGATTTGCAGCGCTCCATCGATTTTTATACCGGCGTGCTCGGCATGAAGCTGATCCGTACCCAGGATTACCCGGACGGAGAATTTACCCTGGCATTTGTCGGTTACGGCAATGAATACGAGAATACCGTGCTGGAACTGACTTACAACTACGGTAAAACCAGTTATGACATGGGTGGTGCCTACGGCCATATGGCGATTGAAGTGGATGATGCGTATCAGGCCTGTGAGCTGGTGAAAGCCAAAGGCGGCAAAGTGGTGCGTGAAGCCGGGCCTATGAAACATGGCACGATTGTGATTGCGTTTATCGAAGATCCGGATGGATACAAAATCGAATTTATCCAGAAGGGGACGATAGAGTATCCGGAAAATGTCTAACAATGCGCATTTGCTTGAGGCAGTGACATTTGCCCAGGCGGGTGACTGGGATGCTGCGCACAAAATTGCGCAGGATGACAGTGATAGCACGGCTAACTGGATACATGCCGTGCTGCACAAGATTGAAGGCGATACGTGGAACAGCAAATACTGGTATGCCAGAACGAATGGCCGCCAGTACGAAGACTATGCAGCAGATGTGCCAGCTGAGCTCGCCGCAATCAGGCAGTTGCTGCAATCACAATAGTCCTTTTCCTACGGGGAATTGCCGGTCTCTGTTTCTGACGGTGGCTGGCTATGGGTGAAAATTCCCCACAGCGATTGCAAAAACAGGCCTATCACTGTGCCGGTCATGAGCAGTATCAGCACGGCGGTCACGCACACCAGCAGCAAAAAACCGTCCTGTAGCCATGGACCTTGCGATGCCAGGGCCTGCCAGGTCTGCAGCAGTGGTTGTATCAGGCGGTTTGCGTCCATGGTTGTCGTGATTCCGGCACACACTCAATGGCAATGAATATCGTAATGTACCTAATTAGCGCCACATTGTAAAAAGGACAAGCATCGCTTGTCCTTTGAAGAGGCCGCAGGCCAGGAAACCGCCGGCAATTAATGCAGGTGGTCTTTTTCCCAGGCCTGGATCTGTTTCTCGGCTTCATCTTTGCTGATGCCGTAGCGCTCCTGGATTTTACCTGCCACCTGTTCGCGTTTTCCGTCAATCACATCCAGGTCGTCATTGGTCAGTTTGCCCCATTGTTCTTGAACTTTGCCTTTAAGCTGTTTCCAGTTGCCTTCGAAAATATCTTTATTCATGCCAGTTCTCCTAGATTTCAAAAAAGCAGTCTGTCGATCAGACCTGAGGCAATCTTAAAAGCATACAGCTTCATATTCAGTCAGCAGATCGCGGAATTGCCGGTAAGACTTCGCTGACAGGGTCGGATTCCTGAAATACCAGCCAGGCAGGTTGACTATTTGTCTGCTGACAGATCCACGACGAATTTTTCCTTAAACCTGTTAAGATACGGGCATGAGTCTAGCTTCGTTTTCCGCATTAAAACATGCACTGGCACAACGCCTGCCTTACGAGTTATGGATAGGCTGGCGCTATACGCGAGCCAAGCGTAACAACCATTTCATTTCGTTTATTTCGCTGACCAGCATGATAGGCATTGCCCTGGGTGTAATGGCGCTGATTGTCGTGCTGTCGGTCATGAACGGCTTCCAGGATGAGCTGCGCAAGCGCATTCTGGGAGTGGCCTCACATATAGAAGTGCGCAGTTTTGAGGCCGGTTTGTCTGACTGGCCGCATGTGCAGCAGCAGATTCAATCCCTTCCACCGAAAAGCTTCTCCAGCCCGGTGCAGGGCATGGCGCCTTATATCATGGCGCAGGGCATGCTGACACGTGACCAGGCTGTGCAGGGCGTGCTGATCCGCGGCGTATTGCCGGCACAGGAAGGCACAGTTTCCGAACTGGCCAGCCAAATGAAAGTCGGCCAGTTGCAAGCGTTGCAGGCTGGCAAATTCAATATTGTGTTAGGGGCGGATCTGGCACAGTCTCTCGGCGTGCGTTTGGGGGAGAAAGTAGTGCTGATGGCGCCACAGGGACAGGTGACGCCTGCTGGCCTGGTGCCGCGCATCAAGCAGTTTACCGTCAGCGGAATTTTCCAGATCGGCATGTATGAGTATGATGCAGGACTGGCACTGATACACATGGACGATGCGGCCAAGCTTTACCGCATGGGGGATCAGGTGTCCGGCATACGCCTGAAACTGGCAGACCTGTTTATGGCAGACCGGGTCAGTCAGGAGCTGGGGCAGGCGCTGGGGCCCAATTACTATATTACCGACTGGACCCGCCAGCATGCCAATTTCTTTAAAGCCATCCAGATGGAAAAGCGCGTGATGTTTATTATCCTGACGCTGATTGTGGCAGTCGCGGCATTTAATATTGTGTCTACACTGGTGATGGCCGTGACGGACAAGCGGGCCGATATTGCCATTCTGCGTACCATGGGAGCGACACCGCCAGCCATCCGTCGCATGTTTGTGGTACAGGGCGCCATGATAGGCGTGATAGGGACGCTTTCCGGTGCAGTGCTGGGCGTGTTGCTGGCACTCAATATAGAAACCGTGGTGCCATGGATAGAGCGGACATTCAATGTACAGTTCCTGTCCAAGGATGTGTATTACATCAGTGATTTACCTTCCAAACTAATGTGGTCGGATGTGACTGCGATAGTCGGACTATCCATAGTCCTGAGCCTGGTGGCGACACTGTATCCGAGTGGTCGCGCCGCCAGAATGAATCCGGCAGAGGCGTTGCGTTATGAGTAATTGGATATTGCAGTGCCAGGGACTGGCAAAAACCTATCAGGGTCTGGACACATCGGTGCTGACCGGTGTGGATTTGCAGCTGGCACCAGGCGAGCATGTTGCCATTGTCGGGGCTTCCGGCAGTGGCAAAAGTACCTTGCTGCATTTGCTGGGCGGACTGGATGCGCCTACACATGGCGAAGTACAGTGGTTAGGCAAGCCGCTGGTATCACTGACAGAGGTAGAAAAAAGTGCCATGCGCAATCAGTATCTGGGTTTCGTCTACCAGTTTCATCATCTGCTGCCGGAATTCAGCGCACTGGAAAATGTGGCCATGCCGCTGTTTATCCGCCGTATGCCGCGGGCGCAGGCATTGGAACAGGCTGAGTATTATCTGTCGCAAGTCGGCCTTGCCCACAGATTGCAGCATACGCCAGGTGAGCTGTCAGGCGGCGAGCGCCAGCGGGCTGCACTCGCACGTGCACTGGTGACCCAGCCGCGTTGCATACTGGCAGACGAGCCTACCGGCAATCTGGACCGGCAAACTGCAGAGCAGGTATTCGAGTTGCTGTTGCAGATTCAGTCACAGCAAGGGACGGCGCTGGTGGTGGTGACGCACGATCTGTCACTGGCGGCCCGCATGCACAGACAATATCATTTGCAGGATGGCCGGTTGCAAACCATCGCATGTCATCCTGAGCAGGCCATTTCCGCGGTATAAACTGCATTCATGCTGCCAGGCGCGACCATCGGGTTATTGTTTGGCGTCTGGCTGTTCCAGCAACAGCCGTATCTGTGGTCTGCCAGTATCTGGCTGGGCTGGCTGGCAACCGCTATCGTCATTGGGTCCTTGGCCTTCAATGCACGTTCTGCGCATACTGTTTTATATTCTTACCGGGAACTGCTGGGCAAACTCTGGATATGCCTGCTAGTCGCCTGCCTTGGTTTTGCCTGGACACAGGGACGAGCCTGGCTGCGCTTGCAGACCCAGCTGCCAGTGGCCTGCGAGCAGCAGGTTATTGCGGTGCAGGGTGTGATCGTCAGCGTTCCCGAGCGTGATGCACGCGGCCAGCATGTGGATGTGGCGATTGAACGTAGTTTCAGGGCCGATTGCCCCTTGCCCGGACGGGTACGCCTGCATCTCTATCATCAATCGCATCGCGGGGATCTCAGTCAGCCATCCGCAGGTCTGCCGCACTTGCAAGCCGGTGAGCGCTGGCAATGGCATGTCCGGCTCAAGCGACCGCATGCCACCAGAAACCCGCTTGGATTCGATTATGCAGCGTGGAGTCTTGCCTACCGGACAGGGGCCAGTGGAACGATTGTGGCGCGAGCGCCCATGCGAAGATTGCAGCCACTGGCCTGGCAACCACCGGCCTTGATTGCGCGCTGGCGTGCAATGATCGGTGACCGGATTGAGCGGGTACTGGGCACCACTCCGCAGAGCGCTGTCGTGCGTGCGCTGGTGATTGGGGATGACAGCCAGATTGACAGGAAAAACTGGCAATTATTCGTCGATACCGGTATCAATCATCTGGTGTCCATTTCCGGACTGCACATTACCATGCTGGCTTCTTTGGGCTATGTGCTGATGGGCTGGATATGGCGATGGCGGCCGGCATGGTCGTTATGGCTGCCATCACGATTGGCTGCCGGCGCTGGCGGTGCAGTAGTGGCCATTGTTTATTCAGCGCTTGCCGGGTTTTCCATTCCGACGCAACGCACCCTCTTCATGTTGCTGACCGTGATCGTCATGCGCAGCCTGAAGCAACAATTGCCATTTTCGTGGGTATTAAGTGCTGCCATCTGGGTCGTGTTAATTCTTGATCCATGGGCGGTCATGGCGCCTGGCTTCTGGCTGTCATTTGGTGCGGTGGCAGTCCTGGCATTTGCCATGAGCGGGCGCTTGCGACCCGCACACTGGTGGCATGCTGCGCTGCAGACACAATGGGCGATTACGCTGGCATTTGTGCCGGTGCTGATACTGATGTTTAACCAGCTTTCGCTGATTTCACCGCTGGCCAATGGCTTTTCGATTCCTGTGGTCAGCATGGCGGTGGTGCCGCTTGCCATTGCCGGTGCAGTGCTGCCAGTGGATTTTTTGCTGCAGTTCGCCGCGCAGTTGTGGGAGTGGTGCGCACATGGCCTGCACTGGTTACGCCAGTTGCCGGGCGCTGTCTGGTATTTGCCCACGCCGCCCGTCTGGGCATGGGCACTGGCCATGCTGGGAACGCTGGTCTGGTTAATGCCACGCGGCTGGCCGGTACGCTGGGCGGGTCTGTTATTGTGGCTACCACTGGGCTTGCCGACGCAGCCATTGCTGCAATCCGGCCAAATGCAGGTGGTCGTGCTGGATGTCGGGCAGGGGCTGAGTGTGCTGGTGCGCACGGCGCAGCATACGCTGCTTTATGATGCCGGCCCTGCCTACAATGAAGAAAGTGATGCCGGGCAGCGTATCGTTCTGCCTTATTTGCGACACCTGGGTATACAGCATCTGGATATGGCTGTCATTTCACATGATGATAATGATCATGTCGGTGGCATGGCCTCTGTGCTGGCAGGAGTGCCCGCGAGAAGCATTCTGAGTTCGCTGACACCTGATGCCGGTTTTTTCCGGCAGATGCAGTCTGTGACCTCATTACCTTTAGTACATCATGCCTGCCATGCCGGGCAGCAATGGCAGTGGGACGGCATTGTGTTTCGCGTGCTATCGCCGCCAACAGAAGTGGGCGCAGCAGTCAAAGACAATAACAAGAGTTGTGTCCTGCAAGTCAGGTCTGCACATGGCAGCCTGCTACTGACAGGGGATATTGAAAAGGAGGCCGAGCGCTGGTTGCTGCAGGCGGCAGGCGGCGGATTGGCTTCAACGGTGATGACGGTGCCACACCATGGTAGCAAGACATCTTCAACCGCCAGCTTTGTCGCTGCCGTTCAGCCAGAGGTCGCGATTGCGACAGCGGGTTACCTGAACCGCTTCGGTCATCCCAAGCCGGAAATCGTTGCGCGCTATCAGGCACATGGCAGCCAGGTGCTGCGTTCCGACCGTGATGGCGCCATTCTGATTGACTTCCTGTCCGGCGTTGCGCCCAGCGTACGTCGCTGGCGGAAAGTCGAGCCGCATTACTGGGAAATGTAAGCTGCCGGCTACCTGACAAAACTTGCCCTGATGGCTGGTTAACGCTAAAGTAGCGGAAGTTTAAAAACAACTGGAGTGTTTGCTGTGTGGGATATCATTTTAGCGGCCGGATGGCCAATCTGGCCTCTGATTATTGCTTCAGTGATTGCACTGGCGATTATCGTGGAACGCTTCTGGGCATTGCGTTCTTCGGTCGTGACACCTGAACAGTTATTGCCAGAAGTGCAGAACTGGCTCAAGCAGGGCGGTGTCACCCGCGAAACCCTGAGCCGCCTGGAAGCACACTCCCTGTTGGGCAAGGTGTTTGCCAGTGCACTGGCCAATGCCAACCACTCCCGCGAGGTCACCAAAGAAGCGATTGAGGAAACCGGCCGCGCCGTTGCGCACAAGCTGGAGCAGTACCTGCCTACGCTGGGTACGATTGCAACGGTAGCACCCTTGCTTGGTTTGCTGGGTACTGTGATCGGGATGGTGGAACTGTTTGGTTCATTTACCAATAGCGGCCACGATGTAGCCCAGTTTGCGCGCGGTATTTCAGTGGCACTCTATAACACGGCTGCAGGTATCGTGGTGGCGGTGCCAGCCATGATTGCCTATCGCTATTTCCGCAGCAAGGTGGATGGTTTCCTGGTGGATATGGAACAGCAGGCCATTAAGCTGGTGGAAATCATTCACGGCGATCGCGATTAACGTTAAGAAGGTCAATGTATGAATTTCAAGCGCGGTATTCGTGACGAAGAGCTGGAAATCAACTTTATTCCACTGATAGACGTATTGCTGGTGATTATTATTTTCCTGATCGTCAGCGCCACCTTTTCACGCACCAGTGAGCTGCAAATCAACCTGCCTACGGCGGATGCCAATGCACCGCAGGAAAAACCATTGACGATTACCGTCGAGGTAGATGCGAATGGCAAATACCTGGTAAACGGCAAGGAAGCCAATGGCGCTGTGGTTTCTGACTTGTCTGCAGCACTGACTCAGGCAGGCGCGGAAGGGCCGGCGAACAAAGAGCCGACCATTATTATCAATGCCGATGCCAAGGCCACGCATCAGTCCGTGATTAATATCATGGAAGCGTCACGCATGGCGAATTACACGCATATTACTTTTGCGACGCAGGTCAACAGCCGTTGATGCGTCCACTGCGGTCACAATTGTCTTGTGATGCATCCCGGGCCCGTCACTATTGGCGGGCTGTTTGTTTCTAGTCTGTCCGAGGGCCGCATGGCACGAAAATCATCTTCTGAATCAGTGACAATTACCCAGCCGACGGCGTTATACAAGCGTCTTTTCGCATACGCCTGGAAATTCAAGCTACATTTTGTCTGGTCCATGCTGGCGACCATAATTCTGGCTTCCAGCAACACCGTGTTCCTGGCGTTGATCAAGAAAGTGACAGATGAAGGCTTCACCCGGACTTCGGCAGACCAGACTTATACGCTGCCCTTAATGCTGTGTGGCCTGATGGTGGTCAGGGCAATTGCCAGCTTTTTCTCGGTTTACAGTTTACGTATTGTGGCGCGTAGTGTAGTGGAGATATTGCGCAAACAGGTTTTCTCCAAGCTGCTGATGCTGCCGGTGAGCTTTTTTGATAATAATTCGAACGGCTTGCTGGTGTCGAAAATGACTTATGACATTGAGCGCTTATCGACAGTGGTCACGCGCTCTGCCCTGAATGTCCTGTCTGATATCCTGACCGTGATTGGCCTGGTAGGCTATATGCTGTATCTGGACTGGCGCTTGACCCTGATTTTTGCGATTGTAGCGCCCGGCATGGGCATGTATCTGGCACGCACGACGCCCAAGTTGCGTGCCAATGCGAAAAAAGTGCAGCAGGCGGTGGGTGAAATCACCAAAACTGCTGAAGAAGCCATTGCAGCACAACGAATTGTTAAAATTTTTGGCGCGCAGGCATTCGAAAATGACCGCTTTGGCGAGGTGGTGACCCGTAATCGCCGGCTGGAATTGCGTACAGCCAGAATTTCTGGCCTGAATAGTCTGGTCATAGAAGTGTTATCGGCATTGGCACTGGGGATGGTGGTTTACTACGCCCTGGCACAGTTTACAGTGGGCGAATTTGCTGCATTTGTCGGCGCCCTGATGATGCTGATTGCACCTATCAAGCACATTGCCGCGGCTAATGAGGATTTGCAGATAGGGCTGGCCGCTGCACAAAGCGTATTCGGGGTGCTGGATATCGACAATGAAGTGGACAGAGGCCAGTATCAGGTCGCACGTGCACGCGGGGCCTTGCGTTTTGAGAAAGTATCGGTGCGCTATGCCGAGGCCAAGAAAAATGCCTTGTCCTGTCTGAGCTTTGATATTCAGCCAGGTGAGAAAGTGGCGCTGGTCGGACGGTCAGGTAGCGGTAAAACCACGCTGGTGAATTTGCTGCCGCGTTTTTATGAAACCCGCAAGGGAAAAGTGTTGCTGGATGGCATAGATGTCAGCAATTACCAGCTGGATAATCTGCGCGCGCAATTTTCGCTGGTGAGCCAGGATATCGTGTTGTTTAACGATACCGTATTTAACAATATTGCCTATGGTGCCTTGCGTGACGCCACCGAACAAGAAGTGATAGAGGCTGCTAAAGCCGCGAATGCCTGGGAATTTATCCAGCAGATGCCGCAGGGCTTGCAAAGCGAGATCGGCGACCGGGGCGTGCGTCTGTCCGGCGGCCAGCGCCAACGCATTGCGATTGCCCGTGCCATTCTGAAAAATGCGCCTATCCTGTTGCTGGACGAAGCGACGTCGGCACTGGATAGCGAGTCTGAATTGCATGTGCAGAAAGCGCTGGATAGCCTGATGCAAAACCGGACGACCATTGTGATTGCTCACAGACTCAGCACCATTGAAAACGCTGACCGGATTTTTGTCATGGATCATGGCAAAATCCTTGAAACCGGCTCGCACCAGGAGTTGCTGGCGCTCAATGGTTACTACAGCAAGCTTTATCACAAGCAGTTCCAGGACGACTGATGTGGCAGCAGTGGTTTGAACGGCAATGGCAAACGACCAGCTGGGCACATGTCCTGCTGATACCGGTTTCCTGGCTGTTTGCGGTATTGGCATGCCTGCGGCGCTGGGGCTATCGGTGGAACATGTTTCCCGCCACGAAACTGCCAGTGCCGGTTATCGTGATTGGCAATATTTCAGTCGGTGGTGTAGGCAAAACGCCGCTGGTGATTTACCTGGCCAGGCAATTACGTGCGGCAGGCTATCATCCAGGTATCTTGAGCCGTGGGTATGGTGGCCGGCAAACCGGTGAGGTATTACCGGACAGTGATCCTGGCCAGTATGGCGATGAGCCTGTGCTGATCGCGCAGCGCAGTGCCTGTCCTGTGTACGTCCATCCGGCCAGGGCAGAGGGCGGTCAGGGCTTATTGCAGCTTTATCCGCAAACAGATGTGCTGATTTGCGACGATGGTTTGCAACATTATGCCTTGCAGCGCGATATCGAAATTGCAGTGGTACAGCGGCCACAGGGCCTGGGTAATGGCCGTTTGCTGCCGGCAGGACCATTACGCGAGAGCATGAGGCGCTTGCAGCAGGTCGATCTGGTGGTGGAAAGCGGACAATTACCTGCCACCCCGTCCACCGGGCCGGTATTCCGGCAAGTTTTGCAGGCCGGGCACTGGACTTCGGTATCAGATTTTTCCACGACCACAACGCCTGAGGCCTTGCGTCAGCGACCATTGCTGGCCATCGCCGGTATCGGGCATCCACAAAGATTTTTTCAGTCGCTACAGGCCATGGACCTATCGTGTGAAACACGAATCTTTGCTGACCATCATGCTTATAGCAGCGCAGACTTTAATCAGGTGGTGGGCAAAAAAACCATTCTGATGACCGAGAAAGATGCCGTAAAATGTCGGCATCTGGGTTTGACGGATGCCTGGTTCTTGCCGGTCGAAGCTGTGCTGGCACCGGTTGGCCATGCGCAATCATTCACAGACTGCGTGACTGGTCTGTTGCAACAACGTGAAGGAACATCGAAATGAATGCCAAATTGCTGGAAATCCTGGTTTGTCCGGTGACCAAAGGGCCACTGGTGTATGACAAGCAAAAGCAGGAGTTAATCTCCAGGAGCGCTCGCCTGGCTTATCCGGTGCGCGACGGAATTCCGGTTATGCTGGAGGAAGAAGCCCGTCGCCTGGAAGAGCACGAGTACACGGAATAATCTGCACATGTTCAAGGTTGTGATTCCTGCCCGTTTTGCCAGTAGCCGCCTGCCGGGCAAGCCCTTGTTGGACATTGGCGGCAAACCCATGGTGATCCAGGTCGCCAGCCAGGCAGCGAAAAGCCAGGCGGAGGAGGTGGTGATTGCCACAGACCACGAGCCCATCATGCAGGTAGCAGGCCAATATGGCGTGCTGTCGGTGATGACGCGCACTGACCATCCTTCAGGCACGGACAGGATTGCCGAGGTAGTACAGGCCATGCGCTGGCCTGACGAGACGATAGTGGTCAATGTGCAGGGGGATGAACCGCTGATTGATCCTGTGCTGATTAATGAAGTGGCGCAGGCACTGGCCAACGATACACAGGCGGTCATGGCGACGGCCTGCCATCCGTTTCATGACGCTGCTGCGTTTGAAAACCCCAATATTGTCAAAGTAGTGCTGAACGCAAAAGGGCAGGCGCTGTATTTCAGCCGTGCGCAGATTCCCTATCCGCGCGATGCGGAATATCGTACAGAACTGACGGCTTACCGGCATATCGGCATTTATGCCTACCGTGTAAGTTTTCTCAGGCAATATGCCAGTCTGCCAGCAACGACGCTGGAGAAAGTAGAAAGTCTGGAGCAGTTGCGGGTGCTTTATCATGGCTACCAGATTGCCGTGACCGTAACCGGTCATGCGCCGGCGAGCGGTGTGGATACCGCTGAAGATTTAGCAGCTGTCCGTGAGCTGTTTGCCAGTCTGCAGCGTTAACTGCAGATTCCCGTCATTGTGCCGGAATACGAAAGCCTCACTGCTGTGAGGCTTTTTGCTTTAAGTCGGGCCTGTCATCAGGTTCTGAAAATAAAATAAACTGCCCCCATCATGCACAATCCGGCCCACAAATAATCCCATTTCAGTGGCTGCTGCATATACATGACTGCAAAAGGAATAAACACGATCAGCGTGATGACTTCCTGCAGGATTTTTAATTGGGCCAGGCTTAACTGGGTGAAACCAATGCGATTGGCGGGGACTTGCAAACAGTACTCAATCAGCGCGATACTCCAGCTGGCGATAATTGCCAGCCACAGCGGTTTCTGATGCAGGTCTTTCAGGTGGCCATACCAGGCGAACAGCATGAACAGGTTTGCTGCGGAGAGCAGAAGTATGGTTTTAATCAGAACAAGGGACATGGTAGGGCGGCTTGCCGGTAAGTAATAACGCTTGTTCCGGATACGGAGGCTGCAGTTGCTCCCGGTCAGTTCACAATAACTGATAACTAGATCGCAGCTTCGTCTGTTTCGCCGGTCCGGATGCGGATGACCTGTTCTACCGGGGTGACAAAAATCTTGCCATCGCCGATCTTGCCGGTATGGGCGGCCTTGATAATGGCTTCAATGGCGTTATCCAGGATATTGTCAGCCAGAACCACTTCCACTTTGATTTTAGGCAGGAAATCCACCACATATTCAGCGCCGCGGTAGAGTTCGGTGTGACCTTTCTGGCGACCAAACCCTTTGACTTCAGTCACGGTCAGGCCATTGACGCCGATGGCCGACAAGGCCTCACGCACTTCATCCAGCTTGAATGGTTTAATGACGGCTTCAAGTTTTTTCATATCTGCTCCGTGTTCGAATCGATCAATAGTTTACGCAAGCGCTGCTTTTTATTCAAATGCACCGGTCATTCAAAAGCAAGATTGCAGGTAATGGGGTAGCGGCGGTCTTTGCCGAATCCGCGTTCGGTAATACGCACGCCAACGGCCGCCTGTCTGCGTTTGTATTCATTACGGTCAATCAGGCGGGTCACGCGACGGACATCGGCTGCAGCATAGCCCAGGCGGATAATGGCTTCTATGCCCAGGTCTTTTTCAACATAGGCTTCCATAATGGCATCAAGCGTTTCATAAGGCGGCAGGCTGTCCTGGTCGGTCTGGTCCGCACGCAGTTCTGCACTGGGGGCACGCGTGATAATGCGCTCGGGAATGACCGGACTGAGGCTGTTGCGGTAATGCGCCAGCTTGTAGACCAGTGTTTTCGGTACATCTTTAATCAGTGCAAAGCCGCCTGCCATATCACCGTACAAGGTGCTATAGCCAACCGCGGTTTCAGATTTATTGCCGGTGGTGATGACCATATGACCAAACTTGTTACTGATTGCCATCAGCAGCATGCCGCGAATGCGTGCCTGCAGGTTTTCTTCAGTAGTATCAAATGCCTTGCCGGTAAACTCTGTTGCCAGCGTATCGCAGAAGCCATCAAATAGCGGTTTGATCGGCAGAATGCTGTATTCAACCTCCAGTAGCCTGGCCATTTCTGTGGCATCCTCTACACTGATGTCCGCCGTAAACTCTGACGGCATCATCACGGTTTTTACGCGATCCTTACCCAGGGCATCTACGGCAATTGCCAGCGTCAGGGCAGAGTCTATGCCACCGGAAAGACCCAGCACCACACCCGGGAAGCCGTTCTTGCTGACATAATCTTTCAGCCCCAGTTGCAACGCCTGGTAAACAGTCGCTTCCAGTGGCAGATGAGCTGCGAGATCTGCTTTTGCCGGTGCCGCCTGCTGCAGAGACAGGTAGCCCAGGCAGTCTTCAAACATGGGAAGTTCCAGCATCAGCTCACCCTGCGGGTTCATGCAGAACGAGGCGCCATCAAACACCAGTTCGTCCTGTCCGCCGACCATGTTCGCGTACACCATGGGCAGGCCGGTTTCCCGGATGCGGTCGCGCAATACCTGGTAACGTGTCTGCTGCTTGTGCATGTGGTACGGCGAGGCATTCAGGATAAGCAGGACTTGTGCATCGGCCTGGCATGCCTGCAGCGCCGGGCCGGCTTCCCAGATATCGGCGCAGATCAGGATGCCGTAACGGGTACCGTGCCATTCAAATACCACAGGCAGGTCGCCGGCTTCAAAGTAGCGTTCTTCATCAAACACGTTGTAATTGGGCAGGTGGTGTTTGTGATAGGTGGCTTGTATGCGATTTGAATAAATAACCGAAGCTGCATTGTAACGTTTGCCGGAAGCCTCATGCGGATGACCGATAATCACGGCCATTTCACCAGGCAGTTGCTGTGCCAGCCATTGCAATGCGCGCTGGTTGGCGGCATAAAAATCCTGCCTGAACAGCAGGTCTTCAGGCGGATAACCGCATAAGGACAGCTCTGGTGTCAGCAGCAGTCTGGCTCCTTCAGCATAGGCTTGATTGGCCAGGGCCAGGATGCGTTCTGCATTTTTCTGCATGGCGCCGACCATGCTGTTCATCTGGGCAATTGCGAGCTTCATGCGTGTAATCGTGACCAGTTAATATTTGCCGCCGGCTGCCTTGATCAGTTCAACCATGGCAGGGTTCTGGCCTTTAAGCGCATAGACATAGGCAGTCAGGCCATACTGGTCACGTTTTTTGACATTGGCACCGTGACTGAGTAACAGGCTGGCCATATCTGGAGAGTTGGTGCTGACCGCCAGATGCAGCAGTGGCGTACCTTCGCTGTCCTCATGACTGACATCGGCTTTGCGCTCCAGCAATGCCCTGGCGACTTCCTGCTGGTCTTTTTTGACCGCCCAGGTGAGCGCTGTCCACTCCTGCTCGTCTTCTTCTTCTATGTCTGCGCCGTGTTCCAGCAAGTAAATCACGGCTGGTGTATGACCTTCGCGTGCAGCAATCATTAGTGCGGTAGTCCCCAGCTTGTCTTTCAGATTAGGGTCTGCACCATTTGCCAGAATGGCCGTGATGGTGGGCACATCGCCACTCTGGGCGGCATACATCAGCACGGTTTTACCGTCACTGGCGCGCACATTGGCGTCAAATCCTTTGGCAATAATCATGCCGACAATTTCACTGTAGCCCGACGTGGCGGCCAGACCTAGTGCGCTCCAGCCATCAGGGTCACGAATTTTGACGTCCGCCCCTTTTTCCAGCAGTACTTTAACGGCGTCGAGATTGTTTTTCTTTGCCGCAAACATCAGCGCAGTCCAGCCACCTCTATCCTTTGCATTCAGGTTTGCGCCATTGTCCAGCAAGGTGAGAATGACTTCTGCCTGGTTTTTACGGGCGGCGTACATCAGTGGCGAGATCTGGTCGGCATCTGTCACGTTCGGATTGGCCCCGCTTTTTAGCAGTGCCTTGACCGTCATCAGGTCACCTTTGGAGGCAGCGACCAGCAGATAGGGAATATCTGCACTGGTATCAGCCGGAGATTCATTCAGTGCCGACTTGTCTATGATGGTCGATTGGTCCGGGCCGGGCTTGTTCTTGCCGGCAGCATGCGCTGTCAGCGAAAGCCCCAGCAACAGCATGACGCTGCACTGCAGCAGGCGGGACCAGGTCGTTGTCGGGGAAGAACATCTCATGCTGTCTCCTGAAAGGCTAATTGCCTGCACGTTGAATGGCTGCCAGAACCGCTTCGCCGAGGCCGGCCGGAGAGTCGGCTACCACGCAGCCGGCGGCTTCCAGGGCGGAAATTTTATCTTCAGCACGACCGGAGCCGCCGGAGATAATCGCACCGGCATGGCCCATGCGTTTGCCTTTTGGCGCCGTTAAGCCTGCAATATAGGCTGCAACCGGCTTGGTCACATGGTGCTTGATAAAATCAGCGGCGGCTTCTTCATCGCTACCGCCGATTTCACCTACCATGATGATCGCTTCTGTTTCGGGGTCTTTCTGAAAGAGTTCCAGGCATTCAATAAAGTTCAAGCCCTTGATCGGGTCACCGCCAATACCGACACAGGTGGTTTGACCCAGTCCAAGCGCAGTGGTTTGGTGTACGGCTTCATACGTGAGTGTGCCGGAACGGGAAACCACGCCGACCTTGCCGCGCTGGTGAATGCTGCCGGGCATGATGCCGATTTTGCATTCATCCGGGGTAATTACGCCAGGGCAGTTGGGGCCTATCAACCTGGTGCCATTGGCGCGCAACGCCGCCTTCACATTCAGCATATCCAGCGCCGGAATGCCTTCTGTAATACAGACAATCAGTTCAATACCGGCATCTGCCGCTTCCAGGATGGAGTCTGCCGCAAATGGTGGCGGCACATAAATCACGCTGGCATTGGCCTGGGTTTCTTTGACCGCCTCACGCATGGTATTGAACACCGGCAGGTTCAGGTGCTGTTGTCCACCTTTGCCCGGCGTGACGCCACCGACCATTTGCGTGCCATAGGCCAGCGCCTGTTCGGAATGGAATGTGCCCTGTTTACCGGTGAAGCCCTGGCACAATACTTTGGTATTTTTATTGACTAAAATTGCCATGACTACACACCTTCGCTTACGTTTGCTTCATTGGCGATTGCTTTGACTGCCTTAACGGCTTGCTGGGCGCCATCGGTCAGTCCTTCTGCCGAGATAATATTGAGACCGCTGTCGCGCAGCATCTGTTTGCCAAGTTCGACATTGGTACCTTCCAGACGTACGATGACCGGGATCGTCATGCCGACTTCTTTCACGGCAGTGATAATGCCGGTGGCGATAATGTCACAGCGCATAATACCGCCGAAAATATTGACCAGAATGGCTTTGACATTCTGATCGGCCAGAATGATCTTGAAAGCTTTGGTCACGGTTTCAGCCGTGGCACCACCGCCTACATCCAGGAAGTTGGCAGGCATGCCGCCGTGCAGCTTGATCAGATCCATGGTCGCCATGGCCAGGCCGGCACCATTCACCATGCAGCCGATATTACCGTTCAGGGCAATATAGTTCAGGCCGCTGTGATGTGCCTCGGCTTCTTTGGCATCGTCCTGAGACCAGTCGCGGATTTCGGCAAACGGTTTCTGGCGATAGAGCGCGTTATCGTCAACGATCATTTTGCAATCCAGCGCGACCAGCTTGCCATCCGTGGTGACAATCAGCGGATTGATTTCCAGCAGGGATAAATCGTTATCCTTGAACAGTTTATACAAACCTTTGGCCAGTTTGGTAAACGCGGCAATCTGCTCGCCGCTCAAGCCCAGGCCAAATGCCAGGTTGCGCGCCTGGTAATCCACCAGGCCATTCAATGGGTCACAGACTTCCTGCAGGATTTTTTCCGGCTGGGTTGCAGCGATTTCTTCAATATCCATGCCACCTGCACTGGAGGCCACCATGACCACACGCTCCAGCGTGCGGTCTACCAGCATGGACAAATACAGTTCACGTGCGATTGGCAGTGTTTGTTCGACCAGCACCTGATGCACGGGCTGGCCGTCAGGCGCATTCTGGTAAGTGACCAGATGCTTGCCGAGCAGGCTGCCGGCAACGGTTTGTGCTTCCAGCGCAGATTTCACTACCTTTACACCGCCTGCCTTGCCGCGTCCGCCAGCGTGTACCTGGGCTTTCACTACCCATGCGTCGCCGCCCAGTTCCTTGGTGGCGGCTGCAGCGGCTTCTTCGGATTGAACAACCAGACCGGCCGGGGTCGCCAAACCGTACTTTTGCAGTAATTGTTTGGCCTGATATTCGTGCAGATTCATGAACGTCAACTGTTTTTATGATTAAGCTGCTATTTTCTCGCAAATACCCGGCTAATGCCAGACTGCAAATAAAAAAACCGCACCTTCCAGTGCGGTTTTGTTGTGCCTGCGTGCTCCTTACAGGTCTTGTGCCCAGGCATTGCCATAGACTTTGCCATTGCGCGGCAGGATCAGCATCTGGTACATGCTGATAATCCACATATAGGAGGAGGCGAGACTGTAACCTATACCGCCGATAATGGTCAGCCAGGCAAAGTGCGGCGACCATTTGGTCAGCCACCAAGACAGCACGTCCACAATCAGGAAGGCGAACGGGAAGGCGATGGCGATGATTTTGGCCATTCTCGGTACATTGACGGCGAAACTGAAAATCAGGCCGATAAAGAAGAAAATGAAACTGATGCCGAACAAGTGGATATGTGACACGCGGGTCAGGCCGCTGATGGTGGCACCTTCATTGACTTCAGCACGTGCTTTGACTTCGTCGTATTTGGTGAAATCAGGAATGCCTGGGATATTGCTGTGGCACATGACGCAGTGCTGGGCAAACACCTGTTTGTAATGGGATTCCCACTGGTCTTGCGGTGCACCCAGTTGTGCCCATTTGATGATGTCCTGGCGCACTTCCAGCGGAGCCTTGTCCGACATGGAACCATTCAGTTTACTTGCCAGTTTGGTGCCGCTGCGGTCACCGTAGTAGCTGTACACAATATCATTGACGGACAGGCCGAATTTGCCATCTGCCATGCCGTGCGTCAGCATGATTTGCAGGCCAGCCATGCACAAACCTATGCCTATCACCAGCAAATAGCCGACAAACAGGGCTTTCAGCGGCAGCGGCAGATTGGGGAGGTTTAACCATGGCAATGTTTGAGCATCTTGTTTCATTACTTTTCCTGATATTAAACAAAGAAATTGCAACGTCTAACGTTTCAAATGCCGGAAAGCATACCACTGCTTGCATTAATTCTGTAACACAAATGCGTTCAAACGGTCACAAGTCGGATGTGAGGGAGTTCCACTGGTATAATCCAGGCTTTCATTTTTCAGATGGTTTCATCATGCGTTTAGTGGTTCAAGGTCCTGCCATCAGCATGGCGCATCTCACCCATATTCATGGATTGGTCGGTGGCTACACCCAGTTTGTACAGATAGCGGAGCATGCCTATTACCTGCCGGTTGCGGAAGGCGATTATGCGGAAGTGAAAGCGTTCTGTGCGGCGCAGCACATGGATTGCGCGCTGGTGGCAGACGCGCATCGCCTGCAGAAAATGGGTTTGTGTGTGATGGATATGGATTCCACGCTGATTTCGATTGAATGCATTGATGAAATCGCCGACATGATGGATCTCAAGCCGCAAGTGGCGGAAATTACCGAAGCCGCCATGCGGGGTGAGCTCGATTTTTCTGCCAGTTTGCGCAAACGGGTAGCTTTGCTCAAAGGGTTGCCTGCCGATGCCTTGCAACGTGTGATTGATGAGCGGCTGACCTTTAACCCGGGGGCGCAGGCATGGATTAACAGTTGCAAGCAGCATGGCATTAAAACCATGGTGGTTTCCGGTGGATTTACCTTCTTTGCCGATTATGTCAAACAGACATTGGGGCTGGATTACGCGGTGTCGAATACACTGGAAATCATTGACGGCAAACTGACGGGGCAGGTGCTGGGCGATATTGTTGATGGCCAGCGCAAGGCCGATGAGCTGGTCAAGCTGCGTGACCAGCTTGGCCTGGCCACAAATCAGACCATTGCGATTGGCGATGGCGCCAATGACCTGAAAATGATGGCACTGGCCGAAGTGGGCGTGGCCTACCATGCCAAGCCTGTGGTGCAGGCACAGGCCAGGTATGCCTTGAATGTGGCAGGGCTGGATGGAGTCACCAACCTGCTGACCATGTAAGACTCGGTCCGGACCCTGAGCAGCCGCGCCTCCTTTACGTACGGGAGGCGTTTTGTTTTTATGATGGCATTGTTTGGCAGCCTACCCTGAAGGTATCACGCCGCAATCAGCTACCGTACAGGTATGCTAACTCCACTTCGCTGAATCCCGCCTGTTTGCGCGCCTCCAGATTGAATGGCGGCTTCAGTTTGGGGGCCTGAAATTGCAGACATAGCGCTTCAAAGGTCGCAATTGGCTCCACCTGACGTTGCTGGCATAAGTAGTGAAACCAGCGATTGCCAATGGCTACATGGCCGATTTCGTCGCGCAGAATAATATCCAGAATTGCCGCAGCGGCATGATCACCAGCCTGTGCCAGTTTCTGCCTGAGTGGCGGACTGGCGTCCAGGCCGCGAGCCTCCAGCGTGCGGGGCACCAGTGCCATGCGGGCCAGCACATCACTGCGGGTTTTTTCAACCATTTCCCACAAGCTGTTATGACTGTCAAAATCGCCGTAATCAAACCCCAGGCTTTGCAAGTGTTGCCGTAACAATGTGAAATGGTAGGCTTCTTCTTTGGCGACCTGTAGCCAGTCGCGGTAGTAGTCATGCGGCATGCCGGTAAAGCGCCACACTGCATCCAGCGCCAGATTGATGGCATTGAATTCGATATGGGCGAGGGCATGAATCAGGGCAGCACGACCTTCTGCAGTATTCATGGCCCTGCGCTGGACCTGTTTGGGCGGTACCAGGGCAGGACGTGCCGGTCTGCCAGGGATGGCTGCATGTGCGATGAGCGGGCGTGCAGGGTCTGACTGTAGTTCACCTGCACATAACGCATGCCACAGCGCCTGCACCTGCGTACATTTTGATAGCGGATCACTGAGGATCAGTGTTTGCAGGGCTAGGGTTCTCAGGCAGGACGTCATAACGCTCGAATTTTACCGTGAATTGACTGCCTGTGTCGTGCGTGACCGGATGTTCCAGCCCGGTGCCAACATGGATACTGGCATTGTGGTGCTCGGCAATTTCGGCAACAATGGCCAGCCCCAGGCCGCAGCCATTGCCCTGATTGGGGTTCAGGCGATGGAAGCGTTCAAATACCAGTGCCGTCTGTTCGGGCGGAATGCCTATGCCATTGTCCGTGACCTGTAGCCATACATCCTTGCCGGAAGACCACAGGCGAATCTGGATCAAGCCTTGTTCCGGAGTATACAAAATGGCATTTTCCAGCAGGTTGTTAAGCATTTCGGACAGCATCAAGGCATCACCGCGCACTGTGTCCTGGCCGGTGGTTTCAATCAACACTTCGAGTTCCAGCTGCTTGTCGGTGGCAGGGCCTATCCAACGTGCGCATTCCTCAGAAATAATGGCAGTGAGAGAGACTGGCTGGAATGTTAACTGCGTAGTGGCAGCATCGGTTCTGGCCATGCTGAGCAGGCGCTGGATTAAATGCGACAGCCGCGTTGTGCTGCGCAACATGAAGTTCAGGGGTTCGCGGATGTCTGCCGGCGGATGGCTGCGTAATGCCAGCTCGGCCTGTGCCTGCAGCCCGGCGATAGGGGTGCGTAACTGATGTGAGGCATCGGCGATAAATTGCTGCTGTTGCTTCTGGCCGGTTTTAACCCGCTCAAACAACCCATTCATGGCTTGTACCAGCGGTTGCAGTTCCAGTGGCGGGGAAGTGGTATTCAATGGGCTCAGGTCACGGTAGGACCGCCTATGCAAGGCGTTCTTCAGGGTATGCATGGGTTTGAGGGAAAAGTAAATGCCCAGTTCAATCACAATGGCGGCCAGTATTATTATCAGCACTTGCGGCAAGAGCATTTCTTCCACCATTTCCGTGACCATGGCATCCCGCTTGCCCGTTGTTTCCGCCATGCTGATCAGGATATTGCGTGCATCGGACGCCTCACTGAGCGGGAGGGCAAAGGTCACGACGCGAATGGGTTCTCCTTTGTAAGTGCTGTTATAGAAAATCTCCTGGTTGCCGGTCATGGATGTTGTCGGTAATGGCAGATGCGGTTCGCCGAATACCAGTTTACCTTCAGGGTCGGTGATGCGGATATAAATATGATCGCCTTCGTTATAGCTGAGCAGGTGGCTCGCGACTTCAGGCAGCTCAATCCCGACCCTGTTTTGCTCATCCACCACGACTTCATCCGCGAGCGCAAATACTGTACGCAGCAATGCCTGGTCGTAGGCATGGGTGGCATAATACGAGGCACGGGAATAATAAATTGCTGCTGAAATGCCCAATACGGCCAGCATGGGTAATAACAGCCACAAGCGCAGCTGGTTTTTAAGCGAGCGAGGTTTCATTAAAAACTCGTATGCTCGGCTTCCAGCATATAACCCAGTCCGCGTACCGTGCGGATTCTTGCTCCGCTCGGTTCTATTTTTTTGCGCAAGCGGTGGATGTATACCTCAATGGCATTGTCACCGAGTGACTCATCCCAATTGCACAACGACTCCATGATCTGCTCCTTGGCAATGATCTTGCCCATACGCATCATCAGGGTTTCCAGCAAATGCAGTTCGCGTGCTGACAGTGTAATGGCAAGATCATTAATGCTGGCCAGTTTGTTCGGCACATCCAGCTTGAGGTCGCCGCATTGCAGCGGGAGATTGTTACCCAGCTTGCTGCGACGGATCAGCGCACGTACGCGTGCTTCCAGCTCTTCCAGGTGAAATGGTTTGGTCAGGAAATCATCTGCCCCCAGATCCAGTGCCTGCACCCGTGTGGTCATATCCTCTCTGGCTGTCAGAATCAGGACTGCTACCGGATTGGCCTGCTGGCGCAGCAGGGAAAGTACTTGCGTGCCATCCATGGATGGAAGCCCGAGGTCCAGAATGACCAGGTCGTAAACATCGTCCTGAATGGCGCGTAACGCCTGTTTGCCGTCTGTGACGTGATCTACCGCGTATTCTGCCTGCGTGAGTACGCGCACCAGTCCGTTGGCGATGACCAGGTCATCTTCAACAATTAATAAACGCATGGCCAGGCCCCGCTATTGATTGATGAACGCAGTGTACCCCAATTCTTTATCTTTTCTGTTTTGTAAGTTGATTGTAAGCCGAGCGGCGTATTGTGGCTGTGTGACACGGCAGATGGGAGTCACACAGCGATAAGTATTTGAAGAGCGTGCCAGAATCAATGAAGGAGCGGTCATGAGAAAAATATGCATTGTATTACCGTGCTTGCTGGTTTCTCTTGCGGTCATCGCAAAACCCGCTACTTCGCCGGAACAGTCTGGGGTGAAAAAACATCTCAGAACTGCCAGACACGCTGGCGCGCAGCCAGTGGCCAATCCTCCAAAAGAGGTTGGCAAAAAAACTGCGCAAACCAAGTAACTGCCATATTACTGGGATGTGATGGATTCCCTGCTGTCACATTCCGGCTATATGCGGTTTCGTGTGTATCCTCTCACTTAACCACGCGCAAGCGTGGTTTTTTTTGCCTGTCATTTGCGTATTAACGCAAATGAATGACGTCCAGCATGCCAGCCTTCATATCGGGTACCAGCAGATGGTGGTCATCCTGGCTGAGGGCGATATCGGCGGCGGACTGATAACCTTCCTTGATCACTACAGCCTGGTGATTCTCGACGCGGTACACTTTGCCGGATTTCCAGTCGCTGACATAAATGGTGCCATTGGCCTGCCTGACCAGACCATCTGCGCCGCCAAACCCGCTGGCGATTTCCTGCAGGCGGCGCTTGCCTATGTCATAGTCGTAGAGCATGCCGGAAGTAAAGTCTGCGATCATTAGATGTTCACCCCTGGCATCTGCCAGCAGACCGTTGGGGGCCAGGATGCGTGCATCTGCCTGACCGTCAATCAGCAGGCTGAGCTTGCCTTGTGGCGTGATTTTATAAACGGCACCGCCTTTGCCAGTGCCCATGATATCGCCACTGTCACTGACATAAAGATTGCCATTGGCATCTGCGGCCAGGTCATTCAGGAACTGGGGTGTCTGGGGGAACTCGCTGGACGGGATGTACACTTCTGCCTTGACAGGAGACTGATTGAGCGCGATACGCCATATCCTGTTTTTATCGGCTACAAACAAGTCGCTGCCAATCAGAGCCAGTCCTTTGGGATCGTCCAGGCCTTGCACGAGCACGGACGAACTGCCATGGTCAATGACGCGGATCTGACCGTCTCCATCTTTCCCTGGCTCATTGATTTCGGACACATAGATTTTCCCGTCAGCGGCCTGTACCACAGATTCGGGTGTCAGCAAGCCATTGACCGGATCCAGCCCATGCGCCTGGCTATGAATACCTGCAGACAGTAGCAGGACGGTTAACAGGACAGGGATAAAGCGTCTGCGATTACCAGGAAGAGACAGCATGGTCGTGGCTCCTAAAAGAACGCCTTGGGTTGCGACAAAGTGTTAATGCTGGTGCACAAATTCTGGTAGGTTTGTACCGGTGCCTGTGCAATCTGCTGAAAAGATGGGTTCTGCTGCAGCTGCTGAATCACCCGGTCAAATGCCTGCTGGTATGACTGGCTGGTGAAATATTCAACGTTGTAGGTCAGCCAGCCGCGCGATTGGCCCTGTTCCTTCACTGAGATCAGCGGTTTGCCCAGGGCACTGCCGGCTGCTGGATCACTATAAATTTTGGCGGTGATTTCACTATAAAAGATGCCGGTTTGCGGGTTATAAAACATGTTCGGTTCAATCACGACCAATGCCTGACCGTTGGCCTCAGCTTCACAACTGGAAGTCGCAAAATTATGCGACTGGAAGCTTGCCACGCCTACCGCCTCTGCCGTTTCAGCACGGTTGTGCCAATAGTTTAAATAGGGATGTAAAAGATGTACCGGATGCTGGTAAAAAGCTTCAGGCACCTGGATTACCAGCGTCGGCTGGCTGGCTGCATGGACAGTTCCCATCCAGCCAAGGCATAAGATGGACAGTAATACTCTTTTCATAGTTTGCTCCTGTAGACTCCCGTTCGGATGGCTGAAATCTAAAACGGGAGATGTATTGTGTTTGCATGCGGATAGTGGCGCTGTCCTGACCATCGATGGCAATCGCCACCGACCGATAAATCATGGATACGTATCGCAGGCAGATGGTTCCTGAATTGTACACGCAGGCAACGTTCTCTGCCCTGGGTGCAAGTGACATCAGGCATCATGTCAATGTATCTGCCCAGAGGTTACTGGCCCATGCCTGCGCATAATCCCCTTCCTGAGCAGTCGCATGGGTGGAAACCCCGCCGCCTTCGGCCGATACCATGGATTTTTTCACCGGATCATAGCGGTACACATTGGCCACATGCATGGCCTGTTTGTCATCCACAAAACTGTAGCAGGTGTTGGCAAATACCGGCAGCGGATTCGGCGGTATTCCTGCCTGGATATCGATAATGGCGGCTGCACAGATTTTGGCCTGAGAAGTCGCCATATGTGCTGATTTTGGCAAGCCTGCCGAAATGCTGTCGCCTATGATATGGACATCGCTATGCGCACTGGAGCCATAGGTGACGAAATCCACTTCGCACCAGCGCTGATCAACATTGGCCAGGCTGGCACTTTGCGCGACTTTTCCTGCCAGCTGCGGCGGGATGACATTCAATACGTCTGCCTGTACGGTTTCGAAATCGGTTTTGACAGTTTTGCTGCCTGCTTCCAGCTGAATAATCTCACTGTTGTTGTGGTACTCAATGATGTCTTTGTATGGTCCCTGGAAACTTTGCAAAAACAGGCCTTTTTTAGAGGTGATGTCGGCATTGGCATCCAGGATAATGACCTTGCTGCGCGGTTTATGCTGCCGGAAATAATGAGCAACCTGACAGGCGCGTTCATAAGGACCAGGCGGGCAACGATAAGCGCCTTGCGGAATGGTCATGGCAAATACGCCGCCATCCGTCATACTTTCCAGTTGTTGCCGCAACAGCAAGGTTTGCTTGCCAGCTTTCCAGGCATGTGGAATGTCCGTGACCGGTGATGTCATGCCCGGAATCCGGCTATAGTCAAAATCCACGCCGGGTGCCAGAATCAGGCGGTCATAGCTCAGATTGCCACGGGCAAGCGTCACTCGCTTGTTTGCGATATCGATGGCGGTCACGGTATCCTGCACCCATTGCAAGTCATGTTGCTTGCGCGAGAGCGCATAGGAAAAACTTAAGTCATCCATGGTCCGGCTGCCGCCCAGTACCAGGTTGCTTTGCGGGCAGGAAATAAATTGCGGATTCGGTTCCACGATGGTGACACGGATATTATTCATGCTCCATTCACGCAAATATTTGGCTGCCGTCAGCCCGGCAAAACCGGCACCTATTACGACCACGTGACCCAAGGGTGGCCGGCTTGCACGGGCGAAAGCCGGCATGCCATAAAAGGCCAGACCGCCATAAATCACCGAGCGTACAAATTGTCTGCGCGAAGCTGTACCGGATGATGGAGTGATTTTTTCTGACATTATTGCGCCCCCTGGAAAACCTGATGAGGGGCTGCTAACGGTGTTTGTCGCGGTTGCGCCGCAAAGTAGCTGGCGAGTGCCACGATCTCTTCATCTGTCAGTCCTCTGGCATGCTGATGCATCACGGTGGCAGGAATGGATCCGTTTTTGAATCCCTGCATGCGCTGGATAAAATAGTCTTTATTCAGGGCCGCCAGTGTAGGTGTACCGCCCAGGCTGTTGCCTTGCGGCCCATGACAGGCAGCACAGGAGGCGGCCAGCGTGGTGGTGACCTGGCCGGAGTGATCCTGTGCATGCAGTGAAGTTGTCCACGGCATGCAGCAAAGCAGTGCCAGGCCGATATGCAACTGTGTCATCATTTCCCCCGGATAGTGTTGATTTTGCCCATTATTCTGGAAACAGGGCCATTCTGCACGTGACTGTGGTTACATTATGCCAAATGCGGTGCGGCTATCTGTCCTTTCAGCATCAGGCATCCAATAAAAAACGGCCATGATGTAAGCATGACCGTTTTTCATTTAATGGATTGCCAGCTTTCGCCTTAATCTTCGAAGGTAAAGCACTTCACTTCCTGGCAGCCATCGTCTTTGGTACCCAGCTGGGTCAGCAACTCAACCATTTTGGGGTCGTTTTCTTCCCGGAAGTAGCGAATCAGTGAAACATTGTCTTTCAGTTTCTTGTTCACATCTACCCCTACCGAAGCCAGGTACTTCATCAATTTGACGTCACCGATAAACGCGGCCAGGTGAAATGCGGTATTGTGGCTGGTCGGATGCATGTAGTCTTTATCTGCACCTTTGGCAATCAGGTATTTCACGACTTCCAGCTGGCCTTTGGATGCAGCCATTTGCAGGGGCTCCCAGGCAAAGAACTTCTGGTTAACCAGTGCAGGGTCCGCTTCAATATACTTCTTGACCACTTTCATATTGCCGTCAGTGATGGCGCTGCTAAACTCCATATATTCATCATCTGTCAGCGCAAATGCGTTCAGCGCAAAGGACAATGACAGTAAGGTCAGTAAACATTTAAATAATTTCATAATCTCTCCAAACACCTGGTTTTCATTTTTAATTAACGTTGATGGCTTAACCCACGAACTTGCGTGCGTTGCGGAACATGCGCATCCATGGACCATCTTCCTGCCAGTCGTCCGGATGCCATGAATGCTGTACTGCCCTGAATACACGCTCAGGATGCGGCATCATGATACTGAAACGACCGTCAGCGGTGGTAAATCCGGTCAGCCCTTGTGGCGAACCATTCGGATTGAACGGATAAACCTCTGTTGGCGTTGACGCATGATCTACAAAGCGTACGGTTGCCAGCTGCTGTTTTAACACATTTGAGACTGCGTTGACATCAGTAAATTCCGTAAATCCTTCACCGTGCGCCACAGCGATAGGCATACGGCTGCCTGCCATGCCACTGAAGAAAACAGAAGGAGACTCCAGGATTTCCACCAGTGCAAAACGTGCTTCAAACTGTTCGGATTTGTTGCGTACGAAATGCGGCCAGTGTTCGGCGCCGGGAATAATGCTGTGCAGATTGCTCATCATCTGGCAACCGTTGCAGACGCCGAGCGCGAAGGTATCGGCACGATTGAAGAAAGAGCTGAACTCGTCACGCGCACGGCTGTTGAACAGGATGGATTTGGCCCAGCCTTCACCGGCGCCCAGCACGTCACCGTAAGAGAAACCACCGCAAGCCACCAGGCCGGCAAAGTCTTTCAGCGATACGCGGCCGCTGATGACGTCGCTCATGTGCACGTCGATACTGTTAAAACCGGCGCGGTCAAAGGCTGCCGCCATTTCAGTCTGGCCGTTGACGCCCTGCTCACGCAAAATGGCCATGTTCGGACGTTTTCCAGTGTTGATATACGGGGCAGCAATGTTGTCATTCAGGTCAAATGTCAGGTGTGCGTGCAGACCCATGTCGTCAGCATTGAGCAGACGGTCATATTCCTGCTGCGCACACTGCGGGTTATCGCGCAGACTTTGCATGCGGTAAGTGGTTTCCGACCACATGCGGTGCAGATCAATCCGGGATGCCTGGTAACGTGTTGCACCATGAGTGATGGCAATGTTCTGGCCGGTTTTTACCTGGCCGATACGGTGTATGCAGTTACCCAGTGTTTGTTGCAGGCTGACAGCAATCATGGCTGCATCCGTTGCGCGCACCTGCAGAACGGCCCCCAGCTCTTCGTTAAACAGTGTGCTGATTGTGTCACCACTCAGGCTGGACAGGTTCACATCCAGGCCGCAATGACCGGCGAAGGCCATTTCTGCCAGTGTGACAAACAGGCCGCCATCGGAGCGGTCATGGTAAGCCAGCAGCTTGCCATCACTGTTCAATTGCTGGATGGCGGCAAAAAATGCTTTTAACTGGATGGGCTGGTCTACGTCAGGCGCCGCATTTCCCAATTGACCATAAACTTGTGCCAGGGCCGAGCCACCCATGCGGTTCTTGCCACTGCCAAGATCAATCAGGATTAATTCGCTATCTCCCAGATCAGTGCGCAGTTGTGGCGTCAATGTTTTGCGCACATCGTGCGTATTGGCAAATGCAGAAATCACCAGTGAAATAGGTGAGGTCACGGCTTTGTTTTCACCGTCATCCTGCCAGACTGTCTTCATGCTCATGGAGTCTTTGCCGACAGGGATGCTGATTCCCAGTGCCGGGCACAACTCCATGCCCACGGTTTTCACTGTTTCATACAATGCGGCATCTTCACCGGGATGGCCGGCAGGTGCCATCCAGTTGGCGGACAGTTTCAAGTTGCCGATATCGCTGATGGCTGCGGCAGCAATATTGGTAATGGCTTCACCAATGGCCATGCGGCCGGAGGCGGGGGCGTCAATCAGCGCCAATGGCGCCTTTTCACCGATGGCAAATGCTTCACCAATGTCGGTTTCAAAGCCGGCGCAAGTGACGGCCACATTGCTGACCGGCACTTGCCATGGCCCTACCATCTGGTCACGGGCAATCAGGCCGGTCACGGTGCGGTCACCAATGGTGATAAGGAAAGTCTTGTCGGCTACGCCTGGCAAACGCAGTACGCGCGCGATGGCTTCGTTCAAATCGATTTTGCTGGTGTCAAACGCTTGCAGGTGTTTCTGCTCGGATTTCACATCGCGCAGCATTTTTGGCGGTTTACCGAGCAACACGGAGAGGTCCATATCGACCGGTTTGTTAGCGAAATGGCTGTCTTCAACAGTTAAATGGCGCTCTTCCGTGGTCACGCCTACCACGGCAAACGGACACCGCTCACGCTCACAGATGGCCTCAAACAGTGGCAACTGGTCTTGCGTCACGGCCAGCACGTAGCGCTCCTGTGCTTCGTTGCTCCACAATTCGCGTGGACTCATGCCGGGCTCTTCGTTGTGCACATCACGCAACTGGAATACCGCGCCCACTTTGGCGTCATTGACCAGCTCAGGGAAGGCGTTGGAAATGCCGCCCGCGCCGACGTCGTGAATGCTCAGGATAGGGTTTTTGTCACCCATCTGCCAGCAACGGTCGATCACTTCCTGCGCCCGGCGTTGTAACTCGGGGTTGCCACGTTGTACCGAGTCAAAGTCCAGGTTTTCGGTGTTGGCACCGGTGTCCATACTGGAGGCCGCACCGCCGCCCAGGCCAATCAGCATGGCCGGGCCGCCCAGCTGGATCAGGGCTGAACCAGCCGGAATGCTGTTTTTATGGCTGTGGCTGTCAGCAATATTGCCTACACCACCGGCCAGCATAATCGGTTTGTGATAGCCGCGTACTTCTGCCTTGCCATCCGTACCGGTTGTTTCCAGCTCAAAGGTACGGAAATAACCGGCAATATTAGGACGACCAAATTCATTGTTATAAGCCGCGCCACCCAGTGGGCCATCAATCATGATCTGTAGCGGGCTGGCGATACGGCCAGGTTTGCCGTAATTGGTTTCCCAGGGTTGCTGGAAGTCTGGCAGGTTCAGGTTGGAAACCGAGAAGCCGGTCAGGCCTGCTTTAGGTTTGGAACCAATCCCGGTGGCGCCTTCATCACGGATTTCACCACCCGCACCAGTCGCTGCACCGGCAAACGGTGAAATCGCGGTCGGGTGGTTATGTGTTTCCACCTTCATCAGGTAGTGCATATTGTCTTCGACAAACTGGTAGCTCTGGTCGGCAGACGGATAGAAACGCTTGGTTTTCTGGCCCTGTACGATGGAGCTGTTGTCAGAGTAGGCAACCACGGTGCTGCCAGGATTCAGTTTGTGCGTATTGCGGATCATGTTGAACAGCGACAATTCCTGCTGTACACCGTCAATCACCCAGTCGGCATTGAAAATCTTGTGGCGGCAGTGCTCGGAGTTGGCCTGGGCAAACATCATCAGTTCGACATCGGTCGGATTGCGCCCCATCTTGCTGTAGTTTTCCAGCAGATAATCCACTTCGTCCGGTGACAGGGCCAGGCCCATCTCACTGTTGGCCGCTTCCAGTGCAGCTTTGCCACCAGCCAGAATATCCACGCTGGACAACGGTTTAGGGTCGGCATGGTGATACAGTTTTTCGGCATCATCCAGGCTGTACACCACGGTTTCTGTCATGCGATCCTGAATGGCTGCACGCAAGGTCTGTTTTTCGGCATCGGTCAGTGGCTGGCCATTAGCAGTGGTCACGTAATAGGCAATGCCGCGTTCCAGGCGCAGCAAGGTGCTGATACCACAGTTGTGCGCGATATCGGTGGCACGTGAAGCCCATGGTGAAATCGTGCCTATGCGCGGAATCACCAGCAGCAGTTCGCCGCTAGGAGATTCGATGTCGGTTTTCGGACCATAAGTCAGGATCTGGCGCAAAGTGTCCTGCTCGGCAGCATTCAGTGCCGTTTCGCTAAAGGCAAAGTGCACGAACTCGGTATAAATATGACCGATGTTCGGTGCGCTGACCTTGAGCGCGCTATACAGTTTATCTAGACGGAATTGCGAAAGGGCGGCGCTGCCGCGCAGACTAAAAAAATGCGCTTGACTGGACATGTGACGACTGGATTTTTCAATGAAAATTCAAACCGTTATTTTAACAGAAAGCGCGTGGTCACGCAGGGCTAATCACGCACCCAATAAAAACGGCCATATGCAGGTGGCCGTTTAAGCGAGGCATCAGTAGACTAGTACCCCAGCGCGCGGGCGCTCTGGTAGAACAGAAAGCTGATCACCCAGGCCAATCCCAGTGACCAGACCAGTGACAGCCACATAAATCCATTACTTTTACTCTCAGATTTGAGTGTGGCAATGGTGGACAGGCAGGGGGTGTAAATCAGCGTGAACAGCATAAAGCTCATGCCTTGTACCCAGTCGATATTGGCGGCGATCTGGTGGCTGAGTGCATCACCTTGCAGGCCGTAAATCACCGCCAGCGAGCCGACTACAATTTCCTTGGCGACAAAGCCGAAAATCAGCGCAATTGCCAGTTCGGTATCAATGCCTATCGGGTCCAGCACCGGCGCGAAGAAACGGCCTATGCTACCGGCCCAGGTCTCGGGGCTGGCGGGCACTGCGGTGGTGGGCAGGTGTGTAAGCAGCCAGACCATGACCACGCCGATAACGATAAATTTGGTCGCGCGGGACAGGAAATGTTTGACCTCCTGCCAGCCACGCATCCAGATTTGCTGTGGTGTCGGGAAGCGGTAGGGAGGCAGTTCCAGCACAAACGGCTCACGGCTGGCGAGTTTGTTTTTGAACAGTATGGCAGTGATGAAAATGGTGGCAAAGCTGACCATGTACAGTGAAAACAACACCAGCGCGGCCTGTGAAGGTGGGAATAAAATCGCAATGATAAACAGGAACACCTGCAATCTGGCCGAACATAGCGACAATGGAATGGTCAGCATGGTCAGCAAGCGCATGGGACGGCTACGCATCACGCGCGTACCCATCAGGGCCGGGACGTTACAGCCGAAGCCCATCAGCATCATGACGAAGCCGCGGCCATCCAGCCCCATTTTGGCCATCAGCGTATCCATCAGGAAGGCGGCGCGGGACAGATAGCCGCTGTCTTCCACCATGCTCATGACCAGGAAGAACAGCACAATTATAGGCACAAAGGCCGCTACAGTGCTGAAGCCGGTATACAGGCCGTCCAGCAACAGGCCGTTCAGCCAGGCAGGCAAGCCAGCCAGTACAGGGTCCAGCAATGTGCTGCGCAGGCTGTCAAACAACCAGCTCATGCCATCCTGCAGCGGCGTTCCCACAGTGAAAATAAACTGGAACAACAGGAAAACCGATAGCAGAAACAAGGGCAGTCCCAGCCACGGATGCAGCAATATTTTATCCAGACGATCAGTCAGGCTGTGATTCAGTTGCAGCGGGAATTGCACGGTACGTTCAACAATCTGGTGCATTTCCTGCTCAATGACATTGTCCATTTCCAGTTTGCCAGCGATGGTTTCAGGCGTGGTCTGGTTAGGGTGTTGCGCCATGGTTTGGGCGGCCAGTTGCAAGGCTTCCGGGCAGCCCTGGCCATATTTGGCGCTGATGGTGCGCACCGGAATACCAATTTGTTTGCTCATGGCCTGTGCATCAATGGTGATGCCGGCACGCTTGGCTTCATCTTCCATATTGAGCAGCAACACGGCCGGCAAGCCCAGTGCACGGATTTGCAATGCCAGCGATAACTGGCGATCAATCTGGGCGCTATTGAGAATAATCAGCACCAGATCCACGGCATGATGGCTGAGGAAATGCCGGACCACCTGTTCATCATCAGAAAAACCGTGCAGGTCATACAGGCCGGGCAAGTCCACCAGTTCTGCAATATGGCCGCCCAGCAGGATTTTCGCACTCATCAGGTCCACGGTAATGCCCGGCCAGTTGCCGACCCGGGCCGACGCACCGCTTAAGCGATTGAACAAGGTGGATTTGCCCGTATTGGGCATACCGAGCAGGGCAACACGTTTCATGCAGGGGTGGACTCTGTCTGGTTGGAAGAAATGGGGTGCAGGTGAATGGCCTTGGCATCCTGCAGGCGGATAATGACATCCGTTGAGCCTATGCGCACATGCAGCGGGCCATTGAATGCAGCCTGGCGGATGACTTCCAGCTGTTTGCCGGAACGGAATCCCAGGGCACTGAGGCGCTGTGTAAGCGCCTGTTCGGCATGAATCCGGTCTATGATGGCAGACTGGCCAGGTTTAAGTGCGTCAAGGTGCATGTGCAGACTACAAATGAGAATAATTCTTGATTTTATCTTAGATTGCCTGGCAAAGAAATGCTTCTGTGCAGGCAGGTGACACTTCTTGTTGTTAAAACAAAGGGCGGTGGCAATTAAAAAAGCCAGTCTGGAGTGGACTGGCTTTTTTATTATTCAATGAAACGCACTGACTAGATTATTTTTTCTCTACGCCTGTCACTTCAATTTTTGCCTTGTCTTTCAGGCTCAACATGTATTTTTCCAGTTTGCGTTGCTGAATGGTACGCTCAATTCCATCCTGTACTTTTTCGTAGGGTGGCGCTTGCAACGCACGGGTATCTACAAGTTTGATCACATGCCAGCCAAACTGGGACTGCACAGGTGCAGGTGTGGTTTCGCCTTTTTTCAAACTAACCAGAGCCTCGGCAAATGGTTGTACCATGCCAGCCGGGGAGAACCAGCCCAGATCACCGCCTTTGTCCTTGGAACCGGGATCCTGTGATTTTTCTTTGGCTACTTTGGCGAAGTCAGTACCTTTTTTCAGATCCGCAATAATGGCTTTGGCTTCTGCTTCGGTTTTTACCAGGATGTGACGGGCATTGTATTCCTTGTCACCCAGTTCTTTTTTATACTGCTCGTAGCCTTCTTTTTTCTCGGCGTCTGTCACCGGGTTTTTCTTGATGAAGTCGGCCAGGAAAGCATTGACTAACAGTTTGCGGCGCGCCAGTTCTTCGCTGGCAATAAAATCGGGCTGTTTATCAATGCCCGCTTTTTGCGCTTCCTGGTATGCCAGTTCAGAACCTACCAGCTCATTGATAACTGCAGCCTTCATGTTGTCATTGGCTTTCTGGCCGGTACGGGCTTCGGCATCCCGCAGAATAAAGTCAACCCAGCTTTTCTTGATGGGTTTGCCATTGACGGTCGCCATTGCGTCGGCATCAGCAGCATATACATGTGGCAGGGCACTGAAGCAGGCAATTGCCAACATTATCTTCAAAAATTTCATGCAATATCCTTATAAATGATATGAATTGGTGCAATATAAAAATACAGAATTATTTCAGGCTGGTGGCTCATCAGCCGGTAATGCATTGATGCTGAGTGCGTGTATGCGATGAGGCATCAAATCTTGCAAGCATTCATAGACCATGCGATGGCGCATTATCTGTGATTTCCCTGAAAATAGCGAGCTTTTTACCGTGATGGTGAAATGTCCGCCACCAGTGTTTCCCGCGTGTCCCTGATGCAGTGCGCTATCGTCCTGGATGTCGAGCTGTTGCGGTTCGAGTACCTGCAAGCGCTGGATAATTTCTGCCTGCAGCATTTTAGGGCAATGTCTTTCGGAAAGGGTTCACTGAAACTTTGCCATAAACGCCTGCATGCACAAAGGGGTCGTCATTTGCCCAGGCCGTCGCGGCTTGCAAGGAATCGAATTCTGCCACGATCAGGCTGCCGCTATAGCCTGCTTCGCCCGGGTCGACAGCATCAATGGCCGGCAGCGGACCGGCCAGCAATAAGCGACCTTCGCTTTGCAACTGCTGGAGGCGTTCAAGATGAGCAGGTCGGTGCTGCAGGCGCAATGGCAAGCTGCCAGCCGTGTCCTGGGCGTAAATCATATATAGCATGGTATGTTCCGTGATTCAGGCAGAAGGGGTCTGTTGTTCAATCCAGTAATCTTTTAACAGGAAAACCTGGGCGATGATAAATACAAACATCAGGCTGGTCGTGCCGAACAATTTGAAGTTGACCCAGGTGTTTTCATCAAACTGGAAGGCGACATACAGGTTTAAAATACCCAGTCCGGTCAGAAAGGCAATCCAGCACAGATTCAACTTGTCCCAGATGCCGGCAGGTGGCGCCATGATCTTTCCGAGCATGCGCTCAATCAGGTTGTGCCGGAAAGCATAACGGCTGAACAGCAATGCCAGTGCACCTATCCAGTAAATGACGGTCGGCTTCCACATAATATAGGTCTTGTCGTGAAGCAGTAAGGTGATGCCACCGAGTACAGTAATGACCGCGCCATTGATCATCAGCATTTTGTCGATTTTGCCGCGTTTGATCCACAGCACCAGCATCAGTACCAGAGTGCTGATAATGGCTGTGGCCGTGGCGACAAAAATGCCTGCTTTTTTGTAAGCAATAAAAAACAGGATGACGGGTAATAAATCGGTAATGACTTGCATGTAAGGATCAGGCGACTGAATTCCTGCTATCTGTGAGGGCACTATTTTGCTATGATTTCTGTCAAACTGTAAAGTTCGTTGTGCTGGGCAGGCCTGCGGCCGGCTTCTCTCGAATCATTGCATTATCTCTTACCTATCATGTCCGTACCCATAGATTTACATTGTCATTCTACCATGTCAGATGGCCTGCTTTCTCCCGAAGAACTGGTGGCGTATGCCGCCCGGCAGGGCGTGCGTGTGCTGGCATTGACAGACCATGATGAAGTCAGTGGCCTGGCTCGTGCGCGAGCAGCGGCTGAACAGCACGGAATTCATTTTGTTGATGGTGTTGAAATCTCGGTGACATGGAAAAAGTGCACCTTGCATATTGTGGGTTTGCGTGTCGATCCCCGGCATCCGCCTTTGCTGGAAGCTTTTGCCAAAGTGCGCGAGGGACGTGATTTACGCGCCAGGCATATTGCCGAAGGGCTGGCCAAAGCCGGGATTGCCGGAGCATATGAGGGGGCCAGGGAGATGGCCGGCAATAGCGTGATCACACGTAGTCATTTTGCCCAGTTTATGGTGAAAAATGGGCATGCCAGGAACGTTAAATCCGTATTCAAGAAATATCTGGTCAAAGGCAAGCCTGGTTATGTGAGCCATGAATGGATGAGCCTGCAGGAGGCGCTGACCCTGATTAAGAACAGTGGCGGTATTGCCGTGCTGGCACATCCGGGGCGTTATGAACTCGGCTCTGTGAATATGCTTTTGTTATTGAATGAGTTCAGGGATAAGGGCGGTGTGGCGCTGGAAGTGGTGACCGGCAGTCATCAGCCGCCTCAGTACGCCCAGTTTGCCAGGCTGGCGCATCAGTTTGACCTCAAGGCTTCACAAGGCTCAGACTATCATGGCCCTGGTATTTCGTATATGGAAATGGGACGCCTGCCGGACTTGCCTGCCGGCTGTGTACCGGTATGGCAGGATTGGCCAGAAATCAAGCAATTACAGTAATCCGCAATGGCACAATACTTCAGCATTCATGCAGAGAATCCACAGACGCGGTTAATCCAGCAGGCGGTACAGTTATTGGAGCAGGGCGGTGTGGTCGCCTGCCCGACAGACTCCAGTTATGCGCTGATATGCTCCATGGCATTCAAGGATGCACAAACCCGCATCCGGCGACTGCGCGGCGTGAATGATGAACATCCGTTTACTCTGCTTTGTCGCGACCTGGCTGAAATCGGCACCTATGCCAAAGTCAATAACAGCCAGTTCCGCCTGCTGAAGGCCATGACACCCGGTGCCTACACATTTTTGCTGGAGGCCAGCCGGGAAGTGCCGCGCCGTTTGCAACATCCCAAACGCAGTACGATAGGGTTGCGAGTGCCCAGGCATATCGTGACACAGGCTTTGCTGGCTGCCATGAATACGCCTTTGTTAAGCATGACGCTGCAATTGCCTGGTCAGGATGTGCCTATGTCCGTTGGCTGGGAGATTCGTGAAACCCTGGAGCGACAGGTGGATGCCGTGATTGACAGTGAGATTGTGCATGTAGGTGCAACGACGGTACTGGATTTGACTCAGGATCCGCCTGAACTGGTGCGTGCCGGTGTAGCCCCTTGGCCTTAACCGGTATTTTGAAAATGAAATGATGGAAACCTGGAAGTAGATGGAACTAACAACGATACAAAAAATAGCCGCTTATGCGTTACCCATTCTGTTTGCGATTACAGTACATGAAGCTGCACATGGTTATGCTGCCAAATACTTCGGTGATTTGACTGCCGAGCGTATGGGGCGGATTACACTCAATCCTTTCAAGCATATTGATCCTATAGGTACGGTGCTATTGCCGGCTCTGAGCGTGATGCTGGGTGGCATATTGTTTGGTTGGGCCAAGCCGGTACCAGTCAATTTTGCCAATTTGCGTCGTCCGAAGAAGGACATGTTATGGGTAGCCCTGGCGGGACCGGCATCTAATTTCTTCATGGCATTGGGCTGGGGGCTGATACTCGCACGGGTGCAGCTATTCCCGCTGTCAGCGCAGGATTTCCTGGCGCAAATGAGTATTGCCGGCATTCAGATCAATCTGGTGCTGATGGTATTGAATTTGCTACCTTTGCCGCCGCTGGATGGCGGCAGGATTGCCGTCAGTTTGCTGCCTATGCAAGCGGCGATTGCCTTCTCGCGCATTGAACGTTATGGCATGTTGATTCTAATTGCGCTGCTGTTTACCGGCATACTCAGTGCTATTCTGTCGCCTGCGTTGCGGTTTTTCCAGCATTTGCTGGCGACACTGGTGATGTAGCTCCACCTGCCAGCCAGATCACTTGCGTGATCCGGGCATTCGAATTGAGCAGGTTAATGCTTTAGCACATCCAGTGTCAGCTTGACCGGCACGTGCTCATGATCCGCTTTAACAGATGTTGGCGAAACAATCTCCACCCGCTCGTCACTGACGTTTGCCTCATGTAAGACTTTGGCAATCGCTTCTGCGCGCACTTTTGCCAGAGCCTGCAGGTCAGCCTCTGAAACCTGTATGCTGGTTGTCAGTGCCTCCTGTGCCTGCTCATAAAAACTGGCTGGCGGTGCTTTTTCCAGTTTGGATGCCAGACGTTTGAACAGACCTTTATTGGTCAAGCGGTCATGCAGCGTCTGGATGGCAGATTGTACTTTCGGGTTATTGAGGTCTATCGGTCCTGCGGCCTGGCCTGGTTCCGGGCGCGCGCCCATTTCTTCTGCCACTTGTGCCCGCAAGGTCGTTTCCTGGATGGCGCGGGTGTCTGCAGCGGTGTCATAACCCGGTACGATACCCAGTTTCAATTGCCTGCGCTTGTCCAGCGCAGCGCTGACCGCGTGCAGTTTTTCCAGTTCCGGCGGGGCAATCACGGATCGCCCCGGGTCAAAGGCAATGGCTTCCAGTTTTTCACTGCTGCCGAACAGTTTGCCCAGCGCACTGAAAGGCGCTGTCACAATTTTGGTCATGATATTGGTGAACGCTTTCCAGACTATGCTGCCATAGCTGAATTTTGGATCATCCAGGCTGCCGCTGATCGGTAAATCCAGGTCGATCACGCCATCGCTATCTTCCAGAATGGCAATGGCCAGATCCAGTGGCAGGTCGGCAGCATCCTTGCTGTCCACTTTTTCGCCCAGCGTGAGTTTCTGGATGACGAACCTGTTTTCACCCAGCAGTTTGCGCTGTTTGATTTTGTATCCCAGATCCACGGATAACTTGCCTGACTCAATCTTGCGCCCGGCAAATTTGCCGGAGTAGGGGGTCAGGCGGTTCATCTCCAGATTGGTGAATGCCAGCTTGATATCGGTGAACTCAGTGGCCTTAAACGGTTGCAGTGAACCACGGATACGGGCAGAGCCGTAGTCATCCACTTTACCGTCCATCTCGACCTGGGCCGTGGACGCCGGATTGCTGGAGATGCCGTTGATCACACCACCCAATGAGTGAATATGTGTGCCAAATGGTTGTGGTAACGAAAGATCGGCAAACTCCAGTTCAGCATCATTAATGCGGACGGTATCAATCGCGACAGGAAAATCCTGGCTGCTGGTGTCAGCGGTGGTTGCCGGGCTGGTGTCGACGTTATCAGCTGGCGCAGTGGCTGGCGTTGACGCAGGTGGCTCTGTACCGGCAGTTGTTTCTGTCGTTGCATGGCTGCGCAGCACTTTGGTCATGTTCAGACTGCGGTCCGGGTAGATGATGAATTTGGTCTGTGGATTGCTCAGTGTCAACGTGTTCAGTTGCAGGCGGTTGGGCGCGAGCGATAGCGTCAAACCGTCGCCCTGTAATTTTTCCCAGCGCATGAACGGTTCCTGGCTGGATTCCTCTACCAGTGACCAGCGATTGACATTGAAACCGCCATTAAAGCTGGTATTGCCTTTGGCCGTTTGTTGCAGTTTCCCCTTGATGCTGGCACTGCCATCCTGCAGATTAAGCATTGCCGCTTGCTGAATATAGGGGGCAAACGGTTTAAGTGACAAGTCGGCCAGCGACAGTTGCATGCTGGTTGTGAATGGTGCCGGTGACAGTTTGCCCTGGGCACTGAATTTACCGCCTTGCTTGACTTTGAAACTTGCCTTGACCGGTACCTGGCGAGCCATATTCTGGCTCAGACTAGTCACTTCTACCATGCCATCCGTGACATCCAGCCGCATGGGAGTAGTCGTCGTCAGGTCTTCGATGTGAATGTTCGCGTGTTGCAGCGCAAAACGTTTCAGGTCAAATGCCCATGCCGGTTTTTTGGCTGTCGGACTGGTTGCTGTGCGTGTGGCCGCTTTGCGCTGTGCAGATAAAGCATGCGCGGGGCTCAGTATGGTTTGCCAGTTAAGTTGCTGGTCTGCCTGCCTGATGACACTGGTTTTCAGTCCGGACAACTGTATGGCACCCAGGCTGGCTTTCTGGTTATCCAGGGCGACACTGCCATCGGATAGTGCCAGACTTGCCAGTTGAGCAACTGGCGTTTTCCCGGACTGAACAGCCAGTTTATTGGCTTCGAGCTGTATGTTGTTGAGCTGTAAACCGGTTTGCTGATCCAGTGCCAGATGCAGGTTGAAGTCGGCAACAGAGGCTTGCAGTGGTTTGGCAAACTGCTGGTCCAGGTAGGCCAGTTGCCAGTGTGATAGTGCAATTTCCCCGATGGCGACGTGGAAAGGCGTACTTTCCGGCTCTGTTCCAGCCGGGTCGGCACTGGCAGTCGTGCTGCTTGTGCTGTTATCCGGTTGCGCAGGGGACGCTGCAAAGATTTGTTGCCAGTCCAGTGTGCCGTTAGCCTGGCTGGTGGCTGACAGCTGGCCATCGGCCAGGGCGATTTTCCCAATGTTGACCTGCCTTTCTGCCAGGTCCAGACCGACTTGCTCGACAGCCAGCTGTGGTAACTGCAACAGCGTACGTTGCTGATGTTGCAATTGTAACTGGTTGAGTTGCAGGTTCAGTGCATCAAAGGCTACTTGCACAGTGTCTTTGGCGCTGAAGTTGAGTTTTGGTAGGGTCAGGCTGGCAGTTTCCAGTGACAGGTCAGCTTGTGGTTTTTGCAGCTTGAGCTGGTCCAGACTCACTGTAATCGCCTGTGTGGTGACCACGGGATGCGGCTGTTGCTCCAGCACCAGCTGCTTGATTAATAGCTCCAGCTGATTGAGGGCGAGATGATCGCCTTGCGCGAGTTTTCCTCCCAATGTATTCAGTGCCAGTCTGGCATCTGCCAGCAACAATTTTGGCTGCTGGTTGGGCATGGAGAAGTCGTATTTGAACTGACTGGAGAACGTGCCACTTTCTGCCTGGAAAGGCAAGGATTGGGCATTGACCCATTGCATGACTTTGGCAATTTGCAAACCTTCAATAGCCAGCGAGCCTTTGGAAGCCACCGGATTGACGCCGAAGTCGCCTTTCCATTTCAGGGTGCCGCCCTGGTATGGCAGTTTGGCTGCAACCAGATAGTCGCCACGGTCTTTGGGCAGGGTGGAAAATCCGTCCAGTTCAAAGTCCAGCGGCTTTAATGAGGCCTGTAATGGCGTGGGGTGATTGTCGTCTTTGTATTCGATATCCCCTTTGCTGATGGCGATGCTTTCAATAATGACGCGTGGCAAGTCCTTGCTGGGCGGGGAAGGATCTTCATTGAGTTTGGCAATCAAGTCCGCCCAGTTGAGTTGCCCCTGTTTGGAGATATGCACATTGACCTGGGGTGCCGTCAATGCCACCTGTTTCAGCTTCCAGGCCCAGTGAAACAGGCCGCTGAACTCCAGATCTACCACCAGCTTGTCAAAGGAAGCCAGTGGCGCACCGCTTTTTTCTGTCAGCGCAAGGCGGTCAATGGTCGCCGTGAGTTGAAACGGGTCAAAGCTTACTTTTTCCACACTGGCTTTGCTGGCCAGCTTGGTTTCAGCTATCCGTGGCACCAGCCATTTTGCCAGCGGATTGACTGCCAGCCAGGCGAACAGCAAGTAAAAAATAATCAGCCCGGCAATGATTCTGGCAAGCAGGGATTGGCTAAAGGCTGTTAGCAGGGATGTAAGACGATTCAGCATAGGTGCTAATTTAGCAGATTTATTTCATCAAGCGCCAGCGATGGCAGGAAATTCGGCCTCAGCGACCGGTTGAGCCGGCGTGAAGGTGACATCTTCACCAGTTTTCATGTATGCTTGAACCAATCTTATTACATAGGATGCTGTTTTCAGCAGTACGTATGGCTTCTGAGCCGGAAAAGTTGTCACATAAACCCTCTTTATTAGAACGATTAAGTCATTTTCTTCTGCGCGAGCCGGAAGACCGCGAGCAACTGGTTGAGTTGCTGCATGGGGCTTATGAAAACCACCTGATGGATGGCGATTCGCTCGCCATGATTGAGGGTGTCTTGCAAGTCAGTGAAATGCAGGTCAGGGATGTCATGATCCCGCGCTCGCAAATGGATGTGATTGACATTGCACAACCTCCCGAAAGCTTCCTGCCTTTCGTGATTGAAACCGCCCACTCGCGCTTCCCCGTGATTGAAGATAATAAAAACGATGTGATTGGCATTCTGCTGGCCAAGGATTTATTGCGTTATTACGCTAATCAATCATTTGAGCTACGCGACATGCTGCGTCCTGCAGTATTTATTCCCGAATCCAAGCGCCTGAATGTATTGCTGAAAGAGTTTCGCAGCAATCGTAATCATATTGCTATTGTGGTGGATGAGTATGGCGGCGTCGCAGGGATGGTCACCATTGAAGATGTGCTGGAGCAGATTGTCGGTGATATTGAAGATGAATACGACGAAGATGAGGATGGCGGCAATATTATTCAGCAGGATGCGCGTAAATACCGCGTCAAGGCCCTGACGGAAATTGCCGAGTTTAATGAAGCGATCGGCACTGAATTCAGTGATGAAGAGTTTTCTACTTTTGGCGGACTGGTCGTGAATCATTTCGGACACCTGCCCAAACGCGGCGAATATATCCGTATAGATAATCTTGGCGTGACGGTGGTACACGCGGACAGCCGGCGCGTACATGTTTTAATGGTGGAGAAACTGCCGGAAGAAGCTTATCCGATCGAATCCGTTTAGTTTTTGGCTGGCGGGAAGTTTCGATAGCAATAATAAAGGGCGCAAATGCGCCCTTTATTATTGCTGTAGTGCGGGATTATTTTTTCAGGCTGTCACGAATTTCGCGTAACAGCACGATATCTTCCGGTGTTGCTGCGACAGGCGCTGGTTCAGCAGATTTGAGACTGTTCATGAATTTGACCATCTGGAAAATAATGAACGCCAGGATGATGAAGTTGAGAACTATGGTCACAAAATTGCCGTAAGCCAGCACAGCACCGAGTTTCTTGGCTTCCACCAGTGCCAGGTCAGCCGATTGGCCATTCAGCGGGATATACATATTGCTGAAATCGAATCCGCCGAATAGTTTGCCTACGACGGGCATAATCACATCATTGACCAGAGAGTCGACGATTTTGCCAAATGCACCGCCTATGATCACACCTACTGCCAGATCCATGACATTGCCCTTGAGCGCGAACTGTTTAAATTCCGACATGACACTCATAATTTTTCACTCCATTGTTTGTTATTAATAGCAGGATTGCATGAGCGGACTATAGGCGCTGATTTGCCTGCTTGTCAATTGCCGCTACCGGCTGTCAGGCCATGAGCCTGTGTTATATTCTGGCATTTCCATGATATGTAAGAACAGAGGCGCACACATGCAGTTGTTTCATACCTTGCGCGAGTTGCGCGCTTTTCTGGATGGCCAGGCGGGGAAAAGTATCGGTTTTGTGCCAACCATGGGTAACCTGCATGCCGGTCATTGTCAGCTGGTGAGTCTTGCCAGAAGCCGGGCGGATATTGTAGTGGTCAGTATTTTCGTCAATCCGCTGCAATTTGGTGTCAATGAAGATTTTGGTACTTATCCACGCACTTTGCAGGCCGATTGTGAACAGTTACAGGCAGTCGGGGCGGACGTGGTGTTTGCGCCTGCGGTTGAGGAGATGTACCCGGATTTTGACGGGCAGGATTTGCAGCAGCAGGTGATTGTACAGCCGCCTTCTCTGGCGCATGACTTGTGCGGCGCCAGCCGTCCCGGGCATTTTGCCGGTGTGGCGACAGTGGTGACCAAGCTATTCCATATGGTGAAGCCGCAACTGGCGGTATTCGGCAAGAAGGATTACCAGCAATTGATGGTGATTAAGTCCCTGGTGCGGCAGTTGAATTTTGATATTGATATTGTCGGTGCAGACACCATGCGTGAAGATTCCGGTCTGGCCATGAGTTCGCGTAACGGTTATCTGACTGCGGCACAGAAAACCCAGGCTACTCAGTTGTATGCACAGATACAGCAACTGAGCGCTGCACTGCAGCAAGGCCGGCGTGATTACGATGCATTGTGTGCCGAAGCTGAACATGCATTGAAAGAAAAGGGCTGGCAGGTTGATTATGTGGCGGTTCGCACGCAGCATGATTTACGTGTGCCATCTGCCAGTCAGAAGGAACTGGTTATTTTGGCTGCAGCCAAACTTGGCCATACGCGGTTGATTGATAATTGCGAGGTCAACCTTTAGCTAAGACGGGCTATCATGAAATTTATTTTGCGCTAAGCTATTGATAACTTTATAATTACAAGCTTTTCCGCTCTGTCGGGAATTCGAATTAAAGGGACGCAATGCATAGAACCATGTTGAAATCAAAGCTGCATCGGGTGCGTGTAACGCATAGCGAGCTACACTATGAGGGTAGCTGTGCCATCGATGAAGCCTTGCTGGAAGCAGCCAATATCCGCGAATATGAGCAAATCCAGATATACAACGTTAACAATGGTGAACGCTTCACGACTTACGCCATTCGTGCCGAGCGTGACTCGGGGGTGATTTCCGTGAATGGCGCTGCAGCGCACAGAGCCGCTCCTGATGACCTGGTGATTATTGCCAGCTACTCGCAATATGCCGAAGCCGAGCTGGCCAGTTATCATCCGCAACTGATATACGTCGATGCGCAAAACCGTATCGTCGAAAAGAAAAACCATATTCCGGCACAAGCTGCCTGAATCAAGTGAGTGTGCCCATGGAACCTACCGATAAATTGTCACTGGAAAACATGAAACTGGCCGTTGTAGACGCGCTGGAAGATATTAAAGCATTTGATATTACGATCATGGATGTGCGCCAGATGACATCCGTGACCAGTTATATGATTGTTGCCAGCGGCAACTCTACCCGCCAGTGCAAGGCGATTGCCGACAATGTACGCGAGAAGCTCAAGGAAAAAGGTGCTGACACCCGTGGCATAGAAGGTGAAAAGGATGGCGAGTGGGTGCTGGTGGACCTCGGTGAAATCGTCGTTCATGTGATGGTGCCTGCCACACGAGCCTATTACAATCTCGAGCAGTTGTGGAGCGAGTCCCAGTCGCGTCGCGCTGCTGCCTCTGCTGCCTAATCCTCTCCACACTCCATGAAATTGAATATCATCTCGGTCGGGCACAAAATGCCTGGCTGGGTGGAGTCTGCCTGTGCAGAATATCTGAAGCGCATGCCGCGCGAGCTGGAAACCCGCATCATCGAAATCAAGCCTGATAAACGCGCATCCGGTAAAAACAGCGAAGTGGTGCAGGAGGCCGAGGCCAAGCGTATCCTGGAGGTGGCTGGCAAGGATTATCTGGTAGCACTGGATGAACGCGGACAGGCCGTGACGACGCTGCAACTGGCCGAAAAAATGAAAGACTGGCAGGCAATGGGCCGCGATGTATCACTGGTGATTGGTGGCGCAGATGGTTTGCATGCGCAACTGAAAGCACAGGCGCAATGGCTGTTCAGCCTGTCCAAACTGACCATGCCGCATGGTATGGTGCGCGTCATGCTGGTCGAGCAACTTTACCGGGCGCACACGGTTCTAAGCGGCCATCCTTATCATCGGGAATAAATATGTCCAATGCTCTGGTCTGGCTGCGTCGTGATCTGCGCGATGACGATCATGCCGCGCTCTACCATGCCTTGAAGCGGCATACGCAGGTCTATGTCACCTTTGTGTTTGATACCGATATTCTCGATGCGTTAACCGATAAACATGATCGCCGGGTAGAGTTTATCTGGGAAAGCGTGCGTGAGCTCAAGCAGTCCCTGCAATCCCGTGGCAGTGATTTGATCGTGCTGCACGGATGTGCACGGCAGGAGATTCCTGCTCTGGCGCAAACGCTGAATGTGAGCGCTGTTTACGCCAACAAGGACTATGAGCCGATCGCCATTGCCAGAGATGAGGCAGTAGGCAAAACATTGGCCTCTGCTGGCAAAACCTTGCATTTGTTTAAAGATCAGGTGATTTTTGAGCAGGATGAAATTGTCACGCAAACGGGCAAGCCTTATAGCGTATTCACACCCTATAAAAATGCACACCTGGCCAAGCTGGATGCGTTTTACCTTAAAGCCTATCCGGTCAGGAAATATATGCATGCGTTGGCACGCATGACCGCAGAATTGATGCCTGCTCTGGAAAAACTGGGCTTCCAGCGCACCAATCTGCATGCACTGAAATTACCAACCGGAATGTCCGGGGCACAGACATTGCTGGCTGACTTTCTTGATAGAGTTGAGGATTACAAGGAAGCGCGAGACTACCCTGCGGTTAAAGGTGTCTCATATCTGTCGGTGCATTTGCGCTTTGGTACCATCTCTATCCGGCAGCTGGCACGCGCGGCCTGGCAGTTGATGCTGGCTGGCAATACAGGCGCTGCTACCTGGCTTAATGAATTAATCTGGCGGGACTTTTATTTCCAGATTTGTTATCACCGGCCAGACTTGCAACTGAAAGGGCATGCCTACCGGCTGGAATATGACAGGTTACCTTTTCCCAACAATGCTGACTGGTTTGCGGCCTGGTGTGAAGGGCGAACCGGCTTTCCCATCGTTGATGCAGCCATGCGGCAACTCAATCAGACCGGCTACATGCATAACCGGTTACGCATGATAGTGGCCAGCTTCCTGACCAAGGATCTGTTGATAGACTGGCGCTGGGGCGAGCAGTATTTTGCCGAAAAGCTGATTGATTTTGATTTTTCTGCCAATAACGGTGGCTGGCAATGGGCCGCTTCTACGGGATGTGATGCGCAACCTTATTTCAGGATATTCAATCCGCAATCCCAGTCCGAAAAGTTCGATCCACAAGGCAAATTTATTCGCAAATATGTGCCGGAACTGGCTGAACTGGATTCGAAGCGCATCCATGCCCCCTGGGAGATGGATGCCGGCAAGCCGCAGATGTTCATCAGCACGCCTGAACTGGAGTATCCTGTACCATTAGTGGCGCATGCGATACAACGCCAGCAGGCATTGGCGCTATACAAAAATAATATGAAGCAAAAATGACATTTGATGTAGAATAAAGCCGTTTTACTTTGGGATTGGTCAGGTCATTTTACTGGCTGCGACACTTCAGTTTTTACAAAGCAGTGTCGATAAAGACCAGTCGCCAACTTGTTGTTAGAGGATATGGTTTTGACGTTTGACGGGGCATTTATTCAGTGCGCTTGATTTAGCATCTAAACATAAGACGAATATGAAAAAATTAAAAACTGTTGTATTGATTGCTGTCCTGTGTGGTCTTTCCGGCTGTGCAACCACCAATAAAGATCCGCTGGAAGGCATCAACCGGGGAATATACAAGTTTAATGATGTGGCAGATAAATATGCCATGAAACCTGTCGCCAAGGCTTACAAGGCGGTTGCGCCGGAGCCCGTGCGTACAGGGATCAGTAATTTTTTCAGCAACCTGGGTACCTTAACCACCATTGTTAACGACCTGCTGCAATTGAAATTCGCCCAGGCATTTACCGATGCCGGTCGTTTTGTCATCAACAGCACATTTGGTATTGCCGGTTTTATTGACGTGGCCGGTAAAGACAATATCGCAAAAAATCACGAAGATTTCGGTCAGACGCTGGGTTATTGGGGTGTGGGCTCCGGTCCTTATCTGGTATTGCCGATTCTGGGACCAAGCACGGTACGCGATGTGACTGGCCTGGCGTTTGATACCGTCACGTCTGATCCTGTGACCTATTTGCATAATACCGGTCAGATACGTGCACATACCCAGGTACGCCTGGTGCAGTTGCTGGATAAACGTACCCAGTTGCTGGATGCGAAAGATATTGTGGATGATGCTTCCATTGATCCTTACGCCTTTATGCGTGACGCTTATTTGCAACGTCGTGCCAGTCTGGTACAGGATGGACTGGTTCCGGCCGAGTTGTTGCAGGATGAGTTTGAACCTGAAGATGAAGAGCCACCAGCCAAAGAGTCCATGTCGTCTGAGCCGGCTTCTCCTCAAACTACAGTGCTTCAGTCTGCCGTGCCGATTGAGGATACGGTGGCAACCATAGCCACTGAAGAAATTCAGCAAACTGTTGCGGAAGAGACTTCTGCAATCGAGAGTGAGCAGCCAGTGCCGGAAGTTGCTGCGGATGTTAGCCAGACGACAACAGTGATTCCACAGGAGGAGTTGCCTCCATTAATTGAGCAATCATTGGTTGAGCAATCCGAAGCCGGGCAGCAGCCAGTGGAAACATCGGCTACATCAGCTGATGCAGTTGCCGCGGATGTCGTTGCCAGTGTGGATAATGACCTGCTGGCTCAGGAAGTGGCAGAGACAATCCCGCAGCAATAGTCACTGCTCATCATTACAATAAAAAAGGCTTTGCAATCGCAAAGCCTTTTTTATTGCTGGTATCTGCGTGAAATCAGTCTGCCGAAGCGACGGTCATGCGGTCTATCAGAATGGAGCCTGTGAGCCTGGAGCTATGCGGAATCACATCATTGCCAATGGCGATAATTCCTTTGAGCATGTCTTTCATGTTGCCGGCAATGGTGATTTCTTCCACCGGGTGCGTAATCATACCTTTTTCCACCCAGTAACCGGCCGCGCCTCTTGAATAGTCGCCGGTCACCATATTCATGCCATGTCCCAGCAGCTCTGTCACCAGCAAGCCGGTGTCCATCGTTTGCAGCAACTGATCCATGGATTGCCCGCTAGAGCGAACCAGGATGTTGTGCGCACCGCCAGCATTGCCGGTTGATTGCATACCCAGCTTGCGTGCAGAGTAACTACCGAGTAAATAGCCTTGCAACACACCATTTTCCACCAGGGTGCGTGGCTGGCAAGCCACGCCCTCACTGTCAAAAGCACTGCTGGCTGCGCCTTTGAGCACAAAAGGGTCTTCGTGGATATGCAGGATTGGGCTGGCAATTGTCTGCCCCAGACTGTCCAGCAGGAATGAGGATTTTCGATACAGATTGCCGCCTGAAATGGCACTGATCAGTGTACTGATCAAGCCACTGGCTAGCGGAGCCTCAAACAGCACAGGGTACTGGCCGGTTTTGATAGGGCGGGCGTCCAGTCTTTTGACTGTGCGTGAACCGGCAATCTGCCCAACCTGTTCAGGTGAGGCCAGGTCCTGCGCATCACGGGCACTGCTGTACCAGTAATCGCGCTGCATCTGGCTAGCGGATTCTGCAATCACCGAGCAACTGATGCTGTGGCGCGAGCTTGGATAGCCGCCTACGAAGCCATGGCTGTTGGCATAGGCAAAGGCTCCTGTCTGGCTGTAAATGCTGGCACCTTCGCTATTGCTGATGCGCTTGTCGACTGACAGTGCTGCTGTTTCGCAACGTTTGGCCAATTCAAGTGCCTGATCAACTTCTATATGCCAGGGATGATGCAGGGATAAATCCGGGAATTCTGTCGCCATGCGCTCCGCATCTGCCAGACCGCAGAACGGATCTTGCGCGGTATATTTAGCAATATTGCAGGCAGCTTCCACGGTGTCTTTCAGCGCCTGCAAACTTAGATCGGAAGTGCTGGCATAGCCTTTGCGCTGGCCAAAATAAACGGTGACCGAGCAGCCCTTGTCTCGGTTGTATTCAATGTTTTCCGTCTCACCCTGGCGCACAGACACATTCTGGCCTGTGCCAAAACTCACTTCTGTTTCCGCGCTGCTGGCACCCGCCTGGCTAGCTAGTTGAATGATGTCTTGTGCGATTTGTTTCAGTTGGTCCAGTTGCATGCTAGAGGTGCTTGTTTCTTTGAAAGACGATTAAAACTGTTATCATACCCGATTTGGTCGAGATTGCTTTTACCATGACAGCAGAACAGTTTGATGATTCCCCACCCAGTAAAACCCGATTAAAAGCCGAGGCAGATGCTGCACAGGCAATTGGTCGTCAGCTGGTGGATCTGCCTAAAGACAAACTGAAGAAGCTGCCCCTGGAAGAAGCCCTGCTTGATGCGATTGCAGAAGCCAAGCGTATCACTTCCAATGGGGCTATTCGCCGCCAGATGCAATATATCGGTCGCCTGATGCGCGATATTGATCTGGCACCGATTGTGGAGCAGTTGCAAAAGTGGGAGGGCAAGCACCAGGAAGAAAATGCCCGTTTCCATCACATGGAGCGCTGGCGTACCCGCCTGCTGGAGGATGTCAAGGCGCTCGAATTATTTATTGCAGAATTTCCAGGCACTGATGTACAGCAGATGCGTACCTTGATTCGCAATGCCCAAAAAGAGGCAGTTGCGAATAAACCACCCAAAAGCAGCCGCGAACTATTCAAAATGATCCGTGAGATGATGGAACAGCCTGTCAGCATCGTGCCCGATAACGATGCTGAATAATCATTATTGAAAAACCAGAGCAGTTATTTTGAAGATGCTTTTTAAAGCACGAAGCCAGTTCTCAGGAGGAAGGCATGCAGCACAAAATCGATATGGAGTTTGACTTGACTGGCCTGGACAGTCCGGCACCGATGTTAAAAACCAAAGAGGTCATTGATAATTTATTGCCTGGTCAAACGGCACTGGTGAGAACGACAGCGCCTGGCAGCGAGCAAAATATCCGCAACCTGATTAATAATCATCCCGCAAAGTTACTTCTGTTTAAAAAGGAAGACGGCGTACTTTATTTTGTGATTGAGAAAGACGCCGTGCTTGCTGCGCAATAGCGCTGCGATTTGCAGGGAAGGCATTGCGATGGCCACCGGCCACCGCGATTGAAGGTCAGGCCTCCGGCTTGTGTGGAGGCAACAAGGCTTCCGACTGTTGTGGAGGCAGCAGAAATTTGCCGGGGTGGCGATAAAGAGAAGTCAGTAATTCCAGCACAAATGCCTTCCAGTGTCTGTAGCGGACCTGCCTGGACTTCATGGCAACGTAAATAGCCAGTCCGAAACTGGTCAGCAGGTTAACCGTCGCGACAATGACTATCCCGAGTAATGCCGTGCCTATCAGGTAATAGCTTAATTGAAAATCCAGTGCCGAGAATGCGTAGCCTGTAAAGGCCGCGACAAAGGTCACATGACGTATATCCAGTGGCAGTCCCAGCATGACACCAAGTCCGGAAGCAAAGCCCAGCAAGCAGCCAAAGTAGAAGTTGCCGGCCAATGCCCCCAGGTTATGGCGGATATAGTCTGCAATGCGTAACAGGCGCTCTTTACCCAGCCAGCGCTGCAGGCGGGGCAGGTTGGCAATCCGTTCGGGAATACGGTTGTAGGCGGCGAGGTTGTCATGGTAGCCGGCAATCAGTCCGGACAGGAATAAGCACACCCCTGCAATGGCGGCATATAGCACAGTCAGGCTGATGAGCGGGTTGTTGGTATCCAGTAGGATATGCGCCTTGGCTTCACTAACAAAATGGTGACCGCTGTATTGCACGGCCAGCCAGTCAATCAGAATAGCCACCGGAATCACTACAATTACATTACCCAGAATGGCGATGGTCTGGCTGCTGATCGTCTGCGACACAATATTGACCAGATTGCGAATGTTTTTGCTGTCGTGCCCGCCATCATCAATGGTGGCAGCGATGGTGGCAGCTGTCATCGCCGGCTGTTTGGTTGCGACGGTGAAGTGCAACAAGTGAATCAGGACAAATCCAAGCCCATAGTTAAGGCTGAACAGAATGGCTTCTGTCAGGGGCGGCAAATGATAACTGGCTACCATGATCTTGAACATGGCCATCAAGGCGATAATAACGCCGGCCCCCATGGCCGAGCGCATCAGCTTGAAGTATTCCTGGCGGTGCTGGGCAATATAGTGTTCGCCGGTATGGCTGGCATTCTCCGTGACGCGTAATGCCAGTAATTCTGTGTTGTGGCGCCAGTATTCGGACAAGTTGTTTTTCTTGCATTCAGCGTAAACGAGCTGTTTGAACAGTCGTGTAATCGCATCACTGACATCGTGTTTAAGCAGCAGTCCGTGCAGAATATCCACCACTAATTGCATGCGCTGAATTTGCTGTAGCATTCTCTGCATTAATGCAGTCAGTGAAATACTGGTGCCTGTCTTGGCATTGGCTTTGCGAATTTCATGGGTCAGTGACTCACAACGCTTGAGTACATTGTAAATGTGCTGAATGTCATCCGCAGTCGTTTCTGTCAGTGTGAGAAAGGTCTGGACCTCAATATTCTGGGTAATAAATGGCGAGTCATTGTTTTCCAGATCTTCATGCTGCAAAAGCAGTTCGGGATCCAGGCCTGATGCCGACAGGCGATAGGAAAGCACCTGCAGCGCATCTTTGAGCGCCTGAATGCAGCTTGCCTGCTGGGTAGCATCACCTTTCGCAATTGCCAGCGTGTTGATGAAATCACGCCAGACCGTATTGGGCACAGCAGTGACCCAGTCGGCATCACTGCTTTGATGGAAAATCTGGCCAAATACATCTTTCAGGTAGCGCGGGTCTGGTACATTGGGCAGCACAGTGTGGGAAATACGCCGGTATATTTCCGTGAAAAATCCGAGGTCTGACTGAATGCCATGGTCTGAATAAAGTGAGATGACGTTTTTTTCATTCAGCAGACGTAACAGGCTGTTGCGCAACAGTAATGCAAATTGCGGATGCTGCTGCAGCAGAAAGCACAGGGCCTGTATGGCTTTGCTGGCGCTATCTATATCAGAGGCATTGTGCGGGCGGATATCATCCAGCAGTGCCCGTAGAAACTGGATATCATTGATTTGACCAGAAGCCTCTGCGGCAGCCTGATACTCGAACGTCGATTGAAACATATAAAGCACTTTCTGTTTTTACTTCTATTTTATGCTGTCAACAAAGCATACATCAAGGTTGAGCGTTAAAGAGAGAGCTGAATGGACAAGGGCTCGCCGTCACGCTGCAGTTGAACGGTGACAGTTTTGCCTTTGAGTTTTCTGACCAGGGTGGATAAAGATGCCGCATCCTCCACTTTTTCCTGATTTATGCTCAGTAGCTGGTCGTCGCGCTGGATGCCGTTTTTTTCGGCCACTGAGCCGTGAATGACTGCAATCACCCGCACTCCCGCACTTGGCGTCGCGGGTGCCGAGGCTTCATTTTTGCGTGTCGCCTCGCGGAGGGCCAGTTTAATGACATGAACACCTAATGCCGCTGGAGGAAGCTTGCTCCAGAACGTTGCATAATAGTGATATGTTTGCGTGTTTTCGTCGCTTTCCTGATCTTCTGCCTTTTTAACGTAGACCAGAATTCTGTCTGCCTGAATATTCCGACCATGGGCAATGGCTTGCGCCGGTGCAATATCGCCAGCGTCGAACGCGCTGAATCCCATCAGGTCATAACCGTCTTCCAGCATCTGGATATTGTCCGTATTGGGATGCTTGCCGGAAAAAAGTTTTGGTTCGGGATGCGGTTGCAATGAATGCAAATGGGCCGGGCTCTGCGTATGATAATAAGTTGCGTATGGATTTTCTTCAGCCTGTGTGACTGAGCATGCACCCAGCAAAAACAGACTCAGGCCTAGTGATTGCACGATCTGACGCATGAAATTGCATAGGGCTTTCATTGCATTCTCCATAATAATGGCAGGCGGTAATGTTATGATGTAGCGGTGCAGTTACACAGACCAGATTAACACAAATCAAATTCATACAGACCTTAAAGTTATGCAAGAACAACGTACGCGCATCGGACTGGTTTCTATCAGTGATCGCGCTTCACAAGGTATTTATGAGGACAAGGGCATTCCCGCATTGTCTTCCTGGCTTGAGAAAACCTTGATATCTCCTTTTGAAATAGTCACGCGGCTGATCGCGGATGAACAGGCAACGATTTCGCAAACACTGGTACAACTGGTGGATGAGCAGGCCTGCCATCTGATATTGACCACCGGCGGCACCGGTCCGGCACTCAGGGATGTAACCCCTGAAGCCACGCTGGCGATTGCCGATCGCGAAATGCCAGGCTTCGGGGAGCAAATGCGGCAAATCAGCCTGCGCTTTGTACCGACTGCGATTTTGTCGCGCCAGGTAGCCGTCATTCGCAAACAATGCCTGATTATCAACTTGCCCGGACAACCCAAATCTATTCAGGAAACCCTGGAAGGATTGAAGAATGCTGAGGGTGATGTGATTGTGCCGGGTATTTTTGCGGCAGTGCCGTATTGCCTGGATTTGCTGGCCACGGCCAATCAGCCCATGCCTTATGTTGAAACAGACGAACAGGTGGTCAAGGCTTTCAGGCCCAAATCTGCCAAACGTCATTGAAGCAAGATTCATATGGATGCCAGAAAAAGTCTTGCACTGATTTTTATCGTATGCACTGCCGTACTGACCTATTTATTGCTGATGGAAATGCCGCCAGCGAATGATGGAACGGTTTACAAAGACAAAATCCAGCATATTGCCGCTTTTGGCGGATTGACCCTCTGGGGCTTGCTGGCTTTTCCGGCAAAACGGTTTGCCATCATGGCCGGTATCGCTGTATTCGGCGCCCTCATGGAGATATTGCAAGGTGTATTGACCATCACCCGCCAGCCCAGTGTTTATGATTGGTTTGCCGATCTGTCGGGGATTGCGCTGGCCTGGCTGGTCATGCCGCCGTTATTGCGCTGGTGGAGCAAGCGTTATGGCTGAGTTTGACCTGATTGCCAGATATTTTACGCGGCCTGTAAACGCGGATCTGGGCGTAGGAGACGATGCTGCATTATTTCGCGTGCGCCCCGGTTATCAGCTGGCGGTTTCTGCCGATATGTCGGTGTCCGGCACGCATTTCTTTGCCGATGCGGATCCTGGCGCGATTGGCTGGAAAGCCATGGCGGTCAATATCAGTGATATGGCTGCCATGGGGGCAGAACCGAAGTGGGCCACTTTGTCGATTGCCTTGCCTGAAGTGGATGAGGCCTGGTTAAGTGGTTTTAGTCAGGGATTGTTTACCTGTGCCGACACCTATGGTGTTTCGCTGATTGGCGGGGATACGACACGCGGACCACTGAATATTGCTATCAGCATCATGGGGGAAGTCCCTGCAGGTAAAGCCCTGAGGCGGAGTGGGGCTCAATCCGGTGATGACATCTGGATCAGCGGCACACTGGGGCAGGCAGCATTATGGTTGCAGCATCGTATGGGCAGGCTCGCGCTGCAGACGCAGGATGTGGCTGAACTGGCGAAAGCCATGCATCATCCCCGGCCACAGGTGGTGCTGGGATTGGCATTACGCGAGATCGCCCATGCCGCGCTGGATATTTCAGATGGTTTGCTGGCAGATTTGCAGCATATCCTCAAGGCATCTCACAAAGGTGCGAAACTGGACTGGCGGCTGTTTCCCAGGCCAGAGTTATTGGCGACGATACCCATGCCAGTGCTGCAGCAGGCTGTGCTGGCTGGCGGGGATGATTATGAGTTGTGCTTTACCGCTTCACCGGCACGCCGGGAGCAGATACTGCAACTGGAAGAAACGCTGGGTGTTTCATTAACCCGCATTGGTGAAATCACCGCATCGCCCGGACTGACCGTATTTGATGATGAAAGGCAGATTGAATTGTCAAAGAAAGGATATAACCATTTTGGCTGATACCCGCGTTTTACGCGCCGAACCGGATGTCGGGCTGCTTGTTTCACACCCTTTGCACTTTCTCAGTCTGGGGCTGGGTAGCGGGTTGTCTCCTAAAGCGCCGGGGACGGTAGGCACTTTAGTTGGATTCCCGTTGTTCTGGCTGCTGATGGATCTGCCGCAATTGCAGCAATGGCTGGGCTTGTTGCTGTTGTTCATGCTGGGGATCTGGTGCTGCGAGTTCACAGGACGTGCGCTGGGTGTGAGCGATCATGGTGCCATTGTCTGGGATGAGATTGTCGCCATGGCCGGCGTGCTCACCACCTTACCACACAGCTGGGGCTGGGCGGTGGCTGCTTTTGCGCTATTCCGGTTGTTTGATATCTGGAAACCTTTCCCTGTCCGCTGGGCGGACCGGCATGTAAAGGGAGGATTGGGCGTGATGCTGGATGATGTGCTGGCAGCAATCATGGCGATTGTGGTGTTGCAACTGCTCAGGTGGGGGATATAGTGCAGACTCTTGAGGAGCTTGGTGGCGAGTTAGGTGCTGCGTTGCAGGCAAAATCGTGGCAATTGGCTCTGGCTGAATCCTGCACGGGCGGCATGGTGTCGCAGGCAGTGACGGCGATTGCGGGCAGCTCTGCATGGTTTGACCGCGGATTTGTAACCTATAGCAATGCGGCCAAGGAAGCCATGCTAGGTATCCCGGCGACATTAATTGCCGAGCATGGTGCAGTCAGTGAAGCTGTGGCGCAAGCGATGGCCTCGGGAGCCTTGCAGCATAGCCTGGCACACATCAGTGGTGCTATTACCGGTATCGCCGGCCCGGGAGGCGGGACACTGCAAAAGCCGGTAGGCATGGTGTGTTTTGGCTGGGCAGCGCGTGAACGTATGGGGGAGGCGGTGCAGATCAGGGTGGAGACACAATATTTTGCAGGAACGCGGACCGAAATCCGCGAGCAGGCTGCCAGCTATTTGCTGGCAGGATTGTTAAAGCAGGCTAGAGCAGCAGTTTAGCGGTGTCGGTGACCATGCCCCCAGCCACCTCGACCATGGTGGCCATGACCATAACCGCGGTAGCCATTGCCATAAGAGAACTGGATGAACCCTGGGGCCGGCGGTGCATAAGCTACGCCTGGTACGCCGTAATAACTGCTCTGCGGGTGTCTGTAAACGACGACTGGTGGCGGAGCGTAATAAACGGGCGGTGGGGCATAGTAAACAGGCGGCGGAGCGTAAGGATTACCAATTCCGACACCGATAGACCAGTGGCTGTCAGCATGCGCCAGTGCGGCAATGCCACCTAGTGCAATGCCTAAAATATATTGTGCGACTCTCATAAGTGCTCCTCTCAATGGGAAATCATGACGACTTTCTGAACCTTTAACGCACACCCTTTTAAACAGTTGACCATTCGCTGCATGAAAACGTTCGAATGCCATTTCACTGATGGTCGATTTATGAAATAATTAGCAGTTATTTACCTGATTATATAGCGTTTTAAAACAAGCGCTCATTTTTCTTACCAGACAAAGGCCCCAGCATGGATGACAATAAAAGCAAGGCACTCGCCGCAGCACTTTCTCAAATTGAAAAGCAATTTGGCAAGGGCTCCATTATGCGCATGGGCGATGCCGATATCGGTGAGGATTTACAGGTCGTTTCCACCGGCTCACTAGGCCTGGATATTGCACTTGGTGTAGGCGGTTTGCCCCGTGGGCGCATCGTTGAAATTTACGGTCCTGAATCTTCCGGTAAAACTACGCTGACCTTGTCCGTGATTGCAGAAATGCAGAAACTGGGCGGTACGGCCGCTTTTATTGATGCTGAACATGCCCTGGATCCGCAGTATGCAGCCAAATTGGGCGTTAACGTGCCCGATTTGTTAATCTCCCAGCCGGATACAGGCGAACAGGCGCTGGAAATTGCCGATATGCTGGTACGTTCCGGTTCGGTGGATATCGTCGTCGTCGACTCGGTGGCGGCCTTGACCCCGCGTGCCGAAATCGAAGGTGAAATGGGCGATAGCCACATGGGCCTGCAAGCACGTCTGATGTCGCAGGCATTGCGTAAGCTGACCGGTAACATCAAGCGTACCAATACGCTGGTGATCTTCATTAACCAGATTCGCATGAAAATCGGCGTCATGTTCGGTAATCCTGAAACCACGACTGGTGGTAATGCACTCAAGTTCTACTCTTCCGTTCGACTGGATATCCGTCGTACCGGCGCTATCAAAAAGGGTGACGAGATTATTGGTTCCGAAACCAAGGTCAAAGTCATCAAGAACAAGGTGGCTCCTCCGTTCAAGCAAGCCGAATTCGACATTATGTATGGTGAAGGTATTTCCCGTCTGGGCGAAGTGATTGAGCTGGGTACCAACCTTAAACTGGTTGAAAAATCCGGTGCCTGGTATAGCTACAACGGTGAAAAAGTCGGCCAGGGCAAGGAAAATGCCAAAGAGTTCCTGCGTGAAAATCCGGCCATTGCTGCGGAAATTGAAGCCAGGATTCGCGAAAACTCCAATATTCTGGCGGATAGCATGACCGCTGCCAGAACTGAGGACGACTAAGCCGCTTGCGTCAGCCGCCTGAAAAATCACTGCGTCAGCGTGCGCTGGAGTATTTAAGCAAGCGTGAATATGCTGCCGCAGAGCTGACACACAAGCTTAAGAGTTATGCCACTGAAGCAGATGATATCCCTGCCTTGATTGCTGATTTTAAAACGCGTGGCTGGTTGAGTGATGCGCGTTATGCGGAGCAAATAGTGCATGCCAGGCAGAGCAAGTTCGGTGCTGCGCGTGTTGCGCATGAATTGCGTGAAAAAGGTGTGGACGACGCTTTGATTGCCGAAGCAGTTGTCAGCCTGCAGGATAATGAAGTAGAACGCGCCGGCGAGATCTGGCGCAAAAAGTTTAAAACGTCTCCGGCAACACGTGAGGAATGGGCAAAACAGGCCCGTTTTATGCAAAGCCGGGGGTTTACGTTTGATGTGATCAAGAAAATTTTAAGTAGACACGCAGAAAATGACAGTCCAGAAGACGACAGTTAAGTACGGTAGTAATCCTTCCAGTAAGCAAATCCGCCAGGCCTTCCTGGATTTTTTTGCGTCTAAAGGTCATCAGGTGGTGCCTTCCAGCTCGCTGGTGCCCCATGGTGATCCGACCCTGCTGTTCACCAATGCCGGCATGAACCAGTTCAAGGATGTATTTCTGGGTTTTGACAAGCGTGCCTATACCCGCGCGGCGACCGCACAAAAATGTGTGCGTGCCGGTGGCAAGCACAATGACCTGGAGAATGTTGGCTATACCGCACGTCACCACACTTTTTTCGAAATGCTGGGCAATTTCAGCTTTGGTGACTATTTCAAGCGCGATGCGATTACTTTCGCCTGGGAATTGCTGACCGAGGTCTATGCCCTGCCCAAAGAGCGCCTGCTGGTGACGGTGTATGCGGAAGATGATGAGGCATACGATATCTGGCACAAGGAAGTTGGCGTGCCTGCAGACCGGATTGTGCGTATCGGTGACAACAAGGGCGCACGTTATGCCTCTGACAATTTCTGGATGATGGGCGATACCGGCCCCTGTGGCCCCTGCACCGAGATTTTCTATGACCACGGTGCGCATATTCCAGGCGGCCCTCCTGGTAGTCCGGACGAAGATGGCGACCGTTTTATCGAAATCTGGAACAATGTGTTCATGCAGTTCAACCGCGATGAAGCGGGTGTAATGCATCCATTGCCAAAACCATCGGTAGATACCGGCATGGGGCTGGAACGTATTTCTGCAGTGCTGCAGGGCGTACATGCCAACTACGAAATTGATTTGTTCCAGGCGCTGATCAAAGCGGCTGCGCGTGAAACCGCGACGGCTGATCTGGCCAGCCCGTCACTTAAAGTGCTGGCTGATCATATCCGGGCCTGCTCCTTCCTGATTGCCGATGGCGTGATTCCGGGTAACGAAGGTCGTGGCTATGTGTTGCGCCGTATTATCCGCCGCGCGATCCGTCACGGTTATAAATTAGGCTGTCGCGCAGCTTTCTTCCATAAACTGGTACCGGATCTGGTAGCGGAAATGGGCGAGGCTTATCCTGAACTGGTCGGCAACCAGGCACGTGTGACCGACATCCTCAAACAGGAAGAAGACCGTTTCTTTGAAACCATTGAAAACGGCATGCAGATTCTGGAAGCAGAACTGGCCACCAACCCGGCCGTCTTTAACGGTGATCTGGCATTTAAATTACATGATACTTTTGGTTTTCCGCTCGACTTGACTGCAGATATTTGTCGCGAGCGCGGTGTGACGGTGGATACGGCTGGTTTTGATGCTGCCATGGCACGCCAGAAAGAGCAGGCGCGTGCTGCCGGTAAATTCAAGATGGCGCTAAATCTGGAATATGAAGGGCAGGCTACCATTTTCCATGGTTATGAGAAGCTGGAAACGCCGGCCAAAGTATTGGCGTTGTATAAAGACGGCAGCGCGGTGAAGACCCTGAACGAAGGTGACCTCGGAGTAGTGGTGCTGGATGACACCCCGTTTTATGCCGAGTCCGGCGGCCAGATTGGTGATAGTGGCGAACTCAAGTCAGCCAATGGTATTTTTGCCGTGGAAGATACGCAGAAAATCCAGGCGGCGGTATTCGGCCATCATGGTGTGTTGAAAACCGGTACGCTGACGGTCGGCGACAGTCTGACAGCCAAAGTCAACTTGCAGGCCCGTGCCAGTACCATGCGCAATCACTCTGCTACGCATTTGATGCACAAAGCCTTGCGTGAAGTGTTGGGCGAGCATGTGCAGCAAAAAGGCAGCCTGGTGGATACCGAAAAAACCCGTTTTGACTTTGTACACAATGCGCCGATGACGGATGCGGAAATCGCCAAAGTCGAAGCTATTGTGAATGCTGAGATTCTGGCGAACGAAGCCACGTTGGCACGCTTGATGGATATTGAGGCAGCACAGCAAACCGGTGCCATGATGCTGTTTGGCGAGAAATATGGTGATGAAGTCCGGGTGCTGGATATTGGCTCCTCGCGCGAATTGTGCGGCGGTACGCATGTCAGCCGTACCGGCGATATCGGTTTGTTCAAGATTACTTCCGAAAGCGGTGTAGCGGCAGGTGTGCGTCGTGTGGAAGCGACCACCGGTGAAGGCGCACTTAAGCTGGTGCAAGCTCAGCAAGCGCTGATTAACCAGGTAGCTGGCGAATTGAAAGCCCCTGTTCATGAGCTGCCAGCCAAAATTGCCCAGATGCTGGATAACGTGAAATCACTGGAAAAAGAGCTGGCGCGTTTGAAGTCCAAGCTGGCCAGCGCACAAGGTGATGATCTGGTGAACCAGGCGCAGAATATTGATGGTGTAAACGTATTGGCCGCAGTGCTGGAAGGTGCGGATGCTAATGGCTTGCGCGAAACCATGGATAAACTGAAAGACAAACTTAAGTCAGCCGCGATTGTGCTGGCCACTGTCACCGCTGACAGTAAAGTGAGTCTGGCAGCTGGCGTGACAGCCGATGTAACCGGTAAAGTCAAAGCTGGCGAACTGGTTAATCATGTCGCCGGCCAGGTTGGTGGCAAAGGTGGAGGCAAGCCGGATATGGCGATGGCAGGTGGTACGGATGCCAGCAAATTGCCACAGGCACTGGAAAGTGTTGCGGCCTGGGTAAAACAGAAATTAAGTTAATTTAGAGAAAAGTATTTAGAGTGAAATCATGGCGTTAATCGTACAAAAATATGGTGGTACATCGGTAGCCAATCCGGAACGTATCCGCAATGTAGCCAGACGTGTGGCGCGTTACAAGGCAATGGGCCATCAGGTGGTGGTAGTGGTGTCTGCCATGTCTGGCGAGACCAATCGCCTCATTGCCCTGGCCAGGGCAATCATGCCGGATCCGGATCCGCGTGAACTGGACATGATCGTGTCCACGGGTGAACAGGTGACCATAGGCATGACGGCACTGGCGTTGATGGAGTTGGGTATTAAAGCCAAGAGCTATACTGGCTCGCAAGTGAAAATCCTGACGGATGAGGCACATACCAAGGCGCGTATCCTGGATATAGACCAGCACAACCTGAAAAAAGACCTGGATGATGGCTATGTCTGTGTGGTGGCCGGTTTCCAAGGGGCAGATGCCCGTGGCAATATTACTACGCTGGGACGTGGTGGTTCCGATACCACCGGCGTGGCACTGGCAGCGGCGCTGGGTGCGGATGAGTGCCAGATTTATACCGATGTGGATGGCGTGTATACCACCGATCCGCGCGTGGTGCCTGAAGCACGCCGCCTGGAAAGAATTACTTTTGAAGAAATGCTGGAGCTGGCATCGCAAGGCTCCAAGGTATTGCAGATTCGCTCTGTTGAGTTTGCCGGTAAATATAAAGTGAAACTGCGTGTGCTTTCCAGCTTTGAAGAAGAAGGCGATGGCACACTGATTACGTTTGAAGAAAATGAGGAAAACATGGAAGATCCAATCATCTCCGGTATTGCATTTAATCGCGATGAGGCGAAAGTGACTGTGGCGGGTGTGCCTGACAAACCAGGGATTGCCTACCAGATTCTGGGCCCGGTAGCGGATGCCAATATTGATGTGGATGTGATTATCCAGAACATGGGTGCAGATGGCACCACGGACTTTACCTTCACCGTGCATAAAAATGACATGAACAAAACGCTGGCTATCCTGCGTGACAAGGTACAAGGTCATATCCAGGCACGCGAAATCATTGGGGACGACAAGATCGCCAAAGTCTCAGTCGTCGGTGTGGGCATGCGCTCGCATGTAGGTATTGCCAGCCAGATGTTCCGTACCCTGGCAGAAGAGGGCATTAATATCCAGATGATCTCCACCAGTGAAATCAAAATCGCCGTGGTGATTGAAGAGAAATACATGGAGCTGGCCGTACGCGTACTGCATAAGGCTTTTGGTCTGGAAAATGCCTGATAAAGTGTGAAAACAGTGGCAGTGATTGAGCGGGTGTCTGGATTTGTCCTGTACACTTGCTTGTGGCAAATAAAGAAATAAAACATTATTCTTTTTTGCGTTGATTTTTGAAGGGTTTTCACGTAGTATGGCGCCCTTCAATGCAGTAGCAATACTGTATGAAAGCAGTCATGCTGCATAAGTTTGAAACGGTGAGCTGGCCGAGTGGTCGAAGGCACTTCCCTGCTAAGGAAGCATACGGGCTTAAATCTGTATCGAGGGTTCGAATCCCTCGCTCACCGCCAAATATTCAGTCGTGAATATTTGGTAGCAGAATGGTGGATGAGAACCTCGGAATTAAAAACGGGTTCGAAAGCGGGCATCGCTCGCGCAGGACGTGGAGTGAGTAATGAAGCGGTCTTGAGCGGTAGCGAAAGATGAGGCAAAGCCGAACAATCTCTCGATCACCGCCACCAAATTTTTAAAACTTGTGTTACAATGCTGCTCTTGTTGCAACACTGTTGTGACCTTGGCGCCCGTAGCTCAGTTGGATAGAGTATTTGGCTACGAACCAAAGGGTCGGGCGTTCGAATCGCTCCGGGCGCGCCAAAAAATAAAAGCCCCGCTTCTTCAAGAAGCGGGGCTTTTTCATTTTGCATATTGCTTATCCAGTCCGTTCTGCGTTCACTCCATCGGGGCAGTCATTATTGCCACCCCCAGGCAGGCGACTCTGCTCACATGCGACTCCAGCACAATAGCTCCCTCATGCATTCGGCATAGCGAGAGCCATGGCAGATATGGTATCCTTCAGCTTTGTTTTTTCATTGGTGTTTCAGTGTCTCTTAATGCTTGTTTGGCGCGGATTGCAGGCGATATGCAGCAGGTGGATGCCGTTATTCGCCAGTCTTTGTCATCTCAAGTTCCGCTGATTAATCAGATCTCAGAATATATCATCCATAGTGGCGGCAAACGTTTGCGTCCTACGCTGGTATTGATGGCCGGGGATCTGGCAGGTGGTGTGACCACTGCGCATCATCAACTGGCAACCATCGTCGAGTTTATTCATACCGCGACTTTGCTGCACGATGATGTGGTCGATGCTTCGGAATTGCGTCGCGGCAAATCCACTGCCAATCATGTTTACGGCAATCCTGCCAGCGTGCTGGTCGGTGATTTTCTGTATTCACGTGCTTTCCAGATGATGGTCAAGCTGCAGAATATGCGCATCATGGATATTCTGGCCGATGCCACCAATATCATTTCCGAAGGTGAAGTGCTGCAATTGCTGAACGCGCGTAATATCGGCGTCAGCGAGCAGGATTATTTGCAGGTCATCCATTTTAAAACCGCCAAACTGTTTGAAGCCGCTACACGTCTGGGCGCCGTACAGTGCCAGTCCAGCCCGGAGCAGGAGGAAGGCCTGGCTGCTTACGGCATGCATCTGGGTACCGCTTTCCAGCTGGTGGACGATGTGCTGGATTTGACTGGCGATAGTGAGAAAATCGGTAAAACCCTGGGCAATGATCTGGCGGAAGGCAAGGTCACGCTACCCATGCTATATGCCATCCAGCAGGCACCCACGGTGCAGGCTGACCTGGTGAAACGGGCCTTGCTCGAAGGGCGCGTGGCCGAGCTGCAGGACGTGCTGGAAATTCTGCACTCGGTGAAAGCGTTTGATTATGTGCGCTCAGTGGCACAGAAAGAAGTGTTGCAGGCATGTCAGGCGCTGGAGGTATTCTCGCCCGGCGAAGCAAAACAGGCATTGCTGGATCTGGCGCATTTCTCGGTCAGTCGCCAGCAATAGCTGAAACAATACAGCATGCATCGTTCAATGCATGCTGTCCGGGTTTATTAGTTCAATGCGATGGGCTCTCCGCTCATATGGTAGTAGCTGAGTTTTGCGCAATCATTGGTGGTGTTGGTTAAGGCGCCATCAAACAGTGACTGGCCATTCATGTCGACCACAGCATAACCGTTGTGATACAGGGTGACTTCGGCCTGCAGGGCGTTTTCTGGGCGCTCAGTCACGGAATGGTGACCGGTCCGCTGGGTTGCCCGCATGGCGAAACTGACGCAATTCTCTTCTTCCTCTTCACTGTAGACTTCCCAGTGCTCTTCTCCGGTCAGTTTTGCCAGCCATCCTGGCAAGTCAACTTCCACACGGCAAATGATAGGCACATCCCAGGCGGGATGTTCTCCCTGGCTCAGTTCAACCTGATTTAACTCGCCTTCGGCAGGCGGTGCGAATTTGATTTGATCAGACATAGGCTACTTCCTTCACTAAAAGAGACAGATGCGAAGGCACTCGATCCGAAGTTACCCGGTCAGGGTGCAGTTCCCATCTTACACATAAATGGTGGCAACCAATCTGTTTTCAAGGCTATTTTGCCGGCCCTCATTCGGCTTTGCCGATACAAAAGCAGTTATTCTTGCTTAGTGGCATTAACGATGAGATGATGCAGCAACCTTTAATCATGTTATCGGTATCATGACAGAAATCCTTGAACCCGTTTTAAGTTTATTGAGAACGCAGCCTTATTTCCTGCAAGGCGTGTGCCTGATATTTGGCCTGCTTGTTGGCAGCTTCCTGAATGTGGTCATTCATCGCCTGCCTAAAATGATGGAGAGTGAATGGCAGGCAAGTTGCCTGGACTTGCAGGGCCAGACTGTGCCTGAGCAACCCAGGTATAACCTGGTTGTTCCGCGTTCTACCTGCCCGTCCTGTGGTCACGCGATCAGTGCACTGGAAAACATTCCCGTTATCAGCTATCTGTGCCTGCGCGGTAAATGCAAGGCTTGCCGCACACCGATTTCAGCGCGCTACCCACTTGTGGAGTTGCTCACCGGGCTGTTGTCATATGCGGTTGCGCTGCAATATGGCTATAGCATGCTGACTCTGTTCGCCCTGGTGTTTGTGTTTGCTTTGGTCACATTGACGTTCATTGATTTTGATACCCAGTTATTGCCGGATGATATTACGCTACCTTTATTGTGGCTGGGATTGCTGCTGAACTTGTCATACGGGTTTACCGATATTGCGTCGGCAGTCATAGGGGCAATGGCAGGATATCTGGTGCTATGGAGCGTGTACTGGCTGTTCAAGCTGGTCACAGGCAAGGAAGGCATGGGCTATGGTGATTTCAAACTGCTGGCAGCCATAGGCGCCTGGTTCGGCTGGCAATTGCTGCCGGCCGTGATATTGCTGAGCTCAGTCGTAGGTAGTGTGATCGGTATCGCATTAATTTTGCTCAAAGGCAAAACCAGGCATACGGCAATTCCGTTCGGTCCTTTCCTGGCACTGGGCGGCATCGCGGCGCTGTTTTACGGCCAGGCACTGGCCGCCTTTTATTTGATGCCATAGGATGATGCTGTGACTAAAGTGGTAGCCGTGACCGGCGGCATAGGCAGCGGTAAAAGCGAAGTCTGCAAAAATTTCATTGCACTGGGTGTGCCAGTGGTCGATCTGGACGAGATCGCCCATGCCATGAGTGCGCCGGGCAGTACTGCCATGCAGGCGGTCCGTGAAATGTTTGGTGATGGCATGTTTGACGAGCAGGGGCAGCTACACCGTGGCAAGTTACGCGAACTGGTATTTGCCGAGCCGGATGCGCTGGATAGATTGAACCACATCATGCATCCGGCCATACGCGCAGAAGCCCTGCGTCAGATTGCGGCTTATGCTGCACATCCTTACGTCGTTCTGGCGATTCCCTTGCTGGTTGAGAGTCCGGCAGACTGGTCCATGATAGACCATGTGCTGGTGGTGGATTGCAACGAGCAAACCCAGCTGGCAAGAGTGATGCAACGCGGCCTGTCAGAATCCATGGCACAGGCGATTATTGCTGCCCAGAGTAGTCGTCAGGCACGCTTGTCCATCGCTGACACAGTCATTGAAAATGATCAGACACTGGATAATCTGCGGGGAAAAGTGCTCGATTTTCATAAAAACTTCTCAAATACTTGCCAGTGATTTAAAAGGGTTTCATAATCAGGCTTTTATTGCATACTTTTCAAGTATCAGCTGACAGAAAAGGCTGCCGTGTCTAGCTACGAGTTTCCATTTAATGAGCGCATCAGAACCTATCTCCGCCTGGAGGACTTGTTCGTCAAGATGTTGCACCACATCGAAACAGGCCATGAAATCAGCCATCATGTGGCACTGATTTCCATGTTGCAAATCCTGGATCTGATAGACCGCGGTGATTTGAAAGTGGACTTGCTGCAAGAGCTGGAAAGGCACAAGGTACAGCTCTCCTTTCTGCAAAACAATCCCAATATTGACCAGCAGGCGCTCAAGAGCACAGTGTTAAGCCTGGAACGGTGTGCAACGGCCTTGCGCGCAGATCACCAGAAACTGGGCCAGCCCCTGCGCGATAACGACTGGCTGATGAGCGTGAAGCAGCGTACCAGCATACCCGGCGGCGTCTGCGAGTTTGATTTGCCTTCTTATCGCCATTGGCTGTATTTGCCACTGGAGCGGCGCATTGCCGATTTTGAGCAATGGCTATCCCGTCTCAAGCCCATGTATGAATCCATACGCATGATTCTGCAATTATTGCGCGGCAGCGGCCAGACCATGTCTGTCATTGCGCATCACGGCGCCTATCAGCAGCAATTATCCGGCCATAAACCGGCACAATTATTACGTATTGAAACCAGTGACGATGACTGTTTTCCTGAGGTCAGTGCCAATAAATACGCGATTAATATCCGTTTCCAGAAACTGGACTTCGTGCAGAAACCGAAAACTTGCGAGCAGGATATCCCGTTCCGGATGATTATCTGTAACTTTGCCGGAGCAGGGCACAACGGATGACATCAAACACAATCAAACCCCGCAAAGTCGCTTGTCCCGGATGTGGCGCAACCATTGAATATTCAACTGCCAATCCGTTCCGGCCGTTTTGCAGCGAGCGCTGCAAACTGATGGACCTGGGAGACTGGGCAAGCGAAAAATTCCGCATCCCGGATGCAACGCCACCGGACTTATATGAACCCGAATAATCAGATGTCATTACCAGTGATGAGTAAGTCAGCCATTTATTTATTGCAGTGCCTGGTCGCAACTTGCCTGATGCTGTGGCTGGGCATTGCCCGGGCTGATGTAACTATCAGCGATGCCTGGGTGCGCGCCTCCAACCCCGGTCAAGCGGTAGGTGCAGCTTACCTGACCTTGCATAGTACAGAAGATGTGACCATGGTCTATGTTGAAACGGAGCGCGCCGGTAATACCGAAATACATAGCATGACCATGCAGAATGGCATCATGAAAATGCGCCATCTGGAAGAACTGGCGATTCCTGCCAATCAAGCAGTCAAACTCGCTCCCGGCGGCTTTCATTTGATGCTGTTTGAACTGAGCAGCCCGTTTAAAGCAGGCGAGCAAGTGAAATTCCGGCTTTGTTTTAAAAACAAGGCAGGAAAAATCCAGGAAAAATTTGTCAGCCTGCCTGTCAAGGCAACCTCTTAAAAGCTGCGCAGCCAAAGCAATTCTTGCTTTATCTCTTATATTGCAAATGTAGCGATATACAATTTCTCGACTTCTGCTCTGGCCCAGGGCGTTTTGCGTAAAAACTTCAGGCTGGATTTCACGGAGGGGTCATTCTTGAAGCAATTGATATTGACCTTTTTGGCAAGCGCCTCCCAACCATAATGATCGACCAGTCGAACGACAATGCTCTCAAGTGTGAGACCGTGTAGTGGATTTTTTGGCTGATCATGCATTTTGAAACCTCAACGTCATCTGATTTTCTGCAACAGCGAATGATATTACACATACAGTCTTCTGGTACGCCCTGATCCCGGAATGAGGGGGTATTCCCTTCACTCTGACCATTGCGGATTCCAGACGATTTCCCAGAGATGTCCGTCCGGGTCTTGAAAATAGCCGGAGTAGCCACCCCAGAACGTATCATGTGCAGGCTTGACGATGATTGCCCCCGCCGAAGCCGCTTGTGCCATGACGGCATCCACCTCGGCCTTTGAGGATACATTATGCCCCCGACGTCCCCCCGACTTGAGTAGCAGTTGATATTAGAGTCCAATCCCAACTA
>CBIMYT010000003.1:0-139365 GCA_966248215.1 uncultured Methylophilus sp. | reverse complement strand
CGCTGGATGAAATGACCAAGGGGCACATGATTGCCGACCTGGTCGCCATTATCGGTACACAGGATATCGTGTTCGGCGAAATTGACAGATAAGCGGATCGAAAAGATAGTTAAGGTACAAGCATGTTAAGTGCAGAATCGATAGAAAAAATTGACTACGAGCTGTCCAAGTATCCTGCGGACAGACGCCAGGCGGCGGTCATGTCAGCCTTGCGTATTGTGCAAATGGAGCGGGGCTGGTTATCCAAGGAAAGTATTTCCGAGGTGGCAAAATATCTGCGTATTCCGGAAATTGCAGCGCTGGAAGTCGCGACTTTCTACAATATGTATGATCTGGAACCGGTAGGTGAGCACAAGATCACTATCTGTACCAATATTTCCTGCATGTTGCGTGGCTCTGACGAAATTGTGGAACACCTGCAAAACAAGCTGGGTGTCGGATTCAACGAGGTCACGGCTGACGGCAAGTTCTGCCTGAAGGAAGGCGAGTGCATGGGTTGCTGTGGCGGCGCGCCGCTATTGCATGTCAATAACACCGAAATGCACGAATTTCTGACCACTGAAAAAGTGGATGCCCTGATTAATGCGTTGAAGGACAGGGAGAACTAAATGGCCAACACTCCAAGCACTTCAGCAAACAACAAGCCTGTCATCAAAACGGACCTGACCGGGCAGACACTGGTTACCTTGCGTACCCTGACCGAGGAAAATCCTGCGGCACTGGCGACCTATGAAAAACTTGGCGGCTATGCCCAGCTCAAGCGACTGGTGACTGAAAAAATCAAGGCACCGGAAATCATCAGCCAGGTGAAAATCTCCAATCTGCGCGGACGTGGCGGCGCCGGTTTTCCTACCGGCCTGAAGTGGAGCTTTATGCCGCGTTATTACGATGGCACCAAGTACCTGGTCTGCAATACCGATGAAGGTGAACCAGGCACTTTCAAGGATCGCGACATTATCCGTTACAACCCGCATCAGCTGATTGAAGGCATGGCGATTGCGGCTTATACACTCGGTACACGGGTGGGTTACAACTATATCCATGGCGAAATCTGGCAGGATTACGAGATTTTTGAACAGGCTTTGGCCGAAGCGCGCAAAGCTGGCTATCTCGGTGAAAACCTGTTTGGTACGGATTTCAGCTTTGACCTGTACGCAGTGCATGGTTATGGAGCCTATATCTGCGGTGAAGAAACTGCGCTGATTGAGTCTATCGAAGGCAAAAAAGGCCAGCCACGCTTCAAGCCGCCATTCCCGGCCAGTTACGGCGTATTCGGCAAACCGACCAACGTCAATAACACTGAAAGCTACACCTCGATTCCATGGATTATGGAGCACGGTGGCCAGGTGTTTGCTGACCTGGGCGTACCTAACTCCGGTGGCAGCAAATTGTTTTCAGTGTCAGGTCATGTTGAAAAGCCTGGCAACTATGAAATCAAAATGGGTACGCCATTCAAAGAGTTGCTGGCAATGGCGGGTGGCGTCTGGAAAGGCCGCCAGCTGAAAGCAGTGATTCCTGGCGGACCTTCTACTGCGGTCATGCCCGCCAGTGCGATTGAGAATGCCACCATGGATTACGATGGCTTGAGCAAAGCCGGATCCAGTCTGGGTGCAGGCTCCATGATCGTGATGGATGAAACCACTTGCATGGTGAAAACCCTCAAGCGCCTGAGCTATTTCTTTTATGAAGAAAGTTGCGGTCAATGTACGCCTTGCCGTGAAGGCACCGGCTGGGTATACCGCATTATCGAACGCATAGTGAATGGCAAGGGCAAGATGGAAGACCTGGATTTGCTGACCGATTTATGTAACAACATCTCCGGCCGTACCATTTGTGCGCTGGGCGATGCGGCAGCGACACCGGTGCTGAGTTTTATCAAGCATTTCCGTCCGGAATTTGAATACTATATCCAGCATGGGAAATCCATGGTGGACGGCAAATAAAAATCTATTTTTTGAGACCAGCTCAACGAATAAGTTTTAGAGACAGCAGACATGTTAAATATCGAAATTGATGGCAAACCACTAGAAGTCGAACACGGCAGCACCATTATTGATGCGGCGGATGCGGCAGGTGTTGCGATCCCGCGTTTTTGTTATCACAAGAAGCTGTCTGTGGCCGCCAACTGCCGCATGTGCCTGGTGCAGGTAGAGAAATTCAACAAGCCATTGCCTGCCTGTGCGACGCCAGTGGCAGATGGCATGAAAATTTACACCCGCAGCAAGGCTGCGGTTGAAGCACAGCAAAGTGTGATGGAGTTCCTGCTGATCAACCACCCGCTGGACTGCCCGATTTGCGATCAGGGTGGCGAGTGCGATTTGCAGGATATTGCCGTGGCTTACGGTGCCTCCGGTTCACGCTATACCGAAGAGAAGCGCGTAGTCTTTAACAAAAATATCGGACCATTGGTCAGTACCGATATGACCCGTTGCATTCAGTGTACGCGTTGTGTGCGTTTCCTCAAGGAAGTTGGCGGCATGCAGGAGCTGGGCCTGGTGAACCGTGGTGAGCATGCCGAGATTACCGCTTATGTTGACCAGTCGGTCAATTCTGAACTGAGTGGCAACATTATTGATTTATGCCCGGTGGGAGCGCTGACCAGCAAACCGTTCCGCTACTCCGCCCGTAGCTGGGAACTGGTACGCAGACCGTCGATTGCACCACATGATGGTCTGGGCTCACATATTGAAGTGCACGTGAAAGACAACAAGGTCATGCGCGTGCTGCCACGTGAAAAAGAATCCATCAACGAGTGCTGGCTGTCAGACCGTGACCGTTTTTCTTACGAAGGCCTGAATAGCCCTGACCGTTTGAGAGTGCCTATGATCAAGCACAATGGTCAATGGCAGGAAACCGACTGGAAAACCGCGCTGGAGTTTGCTGCCGGCCAGCTGAAAGACATCACTAAACAGTATGGCGGTGATGCGCTGGGCGTGCTGGTTTCACCGAACAGCACTATGGAAGAGGGTTACCTGATCAAGCAACTGGCAGAAGGCCTGGGTTGCGGCAATGTCGATTACCGCCTGCGCCAGACCGATTTTCGTCTGGATGGCAAACGTACCGGTACACCATGGATGGGCTGCAATATCCAGGAAGTTGAAGAGCTGGACCGTATCTTGCTCATCGGCTCCAATATCCGTAACGAGCATCCGTTGCTGGCCCAGCGCATTCGCAAAGCTGTCGCCAATGGCGCCGAACTAAGTATTGTCAGCCCGCTTGATAATGATCCATTGATGGACATTGCGCATAAGGTGATTGTGCGCCCTAACGATATGGTGAATGTGCTGGGGCAGATTCTGAAAGCCATGTCCGGCCTGCAGAAACTGTCCTTGTGTCTGCCACCGGCATTGAACAAGTTACTGGAAGAAATCAAGATTCGCCCGAATACGCAGAAGATTGCCGAGAGTCTGGCAGGTATTCGTGAAGATGTGATTCTGATTGCGCCCAAGGTAGGTATTTTCCTGGGCAATATGGCGCTTAGTGATCCGCGCTTTACCGAAATGTACAGTATGGCGGAAGCCATTGGCGGTATCAGTGGCGCCAAAGGCGGCATTCTGCCGCCGGCAGCCAATAGCACCGGCATGCATTTGATGGGCGTGATGCCCGCTGCAACCGGCATGCATGCACGCGCCATGATAGAAGTGCCGCGCAAAGCGTATATGCTGCTGAATATCGAACCTGAGCTGGATTGCCAGCATGCGGCACTGGCCAGTGAGGCCATGGCAACAGCCGAATGTGTGATTGCGCTGACCGCCTATAAGTCTGCTGCACTGGAGAATGCAGATATCCTGTTGCCTATTGCCCCATTTACTGAAACCTCAGGTACTTTCATGAGCATGGAAGGCCGTGTGCAAAGCTTCCAGGCAGTGACCCGTCCATTGGGCGAGTGCCGTCCGGGCTGGAAAGTGTTGCGCGTGCTGGCAAATACCCTGGGATTGCCCGGCTTTGATTACAACAGCTCCGAAGAAGTGAAAAATGCTATTTTCAATGGCGAAAAACCTTCTGCCGTGGTTTGGCGCAATCTGAACAATAACCTGAAAGAGCTGGTCGAGATTCAGGTCAATATCAAGAAAGAAGGCTTGCAACGTATTGGCGAAGTGGCCCAGCATGCGTTTGATCCGATTGTGCGCCGTTCACCACCATTGCAGAAAACCAAATACAACATCCGGCCAATGGCCCGTATGCATGCAGATCAGCTTGCCGAGCTTGGCTTGCAGGATGGAGATGTTGTCGTAGCGCGTCAGGACAAAGGGAGTGCAATACTGAAGGTGCGCGTTGACAATCACGTCGCCAAAGGATGTGTGCGCGTGGCCGCTGCGCATCCGCTGACTGCGGGCCTGGGGGATCTGATGGGCGATATCACGATTGAAAAAGCTGCAGCTGAAGATGTTGTGGTGTATGAAAAACAACTGACCGAGATGGCATAACATGCAATTCTTTTCTGAGTTATTTGGATCCCACTGGGCAGATGTGCAACTGGTGGTATGGACGCTGATTAAAGTCGTCGCCATTGTGCTGCCGCTGATGGTCTGTGTGGCCTACCTTACGCTGGCCGAACGTAAGGTGATCGGCTTTATGCAGGTGCGTATCGGCCCTAACCGCGTGGGTTATGGCGGTTTGCTGCAGCCGGTGGCAGATGCATTGAAACTGCTGTTCAAGGAAATCATCCTGCCTACGGCGTCCAACAAGACCTTGTTCTTTGTAGGTCCCATCCTGGCGATTGCGCCAGCGTTTGCCGCCTGGGCAGTGGTGCCTTTTGATGCAACGCTGGTACTGGCCAATATTGATGCCGGTTTGCTGTATATCCTGGCGATGACGTCTGTTGCCGTCTATGGGGTGATTATTGCCGGCTGGGCATCCAACTCCAAATATGCTTTCCTTGGCTCCCTGCGTTCTGCAGCACAAATCGTGTCGTATGAAATTGCCATGGGCTTCACGCTGGTGGGTGTGCTGATGTGTGCCAACTCGCTTAACCTGGGCAAAATCGTCATGGGGCAGGAGGGTGGTTTCTGGCACTGGTATTTCCTGCCGCTGTTCCCGCTGTTTGTGGTGTATTTCATCAGTGCTGTGGCGGAAACCAACCGCGCACCATTTGACGTAGCGGAAGGTGAGTCCGAAATTGTCGCCGGCTTCCACGTCGAGTACTCTGGCATGGCGTTCGCCGTTTTCTTCCTGGCGGAATATGCCAACATGATCCTGGTTTCCATGCTGGCGGCCTTGATGTTCCTGGGAGGCTGGTTGTCACCGGTGCCTTTCCTGCCGGATAGCATTTTGTGGTTGCTGGCAAAAGTAGCTTTTATGCTGTTCCTGTTTTTGTGGTTCCGTGCCACTTTCCCGCGTTACCGTTATGACCAGATCATGCGCCTGGGCTGGAAAGTATTTATCCCGATCACGCTGGTGTGGATTATCGTGGTAGCTGCCATGATGCAGACTCAGTGGGCATATCTGTTCCACTAGACCGGGTGTACGGCAGAAGAATTTGGAAACCTTACCATGTTGAATTCGATTAAAAATACATTGGGCAGTTTGATGTTATGGGAAATGCTGAAAGGCATGGCTCTGACCGGACGCTATTTCTTTGCCCGGAAAATTACCATCCAGTATCCGGAAGAACGCACACCGCAGTCGAACCGCTTCCGCGGACTGCATGCCTTGCGCCGCTACCCGAATGGTGAAGAGCGTTGCATTGCCTGTAAATTGTGCGAAGCCGTGTGTCCGGCAATGGCCATTACCATTGAATCCGAACAGCGTGATGATGGCACCCGCCGTACCACACGTTATGACATCGACCTGACCAAATGCATTTTCTGCGGTTTCTGTGAAGAATCCTGCCCGGTGGACAGCATTGTGGAAACGCGTATTTTTGATTATCACGGTGAAAAACGCGGTGATCTGCTGTATACCAAGCAAATGCTGCTGGAAATCGGCGATAAATATGAAGCGCAAATTGCGGCAGATCGCGCGCAGGACAAAGTATATCGATAAGCGCGGACAGGAAAAATCATGGTATTTACTGATATTGTTTTTTACGTGCTGGCAGCGATTCTGCTGTTTTCCGGCATTCGTGTCATCACGACGCGTAACCCTGTGCATGCAGCGCTGTTCCTGGTGCTGGCATTTTTTACCGCAGCCGGTATCTGGCTGCTGCTACAGGCCGAGTTTCTGGCGATTACGCTGATTCTGGTCTATGTAGGAGCTGTGATGGTGCTGTTCCTGTTTGTGGTGATGATGCTGGACATCAATCTCGACAAACTGCGCGAAGGTTTCTGGGAGTATCTGCCCATGGCAGGATTTATCGGTCTGCTCATGATCGTTGAAATGACCATGGTGCTGGCAGATAAAAACCTGCATCCCAGCCAGGCGGTGGAATCGCCTGCCAACTACAGCAATACGGCTGCGCTGGGCAAAGTACTGTATACCGATTATCTGCTGCCGTTCGAACTGGCGGCTGTCGTGTTACTGGTGGCCATGGTGGCAGCCATTGTGCTGACACTGCGTGTGCGCAAGGATAGCAAATCCATGAGCCCGACCGAACAGGTGAAAGTGAAACGCAATGACCGTCTGCGTATTGTGTCCATGCCTGCTGAAGTCGAAGCAGCAGAACCGGCACCGATTCCAGAGGAGAAAAAATAATCATGGTTGGTTTGTCGCATTACCTGATCCTGGGCGCGCTGATGTTTGCCATCAGTGTGATTGGTATTTTTCTTAACCGTAAAAACGTGATTATCCTGTTGATGGCGATCGAGCTGATGCTGCTGGCGGTGAATCTGAATTTCGTGGCTTTCTCGCATTATCTCAACGATATCAGTGGCCAGGTGTTTGTATTTTTCATCCTGACAGTGGCTGCAGCCGAGTCAGCGATTGGCCTGGCTATTTTGGTGGTTCTGTTCCGTAACCTGAATACCATCAATGTGGATGACCTGGATCAGTTAAAAGGTTAAGTGTGATGACAATAAAACAAATCCTGATATTGATTCCTTTGCTGCCGTTGTTTGCCGCTGCACTGGTAGGTATTTTCCGTAATTATCTGCCGCGCTGGGCTGCCCATGTACTGACTATCGCTGGCGTGGGTGCCGCGTTCGGCTTGTCTGTCTACATTTTTAACCAGACGCTGGCTGGTTTTACCATGAATGAAGCCGTTTACACCTGGCTCAATTCCGGAGATGTGCATTTCGAAGTCGGTTTCCTGATCGACAACCTGAGTGCCATGATGATGGTCGTGGTGACGTTTGTTTCGCTGATGGTGCATATTTACACCATAGGCTATATGGCAGAAGATCCCGGTTATAGCCGTTTCTTCAGCTATATTTCGCTGTTTACTTTCTCCATGCTGATGCTGGTGATGAGTAACAATTTCATGCAGCTGTTCTTCGGCTGGGAAGCGGTGGGACTGGTGTCTTATCTGTTGATCGGTTTCTGGTATACACGACCAACCGCGATTTACGCCAACCTGAAAGCCTTTCTGGTGAACCGGGTAGGGGATTTCGGTTTCCTGCTGGGCATAGGCATGGTGCTGTATTACTTTGGCAGCCTGGATTACGCTACCGTGTTCCAGCGTGCACCGGCACTGGCGGATGTGCAGGTAAATCTCCTGGGTAGTTCTTCATGGTCGCTGATGACAGTCACTTGCCTGTTACTGTTTGTGGGCGCCATGGGTAAGTCGGCGCAAGTACCGTTGCATGTCTGGCTGCCTGACTCCATGGAAGGCCCGACACCGATTTCTGCGCTGATCCACGCGGCGACCATGGTGACTGCCGGTATCTTTATGGTGGCACGTATGTCACCGCTATACGAGCTGTCAACCACTGCCTTGTCGACCGTGATGGTGATTGGTGCAATTACCGCCTTGTTTATGGGTTTCCTGGGCATTATCCAGAACGATATCAAGCGTGTGGTAGCCTACTCCACCTTGTCACAACTGGGCTATATGACTGTCGCTTTGGGCGCTTCCGCTTATTCTGTGGCGATTTTCCACCTGATGACACATGCGTTCTTCAAGGCCTTGCTGTTTCTGGGCGCGGGTTCCGTGATTATGGGCATGCATCACGACCAGGATATCCGCAATATGGGTAACCTGAAAAAGTACATGCCGATTACCTGGATCACCTCCCTGATAGGCTCACTGGCATTGATAGGCACACCTTTCTTCGCCGGCTTCTACTCCAAGGACAGCATTATCGAAGCAGTGGAGCTGTCGCATATCCCTGGCAGTGGCTTTGCCTACTTTGCCGTGATTGCGGGGGTGTTTGTGACGGCATTCTACTCATTCCGCCTGTATTTCCTGGTATTCCATGGCGAGGAAAAATGGCGTCATGCCAAACATGATGGACATACGCACGCTGCGGATGCGCACCATGACGACGCTCATCATGATGACCACGCGCACGATGATGCTCATCATCACGGTCTGGGGCCAAAGGATAATCCGCATGAACCGGGCTGGGTAGTGACCTTGCCGCTGATCCTGCTGGCGATTCCTTCACTGGTCATTGGCTATTTTGCGCTGGAGCCTATGGTCTTCGGTGATTTCTTCAAAAACGTGATTTTTGTGGATACTGAAGCACATCCGGCCATGGCGCATCTGGCGCATCATTATCATGAGTTCATGCATAGCCCGGCTGGCATGGCGATACATGGTTTTGCCAGCCTGCCATTTATCCTGGCAGCTTCCGGAGTATTGCTGTCCTGGTTCTTCTATATGAAGCGCCCGGATATTCCGGCTGCGATCAAGGCACGCTTTATCGTTATCTACAATATTCTGGATAACAAGTACGGTTTTGACAGCTTTAACGAGAAGTTCTTTGCCGGCGGTTCACGCTGCCTGGGTGGCCTGTTATGGCGGTTTGGCGATATCCGGCTGATCGATGGCGCCATGGTCAATGGCACAGCCAATGCCATGGGCAAAATTGCTGCCAGAATGCGCAACCTGCAATCAGGATTAATTTATCACTACGCCTTTGCCATGATTATTGGCGTATTCCTTCTCATGACTTTCTTTATCAAAATTAATTAAGATGCAAGCCGACCTCACAAGTATTTCATGGCTAAGCCTGGCCATCTGGTTACCGGTGTTATCCGGTGTGCTGGTATTGTTGCTGGGTGGTGACCATAAAGCCACATTGACCCGCTGGCTGGCATTGGCTGGCAGTCTGGCCAGTTTTCTCGTTACGGTGCCGTTGTATACCCTGTACGATGTGCAGGATGGCTTCTTCCAGTTTGAAGAGCTGTTACCGTGGATTCCGGCCTTTAATATCCATTACCACCTGGGCATAGATGGCTTCTCTCTGCCGCTGGTGCTGCTGACCAGCTTTACCACCGTGATTGTGGTGCTGGCCGGTTGGGAAGTGATTACCAGACATGTGGCGCAATATATGGCCGCCTTCCTGATCATGAGCGGTATCATGATAGGCGTATTTACGGCGCTGGATGCCATGCTCTACTACGTGTTCTGGGAAGCCATGCTGATCCCCATGTTCCTGGTGATCGGTATCTGGGGCGGGCCGAATCGCGTGTATGCCACCGTGAAGTTCTTCCTGTATACCTTGCTGGGCTCATTGCTGATGCTGGTGGCGTTTATCTATCTGTATCACCAGACCGGCAGTTTTGAACTGGCAGACTACTATCTGCTGCCTCTCAGCATGCAGGCGCAGATTTACATCTTTATTGCTTTCTTTATGGCGTTTGCGGTGAAGATTCCGATGTGGCCGGTACATACCTGGTTACCGGATGCACACGTGGAAGCACCAACCGGTGGTTCCGTGGTGCTGGCGGCGATTGCGCTAAAACTTGGCGGCTATAGCTTCCTGCGTTTTGCCATGCCGATTGCCCCGGATGCTTCGCATTATTTCAGTACGGCCATGATTGTCCTGTCGCTGATTGCCGTGGTCTATATTGCCCTGGTTGCCCTGGTGCAAAAAGACATGAAAAAGCTGATTGCTTATTCCTCGATTTCCCACATGGGCTTTGTCACGCTGGGCTTCTTTATGTTCAGCCAGCTGGCACTGGAAGGCGCCGTCATGCAAATGATTTCGCACGGCTTTATTTCTGCGGCCATGTTCCTCTGCGTAGGCGTGTTGTATGACCGTCTGCACAGCCGCGAAATTTCGGCTTATGGCGGCGTAGTGAACAAGATGCCGGTATTCGCTGCTTTTGCAGTGCTGTTTGCCATGGCAAACAGTGGCCTGCCAGGCACCTCGGGTTTTGTGGGGGAGTTTATGGTGATTCTGGCTGCCGTGAAATTTAATTTCTGGGTGGCTTTCTTTGCCGCAACGACTTTGATTTTCGGTGCCGCTTATACCTTGTGGATGACCAAGCGCGTATTTTTCGGTGATGTGGCCAACCATCATGTGGCAGAACTGTTCGATCTGAACAAGCGCGAATTCCTGATTCTCGGCATTCTGGCAATTCTGGTGATTGGCTTTGGTGTTTATCCGAAACCGATTACTGAAGTCATGCAGGCAACCAGTATCGAGTTCCTGAAACATATGGCGATTTCCAAATTGCCGGTCACAGGTTATTAAGGCAGGATTTTAAAAAATGGAAAATATGCAATTCGACTTGCTCGCCCTGTTGCCGGAACTGGTGGTATTGGGCATGGGCATGTTTATTCTGTTACTGGACTTGTTCATCCTGCCGCAAAACCGCTCCATCCTTTACGGATTGAGTCAATTCACACTGTTTGCTGCCGCATTCTTTACTTTTAAAACCCACACGCCGGCAGTAGGATTTGCGTTCTCGCACATGTTTATCGACGATACCCTGTCGGACGTCATCAAGCTGATGATGTATCTGGGGACCTCGCTGATTTTCGTGTACACCCGCAAATACCTGCAGGACCGCAATCTGTTCCGCGGCGAGTTTTATGCCATGGTGCTGTTCGGTTTGCTGGGCATGATGATCATGGTGTCCGGCCACAATCTGCTGCTTATCTATATCGGTTTGGAACTGCTGTCACTGTGCCTGTATGCGCTGGTCGCGTTTGACCGTGAAAATCCGCGTGCCTCTGAATCTGCCATGAAATACTTTGTGCTGGGCGCACTTGCGTCAGGTATGTTGCTGTATGGCATGAGCATGCTGTACGGCATGACTGGCAGCCTGGATGTCAGCGATATTGCCAATAGCATCATGCAGCAGGACAAGAGTCCGGTACTGATTATGGGACTGGTGTTTGTGGTGGCCGGAATTGCCTTCAAGTTTGGCGCGGTGCCATTCCAGATGTGGGTGCCCGATGTCTATCAGGGCTCCCCAACTGCCATGACGGTGCTGATTGGTTCGGTGCCCAAGCTGGCTGCTTATGCCATGACGGTACGTTTACTGGTACAGGGCCTGCATCCGCTGGCACTGGACTGGCAGGATATGCTGATGCTGATGGCGGTACTGTCCATCGTGATTGGCAACTTCAGTGCCATCGTACAGACCAATCTCAAGCGCATGCTGGCGTACTCCACCATTTCGCATGTCGGTTTTATCATGCTGGGCATGATGAGTGCCAATGCCAACGGCTTCGCTTCCAGTTTCTACTATATCAGTACCTATGTGCTGATGTCGGTTGCCGGTTTCGGGATCATTCTGTTACTGAGTCGCCAGGGTTTTGAAGCGGAAGAAATTGATGATCTGAAAGGCCTGAACCAGCGTCACCCGTGGTTCGCCTTCATGATGCTGATCATTATGTTCAGCATGGCCGGTATTCCGCCGACCGTGGGCTTCTATGCCAAGTTTACGGTGTTGCAGGCTGCATGGCAGGCCGGATTTACCTGGCAGGTAGTATTGGCTGTGCTGATGGCTGTGATTGGCGCCTTCTACTATCTCAATATTGTGCGCAAAATGTACTTTGATTCCCCGGCAGATCACGCACCATTGACCGCACCGGTGGATATGCAGTTTATTCTGAGCGTAAATTCGCTGGCGCTACTGGGTCTGGGCCTGTTCCCGGAAATCCTGTTGAGCGTTTGCGGACATAGTCTGCTCATCAGTTTGCAGTAATCGAGTCAAGATGAAGTTTCTGTTTTTGTCCCTCATGTTGTTTATGGCCAATCTGAACTGGGTTTCCGACAAGTGGTTCGGCATTGCAGGCAGCATCAGCCAGTTGTGGCAGCGTTTTGCCGCGCTGGTGCCTGCCTATTTCATCACGATTGTCATTGCATATTTCACCGAACAGTTTGTCATGGGACAGGTATGGCCTCAAGGCTGGGAATTCTACAGTGTGACTGCCTGCCTGTTTCTGGTGTTTTCATTTCCCGGCTTCGTTTATCGCATGCTATGGAAATAAGTGTACGTCACATAAAATTCACGAATCATTCACGATAGTTTAAAGCATCAAAGTCAGACTATGCCTGACCCAAGCATAGTCGGGGTGTGCCCCGGAAAGGACTTGAGATGCTAAAACTACAACAAACCCTGGGATGGGTGCAATCGGTGGATAGCCACTTGTGTGTCCAGGTCAGCCATACCGGACAATACCGGCTCATTCGCAGCCTGTTTCGCGCCATTTCCCGTATGGGAGATGGCATGTTCTGGTACCTGATCATGTTTGTGATTGCGATGACGCAAGGGCAGGCCGGGCTATATCACTGCCTGCACATGCTGACGGTAGGGCTGACCGGTACCCTGGTCTATAAATGGCTCAAGCACAGAACCAGTCGTCCGCGGCCATTCCAGGTGCGTCAGGATGTCCTGTTAAGCGGTACGCCTCTGGATTATTTCAGTTTCCCTTCAGGACATACCTTGCATGCAGTAGCATTCGGCATGGTGGCGGTGCAACATTATCCACAGCTATTCCCGGTAATTTACCCGTTTGTGGTGCTCGTTGGTGTCTCGCGTGTGGTACTGGGCCTGCATTATCCAAGCGATGTACTGGCTGGTGCCGCCATAGGATACGCGCTGGTGATGATGTACTCACCATTATTCTGATGTGGCTGCTCTTGTAATAGATGGATGTCAGAGCACCAGTTGATTGCAGCAAGTAACTGCTGCAATACCGGGAAACTCTCTTAACCTGACTGCTTGACCGTTGTCATGATGGATGCCATCTGATGACGTTCTGTGGTGTCGCTATCCTGTAATCCCTGTACAGCACCCAGCTGATTTTCGACGGATTGATTCTGGCTGGCTTTCCATTTGCCGGTAAGAGAGGTGATCTCCAGTTCGATTCCGACGATCGCGTGTGCCAGTTTTTCTATGAAACTGGCGGGCGCATCCTGCACTCGCCACGGGCTGGCAAAAGACGCTTCCTGTTGTGCCGTCAGTAACTGCAGATGCCTGTGCAACCAGGCGGCATCGTCAATGACTTTCAGTTTGCCGCGGACATGGACAACCACATAATTCCATGTCGGGACCACCATGCCGCTTTTTGCTTTTTCCGGATACCAGGAAGGCGAAATGTAAGCATGAGGGCCATGAAAAATGGCCAGCACTTCTTTAGCAGCATGGAGCTCCGTCCATAATGGATTTGCCCTTGCCACATGCCCGCTTAATATGCCGGCGCTGTGTTCACCCGCAGTGAGATGCATGGGCAAATGGTTTGCCGAAAACCCGTCAGCAGTGTGTGTCACGAGTGTGGCAAGAGGGTAGGTCCGGATAATCTCGCAGAGTGCTTCTCTGTCCGGCTGGGCAAAGTGTTTTGGAATATACATGATGCGGAAGATTGCTGAGATATCGTTCGTTTCAGCCTGATATAAGGATAGAAATAAGTGACTACTGTAGCATTTTTGACGGATAAATATGCTGCTCTCGCCGTTTTATCAAATTCTTGTTGCCAATATTCAAGATTACGTGCATAGTTGAGTTTCGCGAAGTTCAAGTAGTGTTGTTGTTCTCTGGTTCTATCTTTTGGTTCTATCGTTACTTCCCGCCATCTTGATCCTCGTTTTCGGGCATTTGCCCAAATTATCAATTTCTATGCAAGGATTTTATTATGGTGACAGGTTCTGTTAAGTGGTTTAACGATTCTAAAGGGTTTGGTTTTATCACTCCAGATAACGGCGGCGAAGATTTGTTCGCACATTTTTCTGCGATTCAATCTGCAGGTTTCAAAACTTTGAAAGAAAATCAGCGCGTGAGCTTTGAAGTGGCAACAGGCCCTAAAGGCAAACAGGCTGCAAATATTCAAATCATTGAATAATTGAAAGCATGTCCGCAGAGTTGTTTAGACAACTTGCCGGAAAAGGCCCGGGGATTCCGGGCTTTTTTTATTTAAAAAAGGATGCTAATGGCAAAAGAAGAATTAATTGAAATGCAGGGTGCTGTGACCGAAGTATTACCGGACGCACGTTATCGCGTGAAGCTGGATAATGGTCATGAGTTGATCGCCTATACCGGCGGCAAGATGCGTAAACACAAAATCCGCATTCTGGCGGGTGACAAAATTACCATTGAAATGTCTCCTTACGATATGGACAAGGGTCGTATCATTTTCCGTCACCTGGAACCACGCAAGACTTTCTAACCCGGCTTTCTTTCCTGCCCGAGTTTCAGACTCCGGATATTTCCGGCTTTATCTTTGAATCGTACGAGTTTTGGTAATCGTGCGAGCCTTGGCATGGCCTGCGCTATTGCAGCGGAGCCGGGATCGGCTATGCAGTTTTGTCGGTAATAGCCAGTATTTCCTGAAGAGACACCTGAGCATTCCCGACAGACAGAAGAATTGCTTTTTATATCGCCATGCTGCGAAATGGCCGCCGGTTATCCATATCAGGTAGCGTTATGCACCAGAGTAATCGCTGCCAGCTTGGCGCGTGCTGCAGCACCTGTATTGGGTGTCAGCCGTTCGACCAGGGCGGCACCTTCAAACAGGATGGTTAGTTGCTGCCCCAGCGCTTCCGGGTCTTTGGCACCGGCATTGCGGGCAATTTTGCATAAATAGCCTTGCAGCTCTGCCGACAGTACGACAGAGTACTGGTTAATCGGATGTTCAGGATCCGGGAACTCCACTGCCGCAATATGGAATGGCAGGCCACGAAATTCCGGCCGCGTGATCCATTGCTCCATCAGCTCACATAACTGGACCAGCAATGCGATGGATTCGGTTTTCTTGGAGGCCAGTTGTGCATTCAGCCAGGCATAAAACTTGTCAGACTTCTCACGCAGATAAGCAGTGATCAGCAGATTTTTGCTGGGAAAATGTTTGTACAGCGTGGCTTTGGCTACACCAGCCTCCATAATGATGGTATCTACACCGGATGCCTGTATGCCTCTGCTGTCAAACAGGCTGCTGGCAATGGTTAATATTTTCTCTCGCATGTTCATCACTTATCCTTTTGTTTCAGACTCACCGGGTCCCGATCCCGTTATGGCCTTGCTAAACGTTCGCGTCCTTGTGGGCGCATTAATTCCTGCGGATACAGGCAATTGACATAACCCAGCGCCTGCCGCAAATATTCCACATGGTCGACATCGACTTTGCCTTCTGTCACAAACATCATGAATGCTTGCCGCTGGGCTGCCGGCAGCATCGCTGCCTGGGGCAGCTGGCAACTGCCATCCTGCATTTTCTGGTAAGCCAGGTTCAGCAAACTAAGCGTGACCGGATCAGCAGTTCCCGCCATCTCCTGTGTTTCCTGTAATGGCGACAATGCCATCTGCGCTGTTTTATGGGCTGGCGTCACGGCCATCATCCACACCACACATAGGCTCACTAATATCCCAAATGACAGTGACCGGTTAAACGAATGGTCAGCCAGCTGGCTATGGACTGACTGGTCAAATACATGCCAGGCTTTGTCCGTCCCGGTTTGCGATTGCACCTGCACTGCGCCGATTGCCAGAAAAAACCATTGATCAAGCAGGGCAGGCGACAAAGACGCCGGCGAATGCTGCTGTGCCTGTTCCATCATCTGGCGGATACTGGCGATATCCTGCGTATTCAACGTTGCTGTCGTGCCAAACTGCTGTATGCGTTGCGTATTCCAGCGTACTAATTGCTGGCGCAGCATATAAAATGGCGCATGTCTGCCCCATTGCTTCAATCCCAGTTTCCACAGTCCATACGTGGCGTAAGCTTTTAACATCCGCCCGTAACGCTGTCCTGTCTTATTCACTATCGCTAATCCATTCACGCTGCTGACCCCTAAAATCCGCTTGCATTTTTTTCGATGGCTACAGTAGACTAGAAAAAAGTGAACAGACCTGTCTGCATAGTAGCGTGTGAATACGCAAATTGCAACAGACACGTTTAAGCCACTTTTCAGAAGCTACTTTGGCATCATAGCCCCGGCTGAATTTGTAAACAAGGGATAACCATGACATCCGTATCAATCGAAACACAATTGACCGAGTGGCGCGATCACGCACTCACACTCGAAAACGAAGTGAAGAAAGTGGTCGTCGGCCAGGACAAGGCCATACGCGCCATCAATATTGCCATTTTTGCCCGTGGCCATGTATTGCTGGAAGGTGGTGTGGGGGTCGGTAAGACGACACTGCTGCAATCCATTGCGCGTGGTCTGGGTGGTGCTTACGAGCGTATCGAAGGCACGGTGGATTTAATGCCTAACGACCTGATTTACCATACCTTTCTTGGTGAGGATGGCCGTCCCAAAGTGGATGAAGGTCCGCTGTTGCGTGCCGGTGAACAACTTTCAGTATTTTTCTTTAACGAGATCAACCGTGCCCGGCCACAAGTGCATGCACTGATGTTGCGTGTGATGGCTGAGCGCCATATCAGTGCGTTCAAGAAGGAATACCGTCTGCCGCACATGCTGGTATTCGCCGACCGCAACCAGGTGGAGAAAAACGAAACGTTTGAAATTCCTTCGGCGGCACGTGACCGTTTCATGATGGAAATCCCGATTGAGATTCCGGATGACCGTGCCCTGCGTAAAGCGCTTATGTTCGATGTGAAGTTCCAGCATGCTGAACGTTTGACACAGCAGGTGAGTGGCGGCGTGCTGGCGTATGACCAGCTGAATGCGTTTTCCGATGTGCTGCAAAGCCATATTCGCGCCAGTGATGTACTGGAAGACTATGCGCTGGACTTATGGGAGTCCACCCAGAAACCGGCAGCTTTTGGTATCCAGCTGGAAAGCGTTGATGTAAACCGCCTGGTTCATACCGGGGCCAGCCCGCGCGGGATGGGGATGCTATTGAAGGCAGCCCGTGTGCATGCCTGGCTGATGAACCGCGACAGTTTGTACCCGGAAGATATTCATGCCGTTTTCCATGAAATTATCGCTCACAGGCTGGTATTGAATCCCATGTTTGAAAGTCGCCGTACCGAATTGTCACGTGAACTGACCAACCAGATTCTGGCCACAGTCAGCGTACCGGCACGGGCAAAAGCAGCATGATCCCTGATTACGCGCAGCCTTTTTTCTACCAGGTGCCGTGGCGTTCGGGCAGTGTGCATGCAGGCGAGCACCTGGGCTTGCAGCGCGGCCCTGGCGATGAATTCAGCAAGCATGTGTCGCTGGTAGACTACCCGGATGCCAGGCGGCTGGATTTACGCCAGACCTTGCGCGACCCTTACGAGCAGGTACAGGTGCGGGTATTCAAGCAGGAAGCCTCGACTCCACTATATGCGGTCTGTGACCTGTCCAGCTCCATGCAGTTCCAGGGGCAGATGCGCAAGCTGGATATTGCGAAAATCGTGGCCGCATCTATTGCCTGTTCCGCACACGACAACAGCGACCTGTTCGGCATGGTCTGTTATGACCATCAGGTGATTCAGCATCTGAGCCTGTCGCCCAGCCATCATGCGCACCAGTCATTTGCGACCATTAGCCAGCTGGATGATTTTCGCAGCACGCGCAAGGATGGGCAGGGTATCGTCGAAGCTGCCGGATTGCTGGGACAGCAAAAAGGACTGGTGTTCTGGATTTCAGACTTTCATTTGCCATTAACACTGATTGAACATGGCCTGAACCTGATGGCGAATCACCAGATCATCCCGGTCGTGCTGTGGGACCCGCTGGAATACCAGCGTTTGCCACGGTTTGGTTTCGGCAATCTGCAGGATCCGGAAACCGGTGAGCAAAAAACCATTTTCTTCCGCCAGGCCATACGTGCGCAGTTTGTCGAGATGTTTGAGCAACGCAAACAGGCGCTGGATCAACTGTTTGCCCGTTTTGAGATCAGGCCCTTGTACCTGGATGGTCATTTTGAAGCGGCTTTGCTGTCGGATTACTTTGAACAACTAATTCACTAGAGTGTTGTGATGAAACAGATATTTTTATGGTGGCTAGCCGCCTGCATGTATTCAGGTCTCGCCGCGGCCGAGGCACAATCGGCCACGGTGCAGGAAATCAGCATACATAATCCGGCGCTATATGCCGGGGTACAGATTGGCGATGTACTGCAGCGTTCAGTCAAGCTTGCCGTTGCAGCCAATGATCAGCTGGCTGAGAACAGCCTGCCATTGAAAGGCGTGCAACGTAATGGTGTAGAGCTCAGGCAAGTGCATGTCGACAATCAGACACAAGACGGTAAAAAGATTTATACCGTGACCTTTGATTACCAGATATTCGCCAGCAGCGGCCAGCCTGTGCAGCTGCAACTGCCAGCGGAGAAAATCACATTCAACAGTGGTGCTTCATATGAATTGCCTTCCTGGCGTTTCTGGCTGATGGCGCAATTGCCAGATCGCTTGCAAAAAGCCAAAGAAACAGTGATTCCGCAATACCGGCCAGCTTTTCTGGATACGCAAACTCCGCAACGCATGTTCATTCTCAGTATGGTGCTGGTGGTGATTGCTGGCCTGATGTTGTTGTATCGCAACGCTGACTGGACCTGGTTGCCGATGATGAATGGCCACTTCGCCCATGCCTACCGCAAACTGAAGAAACTGCCAGCCAGCGCAGAAGGCCAGAAACAGGCCGCATTGATTGTGCAGCATGCACTCAACCAGCGCTTCGGCCGGCAAATGCTCAGCCAGCATGTCAGCGAATTCGTGGCGCAGCAGCCGGCCTTTAAACCGCTGGAGCAGGAAATCCGTGACTTCTTTGCCCGGGCCAATGCCGTGCTGTATGCCGGACAGGATGCGCCAGCCGCCGGATACCTGCAACAGTGCAAGGCATTGACGCGCCAGTTACGTGACTGCGAACGGGGGATGTGATGCATTGGTTACAGCCGTGGTTTTTGCTGCTGTTACCGGTAGCAGCCGTCCCTTTCCTGCTGAAAAGCCGGCATGCGCAAACCTATTCCTGGTTGCAGATGGTACCTGCTGACCCGTTTTCGAATACTGTTAACCGGCTGGTCAAAGCGGCGACTTCACTGATGCTGTTATGCCTGGTACTGGCGCTGGCAGGACCGCAAGGCGAAAGCCATCAGGAGCAGAAAGTCGGCAAGGGTGCACAGACTGTATTTGTGATTGATCGCAGTGTCAGTATGGATCACCCGTTTGCCGGTCAAAGCACAGGTGGACATGCCGCAGAAATTAAGTCTGCCGCAGCGAGACGGCTGATTACCGCCTTTATTGATTCCAGGCCGGATGACATGATGGGCGTGGTCGGATTTACCAACTCTGCGCTGTATGGCATGAAAATCACCACCAATCGTGATGGGATCCACTCGGCGATCCAGGCGGCCACCGGTCCGGCGCTGAACCAGACCAATATTGGCGCAGGCATTACCAATGCTGTCACGCTGTTTGAAAGTATCCCGAGCACTGGTTCCCGTGCGATCGTATTGCTGTCGGATGGTGCCGGGAAGCTGAGTCCGCGCGTGAAGTACCAGATCCGTAAGCAACTGGTTGGCAAAAAGCTCAATCTGTACTGGATTGTGCTGCGCGAACCGGATGATATCAGTATTTTCAGCCAGAATACTTACGAGGAAGATCGCTTGCCGGAAGCCATTGCACTGGATCGTTATTTCCAGTCGCTGAATATCAAATACAAGGCATTTGAAGCGGATAACTCGACAGCGCTTGAATCTGCGTTACGCGAGATTGATGCCAAGGAGAAAAATGTGATTCAGTACAGCATCATGATCCCCGGTCACGATTACGCCAAAGACCTGATCGTGGTGGCCATGTTGCTGGGACTGGCGCTGGTAATGGTTAAACATATAAGGGTGTATTAATGGCAACACATACGAAAAAGCTGAACTGGCTGTGGGGAACTGTCCTGGTGGCAGGCATGGCGGGAGCGCTGTATTCCGGCTGGCAACTGCATAGCTTGCGTGCCTTGAATCAGCAGATTCAGTCCGGTGCGCTGATCAAGGATAGAACCTATCCCTATCTGCAGAAATTTACTGCAGCTTATGACCAGGGAAAGCATGGCGACTACAAGCATGCGGTGCAAACCTATGGTCAGTTGCTGGAACTGTCGCCACCGGCGTCCGAATTGCCGCACATCCATTTCAATATAGGCAACAACCTGTTTATTTCGGGACTGGTGCGTACCATTAATGAAGATGGTTCTTTCCAGGACGAAGCACGTTATGCGTTTACCCAGGCCAAAATTTCCTATGAGCAGTCACTGCGGTTGCAGCCCGGTGACCAGGCAGCCAAATTTAACCTGAGCCTGCTGCATTCGGTAATGGCACATGGTATGCAGGCCGGGGAGAAGGACCAGTCGCATATGGAACTCAGTAACTTGCCGATTGGATTGCCATGATGAAAGTAGTTGAGTGGCTGAAGCAATATTATGAGCCAGTGCTATATGTGCTGGCCCTGATACTGTTATTACTGGCATTGCTTAAACCCAGCATACAGCTGGAGCAGCAGGTGCAGAACTATTTGCTGATCGCTGATGTGTCACAAAGCATGAATGCCGAAGACGAAACACTGAACCAGCAAAAAGTCAGTCGTCTGGCGTATACCCAGCATCTGATGAAGCAGATTGTGCACAAGGCACCGTGCGGGACATATTTCAGCCTGGGGATTTTTGCCTCGGATAACGTGGCCATGCTGCAAACACCGCTGGAAGTCTGCAAGAACCTGGATGTGATTACCGATGGTATCGACCACCTGGAGTGGCGCATGGCCTGGAAAGGTAACAGTCGCCTCAGTTTTGCCGTGCATGCCGCAACTCATGTCTACGATGCGCTTAACCAGCCGGCACAAATGCTGTTTTTCACCGATGGTGATGAAGCGCCACGCGTGAATGTGACCATCAAACAGGATTTAAGCGGTGTGCAGATTGGCGAGTTTTTCACTTTTGTCGGTGTCGGCGGTCCTGAAAAAGTCGCTATTCCGCGCTATAACACTGCCAATAAACCGGTGGGTTACTGGCCGGTCAGTGACAATAATAACGCCGGTGCGGTGGGTGTCACCTACGCCGACCCCAGCAGTGACGAGCCGGATCCGCCGGTCGCCTACGCCGAATACGACCGCATGTTGTCGCAGCTGGAAGAAGATTACCTGAAGGAGTTATCAGCCGAGTTCAAAGGCAGTTATCTCAAGGGTCAGGACAATGCCGACTTTTATCGCGCCATCAGTGCCAGGAAGGCAACTGCCAGCTTTGTGACGGATTACCCTTTGCGCGCGGTATATCTGGTCTTGGCGATATTGCTGCTACTGGCAAGTTATCTGCCGGATGTACTGTATCGTCGCCGGCTGGAGGCTTGATATATTGCCAGTGACTCCCACTGGCAACACCTAGGCAGTTGCCGGCACCAGTGTCAGGCAGGTGATTTCAGAGGGAGAGCCAAAACGGTTTGGCGGACCCCAGTAGCCAGTCCCACGGCTGACATACACCCATAAATCCTGCAGCTGGTGCAAGCCCGCGACATAAGGTTGCTGCAAAGGCACAAAGTATTTCCACGGCCAGAACTGGCCGCCATGCGTATGACCGGATAATTGCAAATCAAACCCTGCTGCCTCAGCTGCTTTGGCACTGCGCGGCTGGTGTGCCAGCAGAATTTTCGGGGCATGCTCTGGCGCCCCGGCAATTGCCGCTTGCGGGTCGCTGGCATGATCGTGATAAAACAGGCCGGCACTGTAGTCAGTGATACCGGCAACCACCAGCGTGGCATTGTCGTGAGAGAGCTGTACATGCTCATTGAGCAATACCTGTATGCCCAGGCGCTCCAGCTCCTGTATCCATTCCAGTGCGCCGGAATAATATTCATGATTGCCGGTCACAAAAAAACTGCCATGACGCGCGCTTAATTGCGCCAGTGGCTGGGTATGTTCTGATAATTCATTGACGCGGCCATCCACCAGATCACCAGTAATGGCAATTAAATCTGCTTCCAGCGAATTGACCATGTCCACGATACGGCTGAGATAGCCCTGCTTGATGGTAGGGCCGACATGAATGTCACTGATCTGCACGATGCGGAAACCATGCAGGGTGGCAGGCAGATTACGCAGCGGTACGCTTACTTTGACTACCCGCGCCAGTTTACGGGCATTGAAAAAGCCGGTAACACTGATGACAAGCGCAGCCACGCCGGTGAATAAGGCACTATTCTTTTCCAGCGCCGGGAAGTCAACCTGCATCAAGTTGAATGCGTGCAAGGCAGCACAGGCCATCAGCACAATATCGCGCAATACTGTCAGCACCAGCAATGAGGAAAATACGCCCATGATGGTCATGGCTATCCAGCTGCTGGCGTCCCGCAAGGATGCATTATGGAAGCTGCGTGCCAGCAATCCTACAGGTTGCAGGATTGCAGACAGCATCAGGAATGCCCAGCCCGCCCATGCTACCCAGCCAGGCCAGGGAAGGTTGCCAATAAGCCTTGCGCCTATGTAATAGTGTAAAAGGCTGACAAGTACGATAACTGTGAGAAAAAAGCGCAGACGGGGCATGTGTCTTTCACAAGTGAGGAGCAATATCAATCAGATGGCGACAGCGGCAGCAGGTTCAAGTCAGCCACCCATTCCATTTGTATCTGCCTGTTTCCCACGGCCTGCTGGAGCTAAGGTCAGCAATCCGGCGGGTTAAACCATTGATGCTGGTAATTCTCAAACGCGCGGATGGCGCGGGTAGGGCGCAAACGCGTGTCCTGCAGGCACTTCTGGCGCCAGTCATCCAGTTGCTCCATCCCCAGGTTGACACGCTCAGCATGCAGCGACGGGAAGTCGCCATGGAGCAATTGCGGCAGGTCATGCAAAGCCAATGCCACCTGCTCGCGATAATAGGCCAGTTTGTGTTCAAACTCGCTATCCAGGCGGCGATAGCGGTGCAGCAGGTATTGCGGAATACGCGACAGGCGCAAGGCCTGGTCCGCCGCGGCCAGTCTTGAAATCGCCTTTTCCACAACATGCGGCTCACATTGCACCACTGGTGTCAGGCTTTCCACAATGGATTTGCGATGAATGCGCAGCAGCTTGGCGGGAGAGGGGATATTGGCCGTATGCAGATAGGCATCCATGGCCCATTCGGCGGCGGCATGCGTGAGCAGGCTGTCATGCTGCCATTTGGCTTCAAATGTAGGCACAAAGTGCTGGTGGGCGACGACATCGCTTAGCAGGTGGATGTTGTAGCCTATGCCCAGCGCCAGTTGCCTGTCATTACCGGTTTGCAGCAATTGCTGGCCCATGCCCCAGCCGTGACTATGATTGAAGGTGCGGGAAACCACGGCAAGGTCCGGCAGGCAGGCACCAGCCAGGACCAGTGCCGGATAACGGCGCATGACACCTAGCCACGGAAGGGGTAATAGTGGCAGGGTTTGTAGCCAGTGATGGGTATAAACCACGTGAGAATACAGTCCCCAGGCATGCGCTTCACCTGGCATGGCCATCAGTAACAACAGAATGCACGACAATCTGATTATTCGTTTTGGCATGTGCGCACTGTGCGCCGCGTACATGACAGTTGCATGATGATTGTATGACGTTGATATGAAAAGAATATTTCGTCATAAAAGCATCATGAGGCCTTGTTAGGCTGGGAGAGATCTGTTAACAGGAGGCTGATTCCAGCTGGGGTAAGGCATGAAAATATTGATGATTTCAGATGTGTATTTCCCGCGTGTGAATGGTGTGTCAACCAGCATACGCACTTTTGCCGAAAGCCTGCGTGCAGAAGGGCATAGTGTGCACCTGATTGCGCCGCAATATGCCTCATTGCCGGATAGCGGTCTGGCTGCTGATGAAGCATGGATTACCCGCATCGAGGCGCGCAAGATCGTGTTTGACCCCGAAGACTATTTAATGAAATGGTCTGCGCTGACGGCTTATATTGAGACGCTGCATCCGGGAGACTATGACCTGGTGCATATTCATACCCCGTTTATTGCGCATTATGCCGGTCTCAGGATTGCCAGAAAACTGCAAGTGCCGGTGGTGGAAACCTATCACACCTTCTTCGAGGACTATATGCACCATTATTTGCCATGGGTGCCGCGCAAACTGGCAGTCAATATTGCGCGCTGGGTGTCACGCAGGCAATGCCAGCAGGTAGACATGGTGGTTTCTCCGTCTGCGCAGATGCGTGACGTGTTGCAGCAGTATGGCGTGACGACGCCTGTTTCCGTGATTCCGACCGGACTGGATGCTTCGCGGTTTGTCCCTGGCGATGGCGCGGTTTTCCGGGAAAAATACGGCATTCCTGCACACCGCCCCTTGCTGCTGTTCGTCGGTCGCGTGGCATTTGAAAAGAATATCCAGTTTCTGCTGGAAATGCTGTCACTGGTGATCCAGGATCATCCCGAGGCATTGCTGGTGATCACTGGCGAAGGTCCGGCAGAAGCGATGCTGAAAAAAATGACGCGCGATCATGGTCTGCAACAGAATGTGATGTTCCTGGGCTATCTGGATCGCAATGTCGGCCTGAATGCTGCTTATCAGGCGGCCGATATTTTTGTGTTTGCCTCCAAGAGCGAAACGCAGGGACTGGTGTTGCTGGAGGCCATGGCCCAAGCCACGCCTGTGGTAGCCATCGCTGAACTGGGTACGGCCTCTATTCTGCGCCAGGAGCAGGGCGCATTGATTGCGCTGGATAATGAATTGCACTTTGCCGAACAGGTACAAACCCTGCTGATTGACCACCAGTTGCGTGAGCGTGTGGGAAAACAGGGCAAGCGTTATGTGGAACAGGTCTGGTCCAGTGAGGCGCAGGCAAAAAAACTGCTTGAATGCTACGAACGCCTGATGCTGGCGCACTTGCCACTGGTAGCGTCTGCGACTGCTTAATCACGCTGGTTGTACGCGATGACGGGTACAACCAGCCTCTTCCCATTGTTAAATCTTTGCCCGACGGACTTGACGCTGGGCATCTGGCACGCGAAGATGTGGGTTGACTTGTGCTATTGAGATGCAAGCGAATCATTATCAGGAGAAATTAATCATGTTTATTCCAGACACCTGCTGCACACTGGTGCCCTATTTTGAAGTTCCCAGCGAAAACCTGGCTGCATTCAAGGCCCTGGGTGCCAAATTCCTCGAGAAAACCCGTAATGAGCCCGATTGCATGCATTATGCGTTTTCATTTAGCGGCAATATCGCGCATTGCCGTGAAGGGTATGCCAATGCCGAAGCGCTCCTGCATCATCTGGACAATGTCTCAGGTCCGCTGGGCGAAGCCTTGCAGCTGGCGAAAATCATTCGTCTGGAAGTGCATGCCCCTGCGGCAGAAGTCGAGAAAATGAAAGCACCACTTGCGGCATTGAATCCGCAGTTTTTTATCCTGGAACCAGGTATCCGCCGTCAGTAATTGCCGGGTGAGATAGTAAAAACGCCACAGATGTGGCGTTTTTTATTGAGGGTTTTGGTAAAGTATCAGCCGAATTTGCCAGTAATATAATCTTCGGTTTCCTTGCGGCTGGGGGTGGTGAAAATCTTGTCGGTGTCGTTGTATTCGATCAGTTCGCCCAGGTACATGTAGGCGGTGTAATCGGAAACACGCGCTGCCTGCTGCATATTGTGGGTGACCACCAGGATAGTCAGTTTGCTGCGCAGTTCCACCATCAGCTCCTCAATGTTGGCCGTGGCGATAGGATCCAGCGCCGATGTCGGCTCGTCGAACAGCATGATTTCCGGATCGGTCGCCAGGGCGCGGGCAATGCACAAACGTTGCTGCTGGCCACCGGACAGATTAAAGGCCAGCTCGTGCAGGCGGTCTTTGACTTCATTCCATAGCGCCGCGCCTTTAAGCGCTTCTTCGACTTTGTCATCCATGATGCGCTTGTTGTTTTCGCCACGTACGCGCAGGCCATAAGCCACGTTCTCATAGATGGATTTCGGAAAAGGGTTGGGTTTCTGGAATACCATGCTGATGCGCATACGCACTTCAATCGGATCAACACCGGCATCCAGCACATTGGTATTGTCAGGATGCATCACAATCTGCCCCTGGTATTTATTGCCCGGATACAGGTCATGCATGCGGTTGAAGCAGCGCAGGAAAGTGGATTTGCCGCACCCGGAAGGGCCGATCAGCGCAGTGATCTTGTTTTCGTACAAAGGCATGGAAATACCTTTGAGTGCGCGGGCGCCGTTACTGTAAAAGAAGCTTAAATCGCGTGCTTCAGCTTTGATAGGGGTCGTTACGTTGGCCATGAAGGTTCCTAAATCTTATGCTTACGGGGCATTACCATTTAATATTTTTACGGATCTTGTAGCGCAACCAGATGGCGGCGCCGTTCATCATTAAGGTGACCATGATAATCAGTGCGCCAGTCGCAGCCGCATTGATATGGAAGGCGTGATCCGGCCGTGAAAGCCAGTTGAACATCTGAATAGGCATCACGGTAAAACCGGAAGACAACCATTCGAAATTGATAAAAGGGGGCTCAGCCATGACCGGGGCAGGCGGCAGAAAAGCGATGAAGGTCAGTGCGCCAATGGTGATAATCGGCGCTGTCTCGCCCAGCGCACGCGACATGCCGATAATTACGCCTGTAAGGATACCGCCATAGGAGTATTTGAATACGTGGTCATAAACGACCTGCCATTTGGTTGCGCCCACACCGTAGGCGGCTTCACGAATAGAAACCGGAATGGCACGGATGGCTTCACGTGTCGATACAATCACAATCGGCAGGATCAACAGCCCCAGTGTCAGGCCGGCTGTCAGGATACTTTGACCGAAGCCGAGTATGTACACAAATAATCCCAATGCGAGCAAACCGTAAATAATCGAAGGTACGCCTGCCAGATTGGAAACATTGATTTCAATCAGGTCGGTAAACCAGTTTTTTGGAGCGTATTCCTCCAGATATAGCCCTGCTGCGACACCTACCGGAACTGCGCTCAGAAACGTCACCGTCATCACCAGCAAGGAACCGACCCAGGCAGACAGCAGGCCGGCCCGGCCAGCCCGGCGGGAAGGGAACTCCGTCAGGAAGTCGAGGGTGAATTTGGGGTAGCCATCAGCGATCAGTTGCCAGAACAGCAACATCAGTGTTGCCAGGCCCAGCATCAGGCATAGCAGACCGATTGCTGCAAACAGGGTGTCGTTACGCTTGTGGCGCTTAATCATGGCGCGCACTTCACCCAGATTTTCAATAACAGAAGCTCTATGTTCCATATGTGTTATTCCTGCATTTTTTCCGGTGCGGTTACCGGCAGTGATGGTTATGATTGATCGGCGCTCAAACTGGCATTAGTAAGCTTCACGATAGCGTTTGCGTACCCAGTGTCCCACAATGTTGAACGACAGGGTCATCAGCATCAGCACCAGTCCAGCTGCAAAAATACTCTGATATCCTATGCTGCCATGCGGCAAATCACCCATCGCGACCTGCACAATATAAGCAGTAATGGTTGCGGCGCTTTCCAGCGGGTTGAAAGTCAGGTTTGGCTGCTGGCCGGCGGCAATTGCCACCACCATGGTTTCACCCACAGCACGGGAAACAGCCAGGATGTAAGCTGCGACAATCCCTGAAACAGCGGCCGGGGTGACCACTTTGATGGCGGTCTGGAAACGGGTCGCTCCCATGGCATAAGAGCCTTCGCGCATGCTCATGGGCACGGCACGCATGGCATCCTCAGACAGGGACGCAATATACGGAATAATCATGATGCCCATCACAATACCGGCACCCAGCATATTGAAACTTGGCAGATCAGGGTAGATGGATTGCAGCAGAGGCGTCACAAAAAACAGCGCAAAGTAGCCAAACACCACGGTAGGGACGCCGACCAGTAGTTCAAGAATCGGTTTGACGATTTCGCGGGTTTTATGGGAAGCAAATTCGGACAGGAAAATGGCTGAAATAGTCCCGATAGGCACAGCAACGGCCAGCGCAATCGCCGAGGTCGTCAACGTTCCGGAAACCAGTGGCATGATGCCATAGCGCGCATTTTCAAACAGGGGTGTCCATTCGGTTGCGGTGAAAAACTCAACAATGGAAACGGTTTCAAAGAAACTTAAAGACTCATAGAGAAGAACACCGACAATTGCGAACGTGGTAGCTACGGCTACCAGTGCTGCCAGCATCAGAATCACTTCAATTATGCGTTCTTTAATATTTCGACGGATGTTTTTTGCCAGTCTCGGACTGATGGGCAGTTCCACGGGTGCTTGCATTGCTTGAGTCGCCATAAGGTTAATCTGTCAGGGAGAATTTTAGCGGATAATCCGCCGTGTAGACTGTAAGTGACGAAAAAAGGGGCTGTCTCAGCCCCTTTTAACATTACTTGATGCGGGACAACAGGTCGGTAATCTTAATACCGACTTCTGCGGTACCATTAAAGCCGGTACCGGGTTTCAGTGCCTTGAAATGCTCTTTCACTGCTGCGTAGTCTGCTTTTGGCAAAGGTACGTATTTGACTTCTTTTACCAGTTCCGGTGCATTTTCCAGGTAGAAATTCACAAAAGCTTTAACTTCAGGTTTAAACGCCGCAGATGTCGCGTTCACATAAATGAACATGGGGCGTGACAAAGGCTGGTAAGTGCCATCCATGACTGTCGCTTCGGAAGGCAATACAGGCTTGCCACCCTCTTTTTCAACGATAGGCACGGCTTTCAGTTTATCCTTGTTTTCCAGGTAGTAGGCCAAACCGAAGTAGGCCAGGCCACCCGCATTGCCAGCTACGCCTTGTACCAATACATTATCATCTTCTGATGGTGTGTAATCCTTGCGGCTGGCTTTGGATTTGCCATTCACGGCTTCAGTAAAGTAATCGAAAGTACCGGAAGCAGTGCCAGGACCATACAGGCTCAGGGCTTTGTCCGGGAAAGTGGCGTTTACCTGTTTCCAGTTTTTAACAGAAGAGCCCGGTTCCCAGATTTTTTTCAGTTCAGCCACGGACAGTTGCTTTACCCAGTCGTTTTTGCTGTTAACGACTACCGTCAAGGCATCATAAGCAATTGGCAGTTCGATAAACTGGATACCCGCTTCCTTGCAGGCATCGATTTCCTTCTGGGTAATAGGGCGGGAAGCATCTGAAATATCAGTTTCACCGCGACAGAATTTCTTGAAGCCACCGCCGGTACCGGATTCGCCTACGGTGACTTTCACCCCTTTGGCACGCTGGAATTCTTCCGCGACGGCTTCGGAAATCGGGTAGACAGTGCTAGAGCCATCAATCTTGATGATTTTGTCCGCTGCTACTGCCATGTGTGAAAAGCTGAATGCCTGCACAATCAGCGATGCCATCAAAGTATTGCGGAACAACTGGGTTTTCATTTCGATACACTCCTGTGTGTGGTTGTTGTTTGTTGCGATGCTGGCAATCATAAAAACTTAATATGACAGAAATGTGACAGAAAACAAAAAAGGCGCATCAAGCGCCTCTTTTTGCCACTATTCCTTCTTATAAAATGCTTTCCCCAATATGGTAGGCAATCGCTGCCATGAGGGCAGAGCATGGGATGGTCAACACCCAGGCCCAGACAATGCGCGAGGCCAGACCCCAGCGCACAGCTGTCATGCGGCGTGACAGGCCCACGCCGACAATACCGCCGGTAATCGTGTGGGTAGTGGAAACCGGAATGCCCAGGCTGGTTGCCAGAAACAAGGCAATCGAGCCGGAAGTTTGTGCTGCAAAGCCACCCGTCGGGCGAATCTTGGTAATACCCATGCCCATGGTACGCACAATGCGCCAGCCACCAAACAGGGTACCCAGGCCCATTGCCAGCTGACAGGCAATCACCACCCAGAACGGTACATGGAAATCGCCATGCAGGTAGCCATTGGCAAACAGCAATACCGTAATGATGCCCATGGTTTTTTGCGCATCATTGGCGCCGTGTCCCAGGCTGAACAGGGAGGAGGAGATGAATTGCAGTTTGTTGAAGCGGCTTTCGACTTTATAGGGTGACGATTTGCGGAATAGCCACATAATGCCAATCGATAACAGCAGGGCAAGTATCATGCCGAACAATGGTGACAGAATAATCGCCAGGCCTGTACTGATCAGCTTGGTGCCGAAAATCACCCCTTTGGCCCCGGAGTGAGCCATGCCGGCACCAATCAGCCCGCCAATCAGCGCGTGTGAAGAGGACGAAGGAATGCCGAACCACCAGGTAATCACATTCCAGGCAATTGCGCCAAATAGCGCGCCAAAGACAATCGTATTATTGACGATACCGGGATCAATAATGCCTTTGCCCACGGTGTCAGCCACATGCAGGCCGAAAAACAGGAAGGCGATACAGTTGAAAAAAGCCGCCCAGATAACGGCGGCTTGTGGAGTTAGTAAACGGGTTGATACCATCAGCGCAATAGAATTGGCCGCGTCATGAAAACCGTTCATAAAGTCAAAAACCAGGGCGACAAACACCAGTACCGCCATGACTAAAATCACATGATCCATGATGAGTCCTATATACGTTCCAGCACAACACCATGCATGACATCAGCCACATCCTCGCAGCTGTCGACGGCTTCTTCAAACAGGTCATACAGTTGTTTCGAACGGATCAGCGTGCGTGCATCCTGGTCTTCCTCAAACAGCCTGTGCATGCCTGAGCGTACGATATGGTCGGCTTCCCCTTCAATCTTGCTGATTTCTTCACAGGTACGCAGGATACGTTCGGCATTTTTCATGTCAGACAGCATTTCCACCGCATCCTGTACTTTTTCGGCGGCTCTTAACAGAATTTGCGCCAGCGCGACCATTTCGGGAGTGAATTTGGTGTGGCCGTAGATTTCGGCACTTTGCGGTATGGCTTCCATATAATCAATGATGTCATCCAGCGCCATGGCCAGTTCACGGATTTCGCGGCGATCAAACGGGGTGATAAAAGTTTTGTGGAGGGAAAGCAGGATTTCTTTGGTGTATTCGTCGGCTTCAGATTCAATTTTGCGGATTTCCGTAAAGTGCTTTTGAAAGTCCGCCTGGTCCACGACTGCAGCCATTAAGGCGAGGACTTTGGAGCCGCGTACCGCACAATCGGCTAAACGGTTGAACAGTAAAAAATAGTTATCGTTTTTGGGGCTGATTGCAGCCATGATGCGGCCAAAGGTGGCATGCGCCATTGAGAACTCCCTATCAGGTTCAAGTTTTGTGACCGCAATTTTACTATTTTGTGACAGGTTTTGTGACAAAAATATGAATTCTTTACCTTGTCATTAGCGTAAAACCGCGCTAAATCGCGCTCGTGGCTGCGGTATAATGCCCGCTTTCACTTATTTAAAAGTAACGAACATGGAAGCCGAACACCTCAATAGTATCGCCAATGCCCTGAGTGATCTGACACAACGTCACCAAGCGCTTCGGGGGTATCTTTGACTACGAAAACAAGCAGCAGCGCCTAGCCGAAGTCAACGGCTTGCTGGAAGATCCCAAAGTCTGGGATGACGCGGAAAAAGCGCAAAAACTGGGCAAGGAAAAACGCATGCTGGAAACGGTGGTCATGACACTGGACGATGTCCATCAGTCACTGTCCGATAGCCGTGAACTGTTTGACATGGCGCGTGAAGAAAATGACGACGAGACACTGCTGAGCGTAGAAGCCGATACGCAGAAAATTGAACAGACCATTGCCGATATGGAGTTCAAGCGCATGTTCTCGCAACCCATGGATGCCAACAACTGCTTTATCGAGTTTCAGTCCGGCAGTGGCGGTACCGAGGCGCAGGACTGGGCCGGCATGCTGTTGCGCATGTATCTGCGCTATGTGGAACGCAAAGGTTTCAAGGTGGAAGTACTGGAAGAGTCCGAAGGCGATATTGCCGGGATTAAAGGTGCGTCAATCAAGGTTACCGGCGATTACGCTTTTGGAACTTTACGTACCGAGAGTGGCGTGCACAGGCTGGTGCGTAAATCACCGTTTGATGCCAACGCCAAGCGCCATACCAGTTTTGCCAGTGTACAGATTTTCCCGGAAGTCGATGATTCGATTGAAATTGAAATCAATCCGGCGGATTTGCGCATCGATACCTACCGCGCCAGTGGTGCCGGTGGCCAGCACATTAACAAGACCGATTCTGCCGTACGTATTACCCATTTGCCTACCGGCGTGGTAGTGCAGTGCCAGAATGACCGCTCGCAGCATCGCAACAGGGAAGAGGCGATGAATATGCTGAAAGGCGCCCTCTACAACCTGGAACTGAGCAAGCGCAACGAGGAAAAACAGGCACTCGAAGATGCCAAGACCGATATTGGCTGGGGCCACCAGATTCGCAGCTATGTGCTGGACCAGAGCCGTATCAAGGATTTGCGTACCAATGTTGAAGTCGGCAATACCCAGGGCGTACTGGATGGCGATCTGGATCCGTTTATTATGGAAAGCCTGAAGCAGGGACTTTAAATCATGGCGGACGCTGGAAGCCTTGACGCTTTTGATGAGTTTCTGAATCCCGGCATCTTTGTACAGGACATAGATGCCTTGTTTCCACTCTTGCAGTCTGCACATATTATTGATGTGCTGATTGCCCTGTTCAGGGGCGGCCGCGAAGAGGTGATGATACGGCTGGCGGTGATGCGTGAAATTGCCGCACGCGCCGAAATGCCCGAGTGGACACCGGCGCAGTTGCAAAGCCATCTTAGCTTCATTGATGCCACCAAGCTGGACACCGTACTACACCGCTTGCGTAGTCACGATTTGCTGCAATGGGATAGCGACCGCCGGCTGTATCAGATTTCTGCCGCCGGCCGCATGGTGTTGTCGGCCATCAGCGGCCTGTTACGTTTTGGCGAAGCCGATGACGAGCTGGGTTACCTGATGTCGCAGGCCGCAGGCGGTAGCGCAGTCGGCCAACTCAGTCCCGAACATTTAAGCCATGTACTGGCAAAACTGACCGAATACGAGCATTTTTTCCAGGAAGCCATTGCTTCAGGTTCCGAGTTCCGCCTGAAAGCGGCGCAAGCCCGCCTGGCCAAGGCACAGCCCTGGATAGAAAAGGCGACTACCCTGGTGAGCACCATTTCTGCCAATGGCATGGATGATGCAGGCTGGCAGATTGTGCATAAAATTGCCAGCCAGCAATCGCGGCTGCTCAATATGGCCTCGGTATTCCAGCGCGAGCTGGCCAAAGTGGCCAGGCAACGTGTCATGCTGTCACAAGGTGGCTTGAGTTCCACCGAATTATCGGCCTGGCTGCAAGGCCAGACAATAGAAAAGCTGGCCGCATTAGGGGCTGAAGTGGCAGTGACGCCCGAGCCTCTGTTCATGCTGCCGGATGTGATGCTGGATATTGCTGATGACGTGCTGGAAAGGGAAATTACCACCCCCAAAGTCTCTGTCATGCCTCCGGATGTAGAGGTCGTGCCTGCTGAAACCGAAGTCTTTACCTATCCACCGCAACTGGCTGACCTGACCCGGGTGCTGGGCCAGCTGGATACGGATGGCCCGCTGGATGCCGTGGTCATTGGCGGCAGTTTTGCCCAGGCCTCATACCGTTATTCATTGCTCACTTTTCTGGGTGAAAAACATGAAGATGCAGGCCTGAATGCATTGGCCGAGCAGCCTTTCCGCCTGGAGCACGCACTGGATAAGCCGTTGCAGGCAGTGAACCGGCAGCAGGTGGCGGCTATTACTGAAGGACAACTTGTACTAACTCAGCCTGCAAGAAAGGAACCCCCGCATGTCACAAACGAGTGAGCAACTGGCGGCCAGATTGATTGCGCACCGCTACCTGCCACGCCAGGATGAAGCCATCAAGCGGGTATTGTTTGACCTTGATTACCGCACGGCACTGGAAAACAACCTCAAGATGTGCGGCTTGCGCTTGCTGGATAATCCGTATGCCAGCCATGTCGCGATAGGGCTGCACCGGGATGCCGAGCGGGCGGTGATGGATGACGGCCAGCAATGGCTGAGCAACAATATAGGGTTGCCTAAAGATGCGCTGGCACTCACTGTAGTGCTGTGGGCGCTGATTATCCTGCCCAAACGCGAACGCCAGCTCGGGCGTGAAGTCACCCTGGAGTCGCAGGGCGAGCTGTTTGGCCATCTGGTCAGGGCTGAGGAGACAGAAGAGGTCTCACGTGGTATTCCCGAGAATGTTTTGCTGGAAGATTTTGGCAAATTGCTGGGTGGAAAAGGCCGTATCAGTAATTTTGCCTTGCCGCAGTTATCCAGACTGGGCTTGATTGAGCGACGCAACAAGATTATTTACGAAGGGCCTTTACTGGACCTGGTGTTTGACTATGCTGAAATGGCGCCGCGGATTATCCAGGGGGCGCTGGGAGACTTGATCCGTCAGCAGGCCCAGGATGCAGGCCAACTGGCTGAAGATGAAGAAAGACAATAACAAATGTTCAGATTAAACCGGCTGGAGGTCGTGCACTGGGATTACTGGCAACGCTTTGTGATTCCGCTGGATGCTTCCATTATCACCATCGTTGGCCCGAACGGTTCGGGTAAAACCACCTTGCTGGATGCCATGCGCACCTTGCTGGCACTGGAGTGCTCGGGTGCCGGGTCTGGCAAACGTGATTACAAGCGCTATGTGCGCCGCAATGGCGAAGATTTTTGCTGGTTGCTTGGCGTGGTTGATAACAGTCGGTCACCTGGCAGCAGCAAGCGGCCGTTTGGCATCCCGTTCATGCAGGACCGTATCACGCTGGCATGTCATATCGAGAAAAAAGGCGGCGACTGGGTCAGGCGCTACTGGGTCGCGGATGGCGAGGTGACACTGAAAGATATCACGCAGCAAGGCCAGGAGTTTGGTGTTCGCGACTATCAGCGCTTGTTGCACGAAGCCGGGCTGTCTCCTGCCATTGCCAAAGTGCTGTCACTGGAACAGGGCCAGACCGATAAGCTGTGCGAATACAAGCCGCGAGAATTGCTGGACCTGGTGTTTGACGTGTTTGGAGATAAAGAGGTATTGACGCGCTACCAAGAAGCACGTCAGCATCAGCGCGCGACCGAGCAGGAGCTGCAATACACGCAGAATAACCTCAAGGCATTGGAAAACAGCCTGGAAACGCAGAAACAAAAGGTCAACCGCTATCTTGAATGGCAACAGCTCACGCAGGAAAAAACGGACCTGGAAAGTGAGATCAAGCCGCGCCTGGAGTTTTACCAGCTGCAGGACGAGACGGAGCGCGCGGCCCGTACGCTGGATGCCAATAAAAAAGAACGTGAAGGGTTACAGGCAGAACTGACGGCAAAACAGGCGGAACTGGATTACCAGGTCAGCCAGGCTTCGCAGCTGCAGGTGCAGCAACAGGCTGCCAGGTTGCAGTACACCGATTTAACTCAGCAGGTCAACCAGCTCAGCAAGCAGGAAGGCAAGCTGGAAACGGTACTGGAACAGAAAAAACAGCTGGAGACACAAGCGGCACTCGGCAGTGATGCGATCGCCGCAGGCACCGAGCTGGGCAGGCTGGAACAACAGCGTAGCGAATGGCAACAGCAATTGTGGGGCAAGCAGCAACAGCAACAGCAATGGCAGAATACACTGGAACAGCTCAGCAGTGGCCGCCGTGCCGATCCGCTGGAGGTAACAGAGTTCAGGCAGGCGCTGACGCGGGCCAATATTGCCCATGACACCCTGGCAGATATTCTGGAGGTGACTGATAGCGGTTGGCAGACGGCCGTGGAGGCTGTACTGGCCCCGTTTGCCCATGTGATCATGTTGCACAACGACAAGCAGGCTGAGGCCGCTTTTGCGTTGGGTGAAAAACTCAGGTATCGCCATCTGATTGTGCCGGAGCGCCAGCTGGCCGGCTTGCCGCCTAAAGGGTCTTTGCTTGAGGTTATCAAATTCAAACAGCCTCTGGCGCCATGGATGCTGAATATGCTGGAACGCACACAGCGCGTGGAGGATACGGCCGCTGGTGTTGCGCTGCCAAGAGGCGAGGATTGGGTGACACGCCAGGGTTATTTGCGCGAACGACGCGGCGGCCGGTTTGCTGCGCCGAATGAACCGCGTTTTGGCAAGGCGCGACTGGACAGTTTGCGCCAGAATCTGCATCAGATTGAACGCGACATTGAGGAGCTGCAGGAAAAAATACATCCGGTACAGCAGCGCATCAATACGCTTAAAAATGCCTTGGCCGGCGTAGATGCAGCAGCGCAACTGAATGCACGGGCGGAAGAGTTTGCCAATGCAGAGCAAGGCTATGCCGGGATAAAAGCACAGCGACAGGCAGCAGGTGAGAAGTTGTATGAGGTTTCACAACTGAACAGCCAGCTGGAAACGCAGATGCACGATGCTATTCGGGTACAGGAAAGTATACGCAGCAAGATTGCCCAGTTGGTCAGGGAGATTGCCGAAAAGGAAAATCGCGAAGGCTGGGCAGAGCAGGAGCGCAGACTGGAGCGTTTGCAGCATGACCAGGCACAGTTGCCAGCCGCCTGGCAGGACAGTGCCGCGAATAAGCAGTTGCTGGAAAAATGGCAGAGTCCGCGACTGGTGGAAATCCAGATTGCCAATATTGATAAGCGCCTGGAAGTCGAAAGCTGGGAAACTGATGCGCATGTGGTCATGTTGCGTGACAAGATGCAAGCCGATTATCTGGCACAAAAGGAAGATGTGGATAGCCGCGAACGCGATAATCGTACCGCGCAAACCCAGACCGAGCAGGCACGTGAGGCCTATATTGGCCGCCTGCGCTACTCGATCAGCAAATACAGCAAAAACCTCAAGGAGCTGGCCAGAATGGCTGAGGTTGATGTCGAATGTGCGCCCGTTGCCCTGGAAGCGGATGATGTGACGCTGGCACAGGCCGGCCTGGAGGTCCGTTTCGGCTTTGATGAGAAGGGCTTGTCCGGTATGAATGACGGCGATGCTTCGGGAGGCCAGCAAGTGATGAAATCGCTGATATTGCTGGTGGCATTGATGATGGAGGAAACCAGGCCAGGCGGGTTTGTATTTATTGACGAGCCGTTTGCTCACCTGGATATTTTTAATATCAAGCGGGTCGCCAATTTTCTGCAAGCGACCAAGGCACAATATCTGCTGACCACACCGGTGACGCATAACGTCGATGTCTATGATCCTTCCATGCTGACACTGGTCACCGCCAAGAAACAGCCGAATAGTCCGTGGGCACCACGGGTAGGTGTGCTGGTACGTGCCCAGGCATGAGTGATCTGCAAATCAGCTATCTAGGGACAGCCCGTCAGCCGAAAAAACGCAAACGCTTTCTGGAACTGATTGAGCCGGACTGGACTGCTTTAGAACACTTGCCTGATACATGGCGGCAATTACTGGTGAAGTGCCTGCGGCTGGGAGGACAGTCACGCTGGCAGACCTGGCAAAAGCTGGCGGGACTGACACAGAAATCTTTGCTGGATCAGCTATACGAATGGCTGTTGCGTCACGGGCATATTGTCGCGTATGAGTATTTTGAAAATGGCCTGTGGTGGCCATATAAAATCGAGTGGCAGCATGAAACGGCTATGCGCAAAGCGCTGGGTTTACCCATTGCCAGCGAACAACAGTCTGCGCTGGCACAACTTTTAACAGATATCAGCGCGTGCTGGCCGGCAGACGAGATGCTGGCCCGGGCTGTGCCGGAGCTGCTTGTCCAGCCTGTTAAGGTGGCACATGCCCGAGCCTTGCTATTGCAATCCCTGATTGTCTGGAAAGAAGAACAGCGTACGGGGAGCCATAGGGATTTTTCCCTGTATGCGCGCGGTGATACCAAGGCGATCACCAGCAGCGAGTGGGAATGGCTGGCGGCGCAAGTGACACTGGCAGATTACGGTATCCAGTCACATCATCCTTTGCTCTATCTCTCGGCGAATATGCAGCTGGAATATGCTGCCGGTATACTGGATATTTCCCCTAGCATGCCTTTTGTGGCCTTACCTGCGACGGCCTTTGCGGATGTGGTCGCCGTGACTCCACGGTCATCATTGAGCGCATGGGTTTGTGTGGAGAATCTGACCAGCTTTGAAAGGCTGGCTGCACAACGCACTGCGGATATTGCCGTATTATGGTTGCCGGGATTTGCACCTGCCTGGTGGCAGACCGTGGTCACGCGGTTAATCACGCTGTGCCCGGCACCACTCAGGATTGCCTGCGATCCTGATCCGGCAGGTATCTGTATTGCGCAACAGGCCATGCAGCTATGGCAGGCCCATCACCTGGATGTGCAGCCATGGCGCATGGGGGTGGCGGAGTTGCAAGCCTGCAAGCATCGCAAACCTCTCAATGCGTATGACCAGGTGCAATTGCAGTCGCTGCTGCAGGTGCTGCCAGACTTGCATCCGGCATTGGCCGAGCTGGCACAGTACATGCAGCAGACACAGGAAAAAGCCGAGCAGGAGTCCTATCTGTAGATCTGTTGTCAGCGGGATTCAGGCTGCTCCCTGGTCGTCAAGATATAGCCAGCGTTCATCTACCTTTTTAAAGCGGCTATGCTCGCTCAGCTGCTCTTTTCTTTGCCTGCCCGTCTGGAAGGTCGCAATAAACTTCACGAAAGCAGTCTCTGCATCCGTCTGCTGGTGTGATAGCACTTGCAGCTTTAGCCATTTAATGCCACCGAGTTCATCTTGCGTGAGGGTGGCGGGACGTGTATCGGTATGCCAGGTCTGCAGAATGTATTCCGGTAATTTCAGTGCATAGGCGCTATAGCGGGAACGCATCAGGCGCTCGGCATCGGGCGCCGCCTGGCCCTGATGCAAGGGCTGGCAACAGTCACTATAAGATTTTCCGCTATAACAGGGGCAGGGATTTTTCATCATTTACCTTGATAAATACGCTAAAACAGCTCGGCCTGAGCTGCCGGTGGTGCGTTGAGCAAGCTGTCCACATCTATTTCGAACAGACCAAGTTTGCCTGCACAGGACAGCAGCGGCAATGGCCTTGCCTGTTCAAACAGAAAGCCGTAATAGTCCTGATGTATGCCACCAAAATGTGCGCGTTGTTCTCTGTGTATGCCTGGAGGAAGTTCGCCGGGTTTGCAGCACAGCACCAGCCTGGCAATCCCGACAACGCCACCATAGTCCAGTTTGTCTTTATCGGGGATGGGGATATCGGTACTGGATTTGATGTACTGGTAATACTCTTCATACAAGCCTTTGCTGGCATGGATGAGGATAGGGCCGCGATAGGATGTGCCCCAGCTGCGGTCATCGACCAGCAAATAGCCGTTGGCAATCAGCCAGGCAAAAGGCTGTTTGAGTGAGAGCGCTTTGAGGGTGCCTGAAGGTTTTAATGTTGTCATGAAGCGTGATGCAGGCGTCCGGGCGCCGGAGCGCGGACACCCGGTACCGGTCAGGCGATTTCCCGCGTTTCCATAAACTGGATATCCGGGTAGCGTTCCTGCGCCATTTGCAGGTTGACGCGGTTGGGTGCCAGGTAAACGTAATCATCAGCACTATCCAGACCTACGTTAAAACCATACTTGTCAGCAATGGCTTTCAAATCGGCATCCGAGCCTTTGAGCCAGCGCGCGGTGTAGCAGTCATAGGGCTCGAACACCATATCCACGCCGTATTCGTGTTCCAGACGGTGTGCGACCACGTCAAACTGCAGCATACCGACTGCGCCCAGAATCAGGTCGTTGGATAGCAGAGGGCGGAACAATTGTGCTGCACCTTCTTCGGATAACTGCTTGAGACCAATCTGCAATTGCTTCATTTTCATCGGGTTCTTGATACGTGCACGGCGGAAAAACTCCGGTGCAAATGACGGGATGCCGATGAATTTAAGGGCTTCGTTTTCAGTGAATGTATCGCCCAGCTTAATCGTGCCGTGGTTAGGAATACCGATAATGTCACCGGAATAGGCTTCGTCCATGATGGTGCGGTCTTGCGCCATGAAGGTGATGGCGTTATTGACGTTGAGCATTTTGCCCGTGGCAACCTGCTTGATTTTCATGCCGCGCTCGAAGCGGCCTGAGCATACGCGCAGGAAAGCAATACGGTCACGGTGTTTCGGGTCCATATTGGCCTGGATCTTGAATACGAAACCGGCGAATTTCTCTTCATTGGCGGCGACGGTACGCGTGGCTGTGTTACGCGCCTGTGGCGCAGGAGATAAGTCCACCACCGCATCCAGCAAGGATTGCACGCCAAAGTTATTCACTGCGGAGCCAAAAAATACCGGCGTTTGCTTGCCGCTTAAATAACGCTCTTTACTGAATTCATTGGAAGCACCACGTACCAGTTCGACATCCACACGCAGCTCTTCCGCCTGGTAACCAATCAGTTCGTCCAGGCGCGGGTTGTCCAGCCCCTGAATGATTTCCGAAGTGCCTTTTTCGGCGCGCGGGTCAAAAAACAGGATGCTGTCATTGACCAGGCTATACACGCCACGGAAGGTTTTACCCATGCCGATCGGCCAGGTCATGGGCGCACACTCCATACCCAGGGTTGTTTCAATCTCGTCCAGCAATTCAATCGGCGCACGGCTTTCGCGGTCCAGCTTGTTGATGAAGGTGATGATCGGTGTGTCGCGCATGCGGCACACGTTGAGCAGCTTGATGGTTTGTGCTTCCACGCCATTGACCGAGTCAATCACCATCACGGCGGAATCCACCGCGGTCAATGTACGATAGGTATCTTCGGAGAAGTCATCGTGACCTGGGGTGTCGAGCAGGTTGACCATATGTTCGCGATATGGAAACTGCATCACCGAGGAGGTGACGGAGATACCACGTTGCTTTTCCAGCTCCATCCAGTCAGAGGTTGCGTGACGGGCCGCTTTACGACCACGCACTTCACCGGCGACCTGGATCGCACCACCAAACCACAACAGTTTTTCAGTCAGCGTGGTTTTACCCGCATCCGGGTGCGAAATAATGGCAAAGGTACGACGGCGGGAAACTTCTTGCTGCAGGCTGGACATGAAAAAATAGCGCTTTGGAAAAAAGCGCTATTTTAACCTATTTGCCTGATATGCGAGTTGGCCGAATGCTGCAAAGGGTGAATGGCTATTTTCGCATCAGGAAAATAGCCATCGCGGCAAATACCAGCAGAATCAGCAGACCTTCCAGAAAGTGCCTCGCGTTAGCTCACGGCCTGTTTCAATTGATCCAGAATGGCCGGGTTATCCAGAGTGGAAATGTCAGAAGTGATTTCCTCGCCTTTGGCCAGGCTGCGTAACAGGCGGCGCATAATTTTGCCAGAACGGGTTTTCGGCAGGTTGTCACCAAAACGGATTTCATCCGGCTTGGCAATCGGGCCGATTTCCTTGCCTACCCATTCACGCAGTTCGGCAACGATTTTTTTGGCTTCCTCGCCTTCCGGGCGTGTGCCTTTGAGAACGACATACGCCACCACGGATTCCCCTTTGATCGGATGCGGCCTGCCGACGACGGCGGACTCGGCGACCAGCGGATGGGCGACCAGCGCTGATTCAATCTCCATGGTGCCCAGACGGTGACCGGACACGTTCAGTACATCATCAATACGCCCCATGATGGTGAAGTTGCCGGTGGTGGCATCACGCACGGCACCATCGCCGGCCAGATAGATTTTGCCACCCAGTTCTGCCGGATAATAACTGGCGATAAAGCGCTCGGGGTCATTGTAAATGGTACGTATCATGGAAGGCCAGGGTTTTTTGATGACCAGAAGACCGCCGGTGCCCCAGGGAATATCCTTGCCGGTTTCATCCACCACATCAATATCTATGCCGGGAAAGGGCAGGGTGCAGGAACCCGGCACCAGTTTGGTGGCACCCGGCAACGGCGTGATGACATGACCGCCGGTTTCGGTTTGCCAGAAAGTGTCCACAATCGGGCAGCGGCTGCCGCCAACCTGCTCGTAATACCACATCCAGGCTTCCGGGTTGATAGGCTCGCCCACTGTGCCCAGCAGGCGCAGACTGGATAAATCAAACTGGCCCGGGTGGGTGGCCGGATCGGTTTCTCCGGCTTTGATCAGCGAACGAATCGCGGTGGGTGCAGTATAGAAAATGCTGACTTTGTGACGGTGAATCATTTCCCAGAAGCGCCCGGCATTCGGGAAGGTCGGAATGCCTTCAAAGACGATTTGTGTCGCCCCTATGGCCAGCGGGCCATAATTCACATAGCTGTGGCCGGTAATCCAGCCCACGTCGGCCGTACACCAGTAGATGTCATCGGGTTTGATATCAAAAGTCCAGCGCATGGTGTTCATGGCATGCAGCAGGTAGCCGGCCGAGCTGTGCTGTACGCCTTTGGGCTTGCCGGTGGAGCCTGAAGTGTAAAGCAGGAATAAAGGATGTTCAGCATCCACCATCACAGGTTCGCAGGTATCTGCCTGACCGGCAATCAGGTCATGCCACCAGACACATTTGCTGTCCCAGGCAATTTCCTGGCCGGTTTTTTTGAACACTACGATATTGCGGATACTGTCACAGCCACCCATGGCGATACCTTCGTCCACCGCCTGTTTCAATGGCAAGGTCTTGCCGCCGCGATGCTGGCCATCCGACGTGATGACGGCCACTGCGCCTGCGTCGATAATGCGTTCATTCAGGCTCTTGGCCGAAAAACCGCCAAATACCACGGAATGAATAATTCCCAGACGGGCGCAGGCCTGCATGGCCACAATGGCTTCAATGCCCATGGGCAGGTAAATAATGACGCGGTCACCTTTGACCAGGTTGAGTGATTTCAGCCCGTTGGCAAACTGGCAGACCTGGTGATACAGCGCTTTGTAAGTGATGTTTTTGACATCGCCATTGTCGGCTTCGAAAATAATGGCAGTCTTGTCAGGAATGGTTTGCAGGTGCTTGTCCAGGCAGTTGACGGAAACATTTAATTCGCCATCTTCAAACCATTTGTAAAACGGGGCATTGTCTTCGTTCAGCGTCCTGGTGAATGGTTTGTGCCAGACCAGTAATTCGCGTGCCAGTCTGGCCCAGAATCCTTCGTAATCCTGTGCTGCTTCATTACATAACTGTTGATACTCCTCCATGTTGCGCACTGCTGCCTGGCTGGAAAAAGCATTGCCTGGCGCAAACACGCGGTGTTCATGAAGTACTGACTCGATAGACATAGTGCCCCCAAAAAAATCAATGTCAAAAAATGCTAAATGGTACAAAGCTTTAAAGTGCAAAAAACAAACAGGTGGATGAACCTCGGGTATTATTGTTCTGGTTCTGACTGACTCACCTTACGCACTTACAAGATACCTCTATAAAAGCGATATTTCATGCAATCACTTGTCCAAATTCTAACAGAAAAGCAGGTCGCGTCTACAGAAGCGGCCTACGTGCTGCATGCCGCAGAATGTAGCCCTTTCTTTGCCAGATTCGTCACAAAAAATACAGCTTCCCTGACTGATTTGTTAGATAACTTATATAAGATCTATCAGACTGAAGATGTGCAAGCGCTGTTTGCATATGAAAAAAATATTGAAGAAGCGTTTTTTTTGCGGGATATCCGCCGGATTCGGCAGTACCTGATGGCGCATATGATAGTGCGCGACCTGAACGGCCTGGCAGACCTGAATGAAGTGCTGGAAACTACCACTGCACTGGCCGAGGCAGCGATTTCCGCCGCCGCAGATTTCTATCATGCCGAGCTGGTCAAGATATATGGCACACCGCGCGATGCGCAAGGCCAGCCACAGCAATTGATTGTCGTGGGCATGGGAAAGCTGGGCGGACACGAACTGAATGTCTCTTCTGATGTAGACCTGATTTTTGCCTATGAACAGGAGGGAGCAACCGACGGGGAGAAGACCATCAGCAACCAGGACTTTTTTACGCGCCTGGGTAAAAAACTGATTGCTGCGCTGGATGAGATCACTGCGGAAGGTTTTGTATTCCGTGTGGATATGCGGCTGCGCCCGTTCGGCTCTGAAGGTGCACTGGTCTGTAACCTGGACGCACTGGAAGATTATTACCAGAACTATGGCCGTGAGTGGGAGCGTTACGCCTGGATCAAGGGGCGTGTGGTTTATGGTCCGGCTGACGCGCTGGACCGGCTAATCCGGCCATTTGTATTCCGCAAATACCTGGATTTCAACGCCTATGCCTCTATGCGCGATCTGAAAAGGCAGATTCAGCGCGATGTGGTACAGCGGCGCATGTCGGACAATATCAAGCTGGGCCGTGGCGGCATTCGTGAGGTAGAGTTTATTGCGCAGGTGTTCCAGCTGATACGGGGCGGAAAACTGCCTGACTTGCAGATCAAGCCTACGCTGGATGTGCTGACGCGCCTGGCGGAACGCGAGATATTGCCGGCAGAAGATGTGGCCGCGCTGCAGGAAAGTTATATTTACCTGCGTAACCTGGAGCACAGGCTGATGTATATCGATGACCAGCAAACGCAGGATCTGCCCGATTCCGAAACCTATCGCCGCTATCTGCTGGCAATGCTTGATCACGCGGACTGGGACAGTTTCATGCTTGAACTGAACCGGCATAGAGACCGCGTGCAGTACTTCTTTGACGATACCTTCAAAAGTGAGCAGAACCAGGATATGCAGCAGGAAGCGGCTATCTGGCAGGATACTATTTCCCGCGAAGAAGGGGAGCAATGGTTGCGGCAGCAAGGATATACCCGGCCTGCCGATATGTGGCAGTTACTGCAACATGCCCGCACCAGCCAGAAATTCCAGCAACTGCCTGAGCAAAGCCGGCGACGCCTGGATCAACTGATGCCATTGCTGTTGCGCGAAGCAGTACATCAGCAAAACACGACGCCTGACACCGCACTGATACGTACGCTTGATCTGCTGGAAAGCATCTGCCGCCGAGCCAGCTATCTGGCACTGCTGGCTGAATTTCCTGATGCGCTGGCGCTGGTGGTCAAACTGTGCGCAGCCAGCCCATGGATTGCGCAATATGTGTCAGCACACCCGGTATTGCTGGATGAGTTGCTGAACAAGCAGAGCCTGTTCAAGCGACTGGATGCCGTGCAGTTGAAAGCCGAGCTGACACAGCATATGGCGCATCTGACCGGTGATGTCGAAGCGCAGATGGATGCCATGCGTCATTTCAAGCATGCCAATATCCTTAAAATCGCCGCACAAGACCTGATGACCGCCTTGTCGCTGGAGGCGATTTCGGATGACTTGAGCGCACTGGCAGAAGTGATTTTGCAGGTAAGTTTGCAGACAGTCTGGCAGAACCTGCCCTTGAAGCATAAGGAAACACCGCAGTTTGCCGTGATCGGTTATGGCAAACTGGGAGGCAAGGAGCTTGGTTACCTGTCGGACCTGGATATTATTTTCCTGTATGACGATGATGCCGAACAGGCGCAGGAAGTTTATGCAAAATATGCCCAGCGCCTGATTACCTGGTTGAACCTGTTAACCAATGCCGGGCTGTTGTATGAAACCGATTTGCAGCTGCGTCCGGATGGCAGCAGCGGCTTGCTGGTCAGCAGCGTGCGTGCGTTTGATGAATACCAGAAAAACAAGGCGTGGGTGTGGGAGCACCAGGCCATTACCCGTGCGCGTTTTGTGGCCGGCGATGCGAGTATAGGCGAGCAGTTTGAGCGCATCCGCCTTGAAGTGATGCAGTCAAGACGACAACCGGAAGCTATCCGGCCGCAGATCGTGGAAATGCGCCAGAAAATGCGCGATGCACACAGGTTTAACGCGGCAGTATTTGACCTCAAGCAGGAGGCGGGTGGCATTATCGATGTGGAGTTTATCGTGCAATACCTGGTGCTGTTGCATGCAGCAGATTATACCGAGTTAACCGATAATGCCGGCAATATTGCCTTGCTGGGCAAGCTGGCGCGCAATGGACTGATAGACCGGGCGCTGGCAGAGCAGGTGCAACAGGCTTACCGCCAATATCGTGCATGGATACATGCCAGCAAGTTGCAGGGCGAGTCGGCAAAAATTGACAAGGCGCAGGCCGAGCCACTGCGGCAACCGGTGATCCAGTTGTGGCAGGCCGTATTTGCAACGTAAACGATAAAAGCGTGCCATGCGCCGGATGGCTGGTTACATGCCCCAGCGTAATCCGGCAGTATGTACCGGACTATCCCAATGTTGTTTGATATCGTCATCCAGCAGGCAGGCTGTAATGGAGGCACCTGCCATGTCAATCGCGGTGATGTAGTTGCCTACCAGGCTGCGGGCAACGGAGAAACCTTTTTCTTTCAGTAATCTGGCGGCAGTGTTGTAGATCAGGTACAACTCCATCAGTGGCGTGGCCCCCAGGCCATTGACCAGTAACAGAATCTCTCCCCGGCTCGGTAATTGTTTGGCCTCGAAGTCATGCACAATGGCGGCGACCATATCCGCGACAATCGCATCTGCTTCGCGCATGGTTTCGCGACGGCGGCCCGGTTCGCCGTGTATGCCGACGCCCATTTCCAGTTCGGTATCGGCGATTTCAAAAGTCGGCCGGCCGGCTGCAGGCACGGTGCAACTGCCGAGTGCTACGCCTATGCTTGAAGTCTGCTGATTGATTTTCTCGCCCAGCGCCTTGCAGGCAGCGAGGTCTGCGCCGCTTTCGGCCAGGCTGCCCACGCATTTCTCCACAATGATGGTGCCAGCTACCCCGCGCCTGCCGGTGGTATAGGTACTGTTGATGACGGCACAGTCATCCGAGGTGTAGACCGTGGCATGTTCAAACGGCAGCATTTCTGCGGCCATTTCAAAGTTCATCACATCGCCTGCGTAATTCTTGACGATGAACAGGACGCCTTTATCTGCATGCACGGCTTCAGCGGCTGCCAGCATCTGGTCTGGCGTTGGTGAGGTAAATACCTGGCCGGGGCAGGCGGCATCCAGCATACCTTTACCCACATAACCTGCATGTAGCGGCTCATGGCCGGAGCCACCACCGGAAATGACAGCGACCTTGTGCTGTGCTTTTTGCTTGCGGGTGACAAAAGCGGGATCGAATTGCACTTCAACCAGATCGCTGTGCGCGCTGGCAAAGCCGGTCAGGCTTTCGGTCAGCATGTCATCTACATTGTTCAGAAATTTTTTCATCGTTGTTCCTTTATGCCGAAATCACTGCAAATTGGTATGTCTATGTGCTGATTTGCTATCTGTTGCCTGAGGTGGCTAACTGGCTGAAACCAGGTCGCATACAGTCTCTATCATGACCTGGCAGCTTTTGGCGCCTGCGTCCAGATGGCCAATGGCACGTTCGCCCAACCCTGAGGCGCGGCCTTTGGTTGCCAGCATATTGCGTGTGGATTCCAGCCCTTCGCTGGCGGTAACTTTCAATTGCGTGGCAATTTCGGAGACCGGCCTGTTCTGTCTGGCTAATTGAGTGAATGTATTGGCGACCGGAATCAGTACATCCAGCATGGTTTTTTCACCTGCCTGTGCCTTGCCGCGCTGCATAATGGCTTGCACGCCAGCGTCAAATGCCTGTGCTATCGCCACGTTGTTGATGTGTTGTTCGCTGGTTTTCAGGCTTTTACCCATGCTCATGAAAAAGCTGGCAAACAGGGGGCCGGAGGCACCGCCTATGGTGCTCAGCAGCTTCATGCCGATTTTATTCAGTGCCTCATCGGCAGATAAAGGTGCGAGCTCGGCCTCTATGCCGACAATCGCTTCGCAGCCGCGCTTCATGTTGATGTAATGATCGCCATCGCCGATTTCACGGTCCAGGCATTCAATATCGGCTTCATGGGCGAGGATGGCATCGCGAATGGCAGTCGCTGCCTGATTGATGATTATGCTATTCATGATGTGACGGCCAGATAAAGCCTTATGTTACCCACAAGGGCTGCCGTGCGGCAAGTCGGATCATTTGCGGCTGGCATATTCGGGCGCTAGCGTTTAAAATACCGCCGCGGTCCTCGTGGTGAAACAGGATATCACCAGCCCCTCCTAAGGGCTAGTTTCAGGTTCGAGTCCTGACGGGGACACTTCTTTGCTGATCTGGTTTTTGAGGTTATGGCCGGATCAGCCGCTAGTGATTGCAAACAGGGCCACTTACGGCATCCCTTTATTCATACAGGATGGCCATGCCAAGCATGCTTGTCAGCAGCAGAAAACTCATCGGAAATACCTTGATCATGACATAGCTGACCCAGAGCAGCCGGAGTATTAAAAGTACGCCAGACCAGTACATGATTTTGATAATGAGGGATTTGTAGTCAAACATTCATGTCATTCCGTATAAATCAGCGGCGAGTATAACGCATGTTGATTGCCGGTTCATTTTCTGCGCAGGCTTGCGTGCAATGATTTCTCTTGAAAAAAGCGCGGGTTGCCATGTATAATCGCGGATTGACTTTTTTGTCAATCAATCTGCATGTATTCACATTGGGTGCCCGTCAGGGTGTATTTTGAATGCATGTGAATGAATAACCCTTTGAATTAGAGAGACTTATTATGTCCGTGACTATGCGTCAAATGCTGGAGGCCGGTGTTCACTTCGGCCACCAAACCCGTTACTGGAACCCGAAAATGGCCGAGTTCATTTTTGGTGATCGTAACAAAATCCATATTGTTAACCTTGAAAAAACTCTGCCACTGTTTGAGGATGCACAGAAGTATGTGCGTACGCTGGCAGCAAACAAGGGCCGTATCCTGTTCGTGGGCACCAAGCGCCAAGCTCGCGATATCGTAAAAGAAGAAGCGCAGCGCGCTGGTTGTGCATATGTTAATCACCGCTGGCTGGGTGGTATGCTGACCAACTTCAAAACTGTTAAACAGTCTATCAAGCGCCTGACCGACTTTGAAACCATGTTGCAAGATGGCAGCATCGACAAGTTCGGTAAAAAAGAAGCCCTGGGCATCAAGCGCGAAACAGAAAAACTGGAACGCTCCATCGGCGGCATTAAAGAAATGGGCGGCTTGCCTGATGCTATTTTCGTGATCGATGTTGGTCATGAAAGCGGTGCAGTGACTGAAGCGCGTAAACTGGGTATTCCGGTGATTGGTATCGTGGATACCAACAACTCTCCTGATGGCATCACTTATGTGATTCCTGGTAACGATGACTCTTCACGTGCTATCCGTTTGTATGCACGTGGCATGGCTGATGCTGTGCTGGAAGGTCGTGCGAATGCGATTTCCGAAATCGTGAAAGCTGCTCAGGAAGAAACTGCACCAGTAGCAGAGGCGGCTGCCGAGTAATTACTCGCAGTTTACAAAGGGGCGATGCGCCCCTTTTTCTATTGCATCGCATGCAATATGGCTGACACATGGTTGGCGTATTGTTACAAGAAGAATTCTTAGATAAATCCTCAATGCAGGAATCCTAACAAAAGGAGTAATAAATGGCTGAAATTACCGCAAGCATGGTGAAAGAATTACGTGAGCGCACAGATGCTCCAATGATGGACTGTAAAAAAGCGCTGACAGAAGCTGAAGGCGACATGACACGTGCTGAAGAAATTTTGCGCGTACGTTTTGGTAACAAGGCAAGCAAGGCTGCCGGTCGCGTGGCGGCTGAGGGTACTGTAGGCATCAGCATTGCTGCTGACGGCAAACTGGGTACCTTGATTGAAGTAAACTCTGAAACTGACTTCTGTGCCAAGAACGAAGAGTTCCTGAAGTTCGTCAACGAGCTGGCGCAAGTGGTTAACGAAAACAATCCTGCCAACATTGAAGCCGTAGGCGCGGTGCCTATGCGCGGCGAAACTGCTGAAGCCGTGCGTGCACAGCTGGTAGGCAAGATCGGTGAAAACATTACCCCACGTCGTTTCGTGCGTACTGAAGCCAAAGGCCAGTTGTACAGCTATGTACACGGCAGCAAAATCGGTGTGCTGGTTGACCTGGTAGGTGGTGACGAGACACTGGGTAAAGATATCGCCATGCACATTGCAGCGGCAAAACCAAAATCACTGGATGCCAGTGGTGTGGATGCCGCATTGATCGACGCTGAGCGTCGTGTTGCAATCGAGAAAGCCAAGGAAGCTGGCAAACCTGAAGCAATGCTGGAAAAGATTGCTGAAGGTACCGTGCAGAAGTTCCTGAAAGAAGTGACTTTGCTGAGCCAGGCATTTGTGAAAGATGACAAAGTGTCCATCGAGCAATTGCTGAAATCCAAAGGCGCTTCAGTGGCTTCATTCACCATGTACACCGTTGGTGAGGGCATTGAAAAGGCCGTAGTGGATTACGCTGCTGAAGTGGCTGCTGCAGCTAAAGTTTAATCGCTTTCAGGCAGTGAACAGGAAAAGTGGAATCCTTGGATTCCACTTTTTTTATGTCTGAAGGGTCAGTTTGCGGCCCAAAAAAGCCGGTTTTGTGATTAAATAGGCACATTTTGAGTTTGGGAAAATAACGATGGCACAACCTGTTTTCAAGCGCGTCCTCCTTAAGTTGTCAGGTGAAGCGCTGATGGGCGATGATGCGTATGGAATAAATCGCGAAACAGTGGATGCGATTGTGGCGCAAGTCAAAGAAGTCGTTGAGATGGGTGTTCAGGTAGGGATTGTCATAGGCGGCGGTAATATTTTCCGCGGCGTGGCACCTGCCGCCGAGGGCATGGACAGAGCCAATGCGGATTATATGGGCATGCTGGCTACTGTCATGAATGCCATGGCATTGCAGGACGCCATGAAGAGCGCAGGAGTAGCAGCGCGCGTGCAAAGTGCATTAAATATTGAAGCAGTAGCCGAACCTTATATCCGTGGCAAGGCGATTCGCTATCTGGAAGAAGGCAAGGTGGTAATTTTCGGTGCTGGGACCGGTAATCCGTTTTTCACTACCGATACTGCGGCAGCTTTGCGTGGTGTCGAGATTGATGCCGAGATCGTGCTGAAGGCAACCAAGGTGGATGGCATTTATACGGCAGATCCGAAAAAAGACCCGGCAGCCACTCGCTATGATCAGGTGTCTTACGACGAGGCAATCAATAAAAACCTGAAAGTCATGGATGCAACGGCATTTACCCTGTGCCGTGACCAGAAGATGCCGATTGCGGTATTCAGTATTTTTAAGGATGGCGCATTGAAACGCGTCATTCTGGGCGAGAATGAAGGAACACGCGTCAAGGCATAAGCCGGACGTTTGCGAAATTGGAGAGACAGAATGGTTGAAGATATTAAAAAATCTGCCGAACAGAAAATGCAGAAATCCCTGGAAGCCTTGAAAACAGACCTGGCCAAAGTACGTACAGGCCGTGCGCATACCGGCTTGCTCGATCACGTGATGGTGGAGTATTACGGCTCCATGGTGGCAGTAAACCAGGTGGCAAACGTGAATCTTGGCGATGCACGTACCATTAACGTCCAGCCATATGAGAAAAACATGATCGCCAAAGTTGAAAAGGCGATCCGTGACAGTGATCTGGGCCTGAATCCGGCGACCAATGGTGATCTGATCCGTGTACCCATGCCTATGCTGACCGAAGAGCGTCGTCGTGACCTGACTAAAATCGTGCGTACGGAAGGCGAGGGCGCCAAGGTGGCGATTCGCAATGTGCGTCGTGATGCCAATGATGCACTCAAGAGACTGATCAAGGACAAGGCGATTTCAGAAGATGATGAGCGCCGTGCACAAGATGAGGTGCAGAAAATGACCGATAAGGCAGTGGCTGAGGTCGATAAAATCCTGCAACAAAAAGAAGCGGATTTGATGGCAGTATAACTGCACATCTTTCCGGCAGGCATTCATTTTGGGATTGTTTTCCAGTTCAACCCGGCAGGTTCCACCGACCTATGCACTGCCCCAGCATGTGGCGGTGATCATGGATGGTAATGGTCGCTGGGCCAAAAAACGCTTTTTGCCCAGGGTTGCCGGGCACAAGCGTGGCCTGGAGGCGGTCCGGCAGTTGGTCAAAGCTTGTGTTCGACTGGACATCAAGTATCTCACCCTGTTTGCGTTCAGTAGCGAGAACTGGCGCCGCCCTCCCGAAGAGGTGACTTTCCTGATGGGGCTGTTCATGGAGGCGCTGGATCGCGAAGTTAAAAAACTGCACGAAGCCAATGTCATCCTGAAACTGATTGGTGACCGCAGTCTGTTCAATGAGGCGCTGCAACAGAAAATGCGCGAAGCCGAGCAAGCCACGGCAGGTAACACCGGGCTGACACTGACAATCGCGGTGAACTATGGCGGACGCTGGGATATCCTCAATGCCGTAAACTCCCTGTTAAAGGAGAAAGGCAATATGGATAATATCAGCGAAGCAGATTTGACTCCGCATTTATCCATGTCTAATGCCCCGGAGCCAGATCTGTTTATTCGCACTGGCGGCGAGATGCGCATCAGCAACTTTCTGTTATGGCAACTGGCATATGCCGAGCTCTACTTTACTCCCACACTGTGGCCGGATTTTGATGATGTTGCATTTGAGGCAGCCTTGAATTCTTACCGTCAGCGCGAGCGCCGTTTTGGCCGCACCAGCGAGCAGTTAAGTATGGATAGTGATCCCTCCTGATTATGTTGAAAACCAGAATAATGACTGCTGCCGTCTTGCTGGGATTATTTCTCCCGGCATTGTTCTGGCTGCCCATGATGATTTGGGCCGGTGTCATGCTGCTGTTGACACTGGTATGCCTGCGGGAGTGGGCCGGGTTCCTGCAATTGCGCCCGTCACATACACGCTACTACCTGGTTTTTTCTGCGGTCACCGGCGCCGGCTTGCTGGTGCTGCTACAGCAACTGGGGTTTCACTGGTTTTTTTACCGTGCCATGCAGGTATTTATCGCCGCCACTCTGTTCTGGTTATGTGTCGTGCCAGTCAGCCTGTTTTTTAATACATTCATCAGGCAACCGCTCATCAACCTGTTCCTTGGGTGGTTCTTGATGCTGTCCTTATGGATGGCGCTGGTGACTGCCCAGGAAGTGAATCCGTATGTGCTGCTGACGCTTATTTCCACTATCTGGCTGGCAGATAGTGCAGCTTATTTTGCCGGCAAGAATTTTGGCAAACACAAGCTGGCACCCGCCATCAGCCCTGGAAAAACCTGGGAGGGCGTTGCCGGTGCATTGCTGGCGGTTGCAGTGTATGCTGCTGTTTTAAAAGTTTCGGGTGCCGTTTCCACCTGGTGGATATTGCCTGGTCTGTGGATAGTCACCATTGTGGGTATTTATGGTGACCTGTTCGAATCGCTTTTCAAACGCCGGGCCAATCTGAAAGATAGCGGGCAATTTCTGCCCGGGCATGGCGGTTTACTGGACCGTGTCGATGGTGTGATCCCGGCATTGCCCGTAGGATTGTGTCTGCTGTTCTGGTTTCATTACTGGCAACAATCTTATTCGTTCTAAGAGGTCGCTTTGCAATACGTCACCATATTGGGTAGCACTGGCACCATCGGTCAGCAAACGCTGGATGTGATTTCTAAGCATCCGCAGCGTTATACCGTATTTGCCCTGACTGCCCATCACAATATCGATGCGATGCTGCAACAGTGTATGCAGTACCGCCCGCAATACGCCGTGATGCAGGATGTGGCGGCCGCTCAGCATCTGTGTCAGCGTTTGCAGGCTGAAGGTTTGGAGATCGAAGTGCTTTCCGGACTGGAGGGGCTGATTGAAGTGGCTGAACATGACAAGGTGGATGCAGTCATGGCAGCGATTGTCGGCGCTGCAGGGTTATTGCCGGCGCTGGCGGCTGCCCGGGCAGGTAAAAAAATATTACTCGCCAATAAGGAAACACTGGTGATGGCCGGCCAGTTGTTTATGGATGCAGTCAAGCAGGGTGGTGCCACTTTGCTGCCGATTGATAGCGAACATAACGCCATTTTCCAGGCCATGCCGCGACAGTCATATGATGATCTGGCTGATGTGGGGGTAAACCAGGTGATTCTGACGGCTTCCGGTGGCCCGTTCCGGTGCTATACGCAGGCACAACTGGCAGAAGTGACGCCATCGTTAGCGCTTAAACACCCCAACTGGGTCATGGGGGCAAAAATCACCATCGATTCTTCTACGCTCATGAACAAGGGACTGGAAGTGATTGAAGCGCACTGGCTGTTTAATGCACAACCTGAACAGATTGAGGTGGTAGTGCACCCGCAAAGCGTTATTCATTCCATGGTTTCCTATGTGGATGGCAGTATCCTGGCGCAATTGGGCAATCCGGATATGCGTACGCCGATTGCCTACGGCCTGGGTTATCCGGAGCGCATTGCATCCGGCGTGAAACCGCTTAGTCTGGTCGAAGTTGCCAAACTGGAATTTGAAGCACCGGATACCCAGCGCTTTCCTTGTCTCCGGCTGGCATTTGAGGCCTTGGCAGCAGGCGGTACAGCGCCGGCCATGCTGAATGCCGCCAACGAAGTAGCGGTGGCTGCCTTCCTGCGCGAAGACATTCACTATCTGGATATGCCGCGCCTGATTGAGGAAACCTTGCAGAAATTGCCGGTGGAGAATGTCAGTTCGATTGAGCAGTTGCTGGAAGTGGATGCTGCCGCACGTGCCTGTGTGCAGCATGCTATCGGCAAGGTGGCGACGGTGCCAGTGTGCAAGGCGGCTGCCTTATGACGTCAGTCATCGCGTTTGTGGTGGCCATTGGTGTACTGGTAACGATACACGAGTTTGGCCATTACCTGGCCGCGCGCAGCTGCGGCGTACAGGTGCTGAAATTTTCCATCGGATTTGGTAAGCCCATCTTCCAGTATCAGCGTTCCCCGCAGTCTACGCAATGGGTGTTGTCCTGGATTCCTCTGGGCGGCTACGTCAAGATGCTGGACAGTCGCGAGATCGCATCTGAACAACCTTCAGCACAGCTTGACCCTGCGACTGACTGGGCACGCGCATTTGACCGCCAGAAAGTGGCGGCCAAAATGTGGATTGTATTTGCCGGACCATTGGCAAATTTACTGCTGGCCTTTGTCTGTTACTGGGGGCTGATTGCGCAGGGAGAGGTCGGGCTCAAGCCTTACATCGGTCCTGTCGAGCCAGGCTCGCTGGCTGCTGAAGCAAAATTGCGACAGGGTGACCTGCTTGTCTCGCTTGATGGGGAGCCGGTGCAAACATGGCAAGATGCACAGTGGCATTTGCTGGAAAGCTGGATGGCACATCATCCGGTGAATGTCGTGACACGTACGGCGCAAGGTGATTCGCACACGCATATACTGCCCATGTCCAAATTGACCGGCGAACCGGAGGGTAATGTATTGCAACAAGTGGGTATTTCCATGTTGATGCCGACTATTCCTGCTGTCGTTGGCGAAATTCTGCCGGATTCCGTGGCAGAAAAAAGCGGACTGCAAATCGGTGACCGGATTCTTAAAGTCAACAACAAGCCTGTTGATGGCTGGCAGCAGTTTGTGCAGTGGGTAAGAGCCAATCCTTCACAGCCATTAAGGGTTGAATACCAGCGAGGTAATGAGCTGTTACAGGTTAAACTGTTGCCTGATAGCGTGATAGAAGGCGGACAAAGAATCGGGCGGCTGGGAGCAGCAGTGGATATGGACGCTGTTGATCTGGCTCCTTATCGTGTAGAGCGACATTATTCATTGGCTGAAGCGGCAGCCCGTGCAGTACAGAAAATGCAGGAAACCATTGTATTCACACTGAAAATGATCGCTAAGATGGTCACCGGGCAGGCTTCGTTAAAAGCCATCAGCGGGCCGGTCAGTATTGCAGATGCCGCCGGCGAGACTGCCGGGTTGGGAATTAAACCGTATATCAGCTTTATTGCATTGCTGAGTATCAGTATCGCGGTCATGAATCTGCTGCCAATTCCAGTATTGGATGGCGGGCATTTGCTGTATCATATGGCGGAATTAATTCGAGGAGAACCTTTGCCGGATAAGGTGCTGGAGATTGGCCAGCGTCTTGGGCTTGGGATATTGGGTGCGCTGATGTTTATCGCTTTTTTTAATGACATCAATCGGTACCTGATAGGGTGAGAGCATAGTTAATGAGAGTAAAGTCAAGTTCCAGGTTGTGGTTGGGTCTGTTAGCAGGCATGATGCATTTGAGCGCCTATGCCACAGAGCCATTCGTAATTTCTGACATTCGTGTAGAAGGCTTGCAACGTACCGAAGCAGGTACTGTATTCAATTATCTGCCCATGCAGGTGGGTGATGTCATGAGTGATGAAAAAGCGGCGCAGGCCATTAAATCACTGTATTCCACCGGATTCTTCAAGGATGTACGTATTGAAAATGATGGCGATGTGCTGGTAGTGACAGTCCAGGAGCGTCCATCGATTTCACAGATTGATTTCAGCGGTAACAAATCCTTCCCGACCGATAAGATGAAGGAAGGCCTCAAGCAGATCGGGATCGCCGATGGCCAGATTTTTGACAAGGCACAGCTGGACCGCGCCGAACAGGAAATCAAGCGGCAGTATCTCTCCCAGGGTAAATACAGCGCTGAAGTGAAAGCCACCTCGAGCCCGCTGGAACGTAACCGGGTAGCCATTCGCTTTGAAATCACCGAAGGCCCTGCAGCCAAGATCCGCGATATCAATATCGTCGGTAATCATTTGTTCACGACGGAAGACCTGCGTGCCAATTTCTTGCTGACCACGCCTAACTGGATGAGCTGGTGGAACAAGGATGACCAGTACTCCAAGCAGAAACTGACTGCTGACCTGGAAGCCTTGCGTTCGTTTTACATGAACCAGGGCTATCTGGAGTTTTCCATTGATTCGACCCAGGTATCGATTTCCCCTGACAAACGGGATGTATATATCACCGTCAATATTACCGAAGGTGAAAAATATAACATCAGCCAGACCAAGCTGGCCGGGGACATGCTGTTGCCGGAAGAAGATTTGCGCAAGCTGATTGATATCAAGGATGGCGATGTTTTCAATCGCCAGAAAGTGACCGACGCCAGCAAGAATATCAATGACAAGCTGGGCGAAGAAGGCTATGCCTTTGCCAACGTGAATGCCGTCCCTGAAATCAACAAGCAGGAACATACTGTCGCATTTACCTTTTTCGTTGATCCAGGCCGCAAAGTCTATGTACGCCGTATTAACGTGCAGGGTAATACCCGGACGCGTGACTCCGTGGTCAGGCGTGAAATGCGTCAGCTGGAATCTGCCTGGTATGCCGGCGATAAAATCAAACGCTCCAAAGAACGGATTCAGCGCCTGAACTTCTTTGATAGCGTTGAACTGGAAACACCTTCAGTCCCAGGCATTAATGACCAGGTTGACATGACGGTCACAGTGGCAGAGAAAGCAACCGGCAGCGTGCAGTTCGGCGCCGGTTTATCCAGTAGTGACGGCGTGGTGTTAGGTTTTAACGTAAACCAGCCTAACTTCCTGGGTACCGGTAACCGTGTTGCCCTGCAAGTGAATACCAGCAGCTATAACACCATTTACTCATTATCCTATACCGACCCTTATTTCACGCCGGACGGCATCAGCCGCGGCTTTGATATCTACCGTCGTGATGTGGATACCGGCCGCCGTAATTCTTCCAGATTGAATATTGGTACTTATGAAAGCCAGTCTTATGGTGTAGGTATGCGTTTTGGCATGCCACTGTCCGAAATGGACTTCCTCAGCGCCGGTGTGACGCTGGATATGACCAATGTTGACTTGTCTGCAGATAGTCCGATTCAATATATCAAATACTGCGCCAATACTTCCGGTTGCAGCAGCAATTCGGTGGTATTGAATCTCGGCTGGACTTATGATTCACGGGACAATATTCTTTTCCCGCGTCGTGGCGTGCTGCAACGCCTGTCAGGAGATATTTCTGTTCCAGGGCTGGATCTGCAGTACTATAAGATCAATTATCAACATAGCGTGTACCAGGATCTGGGCAAGGATTTCACTCTGATGCTGAATGGTGAAGCCGGCTATGCCAACAGTTATGGCGGCAAAAACTATCCGTTCTTCAAGAACTTCTATGCCGGTGGCGTTAACAGTGTGCGTGGTTTCCTGAACTCATCCCTGGGACCGCGGGATGTTAACCCGATCAGTGGTTCCGATTTTGCAGTGGGTGGTACCAAGCGCCTGGTAGGGAATGTCGAACTATTCATGCCGGTGCCTTTTGCGCAGTCCAACCAGTTCAGGCTGAGTGTATTCGTGGATGGCGGTGGCGTGTTTGGTAAGGAGGATTCGATCAACTCCGATTACTTGAGATTCTCAACCGGGGTGGGCGTGACCTGGGTATCTCCGTTTGGTCCTTTGAAGCTGGTGCTTGCCAAACCACTGAAGGAGAAGCCAAATGATGATACGCAAACCTTGCAATTCCAGTTCGGGCAGCAATTCTAATGCCAGTTTTATATAAAATCATAGCCATGCGCGCACGTGAGGGAGAGATTGCATGAGAGGTATTCTGGTTCTCGGGCTGAGTCTTTTGCTGTGGTGCGGTTATGGCTGGTCAGCCGATTTCAAGGTCGGTTATGTACAGGTAGATAAATTATTGCAGGAAGCGCCGCAAACGGCTGAAACCGGCAAGAAACTTGAAAAAGAGTTTAGTCCGCGCTCGCTGGAACTCGATAAATTGCAGAAGCAAATTCGGGATCTGGAAGCCCAACTGGATCATGAGCGTACCAATATCAATGAGTCTGACCGGCGGGTGAAAGAACGCCAGTTGAATAATATGCGCCTGGAGTTCCAGAGTAAGCAGCGTGAATTGCGTGAAGACATTAATTTGCGCAAGAATGAAGAGCTGGCGGTTCTGCAGGAACGCATTAATAAGGCTGTGCAAACGGTCGCCGAAAGCGAAGGGTATGACCTGGTCGCATACAGCGGTATTGCCTATGCCAGCAAACGTATCGACATTACCGATAAAGTACTTAAACTGTTAGGCAAGAAATAGCCTGAAGTCCGGGTAAAAGAAAGCATTTAAGGTCAATATTTTCATGGCGCAGCTGTTTACATTGCATGAGATTGTTGCGTCATTGGGCGGTGAAGTGGATGTCGGCGTTGCGAGCGCAGTGCCTGCTATTTCCCGCCTGTCCTCACTGGCACAGGCACAGACCGGGTCCATCTCCTTTTTCAATGACACCAAGTATACGCAGTCGCTGCAAGCTACCGGAGCGACAGCAATTATTTTACGCCCCGAGCACAGGCATCTGACGGCATTGCCCTGCATCCTGACGGATAATCCGTATGCCTATTTTGCCAGATTGTCTGCGTTGCTGAACCCGCCGCGGCAATATGCAAATCATATTCATGACACTGCCGTTATCGGCTATGAAACCCATCTTTCTCCGGAGTTAACGATAGATGCCATGGTTACCATAGGGGATCGCGTCACTTTGGGTAATGGTGTACGTATCGGCGCTGGCTGTGTCATTGAAGATGGCGTGACAATCGGTGCGCACACTGTGCTGGAGCCTAGAGTGGTCGTTAAGCATGGCACGGTGATTGGTGAGCATTGCCATCTGTTTTCAGGCTGTGTGATCGGAAATGATGGCTTTGGCTATGCCGAGGAGCAGGGGCAATGGGTTAAAATACCGCAGGTCGGTCGCGTGGTGATTGGTAATCATGTTGATATCGGAGCCAATACCACCGTGGATAGAGGGGCGCTGGACGACACCATTATCGAGGATGGTGTTAAGTTGGACAATTTGATACAGGTCGCCCATAATGTCCGCATCGGTGCGCACACGGTGATTGCAGGCTGCACAGGCATTGCCGGCAGTGCCGTGATCGGGCAACACTGTAAAATCGGCGGTGCCGCCATGATTCTGGGCCACTTGCATATTGCTGACGGCGTTACGATATCGCCGGGTTCAATGATTATGCGGTCTATCCAGCAACCTGGTACTTATACTGCGCTGATGCCTTTCCAGAAACATGAAGACTGGTTGCGTACAGCGGCAAATATCCGCCATCTGGAACAAAACAGTCTCAAGCTCAAGCAGCTTGAGCAAGCAATAAACAGCATCAAAAAACATACAGAAGATTGAGAGAAATTATGGCTGAGAATGCAGTGAATAGCATGGATATTCATGAGATTTTGGAACATTTGCCGCATCGTTACCCGTTTGTATTGGTGGATCGCGTATTGTCCATGGAGCTGGGTAAGGAAATTGTGGCAGTGAAAAATGTTTCAGTGAACGAGCCTTATTTCCCTGGTCATTTCCCATACCATCCCGTGATGCCAGGCGTGCTGATTGTGGAAGCCATGGCGCAGGCAGCGGCCATCCTGTCATTCAAGACCATGAATACCAAACCGACCAATGATTCGGTTTATTATTTTGCCGGGATTGATAATGTCCGGTTCAAGAAACCGGTTTCTCCCGGTGACCAGATTATTCTGCATGTCAAAATTGACCGTATCCTGAAAGGCATCTGGAAATACATTGCCGTGGCAAAAGTCGGCGAGGAAGTCGTTGCCGAAGCCAATATGATGTGTATTCTCAAAGCCATTGAAAAATAACCAATGACCGTCCAGCACGGCATGTAACAAACTGACAAGATGCAAAGCCTGATTCATCCTACTGCCATTATTGATCCCAAAGCCGAACTCGACAGTTCGGTTGAGGTGGGCCCCTATACGACGATTGGTGCGGGAGTGCGCATTGATGCCGGTACTAAAATCGGCTCACATGTGGTGATTGAAGGGCCGACCATCATTGGTAAGCAAAACGAGATTTTCCAGTTTTCTTCCCTGGGTGCTAAACCGCAGGACAAGAAATTCAAGGACGAACCGACTTTACTGGAAATTGGTGACCACAATACTATCCGCGAATTCTGTACGTTTAACCGCGGGACTATCCAGGACAAAGGGACAACCAGAATCGGCAACCATAACTGGATTATGGCCTATGTGCATATCGCACATGATTGTATCGTCGGTAACCACACTATCATGGCGAATAATTCTTCCCTGGCCGGGCATGTCACGATTTACGATCATGCCATCCTGGGGGGATTCACGCTGATACACCAGTTCTGCCAGATTGGCGAACATATCATTACTGCGGTAGGTTCGGTGGTGTTCAAGGATATTCCGCCTTATGTGACCGCCGCCGGTTACGATGCCCAGCCGCATGGTATCAATGCTGAAGGCCTTAAACGTCGCGGCTTCAGTGCCGAGGCCATCCAGCAGATCAAACGTGCCTATAAGGTCCTGTATCGCCAGGGCCTGTCATTTGAAGAGGCGAAAACGGCTTTGGCAGAGATGGAAAAATCCTGTCCTGAAATCGGGTTGATGACCCGTTTCCTCGCGCAGACCACGCGCGGCATCGTACGGTAATTTTTATCTATGGCTAAAATTGCAATGGTGGCGGGAGAGGCCTCCGGTGACTTGCTGGGCTATCATCTGATCCGCGAATTAAAAACAGTACACCCTGATGTCGAGATTTTCGGCATTGCCGGCCCCAAGATGATGAGTCTGGGTGCCAAATCCCTGTATCCGATTGAGCGGCTGTCTGTCCGGGGCTATCTCGAGGTACTGAAACATCTGCGTGGTTTGCTCCAGTTACGTAAACAGTTGCTCAAGCAAATCCTGCAGGAAAAGCCGGATGTCTTTATTGGCATTGATGCGCCGGATTTTAATTTCTGGCTGGAGAAAAAGCTCAAGGCCAAAGGAATAGCGACTATTCATTATGTCAGCCCGTCGATTTGGGCCTGGCGCAAAAACCGTATTCACAGCATCAAGCGTGCTGTGTCACATATGCTGGCATTGTTTCCGTTCGAGCCTGCGCTGTACCAGCAAGCCGGTGTGCCGGTGAGCTATATCGGCCATCCGCTGGCGGATGCCTTGCCGATGGAGCCGGATGTCGCGCAGATGCGCGAGAAGCTCAAATTGAAGAAGAATAGCGTAGTGATCGCTATTCTGCCGGGCAGCCGCCAGTCGGAAGTGACATTCCATGCGGAACTGATGCTGGAAAGCGCTATCTCTTTTGAGCGCTTGATGCGCGAGAATGGCAAAAGCGTGCAATTCCTGGTGCCTTTGGTGACACGGGAAACACGCGATATTTTCCAGAATGCCTGGCACCAGCTACAGACCGATAAGCCTGAACTTGCCATTGATCTGCAAATCATGTTCGGGCATGCGCATGAAGCCATGATTGCAGCGGATGCTGTACTGGTGGCTTCAGGCACGGCCAGCCTGGAGGCTGCTCTGCTCAAGAAGCCCATGATTATTACCTATAAAATGTCCAATATGAGCTGGCAATTGCTGAAGCGTATGCGTTTGCAGCCTTATGTTGGCTTGCCTAACATTCTGGCAGGTGAATTTATTGTGCCGGAACTTCTGCAACACGAAGCGACACCGGCGAATATTGCACAGACCATGTATAACTTGCTGGCAGACAAAACCGGTCTGGCACAGTTGCACGAAAAGTACCGTGCGATTCATGCACGCCTTAAGCAAAACAGCGCGCAAAAGGCGGCAGCTGTGGTCAAGCAGTTTCTGCAAGCCTCATGAGTACGCTGATACTTTGCGGCATAGATGAAGCGGGCAGGGGGCCACTGGCGGGTGCCGTATATGCAGCTGCCGTTATCCTTAATCCGCAGCGACCGATTGCCGGTCTGGCAGATTCAAAAAAACTGTCAGAAGCCAAACGGGACGCCCTGGCACTGGAAATCAAGGCACATGCGCTGGCATGGGGAATTGCCAGTGTCAGCGCCCGGGAAATTGATCAAATCAATATCCTGCAAGCCAGTATGCTGGCCATGCAACGCGCCTATGACAGCATGGTAAATCAGTTCGGGATGCATGCGACCTTGATCCAGGTAGATGGCAATCGCCGCCCAGCGTTTGCATTGCCGTGTGAGGCTATTGTGAAAGGCGATAGCAAGGTTGCTGAAATCTCGGCAGCCTCTATCCTGGCCAAGACAGCCAGAGATGCTTCACTGCTTGAACTGGATGCACAATATCCGCAATATGGCTTTGCCCGGCATAAAGGCTATCCTACTGCTTTGCATATGGAGCGCCTTGCACAATACGGGGTGATCGCAGAGCACCGTCGCAGTTACGGGCCAGTTAAAAAACTGTTGCTTGAAAGTTAATAAAGCTAGTATAAATAAAACAAAAAACCGCTCAAATTGAGCGGTTTTTTATTTCCTGAGCAACGGCTGATTATTCAACCAATAACTCTGTTTTGCCTTTTTTGCCGTTCATGGCATCTGCATCAGGCAAGGCTTCTTTTCTGGAAGTAATAGATGGCCATACTTGCGATAAGCGGGCGTTCAGCGCAATAAAGTGCTGCTGGTCAGCCGGGACATCATCTTCGGAGAAGATTGCTTCTGCCGGACACTCTGCCACGCAAAGTGTGCAGTCTATGCACTCATCCGGGTTAATGGCGAGAAAATTAGGGCCTTCAACAAAACAGTCGACCGGGCAGACGTCTACGCAGTCGGTATATTTGCATTGAATACAATTTTCGGTTACTACATATGTCATTTTTCAAATCCTTTGCGGCCAGAGTCAGCCAAAACGATATTTTATTGCAAATTAACTCAATTGACGATGTGTGATATTGCGCCTGATCAAACTATCATGCCGGCACCAACGGTATTGTTGTTGCTCTCGTCAATCACGATAAAGGCACCGGTGACGCGGTTCTTGTCATAACTGTCCACCATCAGCGGTTGTGCCAGTTTGAAGCTGACGCGCGCAATGTCATTCATTTTCAGATCTGTGGTTGCCTGCTGTTCCAGTGTATTGACATCGACCTTGTACTGGATCGTGCCGATCTTGGCTTTGGATTCGCGTGTAGTATGTCGCACGATATAAGTACGGGCAGGAGACAGCGGTGTCTCTGACAGCCAGCACACGTGGGCTTCAATCTGTTTGACGGCTTCCGGTGCCTCTGCGGTTTTCACGATCATATCGCCACGCGAGGTGTCGATTTCATCTTCGAGCAGGATAGTCACGCTTTGTTCAGTCTGCGCGCTTTGTAATTGCTGATTGCCTAGCTGAATGGCTTTTACTTTGGATTGATAGCCGTTCGGCAATACAGTTACCGCGTCACCCACTGCAATTTCACCGGATTCCACGCGGCCCATGAAGCCACGGAAATCGTGCAGTTCCGGGTTGGCGGAATCGTGCGGACGGCAAACGAACTGTACCGGAAAGCGGAATTGTTCTGCCTGTTCGCTATGCGCAGCTGGCACATCTTCGAGGATTTCCAGCAGGGTTTCGCCCTGATACCAGTTCATATTGTCCAGACGGTCTACCAGCATGTCGCCATTCAGGGCAGACATCGGGATAAACTTGATATCACGCGCCTGTGCCAGGCCCAGTTCGCTGGCGAAAGCCAGGTAGTCAGCCTTGATTTTCTCAAAAGCGGCCTGGTCATAGCCCACCAGATCCATTTTGTTCACGGCCACCACAATGTGTGGAATGCCGACCAGATGCGCCAGATAGCTATGACGACGGGTCTGTGTCAATACGCCTTTGCGTGCATCGATCAGGATAATGGCCAGGTTGGCGGTAGAGGCTGCCGTGACCATGTTGCGGGTATATTGCTCATGACCAGGTGCGTCGGCAATGATGTATTTACGTGTACCGGTACTGAAATAACGGTAGGCAACATCAATGGTAATGCCTTGTTCGCGCTCGGCTTGCAGACCATCGGTCAGCAGGGACAAGTCCACCGCTTCCATGCCGCGCTTTTGCGAGGTGCGTTCGATATTGTTCAGTGTGTCGACCAGAATGGTCTTGCTGTCATACAGCAGTCGCCCAATCAGTGTACTTTTACCATCATCCACACTGCCGCAAGTCATAAAGCGCAGCAATGAATCGTTGTGTTGCGTTGTCATATTAGAAATAACCTTCTTTCTTGCGCTGTTCCATGGAGGCATCGGAAGTCTGGTCATCCAGACGGGTGGCGCCACGCTCGGTAATGGTCGTTGATGCCGTTTCCACCACGATCTTGCTGACATTGTCCGCATCGGAAATCACCGGCGCGGTACAGGTAATGTCGCCCACAGTACGGAAGCGCACCTGCATATTGATGACTTCTTCGCTGGTTTTTGGCTGGTTAATGACTTCGCCGTTGGACAAGGGAACGTTGACCGGGAAAATTGCGCCATTACGCATGACGATATCACGCTGATGTGCGAAGTAGATACTGGGCAGCTGCAGTTTTTCACGTTCGATATATTGCCACACGTCCATTTCTGTCCAGTTGGAAATCGGGAACGCACGGATGTTTTCACCCTTGTGTACGCGTGCGTTGTACAGATTCCACAGCTCCGGGCGCTGGTTCTTAGGATCCCACTGACCGAACTCATCACGGAAGCTCATGATACGCTCTTTGGCACGGGCTTTTTCTTCGTCCCTGCGTGCGCCGCCTATGCAGCAGTCAAAACCGAATTCTTCAATCGCTTCCAGCAAAGTCACTGACTGGTGCTTGTTGCGTGGTTCATCTGGGGACTTCAATACCACGGTACCGCGTTTCATGGAATCTTCCACCGAGCGCACGATCAGGCGTTCACCCAGTTCGGCGGCACGCCGGTCACGGAAGTTCACCACTTCCTGGTAATTGTGGCCGGTGTCGATATGCAGCAGCGGAAAGGGGAAGCGGCCAGGACGGAAAGCTTTTTCAGCCAGGCGCAGAATACACAGGGAATCTTTACCGCCGGAAAACAGCAATACCGGATTAGAACACTGGCCAGCGACTTCGCGCAGAATATGAATGGCTTCAGCTTCCAGCCAGTCGAGATGGGATAAAGGTTGTTTAGTAGTCATTTCGATCTTCTATCAATCAGCCACAAAGCGTGGTTAACACAAATATCTGATATTACTTTTTTACATGCAATCCGCATTCTTTACTGGTCGGATCTTCCCACCACCAGCGGCCAGCGCGGATATCTTCACCCATGGCCACTGCACGTGTGCAGGGTGCACAGCCTATGCTTGGGTAAAACTGGTCATGCAGGGCGTTATATGGCACGTTGTATAAACGGATATAAGCCCAGACTTCCTGTTCGGTCCAATCACTCAAGGGATTGAATTTTTCCAGTTGGTTGCCTGCGTCATATTCGCGGACCGGCAGGTTGGAGCGGGTAGTTGCCTGCTCGGCACGCATACCGGTCACCCAGGCCTGTTTGTGGGCCAATGCACGCTGCAATGGTTCGACCTTGCGCATGTGACAGCAGGCCTTGCGCAAATCAATACTCTCATAGAAAGCGTTAATGCCGTGGGTGCGCACGTACTGTTCAACGGTTTCGTGTTTTGGGAAAAACACCACAGGTTTGATGCTATATGTCTTTTCCACATCGCCCATCAAGGTATAGGTTTCAGCCGGCAAGCGACCGGTATCCAGAGAGAAAATCTCGATGGCGAGATTTTCTTTGGCAATCAGGTCGGTCAGTACCATGTCTTCCGCGCCATAGCTGTTGGCAAACGTAATGGCGGGAAACTCGGCTGCGGCTGCTTTTAGTAGTGTCAGTGCCTGTGCACGCTTGGCATGCACGCTATTCACCAGTGCATCCGTCAGTTCAGGACTGGTGGCCGGGTTTTTGAACGCCGGTTTGAGCATGCTCACAGCACCGCTCATGCGCGATTTACCCTGCGCCAGACCGGCACATCATTCACTGCACCCTGATAGGGCTGGCTGAAGTCATTCAGGCTGGCAATGGCTTCCTGCGCAGAACGGTCGGCACGAATCAGGAAGCTGTTAAAACCGGAGCGCTTGTGGAAAAACAGTTGGTCACGCAATACATCGCCAATGGCGCGTAATTCGTTTTTATAACCAAAACGCGTGCGCAACCAGTTACCCAGCGTGAAAATGCGGCCATCGGCAAAACGTTCCACAAACACGGCAATCAACGGCAATGTGTTGAGGTCAGGAAACTCTGCCTGCAAGTCTTCGGCTGACTCGTGCGTAGCCAGAACAATCCCGACTTCACCAGCTGCCAACCGGCTTTGCAGTTCAGCTTTACGAGCTTGCCATACAGTAAGCGGTACCAGAATGTTGCCGTTTTCAGGAATCACGGTATTGGCAATTTGCTCCGCGGTATAGGCGGTTTCACCTGTCAGTTTGAACATGACGACTTTACCGGCCTGTTTACGTACAGTTTCTTCTGCAGGGGCAGGGGGAACAACGCGTACCCATTGATCCTCTACGATTTCGGCCACGCCATCGGCATTCAGGCGAATCAGGTTACTCATGCCACAGCTCCTTGTTTCTGCTCTGCATATACGTGCGCCTTGAATGGTGCAACACCCAGGCGACGAACCGTGTCGATAAAGCGCTCGTCCTCATAACGTTCACGGATATACACTTCAATCAGTCTCTGCACCACGTTAGGCATTTCCCCGGCAGAGAATGAAGGACCTATGACGCTGCCAATGCTGGCATCCTTGCCCTGTTTGCCGCCAATGGTGACCTGATACCACTCGGAACCGTCCTTGTCGACACCGAGAATGCCGATGTGACCGACATGGTGGTGGCCGCAGGCGTTCATGCAACCGGAAATGTTGAGTTCGATTTCGCCGATTTCGTACAGGTAATCCAGGTTGTCGAACTGCATCTGGATCGCTTCTGCAATCGGGATGGATTTCGCATTGGCCAGGCTGCAGAAATCGCCACCAGGGCAGCAGATAATATCTGTCAGCAAACCGATATTCGGCGTTGCCAGGCCGGCTGCGCGAGCTTTTTCCCACACGGCATACAAGTCTGACAGTTTTACGTCAGCCAGAATCACATTCTGTTCATGGGAGGAGCGCAGCTCGCCAAAACTGTAGGCATCTGCCAGGTCGGCGACCACATGCATTTGTTCGCTGGTAATGTCACCAGGTGCCTTGCCATGCGGTTTCAACGACAGGGTGACGGCACGATAGCCAGGGACGCGATGTGCATGCACACAGCGTTTCACCCAGGCAGCAAATGCAGGATTGCTGGCAACGGCTGCATCAAATGAAGCGTCATGTGCCGGCAATGTTTCATAAGGCATGGGCTCAAAATATTTGGCAACCCGATCCAGCTCGGTCTGGGTAATGGTCAATGCACCATTTTTGGTGTGTGCCCATTCCTCTTCTACCTGGCGCTTGAACTCTTCTATGCCCAGTGCCTTGACCAGAATCTTGATACGCGCCTTGAACAGGTTGTCGCGGCGACCATGAATGTTATAGACTCGGATAATCGCTTCGCAGTAAGACAGCACATGCTGCCATTCCAGATGTTCGCGGATTACGGTACCCAGAATAGGGGTACGGCCCAGGCCGCCACCTACCCAGACTTTAATCGCCATCTGGCCTTGCTCGTCTTTGTAGAATTCCAGACCGATATCGTGCGCCTGCACAATGGCGCGATCTTTTTCTGTTCCTGATACGGCAATTTTGAATTTACGTGGCAACAGCGCAAATTCCGGGTGGAAGGTGCTCCATTGACGCATGATTTCGGCAATAGCACGCGGATCAATCACTTCATCAGGCGCAATACCGGCAAACTGGTCAGTGGTAATGTTACGGATGCAGTTACCGGAAGTCTGGATGGAGTGCATCTGAACCGTGGCAAGCTCTGCCAGGATATCAGGTGTATCTTCCAGTTTCGGCCAGTTCAGCTGCATGTTCTGGCGCGTGCTGAAATGGCCATAACCACGGTCATATTTCTTAGTAATCTCTGCCAGCTTGCGCAGCTGTCTGCTGGCCAGCAGGCCATAAGGCACGGCAATGCGCAGCATGGGCGCATGGCGCTGAATGTACAGGCCGTTCTGCAGTCGCAGCGGACGGAACTCTTCTTCGGAGAGCTCACCTGCGAGGTAACGGCGGACTTGGTCGCGGTATTGCGCGACGCGTTCATTTACAATTTGTTGGTCAATAGGGTCGTATTTATACATGCTTGAAATCACTTTTTCGCAATTGCGAAGGGCAGTATTTTAATGGAAAACGAGTTTAAAGCCTACATAAATCAATATCATAGCCAGGATAATGCGTACCCAGTGCTCGGCAACCCTTGAACTCATATGGCTGCCAAGATAAATCCCGGGCACGGAACCAATCAGCAATGTGCCGAGCAGGCTGTAGTCAATCGTGCCCAGCGACGCGTGTCCCAGGCCGGCCACCATGGTTAAAGGGACCGCGTGCGCAATATCACTGCCGATAATGGTGGTGATTTTCTCTTTAGGATAGAGCATGATGAGTGCAGTTACACCCAGAGCGCCGGCCCCGACTGAGGTCAGCGTCACCAGGGCGCCTAATGTTGCGCCGAGAGTGATGGTGGCTGCAGGCACATAACTGGCAGGTATCCATTCCTCTTTAGAGGCTAGTGCGACCAGTTTGTTTCGCAGCAATACCGCCACCGACGTCACAATCAGGGCAATCCCTAGCCAGAATTTAATGGTGGAGACCACATCACTCGAGTGCAAATCTATATGATGCAAGGCCCACAAGGTGATCAGTGCTGCGGGCACGCTACCGGTAGCCAGGCGTTTCACGATGCGCCAGTCAATATTGCCCAGTTTGCCATGGGCAAAAATCCCTACGGATTTAGTGATGGAGGCATACAGCAGGTCGGTACCCACGGCAACCGCTGGCTTGATGTTATATATCAATAGCAGTATGGGGGTCATGAGTGAACCGCCGCCTACGCCTGTTAAACCGACCAGAAAACCGACAGCAAAGCCTGCCAGTATGTATCCGAATTCCATGAGGAGTATCTTCAAAAACTTTTAGAGTGCGCAATGTAGCAGATTTTTAATCATTGATTTAATAACCAATTGTTCTATGATATAGCTTTTGGTTATATCGAGTCCGGCATGAAGTTTCATCAATTACGTTATGTGCATGAAGTGGTGCGGCAAAATTTGAATATCTCCTCCGCTTCAGAAGCACTGCATACTTCCCAGCCTGGGGTCAGCAAGCAAATCCAGCTGCTGGAAGAGGAACTGGGTCTGCAAATCTTTCAGCGTAACGGCAAGCGCCTGATCGGTGTGACCGAACCCGGCCGGAAAATTGTCGACCTGGCGGCACGAGTCATTCTGGATATGCAGAACATCAAGCGTGTCGGCGATGAGTATAGCCAGGAGGATACTGGTGAAATGACCATTGCCACCACGCATACCCAGGCACGCTACCGTCTGCCTGCGGCGGTCAAGCAGTTCATGGCGCGATACCCCAATGTCAAACTGGCCATCCATCAGGGCAATCCGGCGCAAGTGACTGAAATGGTCGCTTCCGGTGAAGCAGATGTCGGCATTGCCACGGAAAGTATCAGCAATGACGAACGCTTGTCGTGCCTGCCTTGCTATGCCTGGAACCGTTGTCTTGTCATGCCGCCTGAACATCCGCTGTTGCAGAAAAGCAGGCTGACCTTGAAGGATCTGGCGAGTTATCCGCTGATTACTTATGACTTTGCCTTTACCGGCGGCACACTGGTATCCAAAGTATTCCATGATGCCGGCTTGCAACCCAATGTGGTGTTTACCGCTATTGATGCCGACGTGATTAAAACCTATGTCAACCTGGGGTTGGGAATAGGCCTGATCGCAAACATGGCATATCACGAAACACGGGATGCGCCGCTGAAAAGTCTGGATTGCAGTCATTTATTCCCTGACAGCACCACTTTCCTCGGGGTCAGGCGTGATGCATTTTTACGTGACTACATGCTGAATTTCATTACCATGCTGTCGCCGCAATATGACAAACGCAGTGTGCAGCGTGCGCTGCATCAGGGCTTGTGATTATCGACCCTCGCAAGGGATTAGGATGGTATGAAAGGGTTTGCAACTATGCGTTACTTGATGTCCGGACTGATTTGTCTGATGTGCTTGTGTGGATGTACAACAGCCGGCAATCCCTCGCCACATATGCGGGTGATCGGGCATGGCATGCCGGATGTGGACCTGGATAATGCCATTTACGAAGTGCCGGTCAAGCCGGGAGTCAGTTACCAGACACTGGTGGAAAGCCTGAAATCACTGTCCGAAGGCATGAACTTTGTCAGTCCGGCCACTTTTCCGCTTGGTGAACATATGCAGAAGCGCGGCCTGGATCCGCAAGGCATCAAGGAGGTCAGGACATTCTGCAACCTGAGCATGGGCACGGAAATCATGCTGGATCACCCCGAGTTTCTGGTCTTCGCGCCCTGCCGGCTGGCTATTTACGAAAAGCCGGACGCCACCGGCAAGCGCCAGTTGTATCTGGGTCTGGATCGGCCTACCCATGACCTGAAAAATATCCGGCATCCTACTGCCAGGGCACAGGCTTCCGCACAGCAGCTGGAAGATGCCCTGATAGACCTGATGGACAAAGCCAGCCGTGGTGATTTCTGATATTCATGGCGTGCTATTTTTATCGCATACTTTTCTGCTGACTGCCTTTTCCTTTTCAAGGGCATCGCCTATACTCAATCATCATATTCAATTGCCCGAGTGCTTTCATGACACAAGCCATGCTTATCGCAAAAAATAACGAAACCGACAGCGTACTGCTTCCAAAAATGGCTAACCGCCACGGCCTGATTGCCGGGGCGACCGGTACCGGTAAAACCGTGACGCTGCAAAGCCTGGCGGAACAGTTTTCACGCATAGGCGTACCTGTTTTTATGGCGGATGTGAAAGGTGATTTGTCCGGTATCAGCCAGGCAGGTGGCGGTAATGCCAAAATCGACGCCCGCGTGCAGCAGCTTGGCCTGACTGATTACACCAACAAGGCTTACCCGGCCATGTTCTGGGACATGTTTGGCGAGCAGGGGCATCCGGTGCGTACCACGCTCAGTGAAATGGGACCATTGCTGCTGGCGCGTATGCTCAACCTGAATGAAGTCCAGGGTGGGGTGCTCAATGCCATTTTCAAAATCGCTGATGACAATGGCATGCTGTTGCTGGATCTGAAGGATTTGCGTGCCATGGCGCAACACTGCGCTGAGAATTCGGCCACTTACCAGACCCAGTACGGCAATATTTCCACCGCCAGTGTGGGCGCGATCCAGCGCGCTTTATTGCAACTGGAAACCGAGGGTGGTGAGCACCTGTTCGGTGAACCGGCGCTCAACCTGGAAGACATGATGCAAACCGATGCCAAAGGCCTGGGTTATATCAATATCCTGGCCGCAGATAAATTACTGAATTCCCCGCGCGTTTATGCGACTTTGCTGCTGTGGCTACTTTCCGAGCTGTTTGAAAAACTGCCGGAAGTCGGCGATATGGACAAACCCAAACTGGTGTTTTTCTTTGATGAAGCCCACCTGTTGTTCAATGACGCCCCTGCCATCCTGATGCAGAAAATCGAGCAGGTGGTTCGGCTGGTACGCTCCAAAGGTGTCGGTGTCTATTTTGTCTCACAGAACCCGCTGGATATTCCAGACGTGGTGCTGGGACAGTTGGGTAACCGTGTGCAACATGCCTTGCGTGCATTTACGCCGCGTGACCAGAAGGCGGTGCAAGTGGCTGCGCAGACGTTCCGGGCGAACCCAAAACTAAATGTGGCCACGGCGATTACTGAGCTGGGTGTCGGTGAAGCCTTAGTCTCGTTCCTGGATGAGAAGGGCGCACCTACACCAGTTGAGCGTACATTTATCTGCCCGCCGGAAAGCCGTATCGGCCCGGCAACAGCGGTTGAACGCAGGCAGGTCATGGCACAGTCGCTGGTGGCGGGGATATACGATAAAGCCGTGGATCGTGAATCTGCCTATGAAATCCTCAAGCAGCGTGCCGACCAGACAGCCGCAGCTTCTCAGGAAAAAGTACAGGATCAGCCTTCTTCCTCCGGTTTTGATCTGGGAGGCATACTGGGCGGTAAATCCAGCCGCTCTGATACCGTGCTGGAAGCAGCAGCCAAATCGGCAGTACGCGCTATCGGTTCACAGCTGGGACGCGCGATTATCCGGGGCGTTCTCGGATCCATCCTCGGGGGCAGCAAGTCCAAACGCTAGCTTGCTTCGAAAACAGGGATACGTATGTTAAGCGATATTGAAATAGCACAGGCGGCCACCCTGCAACCCATACACGATATCGCCCGGCAATTAGGCCTGGTGCCTTCTGACCTGCACCTCTATGGCGGACATATGGCCAAGTTGACCCAGGCCACCGTCAATCATCTGCACATGCAGCCTGTGCGTGCCAAATTGATACTGATGACGGCGATCAGCCCGACACCGGCCGGCGAAGGTAAAACCACTACCACGATAGGATTAACGGATGCCTTGAATAAGGCGGGTTATCATGCCCTGGCCTGTTTGCGTGAACCTTCCATGGGGCCTGTGTTTGGCATGAAGGGCGGTGCCACTGGTGGCGGCTATGCGCAACTGGTGCCGATGGAGAATATCAATCTGCATTTTACCGGCGATTTTCACGCCATCACTGCTGCCAATAACCTGCTTGCTGCCCTGGTGGATAATCATGTCTATCACGGTAATGCGCTCCAGTTTGACACCATCAGCTGGCGTCGCTGCATGGATGTGAATGACCGCGCTTTGCGCCGGATTACCATCAACCAGACAACGTCCTATGACACCGGTTTTGATATCACTGTGGCCAGTGAGGTCATGGCGATTTTTTGCCTGGCGACCGATCTGGCCGATCTGACACGCCGCCTGGGACGTATTCAGGTAGGCATGTCTACTAAGGGCACACCTATTTACGCCAGTGACCTGCAAGCGGAAGGCGCGATGACCGCTATCCTGAAAGATGCCTTCCAGCCCAACCTGGTGCAGACGCTGGAAGGTTCACCCGCGCTGGTGCATGGCGGGCCCTTTGCCAATATCGCCCACGGTTGCAATAGCCTGGTGGCCACGCAAACCGCTTTGCGACTGGCTGACTATGTGGTCACCGAAGCCGGGTTTGGTGCAGACCTGGGTGCCGAAAAGTTCATGGATATCAAATGCCGTCAGTCCGGCCTGCGTCCGGATATGGCGGTCGTCGTCGCGACAGTACGCGCACTGAAATACCATGGTGGCGTGGAAGTGGCTGATTTGAATACTGAAAACCTGTCTGCGCTATCCGTGGGCATGGCCAACCTGAAAAAACATGTGGATAACCTGCAGCAGCATTTTGGTTTGCCGGTCATTGTGGCCTTGAATCACTTTACTGCTGATACGGATGCTGAAGTTGCGCTGTTACAGTCAGCGGTCGAATCGTGGGGAAGCAGCCTGCACATATGTAAGCACTGGGCTGAAGGCGGGGCAGGTGCCGTAACACTGGCACACGCGGTGGCTGCGCTGGCACAGCAGCCGGCAACGCCACGATTGCTGTATGACGATGCCTTGTCACTGACAGAAAAATTGCAAGTGATTGCCCGGTCTCTATACGGCGCAGATGACGTCACCTTCAGTGCCCAGGCCACCCAGCAACTGCAGCAATTGGCGCAGGCAAGCCGGGGTTTGCCGGTGTGTATTGCCAAAACACAGTATTCGCTGTCATGTGATACGAAACTGCGCAATGTGCCGGTTGGGCATACCCTGCATGTGCGAGAATTGCGCCTGTCGCGGGGTGCCGGCTTCGTGGTGGCCGTGTGCGGCGACATGATGACTATGCCAGGCTTACCCAAACAGCCAGCCAGCAGCCGGATCGGGGTGGATGCCAGTGGTAGAATAAACGGCCTTTCCTGAAATTTTTGTTATGCAGACCTTCAGTCAACTCGGCCAGGCCGATCAAACCATTAATAAATCCCGTTTTATTGCACGCGCTAACCGTTGTGAAAATGAACGTGAACTGGCCCTGTTCCTGCGCCAGTTTGCCAGTGAGCATCAAACAGCCGGTCACCTGGCCTATGCGTTCCGCATGAAAACAGCGGAGGGCATCGTGGCACGCTTTTCGGATGCCGGTGAGCCTGCCGGGACGGCCGGCAAGCCGATTATGCAGATGCTGGACGGACAGAATTACGTGAATTGCTGTGTGGCTGTCGTGCGCTATTACGGCGGTATCAATCTCGGTACCGGCGGCCTGGTGCGCGCTTATGGCGGCACGGCAAAAATGGCAATGGAGCAGGCCGGTACCATTCCGTTTGTCGAAATGGTGCAACTGAAAATTTCCACCACCTATAAACGTGTGGATGAATTAACCCGTGAAGTGCAGCGGCTGCATGGAGAGGTGCTGGACAAGCAGTTTGATGAAGCTGTCCATTTTCTGCTTAAATTGCCGAGTGATGCGGCTAAACAATTACAAGCCAGGTTTTAATCGTTCAAGAGAGCGGAGTCTGTTGTGACCCAAACGCAAAAATTCGATATCGCCACCTATATTCTGATGGCTGTGCTGATGTGGCTGATATTGAAGGTGCAGCTGCTGCCTGCCTTACTGGTAGGTTTGCTGGTGTTTGAGCTGATTCATGTGATTGCGCCGCTGATCGCCCATAAAATGCCGGGCAAATATGCCAAGTGGCTGGTAGTCGTATTGCTGGCAACGCTGGTGATCGGCATGCTGGTCGGGATAGGCATGGCCATTGTGAACCTGATCCGTAGTGATTCCGGTGGCCTGACCATGCTGTTTGACCAGCTGGCGCGCATTATCGAGGATTCACGCCAGGTACTGCCCGTCTGGCTGAATGAGCGCCTGCCGGATGATGCCATCACTCTGCAGCAGCGCGTGATTGAATGGCTACGCACGCATTCTGCCGACTGGCAATTATTAGGTAAAGAGGCTGGCCATCATCTGGCGCACATGCTGATAGGCATGGTCATAGGCGCCATGGTGGCCTTGCATGATGTGCAGAATAAAAGCAATCCGCAGCCACTGGCACAAAGCCTGCTGCAGCGGATTACTTTATTCGCACAGGCGTTCAAGAACATCGTGTTTGCACAAGTCAAGATTTCACTGGTCAATGCCAGCCTGACGGCAGTGTATCTGGCCATTATATTGCCGCTGTGCGGCATACATTTGCCTTTTACCAAAACCATGATTGCCATTACTTTCCTGGTGGGATTGTTACCCGTGATTGGTAACCTGATTTCCAACACCGTGATTGTCATTGTCAGTATCAGTCATTCCTTCCTGATTGCGATCGGCTCATTGCTATTCCTGATCGTGATACACAAACTGGAGTATTTTCTCAATGCCCGTATTGTCGGACACCAGATCCGGGCACATGCCTGGGAACTGCTGGTTGCCATGCTGCTGATGGAAGCGACATTTGGCCTGCCGGGTATCGTGGCTGCACCCATCTATTACGCTTATATCAAAAGCGAATGCCGTGAGCGGGATTGGGTATAACCGGGTGTTTGCCTTTCTCCTGTAGTCACCAAAGAGCGCTGGTTTGGCCCGAACGGGCTATTTCGGCACCCAGGTGATTTTGATGTAATGGCAATGTGTTTTTCCAGTTTAAAGTTTTCTGACCTCGCCCAGGCGAGGTTTTTCTTTTGCTGCCTTAGGTATTTCTGCACATGTCATGCCTATGTCACCTTTGTGCCAGACACTATGCTGATGATTTCCTATCAAACCATATTGACTGGCACCAGGATAAAGCAGCGCACCTTCATGAATCTATCCAATTTGAAACCTGCCGCACTGATAGCCTTGTTGTTTGGCACTTTTCTGCCGTTTTCAGCGATGGCACAAGCAGAAGAGAATGCCCAATTCTGGCTGGATGATGGCGCAAGCCGATTGAAGGACAGCAAAAAACTGAACCCGAATACGCATAAAGCCAGAAACGTCATTCTGTTTGTCGGAGATGGCATGGGCGTTGCGACGGTGACCGGCGCACGCATTTTCGAAGGCCAGTTGCTGGGTGTGGATGGTGAGCGCCACAGTCTGTCGTTTGAGCAGTTTCCCTATGTTGCCCTGTCCAGAACCTATTCGGCAAACCAGCAGACAGCGGATTCCGCCCCGACCATGACGGCGATCATTTCCGGTGTCAAAACCAATGATGGTCTGCTTTCTCTCAACCAGTCCGTGGCCCGCCACGAGCCTGACCAGCGTGTGCTGGAAACGAATAAAGTAACGACTCTGCTGGAGCAGGCCGAGCAGGCAGGCAAGGCGACAGGCATCGTCTCTACTGCACGCATCACGCATGCAACCCCGGCGGCACCCTACGCCCATATTTCCAACCGCGACTGGGAAACCAACAGCAATTTATCGCCAGCGGCGGCAAGCGGTGGTGTGAAAGATATTGCTGCCCAGCTGGTCGACAATTTCAGTGCCGGTAAAACCGGCGATGGCATTGAAGTCGTGTTCGGCGGTGGCCGCAGTTATTTCCTGCCTGAGTCCATCACTGATATCGAAGGTGCCAAAGGCCGCCGTACTGATGGTCGCCATCTGGTACAGGAATATGTGAGCAAGTTTGGCAGTCTTTATGTGGAAAATCAGGCCGGGTTTGATGCGATTAATCCTGCAACGACGACTAAAGTGCTGGGTCTGTTCAATCCTTCCCATATGGAATACGAACAGGATAGAGCAAAGGATATTGCCGGTGAACCATCTCTGGCGGAGATGACTGGCAAGGCAGTTGATATCCTGAAGAAAAATCGCAAAGGTTTCTTTCTGATGGTGGAAGGCGGGCGCATAGACCATGCTTCACATGCCGGTAATGCCTATCGTACCTTTAGCGAAACCGTGGCGTTGTCAGATGCGGTGCGCATGGCCTTGTCCAAAGTCAACCTGGATGAAACCCTGATTATCGTCACTGCTGATCATAGCCATACCCTGACTATTGGTGGTTATCCAAAACGGGGGAATCCGATTCTGGGCAAAGTGGTGGAGCCAGGTAAAACCACGCCAGCTCTGGGAGCAGATGGCAAACCCTACAATACCGTGAGCTTTGCTAACGGCCCCGGATATCATACCGGCACGCCTGGTGATGCGGTATATCAGGCAGCCATTGCTGCCGGCCGGGTGGCGGACATGACGGATGTGGATACCGAAGACCCTGATTTTCACCAGGAGGCACTGGTGCCATTGCATGCGGAAACCCATGGCGGCGAAGATGTCGCGATTTATGCGACAGGCCCTGGCGCTTACCTGGTGCATGGCGTACAAGAGCAGAGCTATATTTACCAGGTGATGAAAGAAGCATTCGGTTTTTAGCTGATGGTCTTGACTATGGCTAAAACACCTGTTGCTGCTGGCATAGGCTTTCATTTGCCACTTCAGGTTTTGCATGCCTGACAACCATCATATCTGACAACCATTTGCTGCCAGTCGATGTGACGCACACGGTCATCGGCTATAATGCCGTCATGACGCTTCAAATTATTCAACTCCTTCTGCTGGTGCTGATTATTGCCATGCTGGTCTGGCAATGGCGCAGGCAGCAACAGACTTCACAACAGGCGCTGGCGCAGTTGCTTGCCCAGCAACTGGAAGAAAAACATCGCATGATGATGAGCGAAATGCACCAGTCGCTCAACCACCTGGCTGACCGCTTGCAAAACCTGAATGCCGAGCAGCAGGACAGATTGCGTACGCAGTTATCGCAGGAGCTGACCGCCACACGTGAAGCCATGCAGGCATTGCAGGTCGCACAGCGTGACCACTTGAGCCAGAGCAGCGAGCAACTCAGTCTGAGTTTGCGTAACGGCTTATCCGAACAGGGCATGTTGCAGCAGAATCTGCTCAAAACTGCCTTGCAGACCACAACCCAGAGCCTGACCCAGAGTATTGAAGCGCTGACCAAGGTTGTCGATGCGCGTCTCGAGGAGATGAGCGGCAGGGTTTCAGAACGCCTGGAAGCAGGTTTCAAGAAAACCAACGAAACCTTTGTCAGTGTGATGGCACGCCTTGCTACCATTGATGAGGCGCAGAAGAAAATTGACGGGCTGAGTCATCATGTGGTCAGTCTGCAGGAATTGCTGGGCGACAAACGCAGTCGCGGTGCGTTTGGTGAGGTGCAGCTGGAGGGACTGGTGCGCAATGTACTGCCCAGTAACAGCTTTGCCATGCAGCATACGTTCAGCAATGGTTCGCGCGCGGACTGCGCCTTGTTTCTGCCGGAGCCGACCGGAACAGTCGCTGTGGACAGCAAGTTCCCGCTCGAAAATTATCACCGCATGTATGACAACGAGCTGGGAGAGCTTGCGCAGGCGCAGGCAGGAAAGCAGTTTAAGAGCGATGTGAAAAAGCATATCGACGATATCAGCAGCAAATATATTATTGCCAATGAGACTTCGGATGGCGCAGTGATGTTTATCCCGGCTGAAGCGGTGTTTGCCGAGATCCATGCTTACCACAGGGATGTGGTGGATTACGCCATGCAGAAACGCGTGTGGATGGTGTCGCCCACCACCCTGATGGCAGTATTGAATACTGCGCGTGCTGTACTCAAGGATGTCGAAATGCGCAAGCAGGTGCATATTATCAAGGATGAACTGGGCAAGCTCAGTAAAGACTTTGACCGTTTTGATACCCGTATGAAGAAACTGGCCGATAATATCCGCCAGGCACATGAAAACGCACAGGATGTGCATATCAGCAGCCAGAAGATTTCCAGGCGCTTTGCCCAGATTGAGAAAGTGGAACTGGCACAGGCGCCCGCACTGGAAACACTGGAACTGCTGGATGAATTAGATGAGGCTGGAAAGAATCCCTGATGAAAATCACAATTTTATATTTTGCCCGTATCAAAGAGGTGGTGAATTACTCCTCTGAGGACGTGCTGTTACCTGATGGCATTGAAACCATCGTCGCCTTGAAATCATGGTTGTCTGACCGGGGTGAAACCTGGCAAAAACTGTTTAACGGTGGCGGGGTGGTGCGTGCGGCCATTAACCATGAGCTGGTCGATGATATGGCGACCATGGAAGAAGGCGATGAAGTGGCCTTTTTCCCGCCGGTGACCGGAGGCTAGGTTGAACGTGTCCGTCTCTCACGACACAGGCTATCTCGATATTTCTGTACAGCCGGAAGATTTTGACACCGGGCTTGAGTTACAGCAGCTCAGAACTGCGACACCGCAAGCCGGTGCGCTGGTCAATTTTGTTGGACTGGTGCGTGATGTATCAGTCGATGGCAGACTGAACCAGATGTTCATTGAACATTATCCCAGCATGACGGAAAAGGCCTTGCATACTATCGCCGAACAAGCTTTCCAGCGCTGGCCACTGCTGGGCGTGCGCATCATTCATCGGGTCGGCGCGCTGGAGGCACAGGCACAAATTGTGCTGGTGGCCGCGACCAGCCTGCACCGGCAGGCTGCGTTCGAAGCCTGTGCCTTTATGATGGATTATTTGAAAACCGATGCGCCATTCTGGAAAAAGGAAATCGGCGATTTTGGTGAGCATTGGGTGGAAGCGCGCACCTCGGATGAACAAGCAAAACAACAATGGAAACTGCCTGGATGATACAAGTGCTAAAGCCCGATGAAATGACGGTTTCATACAAATTGTCGCCGATGTCCTTTGAGTCTACGGAAGCGCTGCTGGATGCGGCTGACATGAGCCTGACCGATTATGGCTGGAAGCTGCAGCCCGAGGCGCAGAAAACGCTGATGATGGGCTTGTCGATACAGCAGGCAGGTTGCAATGTGCTGGTGCAGGGAACGCCGGGTTCAGGCCGTGCAGCACTGACCATGGCGGCCATGAAGGCATCGGCCATGACGGGGATTGATAGCTCCCTGAGCGACCTGGTCGCGCTGTATGACTTCAGTCAGCAGTCCTGTGCCAATTACATCAAGTTGCCGGCCGGGCTGGGTGCGCAACTGCGTACGGTGATGGATGCGTTTATCAAGGCATTGATGACAGAAATGCCGCAATGGCTGGATAGCAGCGGCCAGGTCAACGTTTCGCGTGCCGAAACCTGGCTGGAAGAGCGAGTGGACGGATTGCGGGCGAAATTGAGCAGCGCCAAGCTGTCGTCGCTGTTTAATGTGATTAAACCGGAAGTGCTGGCGTATCTGCAGGCATGGCAGCAACTGGGCAATGACACCGATAGCGCTGCTGAGGGTGTGGTCAATGAAGGTTTCCTGTCACGTTTTCGCGTGAATTTGCTGGTCGATCAGCGTGCCAATTTAACCGCTGGTTTCAAGCAACCGGTAGTGGAAGAGCGTGATCCCGGCTTTGCAGCCTTGTTCGGCATGCTGGAAACCGCAATTGGCGAAGCAAATCAATGGCCGGAATTCCTGCGGTTACGCGCAGGCAGTGTGCATCAGGCAGATGGCGGCATGTTGCTGTTGCACTTGCGTGACCTGATGCAGGATGAAGGCAATGGCGGCGCCTTGCTGGAGAAACTGTACCGCCTGATGCGTAATCGCGAGGTGCAGATTGAAGACTGGGCCAATCATGCGCAGCAAGGCGCAGGCGGCAATCGCCATGGTGCGTTGCCAGTGCATGTGAAAATAGTCATGATTGCCAGCCGCGAAGATTATTACGACTGTCTGGAAGCACAGCCGGATTTTTTTGATTTTTTCCCGATAAAAGTCGAATTTGAAGATCGTGTGCCGGCCACGCTGGACAACTATGCCTGGATGGCCGGTTATATCGCGCAACGCTGCCAGCAGCAGACATTGCCGCATTTCAGCGGTGCGGCCGTGAATGTGCTGTTACAGTTTATGCACAGACTGGAGGAGGACCAGAGCCGCTTCAGTATCCGCCTGACGCATCTGGACCAGCTCATGCATGAAAGTGTCGCCGTGGCTGCCGATGCACGACTGGTGACAGATGAGCATGTGAAGCAGGCCTTGTCCGCACGCTTACTGAGGCAGCAGTTTTTCGAAACACAGATCCGTGATTCGATTATTGATAATGAATTGTTGATTCAGGTGCATGGCGATGTGGTCGGGCAAGTGAATGGATTGACACACATTGAGCTGGGGGATGCCAGTTTCGGTTCGCCTATCCGCATCACGGCACGTTGCTACCCCGGCCGCAGTGGTGTAATCAACATTGACCGCGAAGTCGAAATGAGTGGTCCCAGTCATGACAAGGGTATTTATATTCTGCAAAACTGGCTCAGCGCCAGTTTCTGGGCACTGGCGCCGCTGAGTCTGAATGCTTCACTGGTATTTGAACAGGAGTACAACGGTGTCGAAGGGGATTCGGCTTCCTGTGCCGAATTGTTTGCGCTGTTGTCAGCCTTGACCGGTTTGCCGATCAAGCAGGGCATGGCGGTGACCGGAGCATTAAACCAGTTTGGCGAAGTGATGCCTATCGGTGGCGTCAACGAGAAGATTGAAGGTTATTTCCGCGTTTGTCAGGCACTGGGCCTGAATGGCGAACAGGGTGTCATTATCCCCAAGCGTAACCAGCGCCATCTAGTCCTGGATGACAGCGTGGTTGCTGCTGTGAATAACGGCATGTTCAAAATCATTGCCATTGACCACGTGCTGGAAGGCATTGCCCACCTGACGGGGCATGAGGCTGGTACGCAGGAAGCTGACGGCACTTATATCGGGGATACCCTGATGGCGCGTGCACAAACGGTGCTGGACAGCTACCGGCAAACCCTGGAACGTAACCAGGCGCGTATGGCGTATATCCAGCAGCAGGCAGAAAGTAGCAAATCAGTCTAAGTCTTATGGCCAGAACACACAATAAAAAACAGGATAAGAAAACACAGCCGGATGAGGGCGAAGAGAACAGTTGTCGCCTGGACAAATGGCTATGGGCGGCACGTTTTTTTAAAACACGCAGCCTGGCTTCCGATGCCGTGGATGGTGGCAAGGTGCGTATTGATGGTGACCGTGCCAAAAATGCCAGGGAAATGAAGCCCGGCATGCTGGTCAGTATCAAAAACAAGGATATGCAGATTGAAGTGGAGGTACTGGCCCTGAGCAATGTGCGGCGTGGTGCGCCGGAAGCAGCGCTGCTCTATCGTGAAACTGAGGACAGCATTCGCATACGGCAGCAACTCAGGGAAAGCGGCGCAGACCAGTATGCCGAGCGTGATCGCGGCATGGGCAGGCCGACCAAACGCCAGATGCGTGATATCCAGCGTTTTACCGGGCGCGATTGAGAGATAGCGTTATTCTGGCTAGCTTGGTTTGGGCATGCCGTTGAGCACGCCTGTTTTGGCCACAGCCTGCGCCCGGCAGGAAACATCCAGCTTCTGGAAGATGCGTTTCAGATGATTTTTCACGGTATTGGCGCTGATGTTCAGGATCATGCCGATTTCCAGATTGGTTTTGCCACCGCGTACCCAGTGCAGAATTTCCTGCTCGCGCTCAGACAGGCTGCCTTGTGACAGTTTATCGAGCAGGTATTCATCTTTCACAACCGGTTTCAGCTGTTCTATGCGGCGTATGGCCGCATCCAGGTGAGGCATGATCATGCCCAGCAGCTGGTCGGGCACATGAAATTCGCGCGCGCGATCAAGAAAGACATAAATGCAATCTGTCTGGCGTAGCGTATCGCGCACACCATACACCAGCAATGAGTGCATTCTGGTCAATTGCTGGGTGAACGGATTCGGGGACTGGTCATACATGCCGCTGGCATCAAAACGGTTGATCACATACCACTTTTCGTCATTTTCAAGCCAGCGTTTATACAGGTTGCACATCAGGTAGTTCACAATGGCTGAATCCTGCAGCAGGCCTTGCGTGGAGGCATTGGGCAGGGATGAGGTAACATCAAAGTGCAGTTCGCCGGTGCTGAAATTCCCCCAGGTTGCCAGCAGGATATCGTGCCGCATCAGCGGATGGATGTCGTGTTTCAGCCAGTTGAAAAAGTCGGCATGGCGCTTAATGGCATAAGAGCGCTGTATCGCATGCAGGATTCCCTCCCAGTGGGCCTGTTTTTGTTGTGTCAGCATGAGTTACCTCAAAGTTATTAAACGCAGGACAGAGTTTGCCCATATATATCATGGTTTAACTTTGTTTACGGCAGCCTGATGATGCTTCTTTAATTTATCTCGTTTTCCGGAATATTACCCGGTCTATCGCGGTTTGATACAGGTCAATCAGGATGATATGCGATATTTTCATGGGCGTCATTCAGCTTTAAATAGATTAAAATGAATGAATGATTTTTTATGCTGTCGGAACCTTGTAACAGCAGTGAGCTAAGTTAAGTATGGGTATTCTGAACAAACTTCCTAACGGTGTGCGTTATCCCAGCCATAAAGAATGGCGGTTATTAAAAAAACTGCCTAAATGCTGGTTACTGGGAACACTGGTATTTGCTGCGCCGATTGTTTATACCTGGTGGCAGCAGGGAGATTTGCTGCTACAGAATATAGAGCGCACTTCACTGTTTCTCGGCTTGCTGTTTACCTTCTGGTTTTTTATCGGTGCCATGATGATAGGACTGTTGGTCATCATCATTATGAAAGGGCCGGGCTATGTGGCGGACCCTTACTATCTGCCCAAGGAAGATAAAAACCTTGAGAACAAGCCGCATATTGATTAGGGCCGGAAACAAGGTCGCCCAGTCCATGTTTTGTTTATACAGATCAAATCAGTCACTTTTTGCATAAGTGCTTGATTCAAGCACAATTTCCAGTTTATAATTTCCTGTTTTTCAACCTTGCCACACCTGACCCGCATTCGGGGTGGCTGATAACCGTAAGGAGATCACATGCGACACTATGAAATCGTGTTTATTGTTCACCCGGACCAGAGTGAACAAGTGCCTGCTATGATTGAGCGTTACCGCGCACAAATCACAGGCAATGGCGGCAACATCCACCGTCTGGAAGACTGGGGCCGTCGTCAACTCGCCTACCCAATTCAGAAAGTACACAAAGCCCACTACGTGTTGATGAACATCGAAGTGAGCCAGGAAGTGCTGGAAGAGCTGGAGCACGGCTTCAAATTTAACGATGCTGTATTACGTCACCTGACGATTTCCACCAAGACAGCAGTGACTGCACCAAGCCCGATGATGAAAGAGGAAAAATCCAAAACCATCGTAGGTGATGCACCTGCAGCCACAACTGAGGCAGCCGCCTAATCGTTGTGAATACGCTGGTGATTGCAGCGACGGTACAAGCGATTGAACCGATACGCTATACACCGGCCGGGTTACCCTTGTTGCGTTTGCAGTTGCAACATGATTCGGAGCAGCAGGAAGCAGGCCTGAATCGTAAAGTGCAGTGCCAGTTACCGGCAGTGCTGATTGGTGAAAAAGCCAGTTTGCCATTACAAAGCGGAGATAAGATCAAAGCTAAGGGATTTCTGGCGCAGCGCAGTGCAAAAAGCACACAAGTGGTCATGCATATACAAGAGATACAGCTAATACAGCATACAGAATTGAAGGAGTTTTAAATGGCAAGAGATATGTACAAACGCCGCCGTTACTGCCGTTTCAGTGCAGAAGGCATCAAAGAAGTCGATTACAAAGACGTGGATCTGTTGAAAGATTTCGTTTCTGAAAATTTCAAAATCATTCCAGCCCGTATGACCGGTACCAAGGCTAAATACCAGCGCCAACTGACAACTGCGGTTAAACGCGCACGTTTCCTGGCTCTGATGCCTTACACAGACAAACACCCAGGTTAATTGGCGGCTTAGGAGAATAACATGCAAGTAATTTTACTGGAAAAAGTAGCAAACCTGGGCTCCCTGGGCGACGTGGTAAAAGTGAAAGACGGTTATGGCCGTAACTTCCTGATTCCACAAGGTAAAGCCAAACGTGCCACTGAAGCGAACAAGGCTGTTTTCGCTGCACAACGTGCCGAGCTGGAAAAGCAGCAGGCTGATTTGCTGGCAGCAGCACAAGCCCGTGGCGAAAAACTGGCTGGTTTCGTACTGACAGTGGCACAAAAAGCCGGTGTAGACGGCCGTCTGTTCGGTTCCGTGACCAATATGGATATCGCTGCCGGTTTGCAGGCACAAGGTCATGACGTGAAAAAAGCAGAAGTACGTCTGCCGGATGGTCCATTGAAAACTGTTGGTGAGTTCCCGGTCAGCGTGGCTCTGCACCATGATGTGGTTGTGGACATCACCGTGACTGTAGTGGCTGAAGCTTAATTAAAGCTTTTCGCGCACTGTAAAAAAGGCTACTTCGGTAGCCTTTTTGCTTTTCTGCAGTCTGTTTTTTAAACCGCCGATGAACGCAGATAAACGCCGATGCCCAGCAAATATATACACTTGGATGGTTCGAGATAGCCTGTTAGCAAGTTGCAGTAGTTAATTTCTATTTAAATGTGTTTTTGATCGGCGTTTATCTGCGTTCATCGGCGGATGATAAAAAGATTTTCTACACAGGAATGATGGGCTGAAATCCAGAAATGCAGCGTGTCTTTTCGGTATAATCGCCGGATGGCTGACGAACAACTAGAATTTCTCAAACTCCCCCCGCATTCCATTGAAGCTGAGCAGTCCGTGCTGGGCGGCTTGTTGCTGGATAATGAAGCACTGGACAAGATTGCCGATATCCTGGCACCGCAGGACTTTTATCAGCATGACCATAAACTGATTTACGAGCATATTGCGCGATTGATTGAGCGCAATCAGCCTGCCGATATTGTGACTGTGGCCGAGTCGCTGGAAAACAGCAATGAGCTGACCACGGTGGGTGGCGTGGCCTATCTGGGCGCGCTGGCACAGAACACCCCGACTGCTGCCAATATCCGCCGCTATGCCGAGATCGTGCATGAGCGCTTCGTGATGCGCCAGCTGGTGACGGTGGGCACGGATATTGCCGAAAGCGCCTATCAGCCCAATGGCCGTGATGCACAGCAATTGCTGGATGAGGCCGAGGCCAGGATTTTCCAGATTGCCGAAGGTGGCAACCGCAAGAGCCAAGGTTTCCTGGGCATGCAGGTGTTGCTGCCGCAAGTGGCTGATCGCATTGATTATCTGTATTCACGCGAGAACCATTCCGATGTAACCGGTATCCCGACCGGCTTTACCGATCTGGATTCCATGACTTCCGGCCTGCAGGGCGGCGATATGGTGATCATCGCCGGTCGTCCGTCCATGGGTAAAACCGCATTTGCGATTAACATCGCCGAAAACGTGGCACTGGATACTAACAAAGCGGTGGCGATTTTCTCCATGGAGATGGGGGCGACGCAGCTGACCACGCGTATGATTGGTTCGATTGGCCGACTCGATCAGCACAAAATGCGTAACGGTAACCTGGAGGATGAGGACTGGGAGAAACTTACCACTGCCTTGGGTAAACTGAACGAGGCGCCAATCTATATCGATGAGGGCGCGGGTTTAAGCAGTTTCGACGTGCGTGCACGTGCGCGCCGCTTGCACAGGCAAACGGGTGAGCTGGGCCTGATCGTGATCGATTATTTGCAGTTGATGACTTCGCCGGCAGGTCGTTCTGGTGAAAACCGGGCTACCGAAATTTCCGAGATTTCCCGCTCCCTTAAAGCACTGGCAAAAGAATTAAATGTCCCGCTGATTGCGATTTCGCAGCTTAACCGCAGTGTAGACCAGCGTCCGGACAAACGTCCGGTCATGAGTGATTTGCGCGAATCCGGCGCCATTGAACAGGATGCCGACTTGATCATGTTCGTCTACCGGGATGAATACTACAACCCGGACAGCGCTGAAAAAGGCACGGCAGAGATTATTATCGCCAAACAGCGTAACGGCCCGATTGGCCGCGTGCGCCTGACCTTTATGGGCGCGCATACGCGTTTTGCCGACTATGCAAACGCTGCCTATATGCCGGATGAATATTAACGAGCAGTAGTATGCGTCCTATCGTTGCCCATATTTCGGAAGCTGCACTGGCGCATAACCTGGTGCAAGTTCGGCGTTATGCCCCGCATGCCAAAGTGATCGCAGTGGTCAAGGCCAATGCTTATGGCCATGGCCTGCTCAATGCAGCGCGTGGCTTAAAAGAAACCGATGCGTTTGCCGTGCTGAATATCAGTGAAGCCATAACATTGCGTGAGGCTGGTTATCAGCATCCCATTTTGTTGCTGGAAGGTATTTTTTCCTCTGAAGAAATGGCACTGGTGGATAGATATCAGCTGGATATCGTGATTTCCCATCAGGATCAGTTGCACTGGCTGCTTGACTATCCGATTAATCTCCCGGTTAGGGCTTACCTGAAGCTGGATAGCGGCATGCATCGCCTGGGTTTCCAGCCAGGCGGTTATCAGGCCGCTTTAAACCGATTGACCAGTTCTGCCAATGTCAGTGAAATCGTATTAATGACGCATTTTGCCAATGCGGATGTGTCTGATGGCGTGACACAAGCCATGGCCATCGTGGAGCAGGTGATGGGTGCACAATCCTACCAGCGCTCTCTTGCCAACTCTGCGGCCATCATTCAGCAGCCACAGACACATGCGGACTGGGTACGCCCGGGTATTATGTTGTATGGTGCGACACCGATTGCAGAGCAAACTGCCGATTCACTGGGGCTCAGACCTGTGATGACTTTGCAATCTGCGCTGATAGGCGTTCAGGAAATTCAAACTGGTGAAAGTGTAGGGTACGGCAGCCTGTTTACGGCAGATAAACCCACCAGAGTTGGTATTGTTGCCTGTGGCTATGCCGATGGCTACCCACGCCATGCACCTACCGGTACGCCGATTGCGGTGAATGATGTGCTGACCCGCACTTTGGGCCGGGTATCCATGGATATGCTGGCTGTGGATATTACTGATATTCCTGAAGCGCGAATTGGCAGCCCGGTCGAGTTATGGGGCAATCTGGTGCCGGTGGATGATGTGGCACAGGCCAGTGGCACCATAGGTTATGAACTGCTGTGTGCGGTCACCGCACGTGTGCCTATGCATGTGATTGATTAGTGGTTATGGCAAAAGCAAAAACACAATATACCTGTACCGAATGCGGTGCCGTTGAACCCAAGTGGCAGGGCCAGTGCCCGGGCTGTCATGCCTGGAATACCCTGGTGGAAACCGTGCCGGAAACACTTACGCAAAGCCGGTTTGCCAGCCTGGCACCATCAGCGCAATTACAGAAGCTGGCAGATGTGGAAGCACAGGACGTATCGCGTCAGCCAACCGGTATTGTGGAGTTTGACCGCGTGCTGGGTGGCGGCCTGGTGGCGGGTGGCGTGGTGCTGATTGGCGGGGATCCCGGCATTGGTAAATCGACCTTGTTACTGCAAACGGTCTGCAAAGTCTCGCAATCACTTAAAGCGTTTTATATCAGTGGTGAAGAGTCTGCGCAGCAGATCGCCATGCGCGCCATACGCTTGGGACTGGACGCCAGTCAGGTCGATGTGCTGGCCGAAATCAACCTGGAAAAAATCAGCCATGTCTTGCAACAGCATCAGCCTGATGTAGTGGTGATAGACTCAATTCAGACTGTCTATTCCGAAGCCTTACAATCAGCACCGGGCTCGGTGGCGCAGGTGCGCGAATGCAGTGCGCAATTGACGCGTATCGCCAAGCAATTGGGCATCAGCATGATACTGGTTGGTCACGTGACCAAGGAAGGCTCGCTGGCCGGACCACGGGTGCTGGAGCATATTGTCGATAGCGTGCTGTATTTCGAAGGCGACCATAATTCGAGTTTTCGCCTAATCCGTGCCTTTAAAAACCGCTTTGGTGCCGTGAACGAGTTAGGCGTATTCGCCATGACTGAAAAAGGCTTGCGCGAAGTCAGCAATCCTTCCGCCTTGTTTTTATCGCACCATGATGCGCCTGTGCCCGGCTCATGCATTACGGTCACCCAGGAAGGTACGCGGCCATTACTGGTAGAAATACAGGCGCTGGTGGATACTGCGCATGCGCCTAATCCCAAACGCTTGTGTGTGGGGCTGGAACAGAACCGGCTGGCCATGTTGCTGGCGGTACTGCACAGGCATGCCGGCGTGGCCTGCTATGACCAGGATGTGTTTATCAACGCGGTTGGCGGTGTCAAAATCAGCGAACCAGCCGTGGATCTGGCCGTATTGCTGGCAATCGTTTCTTCATTGAAAAACAAACCGCTGCCGCACAAACTGGTGGTCTTCGGGGAAGTTGGCCTGGCCGGCGAAGTGCGTCCGGTACAGCGCGGGCAGGAGCGCCTGAAAGAGGCGGCCAAACTGGGATTCACCCACGCCATTATTCCCAAGGCCAATGCGCCCAAAGGCGGTGTGCCGGGATTACATATTGATGCGATTGACCGTCTGGAACAGGCGATAGATTTGTTACGCAGTTAAGCGCTATGCACTAGGTACAGGGGAGCGGTGAATCGCTAGCCAGCAATTGTGCCGCAGCAGCAAAACCACTACGTACCGCAGCTTCTATCGTCGCCGGATAAGGGCTTGTGATGTAATCACCGGCCAGGTAAATATGTGGCATCATCGTTGTTGTGGATGGTCGTTGCAGGTCAGGGGTACAACTGAAGGTTGCGCGTTTTTCGGTAATGACTTGCGTCCAGAGCGGTGGCCGGTTCAACTGCCAGCCATAGCCTGACAGCGCCTGGTTTAATTCAGCAATGCATTGCCGGATCAAGTCTGTTTTATCGCCTGGCAATGCGCGATGTGCACTGATGACAATCGCAAGTAATCCTGGTTGCTGACAGCAGCGACCACGGTCAAATACCCATTGCGCCTGCCCATGACATAAACCCATCACCGGATATGGCAGGCGTATGTCTGAACTATATTGCAGATAGACCGTGGTAATGGCCTGGTAATCAAAGACAGGCGCAGGCAGATCGCTGGCGATTGTTTTCAGCTGGTGCGGCCCGACTGCCAGAATCACATCATCAAATATCTGTTTTCCTTGTGCGGTTTCCAGCACACAGTCTGTCGTTCCATGGCTGACTGAAAGCACAGGCGTACGTAAAAAAACCTTCCCTCCGGATGCGGTGATGCTGGCTATCAATGGTGCAATCAGCGCAGAAGACAAGTCGGAATTGGCAATCAGGAAATCACTGTCAGAACGGCGGTGCTGAAAACTGTCATGCAGGACATTCAGGAAAACCTGGGCACTGGCTGTATTGACCGGCGTATTCAAGGCAGCCAGGCATAATGGCTCCCACAGCATGCTGATGGCAGTCTCTGTTTGCCGTCCCTGTTTTAACAGCACTTCAACAGTGGTGTCTTGTGACAGTTTGAATGCCTGCTTTTTTAAAGACAGCAGCCAGCGTATGGCCAGCCCCTTGCTTTTAAGTGACAGACCGCGTGCCGTGAGCAAGCCCCATAACAGATGCAAGGGGGCAGGTAAGCAGGACGGCGTAATCAGTGACATACGATGTGCGCCATCATGCATATGTAACGCTAATGGCAAACGGGTAAATACCTGTGCTTCTTCCAGGCCGGCATCATGTAACAGCGCCAGCGTTGCCTGGTAAGCGCCCAGACATATATGCTGACCATTATCGATGATCAGACTGCCATGCGGCACACCGCGTGCACGGCCACCGGCCTGCGGCGCTGCTTCGAAAATGGAGATTTGATGCCCTTGTCGAAGTAATTTAATCGCTGCCGAAAGTCCGGCCAGTCCGGCGCCGACAATGGCGATATGGCGGCAGGAATGCGTGAGCTGGCTCATACCTGCTTCAGATTAGCGATATTTAAACCATGCACCCAGCGCCAGTTTCAGCTTCCTGAATGGCGGCAGCATGACTTTATGCGTGAGTACCAGGTTAGGGTCCTGCCTGATTTCCTGTAACAGCGCGCGGTAAATCGCGGCCATCATCAGGCCGGGTAATTGCTGTTTGATATCGACGGCAGGTAATTGACTGAGGGCTTTGTCATAAAATAATTCTGCACGCTCAATCTGTTTCAGCAGCAATGCCCGGGTTTGTGGTGAAGCCTGGCTTTGCAGTAATTGCTGTTCAGATACGCCAGACTTTTCCAGCTCGTCCAGCGGCAGGTACAAGCGTCCGCGTCTGGCATCTTCGCCTACGTCGCGGATGATATTGGTGAGCTGGAACGCCAGTCCCAGGTCATGAGCGTAAGCCAGAGTAGATTGATCGCTATAACCGAAAATCTGTGCAGATAGCAGGCCGACAACGCTGGCAACGCGGTAGCAATACAGGTTCAGTTGCTCGAAATCGGCATAACGGTTGTACTGGGTGTCCATTTGCATGCCATCAATGATTTCGATGAAATGCTGTTCCTGCAGGGAAAATTGCGCGACCACCGGTTTTAACGCCTGCGTCACCGGGTGCTGCGGCACTCCGTGGAATAAGCGATGGATTTCCTGTTTCCACCATTGCAGCTTGGTTTGCGCAATCTGGTAATCGGTACACTCGTCCACTACGTCATCGACTTCACGGCAAAACGCGTAAAGCGCCGTCATGGCTTCACGTTTGTGTCTGGGCAGAAAGCGGAAGCTCAGGGTAAAGCTGGAGCCGCTTTGCCTGGTTTTCTGCAGGCAGTATTGTTGCGGGGTCATTGTTTAAACAGGGCTTTCAGCAAAATAATCGGCCAGTCAAAGGCATTCAGAGTAGGGCGGTGATGGTAAATATCGCCATGACAGCGTTTCAGTTTATGGATGATGCGCTCGCCACCTGCCACTATCATGCGCAGTTCCAGACCTATACGGCCTGGCAGCTGGCGGCCTAAAGGTTTGCCTGCGAGCAGCATGCGTTCGGCGCGGGCGATATTGTACAAAAAGAATGCCTGCCAGGCAGCATCCAGTCGTTGATTACGCAAATCCTGTTCGGTGATGCCTGCTGCCTGCATTTCATCCGCACATAGATAAATACGACCGCTTTGACCATGCTTTTGCAGGTCGATGGCGATATCCTGGTAAAAATTAATCAGTTGCAGGGCGGTGCATATCTGGTCAGACCACATACGGTGCTGCACAGTATCGCTTTTATAGAGTTGCAGCATCAACCGGCCAACCGGATTGGCGGAGCGGCGGCAATAATCCAGCAGTTCCTCAAAGCTGGCATAACGGGTTTTGATCACATCCTGCTTAAAGGCGCTGATTAGGTCCAGTAATGATTGCACGTCCAGCAGGTGCGTTCTGATCACCTGTTGCAGTGTTTTGAACAAAGGGCGCTCAGGCTGGATATAAGCCTGTATCAGCAGCAGTTCATCCTCGTAGCCCTGCAATGTCTGTAGTCGTTCTGTTTCACTGGCATTGCCCTCATCGGCAATATCATCGGCTTCACGTGCAAACTGATAGATCACGCTGACTGCGTGCCGCAAATGCGGAGGTAACAGCAGGGAGGCCACCGGGAAGTTTTCATAATGGGTGTCTGCCAGTGGCTTGCTGCTTGTTGTGGTCACTGGCTTGGAAAAGGCTTGCATGGCTTAAGTATGCCATAAATCCGTGATACGCTTATGGCTTGCAGATGAACAAATGATAAAGAACACTGAATGTTGGAGATGATGGAATGTTAGGCATTATCGGGGGAACCGGACTGACGGAACTGGGCAATCTGAAAATTTCAAAACGCCTGATTGTGCGCACACCTTATGGCAATCCTTCGCAGCCACTGGTATTTGGTGAGGTCAATGGCAAGGAAGTGGTATTTCTGGCACGCCATGGCGGAGGGCATACCATTCCACCGCATGCGGTGAACTACCGGGCGAATCTGTGGGCGCTGCATTCTGTTGGTGTCAGCAATCTGCTGGCAGTGGCGACCGTGGGCGGCATTACCCGCAACCTGGTGCCGGGAGATATCGTCTTGCCTGACCAGATACTGGATTACACCTATGGCCGGGAGAATACCTATCATGATGGCGTGGAGTTGCCGGTCAGACATATCGATTTCACCCGGCCTTATACGCAAAGCATGCGTGAGCGCTGCCTGCAGGCGGCGACTGCGGTGGATTGTACTGTGGTAGATGGTGGAGTCTATGCCTGTGTGCAGGGACCACGACTGGAAACTGCCGCGGAAATTGACCGTTATGAGCGGGACGGGGCTTCCATCGTCGGCATGACCGGTATGCCGGAGGCGGCGCTGGCGCGCGAACTGGGCGTCGCCTATGCTGCATTGTGTCCGGTTGTCAATTTCGCGGCCGGGCGCGGCGATAGCGAGCAGGCCATCCAGTTTGACCAGGTGATGCCTTTGCTGCAACAGACCATGGATAAAGTCTGCCATATCATTGCACATTACCTGTCCGAGCATGATTGCTTAAGTGCATAAACATCGAGTGATTTAATTTGACGGAAGACTGTGATGGCGATTAAAACCGTGTTGAGAATGGGCGACCCCGTGCTGACCAAGACGGCGGCTAAAGTCAGTCAGTTTGATACAGCGGAATTACATGCCCTGATCCAGGATATGCATGACACCATGACGCATATGAACGGTGCAGGCATTGCCGCGCCGCAGATTGGGATCAGTTTGCAGGTAGTCATGTTCGGTGTGGGTAAAAATCCGCGTTATCCCGATGCGGAAGAAGTGCCATTCACCGTCCTGATCAATCCTGAACTGACGCCCATTGGCGATGCGGAGGAAGATGGCTGGGAAGGTTGTTTGTCCGTGCCTGGCATGCGTGGCCTGGTGCCACGATTCAGCCAGCTGCATTATCGCGGCTATGATCCGCAAGGCAATGTCATTGATCGTACCGTCAGCGGTTTCCATGCACGCGTGGTGCAGCATGAGTGTGACCATCTTTCCGGCATCCTTTACCCTATGCGTATCCGCGATATGACTAAATTTGGCTTTAATGATGTACTTTTTCCTGGAATGACGCTTCCAGATGACTGATTGTTTGCTATAATGCGCCCTTTCGGGAAGAGTGGCAGAGCGGTTTAATGCAACAGTCTTGAAAACTGTCGAGGGTTCACGCCCTCCGTGAGTTCGAATCTCACCTCTTCCGCCAGATATGAATGCCGCAGGATTGCGGCATTTTCATTTACGGGCTTTATTCACTATATCTTAAGGAAAGCGTCATGACACAAATTATCATCGACCATAACCCATCTGAGGAAAAACTGAAAGAACTGGGTGTGACCAGCTGGAACACATGGGATTGCCCACCTTCCAAATTCCCTCTGGACTTCACCATGACTGAAAAAGCCTACGTACTGGAAGGCGAATTCAAAGTGACACCACAAGGCGGTGACACTGTCACTATCAAGGCTGGCGACTATGTCGAGTTTCCAAAAGGTCTGAAATCCCAGTGGGAAGTGGTCAAACAGTTGAAAAAACACTACAAACACTTCTAAGCAGAAGTTGTAGTCAAGATTCAATGGAAAACCCTGCCGATGCAGGGTTTTTTGTTTGGGCTACAAATAAATAAGCGGATTGCAGCAATCAGAATTTATAGTGCCAATATACGTTTACGGCTTCGACACCAGGGTTTCTGTCTCCCAGGCCGGCATTCGATAAATGGCTGATAGCCAGCCCCAGACTGCTTTGCTGATTCAGGTCTTTGGCAATTTCCAGCTGCGAGCGGAATTCAAGCGGATGCGCCAAATCGAGATCACTGCTGCCACGACTGTAATAACCCGCACCAATACCGGGCTTCAGATGCCAGGTATCCGCAAACTGCCAGTCATATAACAAGCCACCGCCCAGCCACAGGCTGCCCTCTGTGGTTGCTTCTGCGCCCAGCCACGGCTTGAGGTTTTCCAGCCATACTGAACTGTCATATTCATAATCCAGGCGGAAGTCTGCGGCAGAGTCGGAGCCATTCACATCATAGCTACCGATGGCCAGACCTAAGGTGTCTGCGTGCGTATTAAAAGAAGCTGTCGCAGCAAAAGTAAATGCAACAAACATTATTCGTTTCATTGTCGTTCGCATGGGTTTAAGCTCATTCCTGAAAAGAAGTCTTGTCGAATATAGCATGAGCCAAAGAAGCGGCTGCCAGGTTTTGGTTGCTTTGATGGCTTGGGAAATGACTCTGTTGGCATAAATGCGACAGTCCAGCAGGAAAGAATGCATCCGGTGATTGAACAGCTTGCGAAACTGCTTGTGCTAGGGTCCGCTGATGACTATGTAAAGCAAGCAGCTTCATGCTTTCCTTCAGTCTAATGCCAAACCTGGTCAGACTGCGGTAAAAGATAACGGTTCCTAGTGACCAGTCGGCGCGCCGTGAGAACAACCTTTATTCAGGCCTCCTTTTTGAATAAGGTATGGAACCGCAGCGGGTGTCAGAGTTTGCTGAAAGCCAGTTGCAAAGCAGTGATTTGTGCAGAATTAAGTGGCTGGCCGTTACTGGCCGAAATCAGGAAGCTGTCTTCCACACGATTGCCTAGCGTATTGATTTTTGCATGATGCAGGGCCACATCGTGCCTGAGCAGGATGAGTGCCATATTGGCCAGCAGGCCGGGCCTGTCGTTGGCGATCACATCCAGTTGCTGCAGTTGCAGGCCATCATGATGAACATTGGCTGGACCAAGCGTCACTTGCGTCGGAATTGGCATGTGCTTGACCTGTCGGCTGATGCGTCCCGGCACAGGCGAGGGAATGGAAGTTGTCTGGCATAACTGCTCAGTCAGTCCCTGTTCAATATGTTGCAGTAGACCGGTATAACTGATCTGGTGCGCTTTAGGTTCCAGGACGATGAAGTTATCCAGTGCATAACCGTGGGCAGTAGTGTAAATCTTGGCCTGTACAATATTGTATTGCAAGCTGCCGAAGAAATGGCAGATGCGGGCAAAAATCTGTTTCTGGTCACGGCTGTAAATCATGACCTGTATACCGTCACCGCTAGGGCTCAGGCGGGCGCGCACAATGGCTGTGTCTGTCAGTTGGTGCGGGATCAGCAGACGGCTTTGCCAGGCGATTTCGTCGCTATCGAAGCGATTGAAATAGCTTGCCCCGAAAGCTTGCCATAAAGGCTGAACAGAGCGTTCTTTCAAATTGAAGCTGCTCAGTTTTTGCAGCACTTCCTGCTTGCGCAGGCTGAGTTGTGCTTCGGTGTCCAGCGACTGCTGCAATACGCGGCGTGTTTGCAGAAACAGGCTTTCCAGCAGCTTGGCTTTCCAGGCGTTCCAGACATTGGGACTGGTGGCACGGATATCCGCGACCGTCAGCAGGTATAAGGCGGTCAGGCGGTATTCCGATCCTGCCAGTTGTGCAAAACCCTCAATCACTTCGGGATCAGACAAGTCGGATTTTTGTGCCGTGCTGGAAAGTTTGAGGTGTGATTCCACCAGCCAGGCTACCAGGGCAGTGTCTGCTTTGGGCAACCCATGCTTCAGGCAAAAACGCCAGGCATCCCGGCTACCTAATTCCGAGTGGTCACCGCCACGGCCTTTGGCAATGTCATGGAAAATGGCTGCCAGATATAATAAATGCGGCTGGTTGAAGGCGGCAAACAGCTGGCTGCACAGTGGAAACTCATGTTGCAGTTCGGGTTTGGCAAACCGGCGCAGATTGCGCAGTACATTCAGGGTATGTTCATCGACGGTGTAGACATGAAACAGGTCATGCTGCATTTGCGCACTGACCCGCCCAAAGGCTGGAATATAACGTCCCAGAATCCCGTAGCGGGCCATGCGTCGCAAGCTGCGATGCACACCTTCGCGGCTTTGCAATATCTGCAGAAATAGCGCTTTATGCAGGGGGTGCTGACGGAAGTCGCGGTTAATCAGTGGTTGCGCGCATTGCAGCGCCCTGACCAGCGGTGCACTGAAGCCTGCAATCGATGCATGTTGCTGCAGCAGCCGGAAGCATCGCAGGATCGCTTGCGGTTTATGCTGGAACAGGTCTGGCATATTCGCACTGAGCAAGCCTTGGGATAAGCTGAAGTCTTCATCAATGCGGGTGAGGGGCATTTCAGGGCTGATACGTGCATGCATCAGTTTCAGTAATACTTCATTTTCAATGATAATGGCTTTGGCGCTCCGGTAAAACCCTTGCATCAACTGTTCGCTGGCCCGCTTTCGTACATTGGTCTGATAACCCATTTGTCCGGCCAGGCTATTCTGGAAATCAAATACCAGGCGGTCTTCGCGCCGTTCGGCCAGCAAATGCAGGCGGATACGCAGGTTTTGTAACAGGCGCTCGTGCTGCTTTAACTGGCGTGCTTGTGCCTTACTCAGCAAACCGGCATGCAGCAGACCTTGCCAGCCACCACTTAATCCCTGGCTGCGCGCTATCCATAGGATCATGTGCAGGTCCCGCAGGCCGCCGGGGCTTTCTTTGATATTGGGTTCGAGGTTATAAGCGGTATCGTGAAATTTGGCGTGGCGGATTTGCTGTTCGCGTAATTTTTCGTCAAAAAAACGTGACTGATCCAGTTGCGCATGCAGGGATTGTGTCAGCGCTTTAAATGCCGTTTTGCGCCCGGTTAGCCAGCGGGCTTCCAGCAGGTTGGTCATGATGGTGACATCGCGCAGCGCTTCGTCCAGGCATTCTCCAAGCGTCCGTACACTGTGGCCGATATTCAGGCCTATATCCCACAAGGTGCCGATCAGGGATTCAATTTCCGTATGCAGGAGATGGTCACTCAAATCCGGCATCAGGATCAGCAGGTCGATATCCGAGTGCGGGAACATGTCACCACGGCCATAACCGCCGACCGCGATCAGGCTGACATTGGCCGGGAAGCGATAAACCTGCCAGATATCACGTAACAGCTGGTCAATCAGGCGCGTATGTTGCCGTAGCAGGCGTTTTGCCTGTGGTTTCGCCAGATAGGTTTGGGCAATTTGTCTGCGTGCCAGCTGTAATGATTCGCGCCAATGCTTGAGTTGTGCTTTGGCAATGGCTGGCATGGTCGCGGCGTTTACAGCGTGGGGCGTGGCGGGGTGCCGGCAGAAACGGTCATGATTTCAAACCCGTTTTCTGTGACCAGCACTGTGTGTTCCCACTGCGCCGACAAACTGCGATCTTTGGTGACCACTGTCCAGCCATCAGACATGAATCTGATGTCACGACGACCGGCGTTGATCATGGGCTCAATGGTAAACATCATGCCAGCTTTGAGGGTGACGCCGGTACCGGGTTTGCCATAGTGCAGCACTTGCGGATCGCAATGGAATTTTTTGCCTATGCCATGTCCGCAGAATTCACGTACTACGCTGTAGCCATTTCTTTCGGCAAAGGACTGGATAGCGTAACCAATGTCGCCCAGCGTATTGCCGGGTTTGACTTTTTCAATACCGCGCCACATGGCCTGGTAGGTGATCTCGCACAGGCGTTTGGCCTGCGGGGTGACATTGCCGACCATAAACATGCGTGAAGTATCACCATGATAGCCATCCTTGATGACGGTAATGTCAATATTCAGGATGTCGCCATTTTTGAGTTCTTTTTCGCCCGGAATCCCGTGGCAGATCTGCTGGTTAATCGAAGTGCAAATGGATTTCGGATAGGGTGTGTGTCCATCCGGTGCATAATTCAGCGGCGCAGGAATGGCCTGTTGCACATTGACGATGTAATCGTGACATAACTGATCCAGCCTGTCGGTGGTTACCCCGGCGACGACATGTGGCGTGATGTAGTCCAGCACTTCGGCGGCCAGACGGCCTGCCACGCGCATTTTTTCTATTTCTTCAGGAGTATGCAGAATAATTGCCATAAGCTTGAGGCCTGTGAAATGCAGGCAGAGGTCGCCTGATTCCAGCATGAATAACTAAAAGTTGTATTTTAACATAGCCATTTGTGGCTGACCGCTAAAGGCGCAGCTCTTTTATGCCGTTAGAACAGTTAAGCCATCATGGAAGCTGGAAAGGAATTCCGTGACTTATCAATGCATGCAGCCAGGGTGACGTATTGTATACTCGGGCGCATGAACAAGCAGGGAGATGCAGATGGTGACAGTCATTGAAGCCAGAGCCAGCCGGAATATTTCAGGCTGGGTCGATTTTTTTGAAAGCGCCGATATTCCCGTACTGCGGCAGACTGCCAGAGAGCTGGCGCAGCTGCATGCCCGCGAAGAAGAAACCGGTGCGCGGGATATCACCCGGGTAGTGATCAACGACCCCTTGATGACATTCAAAGTACTTGCTTACGCCAACAATCATCGTGGCCGCCATCAATTGCAGGACCTGGCCCAGGTGGAGCAGGCGATCATCATGATGGGCAGCAGCACTTTTTTCGAAAAGATTCCTACTGTGCTGCATGTGGAGGATGTGTTGAAACAGCACGCTTCTTCCCTGGTCGATCTGCTTAAACTGATGGTGCGTGCGCATCGCGCCGGGTATTTTGCAGCCGAATTTGCTGCGCATCTCAAAGATCTGCATGCCGAGGAAGTACGTGTGGCAGCCTCGCTGCATGACTTTGCTGAAATGCTGATGTGGTGCTTCAACCCGGAAGCCATGACTGAAATCAACCGGCGCCAAGCGGCAGATAAAACCTTGCGTAGCCGCACGGTACAGCAGGAAGTCCTGGGTTTCAGGATGGCCGATTTGCAGGCGGAGCTGGTGCGTGTGTTTAATTTGCCTGGATTGCTGACTGATTTGATGAATGAACAGCTGGCCCACCTTCCACGTGTACGTAATGTACAACTGGCGGTGAATCTGGCCAGGCATTCAGCCGATGGCTGGAAAAATGCCGCGCTACCGGATGATTACCAGGACATAGCACAATTGCTGCATGTGGACGTGGCACGTGCCATGCACATCGTGGGCGCGCCATCTTTAATGGAGTGAGTGTTTCCCGGCCAGTTCGTCAATGATGGCCTGATGGACGCGATCAATTACGCTTTCCCAGTCGGTACCGGGCGCCTGCCTGAACAATCGCATACCAGGATACCACGGGCAGGTTTCTGCCTGTTGCAGCCAGCGGAAATGCGCTTGCTGCGGCAATAACAGCCATACCCGTTTGCCCAGGGCTGCCGCCAGGTGGGCAACGGCGGTATCCACCGAAATCACCAGATCCATTTGCATGATCAGGCCGGCGGTATCTGTCAGGTCAGATAATGAAGGATGGTGGCATTCCAGCATGGGAAAGCGCTTGAGCATGATATGGTCTTCACGGCGGAATTCCTTCTGCAGGCTATGCCACTCTACTTCCATCTGCAATAGAGGAGCCATCAGGTGTAGCGGTATGCTGCGCAAATGATCATATTTGTTGCGCTCATCACCGCACCAGTTCAGGCCCACTCTCAGCCGTCTGGCCGGGCCCAGCAGTTGCTGCCATGGTTGCTGATGCCGTTCAGCAACCTGCAGGTACGGCAGCGTGGCAGGAATGGTATCCGGTAACGTATTGAATGCCCCGGGCAGGCTGAGCATGGGGCAGTAAGTATCAAAATGTGGCAGCGGACGGCCATCCTGGCGAATGACCTGGATAGCGGCATCGTGTGCCCACATTTCATTCAACAGATTAAAAAGTGCATCAGGCACGGACACGATCAGCTGGTTGGGTTTGAATGTTTTGACCAGGGCAATATAGCGACAGAACTGCAGGGTATCACTGAGTGTCTGCTCTGCCAGGATTAACAGCGTTTTGCCGACCAGCGAGGAGTTGCCAGGCCATAACAATTGCCGGTCTGGCAGCGATGCCGCGGGCAATACCTGCCAGCGAGATTCGTACATCGGCCAGCCGGTTTCATATTCACCGCGTGCCAGTTTGAGCATGCTCAGGCAATAACGTGCCTGTGCATGTCCTGGCGCATGCCTGATGGCGGTTTCCAGGCATTGGTAAGCCTCTGCGGTGTCGCCGTTTTCATACAAAGCCAATCCCAGGTTGCAACAGGCAGAGGCATAGCCCGGATTGAGCTTCAATGCCTCGCGAAAGTCGGTAATTGCTTCCGGGTATTTTCCGAGCTGGCATAACACGACGCCGCGATTATTATAGGGTACGGGCAGATTGGGTTGATGGGCAATGGCATGATGAAAGGCGCGCAAAGCCTCTTCACGTTTGCCTTGTAACTGCAATATCAATGCACGCTGGTGGTGGGCTTCGGCAAAGTCGGGCTGGATATTGATGGCTGCATCCATACAGCTAAGTGCTTCCATCGGAGCCTGTAACTGCTGATGCAGGATGCCAAGGCGATAGTGGAAGCTGGCATGCTCCGGATGAGCAATGACCGCCTGTTTCAGTATTGCGACAGCCTGTTCAGGTTGTTGTGATTGCAGCATCAGATCTACGCATTCGGTGAATGCCTGAATATGCCTGGGATCCAGCTTTGTCACGGTGCGCAGACGTAAAATGGCTTCCTGCGCGCGTCCCAGGTTTTTCAATGCCCGGGCATCAAGATAATAGAGTTGTGCCTGCCTGGCATCCAGTTTGATGGCTTTCTTATACTGTTCGTGCGCGGCCAGAAATTGCTGCGTACGCATGTGCAGGTTTGCCAGTTGCAGGCGTAACTGAAGGATATCCGGCTGTAGGTGGATGGCCTGCAGAAGGTATTGCTCAGCGGCATGAAATTCATTGTTTTGAAGCATCAGGCCGGCCAGCCGCTGATAGGCATCCCACCTTTGCGGGTCCCGGGCGATCAGTTTCAGCAGTTTGGCAATGGCTTCATTCTTCATGTGGTTTGCTGCAATACTTCAGGCGTGTGTATGAGTCTTAAAAAGGGAAGAGGCGGATTAAGGTACAATAAGCGGCTTGATGCGTCAACGATGCAACCGTGACAGGAGAGGAAAGCAATGCTCGTGAAACTGATTATGTATGGACTGTTATTGTGGCTGGCCATTTGGGGTTATCGCCAGTACCAGCAACCATCCACCCGCCTGAACATAGGGATGAAAGCGCCGGAATTCAGCCTGCCGGATGCACAGGGGAAAATACGCAATCTCTCGGACTGGCAAGGTCAATGGCTGGTGGTTTATTTCTATCCCAAAGATGATACGCCGGGCTGTACCCGCGAAGCTTGTCATTTCCGCGACGACATTCAGCAAATCCATGCCTTGGGTGCTGAAGTGGTAGGCATCAGTGTTGATACTGTCGCCAGTCATGCCAGCTTCACCAGCAAGCATCAATTGCCATTTCCATTGCTGGCAGATACCCGTGGCCAGGTTGCTGAGGCATATGGTGCCTTGTTTGACCTGCTGGTGTTCCAGGCTGCCAAGCGCATGACCTTTATTATTGACCCGCAAGGCGCGGTCGCACAGACCTATAGCAATGTGAATCCTGACGGGCATAGTCAGGCCATTATTCAGGATTTGAAGCGCCTGTCAGCTTTTTAGGAAAACCGGTATGCAAGCACTTTCCCTGATCGTCGCCCACGCCGATAACCGCGTGATTGGCCATAATAACCAGCTACCCTGGCATTTGCCGGAAGACTTGAAAAGGTTCAGGCAACTGACCATGGGGCACCATATTATTATGGGACGAAAAACCTATGAATCGCTCGGTCGGTTGCTGCCGGGGCGCACGACAGTTATTGTCACACGCGATACCGGATACACTGTGGAAGGCGCCAGGATTGTACACTCGCTACCGGAAGCGCTGGCAGTGTGTGCTGGGGATGAGGAGCCGTTTCTGATTGGTGGCGCCGAGATGTATGAGCAGGGCCTGCCTTATGTGACACGGCTGTATATCACGCGGGTTTATGCGCATGTCGGCGGCGATGCATTTTTTCCGGAGCTGGATATGTCTGCGTGGGAACAGGTTTCCGAACAGGCAAAGACGTCAGAAAACGGTCTGCATTACAGTGATATGATTTACCAGCGACGGGGCTAAACGTCGCTGGTAAATACTGCTAGTCTTCCTGTTGTACGCAGTCGACAAAATATTCCGATTTGCCATTCACCACCTGTTTTACCAGGCCGTGGTTGTCAGTTTCAAACCCTGGGAATTTCTCGTTAAACTCACGTGCAAACTTAAGGTAATTCACAATCACCTTGTTAAAGCGCTCGCCAGGAATCAATAGCGGAATGCCAGGCGGGTAGGGTGTCAGCAATACAGCAGTCACGCGACCTTCCAGTTCATCAATGGCTACACGCTCGATTTTCCGGTGAGCCATTTTGGAGAAAGCATCGGTCGGTTTCATGGCGGGTACCATATCCGACAAATACATTTCTGTGGTCAGGCGTGCCACGTCATTGGCTTTATAGACTTCGTGTATCTGTGTACACAGGTCTTTCAGGCCAACGCGTTCATAGCGTGGATGTTTCTGCACAAATTCCGGCAACACTTTCCACAGTGGCTGGTTCTTGTCGTAATCATCCTTGAACTGCTGTAATGCAGCCACCATGGTGTTCCAGCGGCCTTTGGTAATGCCGATGGTAAACATGATAAAGAAAGAGTAGAGGCCGGTTTTCTCGACAATCACGCCGTGTTCAGCCAGGTACTTGGTCACAATTGCAGCCGGGATGCCGAATTCTTCGGAGAAGTCGCCGTCCACATCCAGCCCTGGCGTGATAATAGTCGCCTTGATCGGGTCCAGCATATTGAAACCTTCGGCCAGGTTACCGAAGCCATGCCAGCGTTCATTGGCCTTGAGCATCCAGGCGTCGCGCTCTTCCAGGCCGTCTTCAGACAGGTCATTCGGCCCCCAGACCTTGAACCACCAGTCGGTACCCCATTCTTCATCCACCTTGCGCATGGCGCGGCGGAAATCCAGGGCTTCCTTGAGAGACTCCTCTACCAGCGCGGTACCGCCTGGTGCTTCCATCATGGCAGCTGCCACGTCGCAACTGGCAATAATGGAATATTGCGGACTGGTAGAGGTGTGCATCAGGTACGCCTCGTTAAACAGGTCTCTGTCCAGGCGATTATCCTGGGCGTCCTGTACCAGGATTTGCGATGCCTGACTTAACCCTGCCAGCAATTTATGTGTGGACTGAGTGGAGAACACCATGGATTCTTTACAGCGTGGGCGGTCTGCGCCAATTGCATGGTAGTCGCCGTAGAAATCATGGAAGGTTGCATGTGGCAACCAGGCTTCGTCAAAGTGCAGGGTGTCTATCTTGCCATCCAGCATTTCCTTGATTTCTTCCACGTTATACAGCACGCCGTCATAAGTGGACTGGGTAATGGTCAGCACACGCGGCTTGGCATTCTTGTCGGTCGCAAACGGATTACGTGCAATTTTCTTCTGGATATTTTCCCAGGCAAATTCGCTTTTCGGAATCGGCCCGATAATGCCGAAGTGGTTACGGGTCGGCATCAGGAATACCGGAATTGCACCCGTCATGATAATCGAGTGCAAAACGGATTTATGGCAGTTGCGGTCTACCACCACAATATCGCCTGGCGCCACGGTAGAATTCCAGACGATCTTGTTGGAGGTCGAGGTGCCGTTGGTGACAAAGTACAAATGGTCGCAGTTATAAATACGTGCCGCATTGCGCTCGGAAGCTGCCACCGGTCCGGTGTGATCAAGCAACTGGCCCAGCTCATCTACTGCATTACACACGTCGGCACGTAACATGTTTTCACCGAAGAACTGGTGAAACATTTGACCCACTGGCGATTTCAGGAACGCCACGCCACCGGAGTGGCCGGGACAGTGCCAGGAATAGGAGCCGTCAGCGGCGTAATTGGTCAGCGCCTTGAAGAAGGGCGGTGGCAGGCTGTCCAGATAAGCTTTGGCCTCGCGGATAATCAGGCGCGCCACGAATTCCGGCGTATCTTCATTCATGTGGATAAAGCCGTGCAGTTCACGCAGCACATCATTCGGGATATGGCGGCTGGTGCGCGTTTCGCCGTGCAGGAAAATCGGGATTTCCTCATTGCGGTAGCGTATCTCTGCCACAAAACTGCGCAGCTGCTCAATCGCTTCCGGCTTTTCCTCGACAATTTCCTCATCGTCAATGGAGAGAATAAACGCAGACGCACGGCTTTGCTGTTGTGCAAAAGAAGTCAGGTCGCCATAGCTGGTCACACCCAGCACTTCAGCACCTTCCTCTTCAATCGCTTTGGCCAGCACGCGGATACCGAGGCCGGAAGAGTTCTCGGAGCGGAAGTCTTCGTCAATAATGACGACAGGAAATCTAAATTTCATTCAATGAGTCCTTCATTTGTCACTGAAACGGGTGATTCAAAACGCAAAGGCACTGAGAAAGCCATGCTTTTACTCCGTGCCTTTGTTATTAATGTGGGTGTTCAATGGAGACTTATATTTTGGGCAGGGTAACGCCAATCTGGCCCTGGTATTTGCCGCCACGGTCTTTGTAGCTGGTTTCGCAGATTTCATCAGATTCAAAGAATAATACCTGGGCGCAGCCTTCACCGGCATAGATTTTGGCAGGCAATGGCGTCGTATTACTGAATTCCAGTGTGACATAGCCTTCCCATTCTGGTTCAAATGGTGTGACATTCACGATGATACCGCAACGTGCATAAGTGGATTTGCCCAGACATACCGTCAGTACCGAGCGCGGGATACGGAAATATTCAACTGTACGTGCCAGCGCAAACGAGTTGGGTGGGATCACGCAGTAACCTTTACCGGAGACTTCAACAAAGGATTGAGGGTCAAACTGCTTGGGATCGACAATCGTGCTGTTGATATTCGTGAACACGCGAAACTCGTCAGCACAGCGGATATCGTAGCCATAAGAAGAGGTGCCGTAAGAAACGATTTTCTCGCCATTCGATTCACGTACCAGTTCAGGCGAAAACGGCTCAATCATGCCGTGTTGTTCAGCCATTCTGCGTATCCATTTGTCCGACTTAATGCTCATTACCTTGTCCAGTCTTTACGTGTTGATTCACTAGCAATAAAGAGAAAAAAGCGGAGCTTAAACTCCGCTTTTATCAGGTGCAAATAATAACAACAAATGCTGTCAGTTTTGCAAAAAATTTGTGAATTTTTGGCGATTATTTATGCAAATAAGCGCTGAGATTCACCAAAATTTATTTGTCGCCGCCCAGTTCGATGCTGTAACGCCAGAACTGGTCTTCGCCTTCAAAAATGACTTTGGAAGCTTCAGGATCACGGCTACCGGCAGGGTATTGATATACCGGGCGCTTGTCTTCAGCCCAGGCTTTAACGACCGGATCTACCAGGCGCCATTGTGCTTCAGCTTCTGAGATATGCAGGTAGTTGGAGTTGTCACCTTGCATCAGGTTCAGCAACAGGGCCTCGTAAGCATCTACGGAGTCATCACTATCCCAGCGGTTGGCTGCATCCAGCTGAATGGTGCGGGTTTGCACGTCCAGGCCAGGAATCTTGGACTGGATTTCCAGTTTGATGCACTCGCGTGGCTGGATACCGATAATCAGCCAGTTCTGGTCCTGATCATTGATCTGCAATGGTGCTTTCTTGAAGCGGATGGAAATACGGGTATCAGCTTCGTGCAGACGCTTCGCGGTACGGATGTAGAATGGCACACCTTTCCAGCGTGGATTGTCGATAAACAGTTTCAATGCGGCATAAGTTTCAACCACGCTGTCCTTGTTGCCCAGTTCTTCCAGGTAACCAGGCACTTTTTCGCCATTGATTTCGCCAGCAGCGTATTGCGCACGGAAAGCATGTTTTTCCAGTTCGTTGACCGGAATAGGGCGGATCTGCTCCAGTAATGCGATTTTCGCGTCGCGTACACCTTCTGGAGACAGGTCTTTTGGCTGCTCCATGGCAGTCAGTGCCAGGGTCTGCAGAATGTGGCTTTGCAACATGTCGCGCAAGGCACCTGTGCTGTCGTAGAACTGTGTACGGTCGCCTACACCCAGCATTTCGGTATTGGTGATTTGTACGTGATCAATGTACTGGTTGTTCCAGATTGGCTCTAACACGGTATTGGTAAAGCGTTGCAACAGGATGTTTTGCAGCGCTGATTTACCCAGGTAGTGGTCGATACGGTAGATCTGGCTTTCTTTCAGGTGCTTGGTAATGGCAGTCTGCAGTGCTTTGGCAGATGGCAGATCGGTACCGAATGGTTTCTCGATCACCACGCGGCGCCAGTATTTGTCTTCCTGGGTCAGGCCAACATTGGCCAGGGATTCCACCACTGGTGCGAAATCAACAGGACGTACAGACAGGAAGTAAGCCAGGTTCTGCGGGAATATTTTTTCGTCACTCAGCGTGGCTTTCAGTTTTTTGAAAGCATCAGGATCGGTTGGCGGGTTGGCATGGTAGAAGTTACGGGCGATAAAGCGCTCGAATACTTTCTGGTCATAGCCTTTTTTGAATTTGGTATCCAGCATGGATTTGATGTCTGCACGCCAGGCGTCCAGATCAACCACTTGACGGCCAACGCCGATAATTTTCATGTCATCAGGCAAACGGCCCAGCAGGTCTAGCCTGAACAAACCGGGATACAGTTTAACGCGGGCCAGGTTGCCACTCGCGCCGAACAATACCAGGGTGCATGGATCAATTGTATTTGTCATTTCTAACCTTAAGATAAAAATGTAAACGGGAAAGGGCAGGCCTTTCCCATGTTTTTAAATCAGTAGCAACAAGCAAAAAGCCTCTCGATAAGAGAGGCTGTTTTGTTTACTTGGATGATTTCACTGCATGGCCGCCGAAAGCATTACGCATCAGGGACAGCAGTTTGTAGCTGTAGCCTTTTGCATCCTGGCTGCGGAAGCGGGCCTGCAATGCAACGGTCAGTACCGGAGCAGCCACGCCTTGTTCAACGGCTTCAACCACTGTCCAGCGACCTTCGCCGGAGTCAGCCACGTAAGGAGCAATGGCTTCCAGTTTCTGGTCACCTTTCAGCGCTTCGGCTGTCAGGTCCAGCAACCAGCTACGCACCACGGAACCGTGACGCCACAATTCGGTGATTTGTGCCAGATCCAGGTTGAAGTCCTCTTTGCCCTTGATCAGGTCCAGACCTTCAGCAAATGCCTGCATCATGCCGTATTCGATACCGTTGTGTATCATTTTGGTGAAGTGGCCGGAACCTACCGGGCCTACGTGCGCCCAGCCGCGGTCTGCGTGTGTCAGTGCCTGTGCGTAAGGTGCCAATACGTCTGCGTATTGTTTCTCGCCGCCGTACATCAGGCAGTAGCCGTTTTCCAGGCCCCATACGCCGCCGGAAGTACCACAGTCGATGAAACCGATACCGTGTTCGGCCAGCATTGCGCCACGGCGCTGACTGTGTTTGTAGTTGGAATTGCCGCCATCGACGATGATATCGCCTTTATTCAGCAATGGGATCAGTGCCTTGATTTGGTTTTCGGTGATTTCACCGGCTGGCAACATCAGCCAGACAATTTTCTGGCCTTCAAGCTTGCTAACAGCATCCTCTACGGATGTTGCTGCTTCCATGCCTTCATTTTGAACCAGTTTGTTGACGAATTCGGTATTAAAGTCAAAACCAACCACGTTGATTTTGTGACGGAGTAAACGTGCAGCCATGTTGCCGCCCATTTTGCCCAAGCCAATCATTGCTAATTTCATGCGGATTTTCCTATGGTGTAAGGACAGTTATTGAAACACCCATCTTTTGGATGGCATGAACCCGAACGGGTTAATTTGATAATTTTGCAGAATTATCGTGTCGAGTCGGGTATAATTATAGCAAATGCAGCCAGCGACTGAAAGGCTGCATTTGTTGTTTTGTATTGTTTTTTACAGGTTTTCTATGTCTTTGAACACTCAAACACGTTGGCACACTTTCCAATCCCAGGATGAAATAAATCAGGCAGCTTTACAGCGCATTTTAAAGGCCGCGGATGAAGCGATTGCCAAATACGGTGATTTCCTGATCGTACTGGCTGGCGGCAGTACGCCCAAGGCAGTATACCAGTTGCTGGCCAAAGCGGCTGCTGACTGGTCCAAATGGCATGTTTATCACAATGATGACCGTTGCCTGCCGGTGGATCATGCCGAGCGGAACAGCAAAATGGCACGCGATGCCTGGCTGAATCATGTTTCGATTCCACAAAGCCAGATTCATGATATTCCCGCGGAACTGGGCAATGTGGAAGGTGCCAGGGCATATGCCGAAACGCTGAAAGGCGTGCGTACCTTTGACCTGGTGATTCTGGGTCTGGGCGAAGACGGACATACGGCCAGTCTGTTCCCGGGGCAGGTGGTCGATAACAGCGCGGATGCGGTGCCAGTCTACAACTCACCCAAGCCACCTGCAGATCGCATTACCATTAGCCAGAACCGCCTGAATAACACGCACGAAGTGATGTTCCTGGTTACCGGTGCCGGCAAACAGGAAGCCGTTGACAACTGGCGTAACGGCGTTGCGATTCCGGCTACCCTGATCCAGTCACCGAATGGTGTGGATGTGTATTGCTTTGGCGTTACGCTGAAATAATTCCTGACTCCCTGATCAATGAAAAGCGCCTGATGGCGCTTTTTTTATGCACTCTGACTGTCGTGAATCAGGCGGTAAGCATATCCACAAACACATGCACTGGCGTAGATTCCAGTGCATGCTGATCCTGGCACAACGCCAGAATCTCGGCCTGCCTGGCAGTATCAAAGCGGCGAGCCAGGTTGACTTTGAATTTCTTCACCAGCTCCGGAATGCCTTCCGCGCGGCGACGGCGGTGACCAATTGGATATTCCACGGCGATGTTGCCGGATTGGGTGTCATCTTTAAAGAAAACCTGGATGGCGTTGGCGATGGAGCGTTTTTCCGGATCCAGGTAATCACGGGTATATTCCGCTTTTTCCACGCAGGTCATTTTCTCGCGCAAGGCGTCAATACGCGGGTCCGCCGCCGCTGCATCTTCATAATCAAGTGCCGTCAGATTACCTTTGAGCAAACCCACAGCAACCATGTACTGAATACAGTGGTCACGGTCTGCCGGGTTATGCATGGGACCGGTTTTGTCGATAATGCGGATGGCTGATTCGTGCGTTGTAATCACGATTTTTTCAATATTGGCGATATCGTCCAGTGACTGTAGCCGGTGACCGACTTCTTTATTGAGCCGGAACGCACATTCCACTGCGGTTTGTGCATGAAATTCAGCCGGGAAGGAAATCTTGAACAGGACCTGTTCCATCACATAGCTGCCGTATGGCCGCTGGAATTTAAAGGCATTACCTTTGAACAGCACATCGTAAAAGCCCCAGGTCTTGGCAGTCAGGGCGCTTGGATAGCCCATTTCACCTTGCAAAGTCATCCACGCCAGACGCACAGCACGCGAAGTGGCATCACCAGCTGCCCAGGATTTACGTGACCCGGTATTCGGGCTGTGGCGGTAGGTACGCAGGCTTTGGCCGTCGACAAATGCATTGGAAACCGCGTTAATAATATCCTGTTTGTTGCCGCCCAATAGCCTGGTCACGACAGCGGTGGAAGCGATTTTCACCAGAATCACATGATCCAGACCTACGCGGTTAAAGCTGTTTTCCAGTGCCAGCACACCCTGGATTTCGTGTGCCTTGATCATGGCAGTCAGCACATCTTTCATGAGCAGCGGCGCTTTACCTTCGGACACATTCTTACGGGATATATAGTCAGCAGAGGCCAGGATGCCGCCCAGGTTGTCAGAAGGATGTCCCCACTCCGCTGCCAGCCAGGTGTCGTTAAAGTCCAGCCAGCGGATCATGGCGCCGATATTGAAAGCCGCCAGAATAGGGTCCAGCTGGTAAGAGGTGCCAGGCACTTTGGCACCATTCGGCACTACTGTACCGGCAATCACAGGACCGAGCAGCTTGGTACAGGCAGGATAATCGAGCGCCTCAAAGCCGCAGCCCAGCGTATCCATCAGGCAGTTGCGGGCGGTGTCGTAGGCTTCAGTGGAGCTGATTTCAAAATCTGTTACATAGTTGGCAATATCGACAATGACCTGATCGGGGTCGGGGCGTATGTTGGAAATATGGGCTGACATGAGGTAGTCCTTGGTGATATTAAAAATAATAGTTTTCCGCCGATGTACGCAGATAAACGCCGATAAATCTATTCCTGGATCTTTAATCAGTTTCTTTTATTTCAAATGACATCAATCAATATTGCGGCTTCACTTGAAAGAAAATGATTTTGAGAGGGTTTTATCGGCGTTTATCTGCGTGCATCGGCGGTTAAATTGCTTTTTATCGTTTATCCAATGAAACAAACGCCCTGTTATCCGGGCCGTTATATTCAGCATTGGGGCGAATAATCTTGTTATCGATGCGTTGTTCAATCGCGTGCGCCACCCAGCCGGTAGTACGTGAAATCACAAAGATAGGCGTAAACATGCCGGTCGGGATGCCCATCATGTGATAGCTGGACGCGCTGTACCAGTCGAGGTTGGGGAACATCTTTTTCTCGTGCCACATGATGTCTTCAATCCGGGCCGAGATATCAAACAGTTGCATATTGCCGGCGTCTTCACACAGCGCTTTGCTGACGGCTTTGATGGATTCATTACGCGGATCGGCAATGGTGTAGACCGGGTGACCGAAGCCGATAATAATTTCCTTGCGCGCCATACGGGCCTTGATATCGGCCTCCGCTTCATTGGGGTTTTCATAACGCTCAATGATTTCCATCGCTGCCTCGTTGGCACCACCGTGTTTGGGGCCGCGCAGGGCGCCAATCGCGCCGGTGATGCAGGAGTACAGGTCAGACAAAGTACCGGCAATCACGCGTGAGGTAAAGGTGGAAGCATTAAATTCATGCTCGGCATACAGCACCAGCGAGGTATTCATGGCCTTGATATGTAGTTCGGAAGGTTTTTTGCCATGCAGGATATGCAGGAAATGGGCGGCAATCGAATCGTCATCGGTCTCTACATCGATACGCACGCCACGCTGGCTGAAGTGGTACCAGTAGATCAACATGGAGCCAAAGCAGGCAATCAGGCGGTCGCCCAGCGCCTGTGCGCCAGCAGTGTTGCGGTCAGCGGCCTCCGGCTCCAAAGTTCCTAACATTGAACAGCCCGTGCGCATCACATCCATAGGGTGCGCATTGGCGGGAATCTGTTCCAGTACGGCTTTAAGTGCACTGGGCAGGCCGCGCAGCTTTTTGAGCTTTTGGTGATAGGCGGTGAGTTGTGCCGTGGTGGGCAGTTCGCCGTAAATCAGCAAATAAGCGACTTCTTCGAAGCTGGCGTGTTTTGCCAGTTCAACAATATCGTAGCCACGATAATGCAGGTCGTTACCGCTATGACCCACGGTGCAAATGGCCGTTGTTCCGGCTGCTACGCCAGCCAGTGCAACGCCTTTTTTGCGTTTGGGCGTGGTTTCGGTGGCAGGATTTGAATCACTTGCATGCATAACACACTTCCTTGATGTCTGAAACGCGGCGCGTAAAGCAGGAGTTGCCGCGAAAGTTAATCGGATAACAGCATCATCATGGTTTGCGCTTTATTTCTGATAGAGCGCATCCAGTTTCTGCTCAAACGCGTGGTAACCCAGGTGATCGTATAAATCAGCGCGTGTCTGCATCAGATCCAGTACGTTTTTCTGGGTGCCATCCTGGCGCACGCCCTGGTATACCTTGAGTGCCGCCTGGTTCATGGCGCGGAAAGCCGAGAGGGGGTATAGCACCATGCTTACGCCTGTGGTTGCCAGTTCTTCGACAGTAAATAAAGGTGTGGAGCCGAACTCGGTAATATTGGCCAGTACCGGCACTTTGACAGCCTCTACAAATTGCCGGTACATGCCCAGCTCTGTCATTGCTTCCGGGAAAATCATGTCAGCACCGACTTCCACGCAGGCACAGGCTCGGTCTATGGCAGACTGCAGGCCTTCGACTGCCAGCGCGTCGGTACGCGCCATCACGACAAAATCAGCGTCAGGTTTGGCATCCACAGCAGCTTTGATGCGATCTACCATTTCACCCTGGCTGACGATGGCCTTGTTAGGGCGGTGACCACAACGCTTGGCGCTGACCTGGTCTTCAATATGTACGGCTGCAGCACCAGCTTTGGCGACACTTTTAATGGTGCGCGCAATATTGAAGGCACCACCAAAGCCGGTATCAATATCCACCAGCAACGGTGTATCTACGGCATCCGTAATCCGGCGCACATCAACCAGCACATCTTCCAGTGAAGAAATGCCCAGGTCTGGCAGTCCCAGCGAACCGGCAGCGACACCACCACCAGACAGGTAAATCGCTTTAAAACCGGTTTGAGTAGCCAACATGGCGTGATAGGCGTTGATTGCACCTATGATTTGCAATGGCTTTTCGGCTGCCAGCGCGGCGCGGAAACGTGCGCCTGGAGTAAGAGATGGTTGCATAATTAGCCTTTGTAAAATTAAATTCTATTTTATTTAACTGCCGATAAACGCCGATGCACGCCGATAAAAAACCATAAAATCAAATACTTATTTTTTATGCTTGAGAATATCGGCGTTAATCTGCGTTTATCGGCGAATAAACTAACTATCTCGATCTGAAAAGAACGCCTGTGTCGCCGCTTCCGGCATGGCAACACCGGTCTGCCTGGCTTTCTGCAACACTTCCCAGAAGTAACGGTAAGTGGCGCGATCATGCAGTTCACCGGCATACTGAATCGGCCCCCAGTCCGCTGCCTGCGCTGCCAGCAGGATATTGGCGGCATCAGTGACCTCGTCAAAATTGGGTTTCATGGCGTCAACAATGGCCTGGATCTGGGTAGGGTAAATGCTCCACATGCGCATAAAGCCAAATTCGTTGCGGGCCTGGAAAGCATCCCCATAGGTGACTTCTGCGTTTTTCAGGTCCAGCGTTACGTTGTGGGCCGGAATAATGCCATTGGCCAGCGCGGCAGCGACAATTTCAGTTTTGGCACGTGCCAGCAACTGATGTTCAAACTGGCCAGGGCTGCGCATGGCGCTGGCCGGGATCGCGCCGTGATGGGCGCTGACAAAATCCATCAGGCCGAAATCCAGCACCTGCAACCAGGGCAGTTGGGCAATCTCGTGCACCTGGCGCAAGGCGCCATGGGTTTCAATCAGCAGATGCACCGGGATTTCACGCGTGATGCCATGTTGTTTTGCCACTTGCTGGATGTAGGCAATCATTTCACTCGCCTGACTGATATCGGTGCATTTCGGGATGGTGATATAGCTCAATACCTGCCCGGCACCACCTACCAGAATGTCAATATCCTGTTTCCAGTGCGGGTGCGTGTAATCATGAATGCGTGCACCGGCCATTTTGTAGCGGTTGGCATCCGAATTCAGGAGACGCACAATCATTTCGGCATGCGCCTGCTCCTGTCCGCTGGCCGCGCCATCTTCACAGTCGCAGGTGACATCAAACACCGGGCCTATCCCGTTCGGACTGGCGGGATCCTGTAGTGACAATGCTTTCAGCATCAGCTTTTCGCTGCCGGCAAAATGTTCGCAAGCCGGAATGACCGGAAAAGGTTTTTCGCCAGCAAAAAGCGCCTGGTCGGGATGAACTGCCATGATTTAGTTTCCTTTGCGTGGAATAAGGACGGTGTAATCGATATCGAGTACCACATGCGGATGGTAACCCTGCGAGGTTTTGACATTTTCCAGTGTGGCGGGCGGCGTATTCTTGACCCCGACCATGCGCAGGCGCAAGGCACCCAGACCGGGATGGGGCAGGGCCCATTTATCCAGCACTTTTGTCATACAGTAAATGGTGTCCCCGGCATAACTGGGGTTGGCATGGCTGCCACCATTGATCGCCAGAATGGCAATGGCATTTTCCAGCCCTTCGTAGCTGAGTGCCTTGCAGGCGGACATCACCACGCCGCCATAGACCAGACACTGGCCTTGCGGCGTACTTTTCATCAGGTGCGCGTCAAAGTGCAGCCGTGCATTGTTCTGGTACAAATGGGTGGCCATGGTGTGGTCACTTTCATTAATAGTCAGACCGGACGGGTGGCGCATGCATTCACCCGCTTCATAATCTTCCCACCAGTGCTGACCGCCGGTAGCCGCCGCCAGCGCAGGGGATGTGGTGAAGTGTGCAGGTACGGCAAGCGATTCAGGCGCCACAAATTCCGGCAGTTCAGGCACCACGGTGTCCGGCGCTGGGGCATCCTGGTTCTTTTTCTGCACCATTACCCAGCGTACCCAGCTTAATACGGGCTGCTGATGCTGGTTCACGGTAGTGGAGCGCACCCAGACCACGCCGCTTTTGCCGCTGGAGTTCTGTTTCAGGCCGATCACTTCGCTGGAAGTCGTCAGTGTGTCCCCGACATACACCGGTTGCAGAAAACGCATATCGGCATAGCCCAGATTGGCAATGGCGTTGACGGAAATATCCGGCACGGTTTTACCAAACGCGATATGGAAAGCCAGCAAGTCATCGACCGGTGCCGAAGGATAACCCAGGGATTTGGCCAGCGGTTCGCTGCAATGTAACGGATTGCGGGCGCCGGTCAGCGCGATATACAGTGAACAGTCGCCTGCCGTAATAGTGCGTGGCGTGGCGTGGTGGATGACTTCGTGCAGTTTGAAGTCTTCAAAGAAATGACCCGCACGGATTTTGTTTTGCATGGCAAGCTCCTTTGCTGTGTCCTTAAATAAACTCTTCTTCCAGCTCGCTGATGGCTTCAGCCAGCCGGATCAGGCGTTGTGCCGCCTTGATATGGTGATGTTCCACCAGTTTGTCGTTGACGACCACCGTACCGCGACCGGCTTCGTTAGCCTCTTTGAGCGCCTTGATAATCAGTCTGGCATGTTCGACTTCGGCACGCTGCGGTGTGTAGGCATCATTGCAATAGGCAATCTGGGCCGGATGTACCAGTGATTTGCCATCCATACCGATATCCCGCCCGAGGCGACAGGCATATTCAAATGAATGCATATTCCTGAAGTCGCTGGTGATGCCATCAATCACGCCTTTGCCATAGGCGCGGGCTGCCAGGATGACCAGTGAGAGGGAAGTCAGGATGGCCGAGCGTTCGTGCGTGACACGTGCATGCAACTGGGAAATCAGGTCGGAGGTTGCCATCACCATACAGATCACGCGCTCGGAGGCGGCGGCGATTTCCTTGGCGTTCAGTACCGCCAGCGGGCTTTCTATCATCACCATCATGGGTACGTCCTTGCCACCGGCATCATCCAGTAACTGCTGGGCGTGCAGCACGTCTTCGCGGGATTCGATATTGGGAAAAAGAATGGCGTCGGCACCGACGGTGGCGACCGCTTTAATATCATCGTGGCCCCAGAGGGAATCCAGATCATTCACACGGATGACGACTTCACGTTTGCCGTAACCGCCTTGCTTCACTGCGTGCACTACGTTGTCGCGTGACTGAATCTTGGCATCCACCAGAATCGGATCGCCCAGATCCAGAATCACTGAATCTGCTGCCAGTGTACGAGCACGGTCCAGGTAATGCGTATTGCATCCTGGAACATACAGCATGGATCGCCTTGGTCGCAGCGGATATGGCATTGCGTTTCCTTTTTCGGAAGGGTGAGTAAATTATTCATGATAAAAAAATGACTGTCAATAAATATCTTATGTCTTATATAAGATATAAAACAGTTGACATGGAAATAAGGCTGGGATATAAATAATTAAGCAGTGCTGAAAGATGGGTTTGTATCTTATGAATGTCTGGTGCTGATTGAATAATGGGAGTTTCACTTATGGTAGATAAGCCGTTTGGATCGCCGAGTTACCGGCCGTTATATGACCAGATCAAGGTGTTGCTGACACAAAGCCTGATTGGCGGGGAATGGCGTCCCGGCGACATGATTCCGAGTGAGATCGAGCTGGCGCAGCGCTTTAAAGTCAGTCAGGGCACGGTGCGCAAGGCGATTGACAGTCTCGCCGCTGAAAATATCCTGATCCGCCGCCAGGGCAAAGGCACCTTTGTTGCCACGCATAACCAGGATGATGTCAGATTGCGTTTCCTGAGACTGACGGCAGAGAGCGGCCAGAAGGAGTTGCTGCAAAACGAATTTCTTTCCTGCGAGAAGAGCAAGGCCAATGCCCATACCGGAAAAGTGCTGGAAATCAAGGCAGGTGCGACCACGATAGAAGTGAAGCGGTTGCTGACCTTTTCCGGGCGCCCATTGATTTATGACCATATTGTAGTGCCGGCGGCACCTTTTAAAGGCCTGAATCGCGCCAAAGTGGAAGAGAGTAATGGCTCCATGTACAGCATGTATGAATCCCAGTTCGGCATCCGCATGATACGTGCCGAAGAGCGCATCAAGGCTGTCGCTGCCAGTGCGGATATCGCCAGCGCACTGGGATTGAAAGAGGGGTATCCGCTGCTGAGTGTGGAGCGCGTGTCTTTTACTTATGGAGACAAACCGATGGAATGGCGGCTGGGATTCTGTTTGACAGACGATCACCACTACATGAGTGAACTGGAGTGATTGCAAAACCTTCATCAGCAGCGCTGGATTTCGCTTGCCATGTCATGTGCACTGCCTGCGCTTTATCTGCCTTGCTGCTGAAATTTTTGAATCATTCCGTTTAGAAAACATAAAGGCAAAGCAATGGACGAATTAAAACAGCGCGCACTGGACTACCATCAGTTTCCGCGTCCGGGCAAGCTGAGCGTGGAGTCATCCAAACCCTGTGCAACCCAGCAGGATTTGTCGCTGGCCTATACGCCAGGCGTGGCCGAGCCGGTGCGTGAAATTGAAGCTGATCCTGCCAATGCCTATAAATACACCAACAAAGGCAATCTGGTGGCTGTGATTACCGATGGCACGGCGGTACTTGGGTTAGGTAATGTGGGCGCATTGGCGGGCAAGCCGGTGATGGAAGGCAAGGGCGTTTTGTTCAAGCGTTTTGCCGGCATTGATGTATTCGATATTGAAGTTAATGCCGCAACACCGGACGAGTTTATCCAGACCGTGGTGAATATTGCGCCCACCTTTGGCGGCATCAATCTGGAAGATATTGCAGCGCCACACTGTTTTTATATCGAAAACGAGTTGAAAAAACGACTGGATATCCCGGTCTTTCATGATGACCAGCATGGCACAGCCGTGATTGTGGCGGCTGCATTGCTGAATGCGCTTGATCTCCAGGGCAAAACGTTGCCCCGCGCCAGGATTGTGTTTTTAGGCGCGGGTGCGGCGGGTTGCTCCTGCGCAAAGCTGCTCAAACTCATGGGCGCGACCGATATTACGATGGTAGATCGCAAGGGCGTGCTGGATACCAGTCGTGATGATTTACATGACAACAACCGCGAACTGGCCATTGCGCCAGGCCCCATAAAAACGCTGGCAGATGCCATGCAGGATGCGGATGTGTTTATTGGCGTCTCTGCCAAAAATGGACTGCCACCGGCACTGGTCAGTCTAATGGCCCCCAGGCCGGTGATTTTTGCGCTGGCAAACCCTGATCCCGAGATTCTACCCAGCCAGGTATTTGCTATCCGTGACGATGTGATTATGGCTACTGGCCGCAGTGATTTTCCAAACCAGGTCAATAATGCCTTGTGTTTCCCGTACCTGTTCCGTGGCGCACTGGATGCACAGGCCAAACAGATTACTGAGAACATGAAAGTGGCGGCAGCGCATGCTTTAAGCGCATTGGCGAGGGAACCAGTGCCTCAGCAAGTACTTGAGGCTTACCAGTTGCAGTCATTGTCATTCGGCAAGGATTACATTATTCCCAAACCATTTGATCCGCGTCTGATGGCGTTTGTGGCAGGTGCGGTAGCGCAGGCTGCCAACCAGGATGAGTAATCGGCATGATTGTCAAAAAGCCCAAAAAACAACGGCCAAAGAATCTGAATTTATTCACGATCCGTCTACCGGTCAATGCGGTGGTGTCGATTATGCACCGTGCCAGCGGCGTGATTTTGTTTCTGGTACAGCCATTATTGCTATGGGCGTTGTATACCTCATTGCGAAATGAGCAGGGTTATCAGGCGGTCGCTACACAATTGCAGCAATGGCCGGTCAAGTTGCTGCTGACTGGCCTGGCCTGGGCATTTTTTCACCATTTTTATGCCGGAATTCGTCACTTAGCTATGGATGTGCACTGGATGACCACGTTACAGAAAGCACGCTTTTCCAGCCGTGTGGTTCTCGGCCTGGTCGCATTGACCATGCTGTTTGTGATTTACGCGATCTGGTAAAAGGCTGGCCATGTTATTGGAATTACTGACCGCCAGATATCCAGGCATGCGGCTATGGCTGACACAGCGGCTATGTGCGTTGTCGATGGCGATTGTGTTATTGCTGTTCTGGTTACGCGTGTTCTGGCTGGCACCACAGGATTATGCCGGCTGGCTGGCGGTATTTGCACCTGTCTGGTGGCGCTTGCTCTGCCTGTGGTTTTTTATCTGCCTGTGGATGCATGCCTGGCTGGGCGTCAGGGATGTGTTGCGTGATTACGTACCGCAGTTACGGGTGCGTGCGGTTATGCTGGTGCTGGTGAATGCTGCGGTGATTGGCAATGCCCTGGCTGTTTTGTGGATTTTGTTTGGAATGGACTTTTAAGGTGAGTGGCATGGCAAATACGGGCAATATTCAGCATCACAAAGTCGACGCCGTTATCATCGGTGGCGGTGGTGCGGGTCTGCGTGCCGCCTTGCAACTGGCCGAATCCGGTGCGGATGTCGCGGTGCTGTCCAAAGTATTCCCTACCCGCTCACATACCGTGGCGGCACAAGGCGGCATAGCGGCGGCTCTGGGCAATGTCTCAGATGACAACTGGTTGTGGCATATGTATGACACCATCAAAGGGTCGGATTATCTGGGGGACCAGGATGCGATTGAGTTTATGTGTCGCAACGCCGCCAAGGCCATTATTGAGCTGGAACATTTCGGCATGCCGTTTGACCGACTGGAAAATGGCCGTATCTTCCAGCGCCCGTTTGGCGGCATGACCCGCAACTTTGGCGAAAAGCCGATTTCACGTACCTGTGCCGTGGCTGACCGTACCGGCCATGCCATGCTGCATACCCTGTATCAGCGCAATGTCAAAGCCAATACCCAGTTTCTGATCGAGTGGTTTGCCCTGGATTTGATCCGCGACAGTGATGGTGATGTACTGGGCGTGATTGCGCTGGAAATTGAAACCGGCGATATCCATGTGATTCATGCCAAGGCCACCATGCTGGCGACCGGTGGTGCCGGTCGTATTTTCCAGGCCAGCACCAATGCCTATATCAATACCGGGGATGGTTTGGGCATGGCGGCCCGTGCCGGTTTGCCATTGCAGGATATGGAGTTCTGGCAGTTCCATCCGACCGGCGTACTGAATGCTGGCGTGCTGATTACCGAAGGCGTGCGCGGAGAAGGTGGCTACCTGGTGAATAGTGCCGGTGAACGCTTTATGGAGCGTTATGCACCTAGTGCCAAAGACCTGGCCAGCCGTGACGTGGTATCACGGGCGATGGCAACCGAGATTAAAGAGGGGCGCGGTGTTGGCAAACATAAAGATGCCGTCTATCTGAAACTGGATCATCTGGGTGAAGACATTATCAGCAAACGCTTGCCCGGTATTCGCGAAATTGCCAGGACTTTTGCGGGTGTAGATCCGACGAGTGATCCTATTCCGGTGGTGCCAACGGCGCATTACATGATGGGCGGGATTCCGACCAATCTGGATGGCCAGGTGGTGGTGCATGATGGCCAGTCCGAACAAGTGGTAAACGGATTATATGCGGTTGGTGAATGCGCCTGTGTTTCCGTGCATGGGGCTAATAGATTAGGTTCGAACTCATTACTGGATTTAGTGGTATTTGGTAAAGCGGCAGGTGACAAAATGGCCGTCGATATTGCCGCCAGCAAAGCGCACAAGCCTTTGCCTGCCAATGTGGCAGACGCAACGCTGGCACGCATGAATCGCCTGGAAGCGGATACTGCAGGTGCAACTGTCGCTGAAACTGGCCAGGCGATGCGCCGAACCATGCAAACACATTGTGGCGTATTCCGCTTTCCCGAGCTGCTGACAAGCGGTGTTGAGGCGATGCAGCAGGTGAATGAACAGGCGCAGCATTTGCGTATCACAGACCGGAGCAAGGTATTCAATACCGCGCGTGTTGAAGCGCTGGAACTGGACAACCTGATGCAAGTGGCGTTAGCCACCATGCATGCGGCCAATGCACGCCAGGAGAGTCGCGGTGCGCATGCCAGGGAAGATTATCCTGATCGTGACGACGTGAACTGGCTAAGTCACTCGTTGTATTTTGCTGACGGGCAAACACTGGCTTACAAACCGGTCCGCCTTAAACCATTAAGTGTAGAACCATTCGAATTGAAAAAGAGGGTGTACTGATATGCGTTTCTCCATTTACCGGTTTAACCCGGACGTAGATAAAAATCCCTACATGCAGGACTACGATATCGAACTGGAAGACAGCGACCAGATGCTGCTGGATGCGCTTGTACGCCTGAAGATGGTCGATGACACGCTGAGCATGCGTAAATCCTGCCGTGAAGGCGTGTGTGGCAGTGATGCCATGAATATCAATGGCAAGAATGGCCTGGCCTGTATAACCAAGCTGAAGGATTTGCAGGAGCCGGTGGTGTTACGCCCCATGCCCGGCTTGCCAGTCATCCGTGACCTGGTGGTCGATATGACGCAGTTTTTTGACAATTACCATTCTGTAATGCCATATCTGCAGAACCATGAGTCGCCGCCGGAAACCGAGCGCCTGCAAAGCCCGGCAGAGCGCGCCAGGCTGGATGGTTTGTATGAATGTATCTTATGTGGCGCCTGTACCACTTCCTGCCCCAGTTTCTGGTGGAATCCGGACAAGTTCGTCGGCCCGGCCGGTCTGATGCAGGCCTATCGTTTTATCGCTGATAGTCGCGATCAGGCGCAGCAGGAGCGGCTGGAAAACCTGGAAGATCCCTATCGCCTGTACCGTTGCCATAACATCATGAACTGTACGGATGTGTGTCCGAAAAAACTCAATCCGAATGCCGCCATTGCCGCGATCAAGGATTTGAAGATTGAAAAAGCCAAAGAGCACAAGGCAAAGAAGTCCGGCAAAAAAATATTCGGAATCAAGCTGTTGTAAGGAGAGATGCCATGTTGAATGCAGAAATACTGCGCGAAGCCGAACAGCGTCGTCTGGCCTGGCGCTGCCGTCGCGGCATGCTGGAGCTGGATATCGTATTGCAGCGCTTTGTCAGCGAGCATTTCAGTGGTCTCACCCTGGCTGAAATGGAACAGCTGGATACCTTGCTTGAGTTACCGGATAACGTGTTCTGGGCATTGATACAGGAGACAAATGCATCAGGCAAACCATCCTTGCCGGAACCGGCAGCGACTGTAGTACTGGAAAAATTAAGAGCCAGCCGGCCATCGGCAGAACAGGAAATCGCATGAGTCAGCATCTGGGAGAAGAGCCAATTGCGCTGGATGCCAGCGCGCTGGGTGATTACTGGCCGGGCATACAGCTGTATTACCCGCCAGTGAAATATGCGCCCAGCCTGGGCATTTATGAAGATATGGAGCAGGCGGCTAACCGTATGGTCAAGCATGCCCATTTCACCAATGCACATACCCTGATTTTTGACCTGGAAGATGGTTGTCGGCAAAAGGAAATGAGCCGCACCTTGTTGCGCAAGGAGTTGCCAAATCTGCGCAAGGTCAACGAACGCGTCACCATTGCCATTCGTGCCAACTCCTTCCGTACCGATGAGTACGAAGAGGATATGAAGCTGGTGCGCGACATGGGGGAATATATTGACGTGGTGATGCTGGCCAAGGCCGGAGAATCCTATGGCGCGGCAGAAGTGCGGGATTTATCCAGTTTCCTGATCAGCGTCAATCCGCATATCACGATTCAGCCGATTATCGAGCACCCGAAATCACTCAAAATTGCACCGGATTTAATGCAATACGACACGGTCAAGCATGTGGTGTTCGGGATTCATGATTTCTCTAAAGCGCTGGGCATACACATTACGCCCGAGCACTGGATTGAAGAACTGTTCTACTTTATCAATCAGCTGATTTTTGAAGCCAGGATTGCCGGTAAAGGTGTGATTGGCGGTGTGGAAACCCTGATAGGCAGCAATATCATGCCGGACAAATTTGTAGAGCCACATGATGTACGCCGCTGGCTGGATTTGCATGGTGATCACGAGTCGCGTGTGGTTTACAAACACGCTTGCCAGGAGGCCGCGATGGGCTTGACCGGCAAGCAGGTGATTCATCCCGGTCATATCCATTTGTGTAAAACCGCTTACACGCCGTCACCAACAGACATTAACCAGAAAGTAGAAATCCTGAAAGCGGCGATTGAAGCAGATGCCTTGCTCGGTGGCGCAATCAAGTTTGAAGGCGAGATGCTGGACCCGCCGATGTTTGGCAAGGCATTACAGACCTTGCTGCGGGCTCATGCACTGCGGGCATTGAAAACCAGCGATATGGAATTTGCCTTGCATGTCTTGCAGTTGATGCCGGCGCAGGTAGTACGACAAAACTGGCCTTATGGCATTTTGCTTTAAAACATTGCTTAGTTTGGAAATAACTAACTTCAGGAATTAACCGCCGATGGGAAAGCTTCATGCATGTTTTCAATGATTTTTTAATTTATTGATTCAGGATTTAAGTGTTTTTGTTTTGCTCTTATCGGCGTGCATCTGCGTTCATCGGCGGGCTATTTCAAAAGCATTTTATTATCCGCCGATGCACGCCGATAAACGCCGATGGAAAGGCTTAATGCGTGATTTGCAATGATTTTTTAATTTATTGATCCAGGTTTTAGGTGTTTTGTCTTGCCCTTATCGGCGTTCATCTGCGTGTATTGGCGGACTATTTCAAAAGCATTTTATTATCCGCCGATGCACGCCGATAAACGCCGATGGAAAGGCTTAAATGCATGATTTTCAATGATTTTTTAATTTATTAACTCAGGTTTTAAGTGTTTTTGTTTTACCCTTATCGGCATAAATCTGCGTTTATCGGCGGTTAATTCCCCGGTTTGAATTTGAAAGGTAGCCCCATGACACAACTAGCCCCTTATCCACGATGGCAGTGGGAAATTCCCGAGCTGTTTAATATTGGCGTGGCTTGTAGTGACCGTCATCTTGGGACAGCCAAGGCCGATGAAATCGCCATGATTGTGGAGGATGACACTTTCGGTACCAGCACGATCACCTTTGCCGGACTGGCTGAACGTACTGATCGCTTTGCGCAGGTGTTGCGTGACCTGGGGGTGGTTGCCGGTGACCGTGTGCTGATCCGCCTGCCGAATAGCCTGGATTATCCGACCGCATTTCTTGGCACCATGAAAACCGGTGCGATTTCGGTGCCGACTTCAACCCTGCTGACCGCTGAAGAGGTGGCTTATCTGGCGAAAGATTCCGGTGCTGTGGTACTGGTCACTGATGCTGCTGCGTGGGCCGCCATGTCGGCCAAAATGCAGGAAAACATCGCGCAGACACCTAATCTGAAACATATTTTGCTGACTCAACTGTCTGCGGAGGTACCCGTTGCTTCGGTGCTCAATGTTCTGTCGTTAGAGACTGCCTTGGCGAATGTCACACAGGTGCAAGCGGCTTATGCTACCAAGGCTGAAGATCCGGCTTATCTGGTGTATACCTCAGGCACAACCGGTTATCCCAAAGGCGTCTTGCACGCGCACCGCGCCTTGTTAGGCCGCCAGCCAGCCGCAAAATACTGGTTTCATTATAGCGACCAGTTACAAGACCGCATCATGCATTCCGGCAAGTTCAACTGGACTTATGTGCTGGGCACCGGCCTGATGGACCCGCTTTATCTGGGTAAAACTGTCATCGTGCATGAAGGCAAAAACGATGCGCAAAAGTGGCTGGCGCTTATAGAAAAGCATGCAGCCACCATCTTTATCGGGGTGCCGACCATTTATCGTCAGCTGTTGCAGAAAACCACGGCGACTCAAGCCGATGTGCCCAGCGTGCGCCATTTTATGAGTGCCGGTGAGCATTTGTCCGATGAAGTGCTGACGCAATGGCGTGAGCGTTTCGGCCTGGATATTTACGAAGCGGTTGGCATGAGCGAGTTTTCCTATTACCTGTCACAAAGCATTTATCGTCCGATTCGTGCAGGTTCTGCCGGGTTTCCGCAGCCAGGCCATGCGATTGAGCTGCTGAATCCGGAAACGCGTGAACCGGTGGTTGAAGGCGAAGAGGGCATGATTTGCGTGCCGGAGAACGACCCGGGTTTATTCCTGAACTACTGGAATTTGCCGGAAGAAACCGCCAAATATAAACATGATGGTTATTTCTTCACCGGGGATTACGCCAGATACGATGCCGATGGCTATCTGTGGTTTCTGGGGCGCAAGGATGACATTATCAAAAGCTTTGGTTATCGCGTGTCGCCTTATGAGATTGAGCGTGTGTACAAAGGGCATCCGGCAGTGGCGGATTGCGCTGCTGTAGGTGAGGAACTGGAGCAGGATAAATTACTGGTGGTGATTTATGTCATCCCTAAATCAGGTGCTGAGATACAGGCAGACGAACTGATTGCGTTTGGCAGACAACATCTGGCGGCATACAAGGCGCCGAAGACCGTTTACCTGGCAAAAGAATTTCCCCGCACCAAAAATGGTAAAATTCTGCGTAAAGATATCAGTCCTGCGATTGCTTATATGAAAAGCAGCGCCCGTTAAAGATTAGATGTTTCCGGATAACCCTGTTGTTTGAAATGCCATGGCCCTGATCAAGACCCAAGACTTTATCGAGAGTATTGCCGATGCGTTGCAATATATCTCTTACTACCACCCGGAAGACTATATCCGGGCGCTGGCTGTGGCTTACGAGAAAGAAGCATCACCAGCGGCTAAAGATGCAATTGCACAGATTCTGACCAATTCACGCATGTGTGCGGAAGGCAAAAGGCCATTGTGTCAGGATACCGGCATTGTGGTGGCCTTCGTCAAAGTCGGCATGCAGGCGCAGTTTGAAGGCGATATGACGCTGGAAGAGATGGTTAATGAGGGCGTGCGTCGTGCCTATCTGCATCCGGACAACACCTTGCGGGCCTCGATTGTGAGTGATCCGGCGGGCGCACGTAAAAACACCAGGGACAATACCCCGGCCATTACGCATATTGAGATGGTAGCCGGAGATAAAGTCGATATCCAGATTGCAGCCAAAGGTGGCGGTTCCGAAAATAAATCCAAACTGGCCATGCTCAACCCGAATGAAAGCATCGTTGACTGGGTGCTGGAGGTGGTACCGCAAATGGGCGCTGGCTGGTGTCCGCCTGGCATGCTGGGCATAGGCATAGGCGGCAGCGCGGAGAAAGCCATGTTGCTGGCGAAAGAGTCACTGATGGCGCCGATTGATATCCAGGCATTGCAGGCACGCGGTGCGCAAAACAAAATCGAAGCGTTGCGTCTGGAATTGTATGAAAAGGTCAACCAGTTAGGCATAGGTGCCCAAGGCTTGGGTGGCCTGACCACGGTGCTGGATGTCAAGATTCTGGATTATCCAACGCATGCGGCCAGTTTGCCGGTGGCGATTATTCCGAATTGTGCGGCAACACGTCATGTGCATTTCACGCTGGATGGTTCGGGTGTGGCGATACTGACACCACCCAGTGCGGATATTTATCCTGATGTGCACTGGGCGCCCAGCCCGCAGGCCAGACGCGTGAATCTGGATACGGTCACAGGTGAAGAAACCGCAACCTGGAAAACCGGCGATACCTTGCTGCTGACCGGCAAGATCCTGACCGGGCGTGATGCGGCACACAAGCGTATCAAAACCATGCTGGACCAAGGTGAAGCATTGCCGGTCGATTTCAATAACCGCTTTATTTATTATGTAGGTCCGGTAGATGCGGTGCGTGATGAAGCGGTTGGCCCGGCAGGCCCAACCACAGCCACGCGTATGGATAGTTATACCGACATGATGCTGAATACTGGGTTACTGGGTTCCATAGGCAAGGCCGAGCGTGGCGAAGAAGCGTTGGCAGAAATCGCCAAACACAAATCTGTCTATTTAATGGCCGTAGGTGGCGCTGCTTACCTGGTGAGCAAGGCAATTAAAAAATCCCGCGTGCTGGCCTTTGAAGATTTGGGTATGGAAGCCATTTATGAATTTGAGGTGGTGGATATGCCGGTTACAGTCGCGGTGAGCGCGAATGGGGAATCCGTGCATAACACTGGCCCGGCGCAATGGAAAAAGCACATTGCCTTGCATGCAGTGTAATTTCCGTGTGAGTGGAATCACAGAGCGCTGACACAATTTGGTCAATGATATACGGCATACTTAATACAGGGAGCAGTATGATGAAGGTCAGTCATGGAATATTGCGCTTGCTGGGCCTATGCCTGATAGCAGGACTGGCTTTGCCGGCACAGGCCGAATCGGCACTGGAATACTTTACCAGCGAAGGACGTTATCAGGGACCTAGCCTGGAAGACCAGGTAGCGCTGATGGATAGCGACCATAACGGCTTTGCCGATGTGTTTGAAGTACGTGCCTACCTGGAAAAACAGCATGGCAAAGATTACGAAAAAACATTGCTGGATAAATGGGAGTCATCTGCCTACGGTAAAAGCTGCGGCACACCATTTGCCCAACGACTATACGGCACCGGCGCACAATAACGCTGTTTGATGGTTCGCCATGCCGGATGTGGCAGACAATTCACGTGCTGCACGGGGGACTGAATTATAATAACGGAATATTCGCGGTCAGCGCCCGACGCTGATCCACCTTTACCAACTTTGAGTTTGATTGATAGAGCCCATGTTACAAGCATACGATACCCACGTGAAAGAGCGCGCCGCGCAAAATCTGCCTCCCTTGCCACTGAATGCAGAGCAAGTGGCTGCGCTGGTCGAATTATTGAAAAACCCGCCAGCCGGCCAGGAAGCGCAGTTAGTCGATTTGCTGCAAAACCGTATTCCTGCCGGTGTTGACCAGGCGGCTTATGTCAAAGCCGCATTTCTGGCTGACGTAGCCAATGGCAAAGCCAGCTCGCCGCTGGTCAGCGCTGAAAAAGCCGTGGAATTGCTGGGTACTATGCTGGGCGGCTATAACGTACAGGCGCTGGTGGCATTACTGGATACACCGCTGGCACCGCAGGCAGTCAAAGCATTGTCAACTACCATCCTGATGTTCGATGCTTTCCATGATGTCGATGCCAAAATGAAAGCGGGGAACCCGCACGCCAGGGCATTGATGGAATCCTGGGCCAATGCAGAATGGTTTACCAGCAAACCTGCACTGGCAGAAGCAATCAAAGTGGTTGTATTCAAACTGGATGGCGAAACCAATACCGATGACCTGAGCCCGGCGCAGGATGCCTGGAGCCGCCCGGATATTCCATTGCATGCCAAAGCCATGCTGGTTAACCGCATGGCCGATGGTTTAAGCATTATTGAAGGCCTGAAACAGCAAGGTTTGCCACTGGCGTATGTCGGTGATGTGGTCGGTACCGGCTCTTCCCGTAAATCTGCCATCAACTCGGTGCAATGGTGGATGGGTGATGATATTCCGTTTATTCCTAACAAGCGCACTGGTGGCGTGGTCATCGGCAGCAAGATTGCGCCTATTTTCTTCAACACTGCGGAAGACTCCGGCGCACTGCCTATCCAGTGTGATGTTTCCAGACTGAATACCGGTGATGTCATCGTCATCAAACCGTTTGCAGGCCAGGTACTGTCTGAAAGTGGTGAGGTGCTGGCGACATTTGAAATGAATCCGGTGACCCTGGCGGACGAAGTACGTGCCGGTGGCCGTATTCCATTGATTATTGGCCGTGGCCTGACAGCCAATGCCCGCAAGGCGCTCAACTTGCCTGAAACCGATGTATTCATTCAATCCGTGCCTGCCAAAGACACCGGCAAGGGTTATACGCTGGCACAGAAAATGGTGGGTCGTGCCTGTGGCTTGCCCAAGGATATTGGCGTGCGCCCCGGCACTTATTGCGAACCTAAAGCGACCACTGTGGGCTCACAGGATACCACTGGCGGTATGACGCGTGACGAGCTGAAAGAACTGGCTTGCCTGGGTTTCAGTGCCGATCTGGTGATGCAGAGCTTCTGCCATACTGCGGCTTATCCGAAACCGGTGGATATCAAGCTGCAACATGAGTTACCTGAGTTTATCTCCAGCCGTGGCGGTGTCAGCTTGCGTGCCGGTGACGGCGTTATCCACTCCTGGCTCAATCGCATGATTCTGCCGGATACCGTGGGCACTGGCGGTGACTCACATACGCGTTTCCCTATCGGGATCAGCTTCCCGGCCGGCTCCGGTCTGGTGGCGTTTGCCGCAGCAACAGGTGCCATGCCGCTGGATATGCCTGAGTCTGTGCTGGTGCGCTTCAAGGGCGAAATGCAACCGGGAATTACCTTGCGCGACCTGGTGAATGCGATTCCTTATGCGGCAATTAAAGAGGGCACACTCACTGTTGGCAAGCAGGGCAAGAAAAACGTATTCAATGGCCGCGTGCTGGAAATCGAAGGCTTGCCGGATCTGAAAGTCGAGCAGGCATTTGAACTGGCGGATGCTTCTGCCGAACGATCTGCCAACGGCTGTACCGTGTTGCTGAACAAAGAACCGGTGATCGAGTTCCTGAATTCCAATATTGTGCTGATGCAGAACATGATAGAAAACGGTTACCAGGATGCACGCACACTGGAGCGCAGGATTGCCAGCATGAAAGCCTGGCTGGAAAAACCGGAGTTGTTGCAACCGGACAGCGATGCTGAATACGCACACGTCATTGAAATTGATCTTGCGGATATTAAAGAACCGCTGGTGGCTTGCCCGAATGATCCGGATGACATCAAGCCATTATCTGAAGTAGTGGGCGACAAGATTGACGAAGTATTTATCGGCAGCTGCATGACCAATATCGGTCATTACCGTGCCGCTGGCAAAGTGCTGGAAGGTGCTGGTGGCATTCCGACCCGTTTATGGATTGCACCACCAACGCGTATGGATGAAGCCCAGTTGCGTGCAGAGGGTGTGTATTCGACCTTTGGCGTGGCCGGCGCGAGGACTGAAATTCCGGGCTGTTCCCTGTGCATGGGTAACCAGGCACGTGTGGCTGACAAGGCAACGGTGTTCTCTACCTCTACCCGTAACTTTGATAACCGCATGGGCAAGGATGCGCGGGTTTACCTGGGATCTGCGGAACTGGCCGCCGTCTGTGCCAAACTGGGCAGAATGCCGACCATGCAGGAGTATCTGGATACTCTGGGCACCAAGCTGACCAATACGGCAGAGATTTACAAATACCTCAACTTTGACCAGATGACGCAGTATGCGGAATCTCTGCAAAATGTAAAAAAAGTCATTCCGATTAAAGAAGCTGTATAGCGACGTAAACGGTTTGAGCGGTATGTAAAAGGGGCATTTGCCCCTTTTTCATTTTCAGGCTTGAATGCTCCTTGCAACTGTAAAAGATAAATGGCTGGCTTTAGTTTTGATTATGATGTGTTTGCCAGCGTGAATAACTTACCTTTTACGCGATCACATGACAATGTCTGACTATTTTTAATGCCCAAGGAGAAGCACATGAAACCGTTTGAACAAGGACTCGTTAACTATCAACACCGTTTGCTGGCACATGATTATGGTCAGGTCTTTTGCCGCTTTGATACGGCACAGCAGGCGTTATGGAGCTATCTGAACCAGCCACAGCGCATTCCCTGCATCAATCATGACTTGCTGCTGAACTTGCATAGTCATCATGAGGATATCCAGCGCAGCGGCGGATATGTACAAACGGATAATGACGAAGTGCTGCCTATCCGCTATTCCGTATTTGCATCGGCAACCCCCGGCTATTTCAATATGGGGGGCGATTTGCAGAAAATGGCAACAGCCATCCGCAATAAAGACCGGGCTCAGTTACAGGCGTATGCCAAATTGAGCATTGATGTGGTGGCGCAACGTGCTTTCCGTTTTAACCTGGATCATGTCACCAAAATTTCATTGCTGCAGGGGGAAGTACTGGGCGCAGGCATAGAGGCGGCCATGACCAGTGATGTACTGATTGCAGAGCGCCAGTCGGTATTCTGTTTTCCTGAACTGTTTTTTAACATGATTCCCGGCATGGGCGCCTACAGCTTTATTGCACGCAAGGCGGGCATGGCAGTGGCCGATAAAATGATTCTGGGTTGTGAACGCTATACTGCTGAGCAGTGCCTGGAAATGGGGCTGATTGATATCGTCGTCGATGAAGGGCAGGGCGAGCAGGCGGTACAGGCCTTTATCCAGAAAAACAGCAAGCAGGCCGAAGGCTTTTTGTCAGCGCAGAAGGCCAAAGCCAGAGTTAACCCGTTGACCTACGCTGAGCTGGAAGACATCGTGAATGTGTGGGTGGAAAATGCCTTGCGGCTGACCGAACGTGACCTGAAAGTCATGGACCGTTTCTACCGTGCCCAGTCGCGCCTGTTTCCCGCCGGGACAGCAATGGAAGACGAGAGTATGCAGCGCCAGGCAGTGAACCAGTAAAGGCACCGGTTTATTTGTTCGAGCGCTTGGGAGAGAGCGTGCTGCGATATTGCTGCAATTGCGCGCGCGTCTCTTCATAGGTTTCCAGCACGGTATGATACAGCTCCGAAATCACGGCAGCATCATCCATGCCCAGTCCGAGCAGGCGTCGGCTATGCTTGCTTAGCGGCATCAGGCCCATATTGGCCGATTCACCGGCCAGCATGTGTGCCAGCTTGTGTACCTGCTCAAAGTTGAGGTCCAGGCATTCGGTGCCCAGTGCACGCATCAGGTCATCGGTGGTATCGATAAATTCCGTAATCAGGTGATGCAGAAAGGCTTCGCCGCCTCCCAGTTTTAACAAGTGCGCCATGCGGTTGTTATCCAGCAGCGGTTCACTACCAGGCGACAGCGTGGTGATGACTCCTGAAGGTGAAGGCGCTGGTGTTGCCTTTGGCTGGGCCAGTCCGGCAGTTGCATGTACAGGAGGCACATGGGCAGCGGATGCAACGCCATCCGTTTCTACAGACTGGGCAACAGCTTCTATCAGGGTTTGAATCTGCCTGGAAATCACCGGTTTGGTCAGCACCTGGTAAACACCGGCGCGCAAACAGCGGTCTTGTGTGGTTTTGGTGGCATCGGCTGTCAGTATCACCGTTCTTAAAGGTTTGCTGTCAGGCAGCGCGTGATAAATATTGAAGACTTCCAGGCCATTCATTTCCGGCATGTTGTAATCGAGAATCATCAGGTCAAATTGATGATGCTCCAGTGCATCCAGCGCTTCGTCGCCATTCTCTGCCGCCTTCACCACGCAGTGCATTTTTTGCAGTGTTTCATTCAGGATCATGCGGTTGACCACATTGTCGTCAGCAATCAGGACTCGGATTTTCTTGCGGAATCGGGTATGGCTGCTTAATGGCACTACATTGGAGGTGCCTGTCAGATTCATTTCTTCCTGCACCGCCTGGTCTGCGGCCTCGGCATGGCCCAATGGCAGGGTCACTTCAAAAGTGGTTCCGCTGGCTTCATCGCTGGTGACATGAATGTGCCCGCCCATCAGTTCGACCAGCTGTTTGGCAATCGAGGTGCCCAGTCCGGTACCGCCGTAACGCCTGGTGATACTGCTGTCAGCCTGGGTGAAACTGTCAAAGATATGCGGTAGCGCCTCCGGCTTGATCCCTATGCCGGTATCCCTGATGCTGAACTTGAGCACACTGGTATTGGCGTGACTGTGCCTGATACCTACTTTGATATCCACGCCACCATGCTGGGTGAATTTGATCGCATTGGCTACCAGGTTCATCAGTACCTGCTCAATGTGATGCAGGCTGCCCACATAATGCCGCTCTACTGCGGGGTCCAGATGGAAACGCAGCCATAGCTGTTTGCGTTCCACTTCCAGTTGAAACATCAGTTGCAGCCGCTGGATCAGGTCAGGCAGGAAGAAAGAGATTTCTTCCAGGTCTATCTTGCCTTTTTCAATTTTGCTGATGTCCAGCACATCATTGATCAGTTTTTTCAGGCTGGTGGCGGAAGTGCCTACCATTTTCAGTAATTCGGACTGCTTGTGGTCCAGTTTGGATTGCACCAGTAATTCACTGGCGCCAATAATGCCATTGAGCGGAGTCCGCATTTCATGGCTGATATTGGAAAGGAAGTTGGTTTTGGCCTCATTGGCCTGGTCAGCCATCTTGGTCGCTTTTTCCAGGCTGATCTGCAGACGCAAGGTATGCGGGGGCACCAGCAGTAATGTCAGCAGGAAACCATATGCCAGATGCAGGTGCTGGTTCCAGTAAGGGCTGAAGTACAGTGTAAGACTGAAGCCCAGCAGACTGAGGGCATAACAGCCTTTAAAAAATTTGGTGCCATACCGCAGGCCGTAGCCAATGATCAGCCACAGATAAATTCCGATAAAGATACCGGCCATGGGGCCTGAAATCATCTGTTCCACTGAAGTGGCCGTGATATCCATGACCATGGCTGTCCACTGGCGCTTTTCATTTTTCTGCGGATTGCGCAGGATATTGACCAGCATCAGGAAGCCGCAAGCCAGGTAAAGCATGCATACCGCTACCGGTTCAATGTCACTCTTGTTGAGTAACAGGTACAGCGTGATAAAGCTGACAAAGATAACGCGAATCAATGCCTGTTCAGTTTCATTACTGACAGATTTGATTTCGGTTACTTTATTTTTTAATTGCTTGAATAAGTCACGCATGCCTGATGAGCGCCTGGATCACTTCATATGTTTTAAGAGGAGGAGAATGCCCATAAGCCTTTCTCAATGCATATAACGGCTTTTTGTTAAGATAACTTAAAGTTTAACAGGCCCCTCTTTATAATAGAAGAAGCTTTACTCTTTACAGCTTACGCCGCGGGATTATCATTTTAGGATATGATAAAAACAGCAATATTCTGTTGATGCCGCGGATTTTACGATGCCAGACCCGACGCCTACTCCTTCCAGTCCTGATCAGTCTTCCCTGTTATCACGATGCCTGACACGTACCAGGGCTTTATTGCCGATATCGTTTTTTATCGGTGGTTTTGCCTGGGATGCCATCACCATAGGCAAGAGGGTAGCGCTGCTGGATATGGTGACGTTTGCCTTGTACCTGCTGGTGGCGGCGATCCTGATGTATCACCTGGCTGAGCCGATTGCAGGTGCGCAGCGCCTGGGCCAGAGATTGGCTGGCTGGCCATGGCTACAGCGCAAAATGGCACACTGGCCGGTGCAGGATTGGCCATACTGGATACTGCAATTCCTGTTTGGCAGCGTGTTAAGTGCCTTGTTTATCCTGTATTTTAAAAGCTCCAGCGCCGGCCTGGCCTGGGTAGTGACCCTGATACTGGGCATACTGCTGGTCGCCAATGAGTTCATGGAAAGTGAATACCGGCGTTTCAGCCTGTGCTGGAGCATGTTCGGTTTATGCTCCATTCTATGGTGTAACTTTGCTTTTCCTTTCCTGTTTGGCAGCGTGCATGCTGCCTGGTTTTATTTAAGCACCCTGTTGGGCGCAACGATTACCTACCTGTTATACCACCGGGCACCGCATCATGCCGGACGCATCTGGCCGGTATGGATAATTGCCGGCCTGCTGATGCTGGCTTACCGGGCAGACATGATTCCGCCAGTACCGCTGGTGAAGCAGGCGGTCGTGGTGGCCTATGATGTGGAAAAATCAGAACAAGGCTACTGGATGACGGTAGAAAAATCTCCGTGGTGGAATTTCTGGCGGGTGGATAGCGACCATTTCACCCTGCAACCGGGTCAGCGGCTGGTGTGTTTTTCAGCGGTGTTTGCGCCCCAGGGGCTGCATACGCGGCTGGTACATGACTGGCAGAAAAAAGTGGCGGGAAGCTGGGTCAGCGTGTCTACGCCAGGTTTCTCGCTGACAGGCGGGCGTGACAGCGGTTACCGGGGGTATACCTATAAAAGCAACCTGACTGCCGGTGAGTGGCGGGTTAGGATTCAAACGGCTACCAGGCAAACTATTGCCGTCAGTACGTTTGAGGTGCGGATTTCCGATCAGGTCGACCAGAGTCGCCGTGTACGTATCCGCTATTAGCCTGGGTTAGCGTTGCTGGCCTTCGCACCAGGCGCGTGCACCGGCATCCTGTGCCAGCGTTTGCGCCAGCCAGGCCAAATGTGGCTCCACAGACTGGCGCAAGGTCCAGGGCGGGTTAATCACCCACATGCCGCTGCCATGCATGCCAAACCCTTCCGCGCCGGGAGACTGCACATCCAGGCAGACATGCAGGTAATCGGCATTCAGGCTGCGTAGCTTGTCCACCATCTGCTGCGGCTCGGGCCGCTGCAATCGCGGGTACCACACCAGATAGGTGCCGGTGGCAAAGCGCTTCAGGCTGTCCTTGATGCAATCCACTACATGGCTGTAATCCTGCTTGACTTCGTATGGCGGGTCTATCAGCACCAGTCCGCGCTTGGCCGGAGGTGGCAGGCAGGCTTTAATGCCCTCAAAACCGTTCTTTACCTGAATGGAAACCTGCCTATTCTGTGTACTGAAGTGCTGTTCAAGCAGGGCGGCATCTGCCGGATGCAGCTCAAACAGCCGTAACTTGTCTGATGATCTTAAAAAGTGACTGGCGATAGCGGGGGAGCCAGGGTAAAACTCCTTGCCATGACTTGCGCTGGTGGCTGCCACTGCTTGCAGGTATGGCTCAAACGCTTCGGGCGCCTGGGTTTTCTGCAACCTGGCAATACCGTCAATATATTCCGCCGTTTTATTGGCGACTGCCGTATCCAGGCGGTAAATACCCGCACCGGCATGGGTATCCACCACCCAGTAAGGTTTGTCTTTGCGGTTGAAATAATCCAGGACCAGGCTATAAATCCAGTGTTTGAGGACATCGGCATGATTGCCGGCGTGAAAGGCGTGGCGGTAACTTAACATGGCATCACTCTTGAAGAATCGTCATTATAAGGCACAACATGACAATTCGCCTGCTGGCCCTATTGTGAAAACAGGTCAGATTGCTTTAGCATGCGGATATGAAAAATCACCACACACCCACGGAGCAGGCCGAGGTTAAAGCCTGCTGCCAGCCCCCGCAACAGACACATGAGGAAGGGCATCATGACCATGCACATGACAACCCGTTTTCGATTCCTTTCCTGGCCATCAGCCTCTTTGCCATCATCGAGTTTGCTGGCGGCATCTGGACGCAGTCACTGGCCCTGCTCAGCGATGCCTGGCATATGCTGTTTGATGTGGTCGCACTTGGCCTGGCCATGTGGGCCGCACATCAGGCGCGTCACAACGATGCTTCCAGCCAGCTGGAACGACGCGTTTCCATGATTAATGCACTTTCGATGCTGGGTGTTGTCATCTGGATTGTCATTGAAGCCATAGATCGCTTCAAACATCCTTTACCTGTCGCTGGCGGCTATGTCGGCGTGATCGCTACACTGGGGCTACTGGTCAATCTGTTTGTGGCCAGGCACATGCATCACCAGCATCACCATCACGGCGGCGATGCCAGCCTTAATCACCGTGCGGCCTTTTTGCACGTGCTGGGCGATCTGCTGGGATCAGTGGCAGCGGTGGCAGCAGGTGTCGTGATTTACTTTACTGGCTGGATGACGATAGACCCCATTCTGTCCATCCTGATTTCGGTGTTGTTGCTGGTTGTCACCCTGAACCTGATCAGGGATATCTGGCGCGGCGGAACCGGGCATGCGCATTAGCACTGCGTAAAGCACTGACGCCGCATTTCATTATCATTCAAAGGAGATCATGATGCCTTTTGTTAACGTTAAACTTGCCGGTTCCGTGACCAAGGAGCAGAAAAAGCAAATTGCCAAGGAAATCACGGAAACACTGACCAAACATGCGCATAAGCCTGCGAATTACACCTATATCGTATTTGAAGAGGTCGAGTTTGAAGATTGGGCGATAGGCGGCGAGTTACTTGGCTGACGCCTGCCAAGCTGCAAACATGCGTGTAAAATACACGCATGTTTGACCCCAAGCCAACGCTCAAGAACCTGCCCAATTTACCCGGTGTTTACCGCATGCTGAATGCGGAAAATACCGTGATTTATGTGGGCAAGGCCAAAGACCTGAAAAAACGGGTTTCCAGTTACTTCAACAAAAATCTTGCCAGTCCGCGTACCAAAATGATGGTGTCGCAGATTGCCAATATCGAGACCACGGTGACGCGCTCGGAAGCCGAGGCGCTGCTGCTGGAAAACAATCTGATTAAAGGCCTGATGCCGCGTTACAACGTTCTGTTCCGCGACGACAAGTCTTACCCTTACATTACACTCACGGGTGATGCCTATCCGCGACTGGCGTTTCATCGTGGCACGCAGCGTAAAGGGCACCAGTATTTCGGGCCGTTTCCCAATTCGCCTGCCGTGCGCGAAAGCATTCAGTTACTGCAAAAGGTATTCAAGCTGCGTACCTGCGAAAATACCGTGTTTGCCAACCGTTCGCGTCCCTGTTTGCAATACCAGATTGCGCGTTGTACTGCTCCCTGTGTCAATCTTATTTCTGAAGAAAATTACGCACATGATGTCCGTCATGCAGCCATGTTTCTGCTGGGAAAAACCAGCGAAGTCATCGATGCGCTGGGCGATGAGATGAACCAGGCTGCCGAAAACATGGAATATGAGCAGGCCGCCATCTTGCGTGACCGCATGCAGGCCTTGCGGCAGGTGCAGGCCAAGCAGTTTGTCAGCGATTTCAGTGTCAGTGATGCCGATGTGATTGCCTGCGCGGATATCCAGGGCCAGCATTGTATCAACCTGGTGATGATTCGTGGCGGCCGCCATCTGGGCGATAAAAGTTTCTTCCCGAAAAACAGCCAGGATGCAGATCTCGCCGAAACGGTGGAAGCCTTCATGACGCAGTATTACGTTGCGCAAAATACACCGCCATTGCTGGTATGCGGGGCAGAGGTGGATAAAGCTGCATTCGAAAACATGCTCAGTGAGCTGGCAGGGCGCAAGATCCGGGTGTTGACCAATGCCATCGGCGATAAAAAAGTCTGGCTGAAAATGGCCCAGACCAATGCCGAGCTGGCCTTGCAGCAACGGCTGGCAACCTCGGCCAACCAGCAGGCGCGATTGCTGGCTCTGCGTGAGGCACTCAACCTTACTGAAAGCACGGAACGCATTGAGTGTTTCGACATCAGTCATACCATGGGCGAAGCCACGGTAGGCAGCTGCGTGGTGTTTGATCGTGGCGATATGCAGAACAGCGAATACCGCCGCTATAACGTTACCGGCATCACCCCTGGTGACGATTATGCCGCGATGCGTGACGTATTAACCCGGCGCTACAAAAAAGTCGCGGCAGGCGAGGGCAAGCGGCCAGACCTGATTTTTATTGATGGCGGCAAAGGCCAGCTGGGAGTTGCCATGGAAGTGATGCAGGAGGTCGGGCTGGACGATATCCTGCTGATCGGCATTGCCAAAGGTGAGGAGCGCAAGCCAGGTCTGGAAACCATGATTTTTTCCGATACTGGCGAAATGCTGAACCTCCCCATGGATAATGCAGGCTTGCACTTGTTGCAGCAGATCCGCGATGAGGCGCACCGCTTTGCAATTACCGGCCATAGGGCCAAGCGCGCCAAAGCGCGCGTGACCTCCAGCCTGGAAGAAATAGAAGGCGTAGGTGCCAAACGCCGCAAAGCCCTGCTGATGCGTTTTGGTGGCCTGGATGGAATAAAAAGTGCTAGCATAGACGAAATTGCCCAGGTGGAGGGCATTAGCGCAGCGCTGGCACAAACCATTTACGAGCGACTGCATTAATCTTCTCCACGCATCATTACAAGAAACAGAGATATGTGGACCGTTCCCAATCTATTAACTTTATTCCGCATTGCCATGATTCCGGTATTCGTTGGCATCTTCTATCTGCCGGCCCATGCCATCACTGCCCACGGTACGCCAGCCCACTGGGTGAACCTGACGGCATCTTCGGTCTTTATCCTGGCTGCACTGACAGATTGGCTGGATGGCTACTGGGCGCGCAAGTATCAGCAGATGTCAAAATTCGGGGCTTTTCTGGACCCGGTGGCTGACAAGCTGATGGTTGCGGCCGCGCTGATCGTACTGGTCGAACTGAATCGCGTCGGCGCCGTGGTCGCACTGATTATCATAGGCCGCGAAATTGCCATCAGCGCCTTGCGCGAATGGATGGCCAGCATAGGTAAAAGTGCCAATGTGGCCGTTGCCATGGTCGGCAAGGTAAAAACCGCAGCACAAATGATCGCCATCGTGCTGTTGCTCTGGTACGACCCGTTGTTCGGTCTGGATATCCAGTGGATAGGAGAATGGCTGATTGTGGTTGCTGCTCTGCTGACGCTGATTTCCATGGGATATTACCTGCGCGCTGCCTGGCCAGCCATCCGTGAAACCATCTGAAAAAAGCATTCTGCAAAAAGAAGGCTTTTTTCAAAAAACTTCCTTGACACCGGGTCAAAAATCATTAAAATGCCAGCTTCCTTACGACGCATGACGCAAGGAAATACGCGGGAATAGCTCAGTTGGTAGAGCGCAACCTTGCCAAGGTTGAGGTCGCGAGTT
>CBIMYT010000002.1:0-200810 GCA_966248215.1 uncultured Methylophilus sp. | reverse complement strand
GCGTAAAGCGCGCGACTACATGCAACAGGCTGGTGATCAGTAATATGACTACCAGCCGTACGAAAACAGGTTCACTGAAAAAGGACACCCCCCAGATTGTTTGCCACCACTGCAACATGAAACTTCCACTATTTTTATGAATTGGGGCTATTTTAAAATATTTGTACCGAATGTCAGAGCACATGCGTACAGATATTCAGGCTGGGATGCATTCAGGCCAGATAGCTTCCTGCTGCGCGCTGAGGGGAGGGTATCTGGTTTTTTTGGGGTGGTGTTCCTGAAAACTCTATGTTTTCAGCGGGTTAGGCCAGTTTCATCCATTGTGCAGCCTCACGCATAGAAGCTTGTACGGCCTGTTGGTAGGTTGCGTTGGCAGGCAAGTGATCGGCCAACTGGTGTAATGAGCGATAGCCGGGGTCCAGGCGAATATCTTTTTCGCGGAATATGCTGTGCTCTCTGGTATAGGTTTCTGCCAGCGCGCGGAGTGAGTCGGCCAGCGGTTGGTGCGGGTCACTGGGGGTAAAGTCACCCAGTAGCCACAGATGCACATCTTCATCCTCGGTATAGCCGGTTTTAGGATCTGCGAGCTGGTAGGCATGCGCGACCCTGTCCTGGCTTTCCACCTGTGCTGGGTCGCCATAAGCCACCTCGTAGTATTTCACTGTATCCGCCAGCAGTGAGGTCGGGCCATCAATCGGCACGTTGCCAACGGCATAATAGCCTGCAATCGCACGCAGGCTTTGCAGGTGATGCTCTTTGCCCACAAAGTGGATGGTTTCGCCACTGGCTTGCAGTTCCCTGATGCCAGCTGCCATGTCTTCAGTGGCGGCGTAGATCAGCGCGGCATAACCAGGAAAAGCAAGCTGGTCGGCATTTTTTCTGGCCAGACTGTAGTTGATCATGGCCGTGCCGTTGCGATACAGCTCCATTGCGCTGGTGGCGGCGACTTCACCATGCATATCCAGCACAACGGAAACTGCCATTCTGGTGCCGTTTGCATTACCGTCCGCCAGGGCAGCGAGCCAGTTCTGCAATTGTTCGGCAGGCCATTCGGGATACTGCTCCCTGACCAGTGCAAATACTTGCGGCAGCAGCCTGGTTTGCTCTGCTTCGCTTAAATTTTGCAGTCTGGCGGTGGTGTAGGTTGGCGGCAGCGTGAAATCGTAAACCACTCTATTTTCCTATTTTATTTCAAAGGCTTATGATGCCATCGCTGCATTAAATTTTGTCCTGCGTTCTGGTATCAAAGTCACTGGCGTCATGGCGTTCATGCAGTTGTTCGGACGGCTCTCCGGTGGTGCGATTGACCATGCGGCCACGTTTGACCGCAGGTCGTTCAGCAATCTCTGCTGTCCAGCGATTAAGATGGGTGTAACTGTCGGTTTGCAGAAACTTGCCTGCATTGCCATACACCTCGTTGCGCACCAGCACGCCATACCAGGGCCAGGCGGCCATATCCGCGATGGAATATTCATCTCCGGCAAGAAACCGGTTGTTAGCCAGGTGTTTATCCAGCACATCCAGCTGGCGTTTGACTTCCATGGCAAACCGGTCGATGGCGTATTGGATATGGATGGGCGCATAAGTATAAAAATGGCCGAAGCCGCCACCCAGGAAGGGTGCTGCACCCATTTGCCAGAACAGCCAGTTCAATGCTTCGGTGTGTGCTGCGTGTTCTTTGGGTAAAAAGGCATCAAATTTTCTGGCCAGGTACAGCAGGATAGATCCGCTTTCAAATACACGGATGGGTTCAGGACCTGACCGGTCCACCATGGCCGGAATCTTTGAATTCGGGTTGATATCAACAAATCCGGACCCGAACTGGTCTCCGTCAAATATCTTGATCAGCCAGGCATCGTATTCCGCCCCTTGATGACCGAGCGCCAGCAGTTCTTCCAGCATGATGGTGACTTTAACGCCATTAGGGGTGCCTAATGAATAAAGTTGCAGCGGGTGCTTGCCAACCGGTAGCGCTTTTTCATGTCTGGCACCGGCAGTCGGACGATTGATACCGGCGAATGCGCCGCCGTTACCTTGTTCCCAGGTCCAGAGCTCGGGCAGTTGATAACCGGCAGGAAAGTTGTTTGCAGAGGGTTTGTTTGACATAGAGTGAAGACCTTTGACTCATGAAAGTGAATACGGAAAAACTGGTAGGCATGTTGGGGTAAGCTGCATGTCAGACGTTCTCGCTACCTGTGCTTAGTTTCCACGGCTGCTTTTAGCCGCATCAGCGCCGCCAGCACATTGGCTTTTGAAGTGCCGATGTTCATGCGCATAAAGCCCTCGCCACCGCGGCCAAACATCGCTCCGGGAGATAAACCCAGCCTGGCTTCCTCAATAAAAAAGCGCTTCAATGCGGCATCGTCCAAGCCTAGTTGGCGACAATCCAGCCACAGCAGATAGGTGGCTTGCGGACAAATGACGCGGATGGCTGGCAAATATGCCTGAATAAACGCAATCGCTTCATCGCGCGATGCTTGCAGATATGCCATTAAAGCATGCAGCCATTCGCCACCGTCACGATAGGCAGCTTCAAATGCGACCAGGTTAAACGGGTTAGTGACGGAAATCCCAAGCGTTTGCAAATGGAGCTGGATGGCGCGGCGATGTGTTTCATTCGGCACGATCAGCGCAGAAAGTCCAAGGCCCGGGATGTTGAAAGTTTTGCTGGGTGAAACCGCGGTGATAATCCGGTGCGACGCTGCTGATGATAAGGATGAGTGACTGCTTAAGCGGCTTAGCGGGATATGTGGCAGATCTGTGTAGACCAGATCGGCATGAATCTCATCAGACAGGATAATCAAATCGTGTTTTTCAGCGATGGCCAGCAACGCCAGCAGTTCGTCTTTTTGCCAGACGCGGCCCACCGGATTGTGTGGTGAGCAAAGTAGCAGCATCTCGGCATCTTTGGCAGACGCTTCCAGTCGGGCCATATCCATCTGGTAGGAAAAATTGCCATCGTCTTGCAACAACAGCGGACTTTCAATCAAACGCCGCTGCTGGTTGGTCACCGCAGAGAAAAAGGGAAAATACACCGGCGGCTGCACGATCACGCCTGCCTGTTCGGCAGTTAACGCCGCGACCACCAGATTTAATGAAGGTACGACACCGGGTGTGAGTATTATCCACTCGCGTTTCACCTGCCAGTCATGCTTGATCCGCAGCCAGTCCATCAGAGCCTGATACAGGCTGTCCGGTGCCAGTGAATAGCCAAACACCGGATGATCTGTCCGCGCTTGCAGCGCTTTGGTGATGGCCGCTGGTACTGCAAAATCCATATCGGCCACCCACATCGGCATTACATCATCGGTGCCGAAAGTGGCGACTCTGCCATCATATTTCAGAGAGCCAGTGCCTTCCCGGGTGATGTTTTGATCAAACAGTCCGTTCAACGTACGCGTTCCCATAATGTCACCTCAGAAAGGGTGTGCTGAAACTTGTGCTGTGTTTCACGAATCACGAACGGGATTTTGACCGGTGCCTGCATCAGCGTGAAATGCTGGCCAAGAATGGTTTTCAGGCCGTCCAGCGTGGTCACATTTTCACCATCTTTTTTATAGCCGCCTATCCACTCTTCCCGTGGTGTATGTTCTTCCAGCCAGGTATAGGGCGAGGCCAGCATCAGTACGCCGCCGATGTTCAGGCGCTCATGAATGCTGCTTAAGAACTGTCGCGGGCTATATAGCCGGTCTATCAGGTTGGCCGCGAGGATAAAATCGTAGCCGGTAAACTGTGGCTTCAGGTTGCACGCGTCACCCTGCCAGAATTCCACTTTATGCGCGACCTCATTTAATTGCAGCGCAGTGAGGCTGCGTTCCTGATAACTGACCAGATCACCTTCGGTGGACATGGTGTAACGCAACACGCCTTGCTGCGCCAGTTTAAGCGCCAGGCCGATAAACCGGGCAGAAAAATCAATGCCGGTCACGTGGTCAAAATGTTTTGCCAGTTCGAACGTGGCGCGCCCGGTGGCACAACCTAAATCCAGTGCCGTTCCGGCTGGTCTGGATTGCAGGTGTTGAATCGCATATTCGCTCAATGTCCTGGGGAAATTGGGCACGCCAAAATAGCTGTCACCATAGTGAAACTCGGCATATTCGGACAGCAGTTTGTCAGATTCGTAATGCGAGGCGTTATTTTCTACCGGTGTGTCAGTCACAATATAGCGGAATCCTGCATGTTGAAAAAAGTGGCGGCGAAAGGCATAACGTGAACTTTTAATCGCCTCGTTGCCGGTTGAAATCCAGGAGCCGCCTTTGATTAAATTATGGCGACCATCATAGGTCGGGGTGGTAAAGTCATCGTACAGCGGATGTACCTTGAATCCATCAAACGGAAAAATAGGCGTTTCAGTCCATTGCCAGACATTTCCCACCACATCGTATAACTCACCGTGCGCAAACTGATTGACCGGGCAAGACGAGGCGCCGTGGTCTAAAAACAGATTGGCCTGGTTATTATTGGCAATCTGGTCGTCTGACAGGCCTGCATGTTCATACAGACTATACCATTCATGTTCGGTAGGCAGGCGCACGGGTTTGCCAGTTTGCGCAGCCAGCCAGTGACAGAAAGCCCTGGCTTCATGGTAATTGACTTCCACCGGCCAGCTCCACGGCATGTCGACCTCTTCGGTCATCAGGCGCAGTTTCCAGCCTGTTGCCTGCCTGATCCAGAAGGTCGGATGTTCGGCTTGTGTGTATTTGCGCCAGGCCAGACCTTCTTCTTGCCAGTAGGTATCTGTCTGGTAGCCGCCCGCTTCAACAAATTTCAGAAACTCGCTATTGGAGGTGAGGTACTTTGCCGCCTCAAACGCTGGGCAATGGGTTTTAAAATGGCCGTATTCGTTATCCCAGCCGTAATATCCGTCAGGCCTGTTCAGCACGATCTCACGTGCGGGAATAGTCACCAGCGTGTTGTCAGGCGCTGCTGCATCCAGGGCAGAAGAAGGTGCCCATGCGGGTAAAGACTGCACATAGTGCAAGGCGTGTTGCCGTATAAGCACCGAGCTGGTTTCCAGATGAATGCGCTCATGTTCTATCCCCATCAAAATCGGCCACCATGGGCTCTCCCAGTCTATCGGCAGTTGCAGTGGCAGGCTTGCGATAAGCTGATCGACCACTTCTCGCACACGCGCACGGTAGGCTTTTACCTCTGCGGGTGTTGGCCATTGGTAGTGCGCTTCGTTCACATCATCCCAGCCCATTTCATCCACACCGACGGCAAACATCGACTCAAATTGAGGATTTACGCGCTCGGAAATTAATCCGGCCAGCACCAGTTTGTTGATAAAAAAAGTATGGGTGTGACCGTAGTAAAAAATCAGCGGATGTCGCAGCGCAATCGGTTTTACGTAATAGGCCTGGTCACTGGTGAGTGTTTCAAACAAGGCTTCATAGATATCGGAGGTTTCATGAAAGTAAGCGCTTATCTGCTCACGTGTCACCGGTGTTTGAGGATGGTTTAATAAAATGCTTCGATGGGAATGCTTGTTCATATTTTTAATTGTTGGTTTTGTGACTTGCCTGGCAAGACTGCCTGTTAATATTCTAAATCAGGGTAACACAGGGCTTAAGTAACAATGTAGCAAGGTTGCGCATGTATTCAAACAGCGGATGCTTGATACTTCTCAACCCCGGAAAATTATTTGTTCCTCCATTGCATTACTCAAAAAAGCATAATAAACTAAAAAAATGTACAGACCTGTCTACCTTGAGTGGGGCAGGTAAGTCATCACTCATGGTTATAAAAGAAACGCTTGCCAAGCGAAGGTTAAAAGGGGGAAATAAAAATGAATGAAGATAAACATGCCGGCAATGTCATCTTACTGAGAACTGCCTGCATTTCGTTGCTGCTGGGACTGGTACTCGCATGGTGTCTGGTGATGACCAGAGGCCTGAAAATTCCTTACATGCTCGATATATTTACTAACACTGACAACCTGCTCTCGGGCCATTTGGACTATCTGATGATGACCATGCTGTTACTGGGGTTTTACGCGTCAAAAATCCGGTTGCCCAAATTTGTGATCTGGCCCATGGCGCTGGGTTCCATCGGTAATCCGACCGCTTTCCTGGTGCTGGCGATTTCACCGGAAATTCACTCTCTGCCTTACATGCTGTTTCTGTACACCACCTTGTCATTAACCACGTTTGGTTTCGGTATGGCGGCAATCAAGGTACTCAGATACTCCCTTAAATAAGCGGAATTTATCTCCAGGGTAACGTGGATTCAGGGGGCTGCGATGAGTATTGATATCAGGAATTCCAGTACGCAATATGGCCTGGTCGCCAGGATCCTGCACTGGACCAGTGTGGCCATGCTGTTGACGCTGATTGTGATTGCCAGCCAGTTTTCAGATAAGGATGCCGGGCCTGACAAGCTGGCACTGGTCATACAGCATTCATCCATAGGCATGCTTTTTCTGATGGTGATGCTTGCCAGGCTGACATGGCGCAACCTGAACCCCAACCCCATTCATTCTTACCATATCAAAAGCTGGCAGAAACTGCTGGCGATTTCGCTGCACAGGTCAATTTATATCATCCTGATAACGCAATGCATCCTGGGCTTACTGATTTTGCTGACCAGTGGCGAGCCCTGGCATTTTTTCAACCTGCTTGAGGTGCCGCCGTTGTTCGCGAAAGCTGACGTCATCCACAAAACTGCAGAGGGCTTGCACTACCTGGTTTCCGTGATGATTTACCCCTTGTTCGCTGTGCACATTACCGCGGCTATCTACCACCAGATATTCGGCCTGGTGGACGAACATTAACTCGCCAGCTAGTCCAGCTGCAGATTCCGGCTTTTCTACGCCTGATCTGAAAATTCCTACGGGCAATCCAGCCATCCCCCGATAAACCTGAATTTTGTTCCCGGTTAGACTGACATTGCTGATATCAAGGCTGGAAGTTATATAGGTTTCCGTGCTTGATACTCAGCATGGCGGTGGTTCCTGTGGGAGCCACCGTCTTAACATTGAGGCTGTTCTGCTGTTAATGAGTGTTTCTGCTCGATAAAAGGAGATAGAGATGGCTGGCGATCCCAACGATATTCCCGATATGGAAACAGATATTGCGGTTGAACCCGATGACGATACCGTGCTGGACCCGGACCTGGAGCCTTATGATGAAACGATAGAGGCACCCGACGGAGGTCGAGAAAACTATATTCCGCCTGAAGAGCTTTAACGGACCATCACTTGACTGGAGATAATGATGTCATTCGATTCAGCAGTACCCGTAGACAACATCGAAGAAAAATCTAATGTAGTGAAAAGCGTGGAGAAAGATACGGCGCAACAAAAAACGGTGAAAGGCAATCTGGGACAGCTGGCGGGAAACCCTGCCATTGAGCGGCAGAACCAGCCGGATGTGGAGCCGGGGCAAATGCTGGAAAACGGCAAATTCACCGAAAAATAAACCGCGATTAAGAGAGCGGGCTGGCTTTCGCCGCAGACAGAGGGATAGCCCGAGAGTGTTAGTAGTCTTGTTGCAGGTCCAGAAGCGTTAGTTTTGAGCTGCTTTGCAACAGTGTGGCCAGTTCTGCTGCCAGGATAGGTTTGCTGAAATAATAACCCTGCATTTCGTCGCAATCGTGCAGTTTCAGGTAGTTGCACTGCTGCCCGGTTTCCACGCCTTCGGCAATCACTTTGAACTTCAGGCTATGCGCCAGGGCAATCACGGCCAGTACTATCGTCGCGTCTTCTGTTTCGGTGAGCATATTGCGTACAAAGGACTGATCGATTTTCAGAGTATCTACGCGAAAACTCTTGAGGTAGCTCAGGCTGGAGTAGCCAGTGCCGAAATCATCGATAGACAATTTGATGCCCAGCGCCTTGAGCTGATTGATCGTTTCGGTGACGCGCTCTATATCCTGGGCAATTAGGCTTTCAGTCAGTTCCAGTTCCAGGCATTCAGGTGGCAAGCCGGTTTCTTGCAGTGTGCGGGCCACCCAGGCAATCATGTCCTGTTGCAAAAATTGGCGTACCGAAATGTTGACTGCAATGCAGGTCGGCGGTAATCCTGCGTCTATCCAGGCGCGGCCTTGCAGGCAGGCGCTACGTAGCACCCAGTCACCAATCTCTATAATCAACCCCGAGTCTTCTGCGATTGGAATAAACTGTGCAGGCGATACCATGCCTAAGTCCGGGTGTGTCCAGCGAATCAGCGCTTCACAGCCACTGATCTCGCCATTCTTCAGATTCACCTTGGGCTGGTAAACCAGATGGAGTTGATTGTCAGCAATCGCATTGCGCAGACTGATTTCCAGATCGATACGATGCTGGACGTTCAATCCCATATCGGGGTTGAACAGCTGGAAAGTGTTGTTCCCCAGTTTTTTTGCCTGGTACATGGCGATTTCGGCATGGTTGATTAGGCTATCTGCCGTCTCATGCGTTGTCTGGCCACCCTCGGCCGGGTAAATGCTGATGCCGATATTGATGGATAAATGGATATCCTGATGTTGTACCCGAACGGGAGCGTTGAAGTTTTCGATAATGCTGGTGGCGATGGCGGTTGACTCCTCAGGCTGGCTGATTCGCTGTATCAGAATCAGGAACTCATCTCCGACCAGACGTGCAACTACGTCGTTCGCATGCACAAGCTTGGCCAGCTGCTCACCGACCGCTTTCAGGACGGCATTACCGAACAAATGACCATAGCCACCATTCACAATTTTAAACCGCTCCAGGTCAATATAGAGTAGCGAGAAGGCGTGCGCATGTGCATTTGCCAACGCCATGGCTTGCTGAATGTTTTCTTCGATCAGGTTACGGTTGGGTAATCCGGTGAGTGTGTCATATAGCGCCAGGTGCCGGATACGTTGTTCAGCCTGCCTGCGCTCTGTCATATCGGTTCCCACGCCGACAAAACCCAGTTTGCCAGCGTGTTCAAAACGTACACCGGTAAAAAAATAGGGAATACGCCGGCCATCGCGCAGCAGATAGTCCACCTCTACCGATGACTCACCTTTGCTCATCACTTCGGCAACGCGGCTCTGTACCAGGGCTTTATCTTCATCGGCGAAAAACATCATGGGGCTCGCGCCACTGAGCTCGCTTTTTGAGTAGCCGGTGACCTGCTCGAAATTGTCGTTCCAGCGCACCAGTCGCAAACTTTCATCATAGTGGTAAAACACGCCGGGCAGGCTGTTGAGCACCGCCTCGGCATAATCAAGGTCCTGCCTCAGCTTCTGTGCCAGACGCCTGCTTTCGCTGATGTCATTGAGTACGCAGGTATAAATGTCATGTTCGTGCTGATGCAGGTGCATGATGCTCAATTCGGCATCAAACACGCCTTTGGTGCCATTGAGCTGATACACATGATGATCCGGTGAGACCAGGAGCTGGTGCCAGTCAATGGCGTCATGGGGTGTTTGTACAATATTGCCTACCCATTTTCCAAAGGCATCCTCACGCTTGATGCCGAACAGCCGCTCGGCTGCAGCGTTCCATTCAATGACCCGCAGTTGATCATCAAGACTGAAAATCGCTACGGATGTGAAATCCAGAATGGCATTTTTTAAACTGATGGAAGCTAACTGCTGTTCCTGTGCGAGCGCTTTCTGGCGCATGGTATCGGCCATGCCTTCCAGGGCTACTCTTAGTTTCTGGGTCTCACGGAAGCCTTTCGATGGCAGATCAGGACTTGGTGCCGATGCTTCCGTTAACGTTTCCCCATGGCTGACCAAATGGCTCTCCAGTTCTGCCAGCGGCTTGCCGAAACGATGAGCCATTCGCAGGGAAATCAGCACCAGTGCCAATGCGATTGCGGTGCCCATGCCAACGACTTGCAATAGTTGCCGTTGCAACGAGGATTCAATGACCGGGGTCACCCTGGAGGCGACCACCAGCCATGACTGACCACCCTTCAGGTGAATGCGCCTGGCTGCGACCCATTGCTTTTCTCCATTTAAAGACATTTTGGAGACATAAGTATCGGCAGTATAAGTGTCGTCAGATAACCTGCTGAGTGCGGAGAATTCAGCGGGAATTGCATGAGGCTCGCGTTCAATATCCGGAGCGCCCAGCATTCTGGGCGTTTCGCCCAGTTCTATCACATATAAACGGGCGCCGTATTCTGAAGACAGGCCATCTAAAAACCGCTTCAGGGCTGGCAAGTCAAAGTCTGCATCCAGTACACCAATCACTGCCCCGGATGCATCTCTTAGTGCTTTGACATAACTAAGGCCCCAGAGAGCCTTTTTCTGATAAACGTGTTCTATCCACTGATAGGCCGGTAACCATGCACCTTCTGCTGTGGTATTTAACGCCGCCTGATAGAACGGCCGGGTACGCGGATCATAACCATTGGTTGGCAGCGAGTCGCTGAGATTAAAACCGTTGGGCTCCAGCCTGAATGTCTGTATGTATTGAGAGGCGCTACCGGGAGCCGGAAAATGCCAGAGAAATATCTCCCCGGCAGCGGTTCGTTCAATGTTGACGTATTCTCCGGTGGCAGAGAGTACCAGCCCCAGATAGCTTAATTCCGGGCGCTGCTCCAGCGCTGCCAATGAGTTCTCCAATATGGGTCTGAGGGTGGATGTGTGGACTGATAGCGATCGCGCAGCCCGCTCTGCCGACTCTGCGGTCATTTCTGTTGCAAGCAGCAAAGTATTCAGTCTTGCAGTGGCCTGGGTGAGCGAACTTGTGATTTCTCGTCGCGCGGCTTGATCGGTGCTGGTCATGCCATGCCAGGTCAATATGGTTAATAAGACAAGACCCAGAATGACCACCAGGCCAACGACATTAATTACCAGGGACCGGGTAAACGACGGGGCGGGGTTTGTGCCTGCCGGCGAGCTGAATTCAGGCAGGCTGAAGTCACTGGATAACATGCCGCCTCCATTGTTGCGCTTGCCAGAATCCATAACGCATGCCCCTTTTGATCGCCAGATGAATATTAAGAATCGCTGGCAGAGATTGATTTTGTTATTTGTTAATTAGTGAAATCCAAATCTGTGAATCGGGTGACGCAACAATATTATGCACTTATATCTTGCAATGGAAATGCCGGATTTGAGATAAAAGTCAGGGTTAAATTGATCGTTGAATACAACTTGGCGCATTGGAGTTGCGATGCTGCCATTGGGTGACTGGTCTGGGCTGGTATGAGCCAGGGGCAGCGCTACATAAGTATGGTGTGGTTTTATTGCTTGTGTAGCCTGGTATTCAGCTGGTCTATCACTTCCGCCCAGTCGGCATCTTTCAGCATTTCTTCGCGTAAAAAGGCGGCTTGTGCGGGTGTCCAGTACGGTGCTTCAGCCAGGGAAATATAACCTGCAAGGTGGCTGTGCGTTTTGATGAAGGTTTCAATCTCGGCATCACTGTTAGGCAAGCCGAGCTGGGCGAATAAATGGTTGAGTGTGTGTATTGAAGCTTCCATGATGCTGACTCCTCAAGTTTCCGTATTTTTGAGATTGGATGCCGTTTTAAGGCGACGCCGCCGGAATGACGAATAGTCTAAGCCAAAACCTGTCATCAAACATGCATAAAAACCCGTCAGCGTAAAAAACCGCTGACGGGCCACTAGTCTGGTCTCAAACGATGGCGGTCTGAACACGTCTCCGTTAAACCAGGGGCGGGTCTGTTTCACGCGAGTAATCGCGTGGCTGGCCCAGCGTGGTGATGAATTTTTCTATCCATTCTGCGTTCAGCACATCGGCCACCAGCAAGCCTGGATCAGGCGCACCGCTTGGCAACACGGTGGCAATGCCGGCTTTTTCCAGCAGATGTTTTGCGGTTGCAGGCAGCAGGATGGGTTTGCAGTGACGGTACTGGTCACGCAAAAATTCAAAGGTACGGCCATCCATTGTCAGATTATCAATCGAAGTTTCGCCATCGGCAATCACCATGGCGTCAAACAGGACATTGGGCATGCTTTCCATGGTGGTTTCCACATCCAGCGTGTTGCCCTGCAGGGTTTCCAGGGTGCCCAGCTTGATGCTGACCACACGCGGTGCACCGCCCTGCATGAGGATGGCGTCATAGAGTGTGTTGAGGCTGGTTTCATCGACACCGTTGGCAGCCAGGATGGCGACCCGTCTGGTTTTGATAGAGCCATCGCCGGGATAATGCATTTCGGATAAAGCAGGGGAATCGGGTAATACCGGAAAAGGGCCGCCGCCCGCCAGCGGCGCAGCATCTGGCAATGGAATGCCCAGCCCGTCGGCCACGGCTTGTGCCAGCCCGGCATCTACATTTACCAGTAATGACACCATGCGCTCGCGAATGGCAGGCGTTTGCACGCGGGAAAGCTCAAAGCGGTAGGCATTGATGATGTGCTGCTGTTCCGCTGCTGACTGGCTGTTCCAGAACAGGGTGGCTTGCGAATAGTGGTCGGCAAATTTTTCGGCCTTGCCGCGCACCTTGTCTTCGGTGATATGTTCGGGGAAGGTGGTAAAGCCTTTCATGCCAGCCTGGAACGGACAGCCGCCAGCAAGGGAGTTGGGCTCATACGCGACCCGGCCGCGCGGAATATTCTGCCTGTGCATGCCATCGCGCTGGTTGTTATGGATCTGCTTCAATGGCGCATTGATGGGGATTTCATGAAAATTGGGCCCGCCCAGCCGCGTCAGCTGAGTATCTATATAAGAGTGGATGCGGCCTTGCAGCAAGGGGTCATTGCTGAAGTCGATGCCGGGGATGATATGCGCAGTGCAGAACGCCACCTGTTCTGTTTCGGCAAAGAAATTGTCCGGGTTGCGGTTAAGGACCATTTTGCCGACAGGAATCAGTGGGATCAGTTCGACCGGAATAATCTTGGTGGCATCCAGCACATCGAAATCGAACGCTTCGGCCTGTTCCTCTGTGAATATCTGCAGGCCCAACTCCCATTCCGGATAGGCGCCGGCCTCTATCGCTTCCCACAGGTCACGGCGGTGAAAATCCGGATCGGCACCGCTGATCTTGACGGCTTCGTCCCAGATCAGCGAGTGGGTGCCGGCGATGGGCGTCCAGTGGAATTTGCAGAATACCGATTCATCCTTCTCGTTCACCAGCCGGAAAGTGTGCACGCCAAAGCCCTGCATCATGCGGTAGCTGCGCGGGATGGCCCTGTCCGACATGTGCCACATCATCATGTGGGTGGCTTCAGGCATGAGTGAAACAAAATCCCAGAACGTATCATGGGCGGACGCCGCTTGCGGCATGCCGTTATGTGGCTCCGGTTTGACGGCGTGCACCAGGTCGGGAAATTTCATGGCATCCTGGATGAAAAACACCGGCATATTGTTACCGACCAGGTCCCAGTTGCCGGCATCGGTATAAAACTTGACTGCGAATCCGCGTACATCCCTGGCAGTATCAGTGGAACCACGTTCACCGGCCACGGTGGAGAAGCGCACAAACACCGGTGTCTGCTTGGCCGCTTCACTGAAGGGCGCGGCTTTGGTGTATTGCGTGAGCGGCTGGTAATTTTCAAAATAGCCGTGCGCGGCAGAACCGCGGGCATGGACCACCCGTTCGGGAATGCGTTCATGGTCGAAATGGGTGAGTTTTTCGCGCAGGATGAAATCTTCCATGGCGGTTGGCCCGCGCAGGCCTATTTTGAGCGAGCTCTGGTTATCGCCTACAGTCACACCCTGGTTAGTGGTCAGCGCTTGCCCGGCAGAGTCGACACGGCTACGGTCCAGGTCACCTTTCTGCAGGTTTTCACCCGGTGGCGGACCTTCTCCGGTTTTGTCACTCGCATTGGCCTCACTGATGGTACTGGCCATCACTACCGGATCATCGGGGTCGTGCGCGGCACCGGCAAACGGGCACCTGGCAACCTCGCCGTATTCCGATGCTTTGGTCGGGTTAAACGGAAAAGTCTGCGAGAGCGTATCTCCGCCCACGATTTTATCGACCAGGTCGCCGGGGACGACGCCGTCTATGGAAGAAACCGGTGGTTCATGGGTGGAAGGCCCCGAAACGGTAGATAACATTGATCCCAGCCCGACCTGGGTTTTTGATTTTCTTGCCATGATAATTCCCCGAATTGGTGAAGAGATGTAAACGGAAAGTATCGGTGAATTGCCGGGAGAGAGGGTAGTAAGTATCGTCCTATTTCGCTGTAGGACAATCCAGGCAGGCGCCTGGAAAGCTATCTGCCTGGCCATCTGTCTGGCCATGGCTAGCTAGAATGCATAGCTGATTTGCCAGATTTATCTGACAAGAAAATCGGACTTTCCCCAGTATGGAATCGGCAGGAGTCAACCTAAACTGGGCGCCAGTTTCTGAGTCATGGCTAGAGAGAGTGACTCAGGCGGAATGTGTAACAAGAGGTTGAATACAGATGGCTCCGAATGAATTTGCAGAACAGGTTTTTGAGGTATTAAGTTTTTCCATAGACCAGGCATGCAGTGAGCAGGACTGGCTGAACGTCAAGCGTGATGCGCTGGCATTTGGTTTTACGCAAACGGATGTATCGACTTCTTTCGCCTATGCGCAACGGTTCGAGCTGACAATAGCGCCAGACATTTACCTGTGCCTGCACTACCGGTCGTTCGACCCTTCAGGCCCGTATAATGCCTTGCCGGCAATCAGCCGCTTCGAGCTTATCCTGACAGTGGATAAACAGGTGCTGAAGTCACACCAGAACGGTTTTGATGAGCCTTCACGGACGAGGGATAAAACCATCTGGCATGAGCTTTCGTTCGCGTGAGGTCATGACAGAGCAGGCAATATGCCTGGATATTCAAGGAGACAAGCATGGCTGAATCCTCTGGTCGCAGTGACCACGCGCCAGGTAGCGAAGGCCGGCAACCGGTAAAACCAGGTGAGCCTGACAGCCGGAAAAAGCCGGCTCCCGAAACCGAGGAGGCCGAACTGGGTCCGGAAATACAACATGGCCAGCTTTCCAACGAGGAGCTCAACAGCCGCAATGATGGGTAAATGGTCTGGCGCCCATCCCCGGCTCTGAAAGCGCATCGCGATGACCGCGCATATCCTGATAGGCATTTCCGGCTGGCGTTATGCGCCATGGCGCAAGGTGTTTTATCCCGCAGGCCTGATCCAGAAGCAGGAGCTGGCTTTTGCTTCACGCGCCTTGCCGACCATAGAGCTGAATGGCTCTTTTTATGCCTTGCAGCGCCCGTCAAGCTACCAGCAATGGTATGAACAAACGCCCGCGGAATTTATCTTCAGTATCAAGGCCACCCGCTATATCACGCATATCCTGCGCCTGCGCAATATTGAATCTGCCATGGCAAATTTCTTCGCTTCCGGCCTGCTGGCGCTCAGGGAAAAACTGGGGCCTGTTTTGTGGCAGTTTCCGCCCAGCTTCAAATTCGAGGCTGCCCTGTTCGAAGATTTCCTGCGGCAGTTACCGCAGGATACGGGCGCTGCCGCCAGGCTTGCCCGGTGTCGCGAGGCTTTCATGCAAGGACGTGATTACCTGGAAACTGACCGCAAGCGGCCGTTACGGCATGCGGTGGAAATCCGCAACGCCAGTTTTGAAACGCCCGAGTTCATTGCGCTGCTACGCAAATACAAAGTAGCGCTGGTGATTGCCGATACGGCGGGCAAATGGCCATACCGGGAAGATATCACTGCAGATTTCACTTATCTGCGCTTGCATGGTGCAGAAAAACTGTATGCCAGCGGTTACACCGATAAGGCACTGGATGACTGGGCAGCCAGGATTGCCGCCTGGAGCCGGGGCGGGCAACCGGCAGACGCCCGCCTGATTTCAGACCAGCCACCTGTCTCGCGCAAGTCGCGCGATGTTTACTGCTATTTTGATAACGATATCAAAGTCAAGGCGCCGTTTGACGCGCGCAAGCTGTTAAGTCGCCTGGAGCTGGATTCCGGCCTGGCTGAACTGGACTGGTCGCATGCCGATGAGCCAGGCGAACTTAATCCGACCAAGTCCCGCAGCAGGAAAAAACGACCGGCATCATGATTACGGAATGCCGATAATTTTCAGGTATTCCTCCAGCGTCAGCGTCAATTGCTCCAGCGAACTGTTCACTTCGTCCAGATGTGCATTGCCATTCAGGTGCAGTTTTTCCAGTAATGCCTTGTGTTTTTCCACTGCATCCAGATGAGCTTCCAGTTTGGCATCTTTTAATGCTTGAGCCATGATGTTTCCTCCTTGGTGTGATTGCTGACGGCAGGCGTCTATGGTTAGAGTCTTGTGACAAGCGCAAAGTTTGTCGCGCTTGCTTTTTCCTTCTTAAAACTTCCATCGTAGCAGCAAGCCATATTTTAAGCTGTGTTTGGCGAAAAACAGCGGTAATTGGATTTACAATGCTGAGGTTTCTTTACCTGTTTTAAACAAAGCAATGGATTTAAGCAGAAAATCTGGCGGTTTCCGGAAGATTGAACCGGATTGCTGCTGCTTAATATCTGCTAAACCCTCATTGATTTAGAAAATGTTTTTTTCCAGCGCCATCAGCCCCGAAATCTTGCGCGCAAGATATCGCAGTTTGTCAGGTGAGGTACCTGTACTGATCTTCACTGCCCTGAGCGCCACGGCGATCCAGATTATTGCATTAATGGATGAGGTGGCGTGGACGGCGGCGGTGATGCTGCCGTTAATCCGCATGAGCCTGGGCGGGCTGATATTCCTTTACTGGTTTCGCCACCGCAATGATCAGGCTAGCGTTGAGCAAATGCGCTGGCGGCTGCAGGCGGCATCCATGATACTGGTGCTGGCAGGCGTGGCGACGTTTGTCAGGACTCTGTATCTGTTCAGGCACACCGATACGTTTGGTCATTATTTCCTGATTATGGATACCACGCTGTACGGGGTATGCTTTGCTTTCATATTAAGCAGGCTCGGTGCAGCCACCTATATTTACAATTTCTTTTTGCTTGCCGCGACCATCAGCTGCATTTTCCTCGGTAACTTTGAACACCCAAATCTGCTGACGGCATTGATACTGGTATTTGAAATCGGCTTGTTACTGGCGATGCGTGCGAGTAACCATGTGTTTGATCAATGGGTACATGCGACCTATGCCACACATGCATTATCGGAAGAAAACCAGCGACTGGCACATCAGGATACCCTGACCTGTCTGCCCAACCGTCGCCAGTTCTTCCTGCATGTGGAGCAACGGCTGGCGCATGCCAAAGCCGAGACCACCAGGGTTGCCGTGGGCATCGTCGATCTGGATAACTTCAAGCCGGTGAATGACGCGTATGGTCATCATGTCGGTGATCTGGTGCTGGTCGAAATCGGTTTGCGCCTGTCGCATATCAGGACGGCGGATGTACAGTTTTACCGTCTGGGCGGCGACGAGTTTGCCTTTCAGTTCACCACGGATGCCGGGCAGGTGACGCTGACGCAACTGGGTAAAGAAATTACAGACGTGATTGCCCGGCCCATGCAACTGGATGGCATACCGATTACCATCAAGGCTTCGATAGGCGCCTGTGTGTATGGCGACAAGCGGGAGACGGCACAGGATTTGTACGAGCATGCCGATTTTGCGCTGTATCACGCCAAACGTACCGGGCGCGGCAGCATGGAGGTTTATTCGCTGGCGCTGGAGCAGGCGCGACTGCATTTAAGCAAAGTCGATCAGGCCTTGCGCACGGCAGATCTGGAAGCCGAGCTGTTCCCGGTGTTCCAGCCCATTGTGCATGTGCCTACCGGCGAAGTCAGCTCCTTTGAAAGCCTGGCCCGCTGGAATAGCACCAAACTGGGCGTGGTTGCGCCGGATATGTTTATCGGCGTGGCGGAAAGCCTGGGCATGGTATCTGACATCACGCGGCTGATGTTCAGAAAAGCGCTGGTTGCAATGACAGCCTGGCCGGCGCATATCCGATTGTCATTCAACTTGTCCGCTTACGATGTGACCAACAAGGCGGTGATCGAAGAACTGATAGGCATAGTCCAGCAGAGCGGTATCCATCCGGAACGCTTTATTTTCGAGATTACCGAGACCGCGCTGCTGCAGGACTTTGCCACCGCCAGGAACAATATCGAATTGCTGCGCCAGGCCGGGGCCAGAATCGCCCTCGATGATTTTGGCACCGGTTATTCCAGCCTGAGCCATGTGCAGAATCTGCCGCTGGATAAACTGAAAATAGACCGCAGCTTTATCCGCGATATTGAAACCAGCGCCACCAGCCAGACCATTGTGCGCGCCATTCTGGCCTTGTGCCAGGGCATGCAGATCGAATGCGTGGCCGAAGGGGCTGAAACTGAAAGTCAGGTGGAATTTCTGCAAGCGATGGGCTGTCAGCTGATTCAGGGCTATTTCTATGCCAAACCGATGGCACAGGCGCATATCCAGGAATATCTGGCGACGCCCGCCGGCCAGCGGGCCTGATGTCGGGCTGATTCGTCTAAAATAGCGGCATGTCATTGCAACTGATTCAACAATACCTGCCCGGTTACCCGGCCCATGTTCAGGCCCAGGTGGCGCAGCTGCATGCCAGCGGTCAGCTTGACCAGTATTTCCGGCAGCGCTATCCGCAGCCCAATACCATCCAGAGTGACAAGGCCTTGTATGACTTCTGCAACGGATTGAAACAGCGTTTCCTCAAAAATGCGCCTTTGCTGGACAAGGTATATTTTGACAGCCAGCTGACCATAGAGCGGCAAACACTAGGCTTGAATACTGCCATCTCGCGGGTGCAGGGCGGTAAGCTCAAGGCAAAAAAAGAAATCCGCATTTCTTCCTTTTTTAAAACCACGCCGGCCGAGTTCCTGACCATGATTGTGGTGCATGAGCTGGCACATCTCAAAGTGCGTGAGCATGACAAGGCGTTTTACCAGCTGTGTTTGCATATGGCGCCCGACTATATGCAATACGAATTTGACTGCCGCTTGTATCTGCTGTCGCTCATGTTGGATAAAACGCAGACGAAAGTACTGACATAGTGATTACCCCTGGGTAACTGTCAGTGCGCCTGTTTATTTCATGGGGCACTGATTAGCTGTAACAAGGTATCGCTTGCCACGCTAGGCCGGCTCACCACCAGCCAGACTGCCGCGATCCTGTCTGCGCTGGCATAGGCCCCGGTCATCAGTTCTTCGCCGAAAATATCCGGGTCCAGCTCGGTGTATTGGTAGCTGTAGCCGGCGTTTGCGGTCCTGTGTTTGACTTCCTGCAGAAACGGGTCATGACCGTCAATAATGGCCACGCCGGTATAAAGCATCAGGGTGCCGCCAGGCGCCAGGCGGGCGAGTGCCGCATCCACGATATCCAGTGACAGCTGGGCTCCCAGCGGGCCATCGCCATGCCGGTAGGCTCTTGCCGCAGGATCCACCAGGTAGGGCGGGTTGGCAATCATCAGGTCAAATTCCCCAGGCAGGTCATGCAGCAGATTGCTGTACTGAAAGTGGACGTTGATGGCATTGACCTGGGCGTTGAGGGCAGCAAAAGACAAGGCCTGGGGATTAATATCTACGCCAGTCACTTCGGCATAGGGCAAGGCCTCAGCCAGCAAAATCGCCCCGGCCCCGGAACCGGTCCCTATATCCACACAGCGCTGCACTTTGCCAGGCAGTGAGGACAAACTGCCATACATGGCATTGACGAAACGATAGGTATCAGGCCCGAAAAACACGGCATCTGCAGCATCAGTAGGAAACCCTGAGTGCAAAAACAGCTTGTCATGCAGGCTGGATACGCGGACCACTGACTGCCAGCCCCGGGCAAATGGCCGCAAGATATCCGCATCCTGCATCAGTGCAAACAGCTCATCGTCCAGAATTTCCGGCATAAAGGGCCGGTTCCAGCCGAACACATCCCGCAGATTGCTGGCCCATGCATTTTCTGCCCGCTGGTTAACCCGCTGATGGGTGACCGGCGTCACCGTGACGAAACGATATTCGCGATCCTGCAAGGCAAGTAACAGCTTTTCTATATGGATATGTTTTTGCAAAATTTTTCCTTACCAGAATGGCGCTCATCCGCCATTTCTGTGCCGGGTTGACAGTATTTATAGATTAACAGAACTGGCACAATCCTCTTATAAGCGTATTCCTACATATAGCTCCTTGATTGTCCGATAGGGATTTTGCCGGTATCTGCGTACCTTATCAGCTTGATAAACCGGAGATTCAAGACCATGGCTGGGATGTACGAAGAAACTGGAAAGCCGCAGGCAGTGGCGCGCTGTGGCGCTTCAAAAGCAGTGTATTTTTCACTGCTGGAGTCTGTGCAGGCGAGCGGTGGCAGCGGTCAACATGCCGGCTTCCTGACTGCGCAACTGCAGGCAACCCGCCACCATACTGCCAGCATGCCCGCAGAAATGGCGCAGTTACACGCCTGGCTCGCCGATCATAACGAAACCGTGGGCCGCCAGTACCAGCAATATCTCGAAGCCAGGAAAAACGGCCAGCCACGCCGCTATTTTGCCAGCAAAGCCCACGCACTGTATTTTTTAAGAGCGGTTGCCCCGACCAAAATGGTGGATGGCGCCTGGCTGTACGGCTTGCTGCCCCACTGGCAGGATCCCCGGCTGGCTTCGTTAATCCGGATTTATCTTGAAGAGCTGGGTGACGGCGTGGAAAGCATGAATCACGTGGTGCTTTATCGTAAATTGCTGCGAGCCAATGGCTGCGAAGACTGGAAGAACCTTGATGACAGATTCTTTACTCATGGCGCCGTGCAACTGGCACTGGCTGCCAATACCGAAACGCATTTGCCTGAGGTGATAGGTTTCAACCTTGGTTATGAGCAACTGCCCTTGCACCTGCTGATTACCGCTTATGAGCTGAAAGAGCTGAATATAGACCCCTATTATTTCACCCTGCACACCACGATTGATAACGCACAGACCGGGCATGCACATGCCGCTGTCGAGGCGGTAGCCGAGGCGATGCCGCTGTTCGGGGATAAGCAGCAATACATGCAGCGCATCCTCGCAGGCGTGAAATTGAATGATGCCGGCTTGAGTACCCTGCAGATTATCCGGCAGTTTGATCTGGAGGATGAAGTGGTGCGTATTCTGCAAGCCAAGGCGACCATAGGGCGCTTTATGCATGCCAACCGCTGTGTGATCTCCGGTAAAACCATTAATGAATGGCTGGCAGATCAGGCGCGGGTCGCCAGTTTTCTGCGCGAGATGGAAAAAACCGGCTGGATCAAACGACACCAGGACCCTGAGCAAAGCCCGTTCTGGAAAACGTTTTCCGGCGGCGAAAAGGCACCAATGTTCGGCGTGTTTACTGCTTATGAGCAGCAAGTAATCTATGACTGGATTGCTGGCGAAGCCCTGGAAAAGCTGCCCATGCTGGCCAGGCTGGGACGGCCCTGGCGTATGGTGGAGAAACAGTTATTGATCAGCGAGGAAGAGCATGGCCGCATACAGGGAAATGTGTATGATTTGCGCACCGGTCGCCGTATGGCACCCTTGCGTGGCAGCAGCGACTTTAATCAGGATCAGCTGGCTTTCGAGCGCCATGTACGCCTGCTTGAGGCGGGTAAAACGCGTATGGATTTTCTGGTGGACTGGCTTTCCCCTGGCAAGCATCATACTGCGCTGGGGTTATATGCGACCCGCTATTTCAGGTCTTGTTTTGATGTGCCGTTTTAAGGGCACATGACGGAACTTGTCAGGCTGCAGTTTCTTCCTGGCGGAAAATGTTAACGGAATAAATCGTCCAGCGGATTTCTGCCCGCTGGCCTGTCAGCGCCGGATCGGGCTGATACCCGCCTGGCCGTGAATTCCTCTTCGATATTGTCACGGTAATAGCTCCACTGTGCGGCTGAGTTCCTGAAGTTGCACCATACACTTTCACCTACATTCGCATATTCCAGTGCAGTGCCATCATCCAGTTCTACCCGCAAGGTGCGGCTATTTGCGTCATAAGCAATTGCACGTAGCTTGCCGGAACTGGTTTTGAGCATGTCCATGTCGCAGGCCTTGATGCGTTAACTGCAGCCGCCAGAACCACAGCCGCAGGACTTGCCGGCCGGTTTGAGTGTTTTTTTCTGCCAGGCTTGCAGGAATTCTTCCTTGCTCATGGGCTTCAATTGCAGTGACTGCTGCAAATCGGGATCAACAACTTGCGTCTGGTAGCGCTCGAAATGCGCCAGATACTTCGCATAGGCGCGGTCAGTCCCCAATAGTTTCTGCCATTGTGTCCAGCACCATTTTTTCAGTTTAAACATCTGTGCTCCTTGGTTTACACCGAGTTTGATATTGTAGGGGATGGAATGGTTCTTTTACAGGACATTTTTGTCCGGGAGCTGGCCAAGCTGATGCGTATTCCGCCTATCCTTACGTTGCAAGCCAGGTTACAGGCAGCGCGGCTGGCATATACTATGTCGGCTAAGCAGTCTGATCAGCCGGTAAATTCTTATGACAAACGAGTTCTATTTCAACCTGATTCTGTTCTTCCTGGTGGCCATTATCGTGCTGGAACTGGTGGCGAAAAAACTGCGCTTGCCACCGGCGGTGGCGCAGCTAATGGGCGGAGCAGTGATTGCATTCATGCCGGAATTGCCTGCGTTTGAAATTGATCCTGCGCTGGTGCTGGTGGTGTTTCTGCCACCCTTGCTGATGCAGGGCGCCTATTTCACGGTCTGGCATGAGTTCAGGCGCCACCTGACCGGCATCCTGTTGTTGGCGATAGGTGCAGTGCTGTTTACCACGCTGGCCGTTGGTGTGGCCTTGCATACCTTAAGCCCGGCCTTGCCATGGGCCGCCTGTTTTGCACTGGGTGCGATTGTGTCGCCACCCGATGCGATTGCCGCCAAGGCGGTGCTGCAGCGCGTCGCTTTGCCGCGCAAGCTGATGGTACTGCTGGAAGGCGAAAGCCTGCTTAATGATGCGACTGGCCTGGTGCTGTACAAGTTTTCCATTGCGGTCATGCTGACCGGCGTATTTTCCATGCAGTCGGCGCTGGGAGATTTTGTGTTCCTGAGTCTGGGCGGCATATTGCTGGGCGCTGCATTCGGATATCTGGTATTTAAAACCTTGCGTTACCTGCATGATACTTCGCTCATGATCCTGGCTTCTGCCCTGCCGGGCTGGATATGTTATGTAGTCGGTGAGCACCTGGGTGTTTCCGGTGTGATTGCCACCGTGACGTACGGCATGATGCTGGGCTGGTACCAGCATGAAATCATGACTGCCACAGCACGCCGGCGCGGCAATGCCTTCTGGGATATCATGATTTTCATGTTCGAGTCGCTGGTGTTTATCCTGATCGGTTTATCGTTGCGCGGGGTGTGGGAGCGTATTGCGCATGCCGAAAAATCCATGGCGGATTACAGCATGGAAGTGCTGCTGGTGCTGGTCGTGGTGATCGCTTCCCGGTTTGTCTGGGTATTTGCGGTGGACGGGATTGCCAGCGTTTACAAAAGAAAACGTCATACGATTTCGCTGCCGACCAGCTGGCGTGAGTCGTTTGTCAAAAGCTGGGCCGGCATGCGCGGCGTGGTTACGCTGGCGGCGGCACTGGCTGTTCCGGCTGAGGTGCCGGGGCGGGACCTGATGTTGCTGTGTGCGTTTGCCGTGATCCTGGTCACCGTGTTGTTCCAGGGCACCACCATAGGCTGGATCATCCATGTGCTGAAATTGAAACCGACCGCACACGAACATCCTTACCTGAATGAAGCACAGACCTGGGCCAGGCTGGAAACGGCACAATATGCGGTGGTGAGCAAGCTGGCCCATGATGAGGCGGGCGCAGTCATCCATCCGCGTCTGCTGGAACAGTATCGCTATCGGGCCGAGTTGTCTGACACCATGAAAGATACAGAGAATCTGCCTAGGGATGTACGCCAGGCCCATTTTAACGTGGTGCTGGCCGCAGTGGCTGCCGGGCGGCAGGAATTGCTCAGACTGCACAGGTCAGGCCAGATCCATGACGATCTGCTGCGCATCATGGAGCGTGACCTGGATATCCAGGAAATTGCGGCCTTGCATAACCGTGGTTAGTGACGCATCTCAAGCTGTCCACATTTTTTGTGGATAACATTTCTGATGATCTGTGGGTGAGTGATTTAACTGATTGATTGCATTGATGAATTTTGAGGTGATTAAAATGCGTGCGGCAATTGCGGGTTGTTCCCGCCAACCGTTTGTGCTAGCCGGCTGCATATGCCGGCTTGTCTGACGGCAGCCGCAGGCGTAGCATAGGTTTACCACAAGCAAGATCAGGAGCGACCATGAAAAGAATTTTCTATATCGACTATCCGCAAGAGCATTTCGAAGGCCAGGCACATCGCTACCGTTGCGCGTTCTGCAAGCAGGAGACCACCAAGATTAATGGCCGGCTGGAAGGGCATTTGCCCGAGTGTGAATATCGTATCGCGCTGGAAAAGGCCGGATTTGAATGCAACCAGAGCATGCCGGCGCTACATGAAGATACGGCTGATGAAGAGGATTAAAGGCCGGACGCAGAACGCAGCCTGACCTGTTTGCTTGCTGCCAGGTCAGGCAAATCCGCCAGCGCTGGCACTAGCCGGCCGTCCCGTCCCTGTCTTCCATAATCAGTTTCAATTATCCGTTTAATAAGTCTCCCGGGGGAGGCTGTCACATTTTTGTCGACTAGCCGGTCTATCATTGCCTGGCATAGCTTTTCAGGGTATTAACCGGTAGCCGTCGCCGCTTTATCGGCCTGAACCTATTCATACATACACCCATGTATGTTAGGATATCCCACATAAAGATGGCATCCCGCCTGAGGGTGTCACGCATATTGACCGACTGTCACAAAGGAACACCACCCTTATGAAACTCAATATCAATGGTAAAGACACCGAATTGAATGTAAGCGATGACATGCCTATTTTATGGGCGATTCGCGATATTGCCGGTTTGACCGGCACCAAATTTGGCTGCGGCATGGCGCAATGTGGCGCCTGTACCGTGCATCTGGATGGACAGGCGATCCGCTCCTGCGTGACGCCGGTCAGTGCGGCTGTCGGCAAGAAAATCACTACGATTGAATCCATGCAGGACGACAAGGTCGGTCAGGCCGTGCAAGCCGCCTGGCAACAGATTGATGTGGTGCAATGCGGCTATTGCCAGTCCGGTCAGATCATGTCGGCGACTTCGCTGCTCAAGCAGAATCCCAAACCTAGTGACGCCGATATTGATGCGGCCATGAGCGGCAATATCTGTCGTTGTGGGACTTATCAACGTATTCGTGCGGCGATTCACGAAGCTGCGGCCAAACTGGCATAAGGGGAGAGCAAGATGAATGATATCGTGAACTTATCCCGTCGCGGGTTTATCAAGAGCACTGCACTGGTCGCCGGTGGCCTGGTGGTTGCCTTCAGCATTCCGCAGGCCAAACGCTTTATTGGCGTGGCCAATGCTGCAGAAGCCATGCCTTTACCGGCACCGAATGCGTTCTTGCGTATCGGTCATGATGACAGCATTACCGTATTGCTGGCACACAGTGAAATGGGTCAGGGCATATGGACGACCTTGCCCATGCTGATTGCCGACGAGCTGGACGCTGACTGGAGCAAGATCAGGGTAGAACACGCGCCGGCCGCGCCAGCTTATATCCACACGGCTTACGGTATCCAGATTACCGGCGGCTCTTCCACCACCTGGTCGGAGTTTGAACGCTATCGCCAGGCAGGCGCACTGACCCGTGCACTGTTGTTGCAGGCAGCTGCCAAACAGTGGAATGTGCCTGTGGATGGCTTGCGCACCGAAAATGGGTTTGTCATCAATGGCGCGAAAAAATTGAGTTATGGTCAGCTGGTGGAAACTGCCAGCCAGCTGGAAACACCGCAAAGCGTGACGCTGAAAAAACCGGAACAATGGAAGTTTATCGGCAAAGCCACCAAACGGCTGGATAGTGCGGCCAAAATCAATGGCAGCGCCCAATTTGGTCAGGATGTACATTTTGAAGGACTGAAAGTTGCGACTGTCGCGCGTGCGCCTGTGTTTGGTACCAAACTGAAGTCCTATGATGACAGCGCCGCCCGTAAAGTCCCCGGCGTGATTAAAGTGGTTAAAGTGCCGACCGGTGTTGCCGTGATTGCGGAACATTACTGGGCGGCCAAGCAGGGCCGTGAAGCGCTGAAGCTGGTATGGGACGAAGCCAATCATGAGCGGCCTGATACTGTACAGCTGGTGAAACACTACCAGGCACTGGCACAGAAACCAGGCTTGCAGGCTGCCAAAGCTGGCGATGTTGCCGCTGCCGGCAAGCAGGCAAAACAGACGCTTACCGCAGAATATGTACTGCCTTACCTGGCGCATGCGCCCATGGAACCGCTGAACTGTGCGGTCAAAATTTCGAAAGACAGTTGCGAGATCTGGACCGGGACACAAATGCAAACCGTAGACCAGACCGCAGCCGCCAAAATCCTGGGTTTCAAGCCGGAGCAGGTGCATATTCACACCCAGTTCCTGGGTGGCGGCTTTGGCCGCCGTGCCAACCCGAAAGCCGATTTCGTGGCCGAAGCGGTAGAAGTGGCCAAGGCCGCCCAGTTGCCGGTGAAAACCGTCTGGAGCCGTGAAGATGACATCAAGGGCGGTTTCTACCGTCCCCTGTTTGTCCATCGCGCCACTATTGCGCTGGATGCAAAAGGCCAGCCGCTGGGCTGGCAACATACCCTGGTCGGCCAGTCGATTATGAAAGGAACGCCATTTGAAGGTTTCCTGATCAAGGATGGCGTGGATGCCACTTCGGTAGAAGGTGTGGCCGACTCGCCTTATGTCAAAGGCACACCTAATCATCAGGTGCAGTTGCATACCATGCAAAGTGATGTGCCGGTGTTGTGGTGGCGTTCGGTAGGGCATAGCCACTCCGGTTTTGTCATGGAAAGCCTGATCGATGAGCTGGCACATGCCGCCAAACAGGATCCGGTCGACTACCGTCGCCAGTTGCTCAAGGATCATCCTCGTCACCTGGCGGCGCTCAACCTGGCTGCAGACAAGGCAGGCTGGGGCAAGCCACTGCCTGCCGGCGTATTCCGTGGCGTGGCGGTGCATGAATCTTTTGGCAGCTATGTGGCACAAGTGGCAGAAGTGTCTGTCAGCAAGGGCGAGGTCAAGGTACATCGCGTGGTTGTCGCCATTGATTGCGGCCTGGCCGTGAACCCGGATGGCGTGAGAGCGCAGATGGAATCTTCGGTGGCCTATGCGCTGGGTGCAGCATTAAGCAGCGAAATCAGCTTCAAGGATGGCCAGGTGACGCAATCCAACTTCAATGACTACCAGGTGTTGCGCATGAAGGATATGCCCAGGGTTGAGGTGCATATTGTGGCCAGTAACGAGAAAATGGGTGGCGTGGGCGAGCCTGGCGTACCGCCATTGGCGCCGGCCGTTGCCAATGCCATTTTTGCTGCTACCGGCAAACGCCTGCGTCGCTTGCCGATTGGTGACCAGTTAGCTTAACCACGATGCAATCTTCTGACTGGGAAGTGTTACAGCGCGCCAGCGACTGGCTGCAACAGGGACACCGTGCGCACCTGTTTACCGTGATCCAGACCTGGGGCTCGGCACCACGTTTACCAGGCGCGATCCTGGTGGTGCGTGATGATGGTCATCTGGTCGGTTCGGTGTCAGGCGGCTGTATCGAAGATGATCTGGCCGACAAGGCCAGGCATCAGGCTTTACCGGCACAAGCTGCCATCCTGGAATATGGTGTGAACCAGGCGGAAGCACAGCGGTTCGGCATTCCCTGTGGCGGACAGCTCCAGATTTTTGCCGAGCCGTTGCAGTCGGCTACGCAACTGTCACCCATGCTGGAAAGCCTGTCACAACGGCGACTGCTCAAGCGTTCCGTACAGTTGCAGACCGGTGAGGTCAGGCATCAGCATGTATTGCCTGAAGGTCAGCCTTATCTGGAAAATGACTGGTTCCACAGTTACTTCGGCCCGCAATGGCGTTTGCTGGTTATCGGCGCCAACCAGTTGGGTTCTGTGCTGGCAGCCATGGCACAGGCACTGGATTTTCACGTCATGATTTGTGATCCGCGTGAAGAAATGCGCGCCGAGTGGCATGTAGAAGGCGCTGACTGGCTGCCCGGCATGCCGGATGATGTGGTGCTGGACATCGCGCCAGACCCGCATACCGCGATTGTCGCGGTGACGCATGACCCCAAACTGGATGACATGGCCTTGCTGGAGGCACTGAAATCCGATGCTTTTTATATAGGTGCGCTGGGCTCTGCGAAAAATCAGGTCAAACGCAAGCAGCGCCTGCGCAGTTTTGACCTCAGCGAGCAGGAGGTAGAACGCCTGCATGGCCCGGTCGGGCTCAGGATCGGTAGTCGTACACCTGCCGAAATTGCGGTGGCGATACTGGCTGAATTGATCCAGGAGCGCGCCAGTCTGCAACAAACAGGCGTCCAGTCCGCCAGCGCCACTGCGCGCCAGGCAGCCTAGGACTGATTCAGTAAATCTGCCTGCGTGTCTATATCACGCAAAATACCTGCATCTTCACACGACAGCAACATCACTGCTTCGGGATGCGCCCGCAGGATTTCGCGGGCGCCCTGATCTCCCTTAATCGCCAGTAACTCACTGGCAAAACAACTGGAAAACCCTACCGGATGTCCGCGTTTGCCATGAAAAACCGGCTGGACAATGGCTGACTGTTGTAATTGACCGGCGACTTGCCGGATGGTGTGCGATTGAATAAACGGCATATCGGCCAGGGCAATCACAAAGCCTGTGGCATCCGGGAAAGCGGTTTGCGCGGTCAATATACCCTGCCTGAGGCTGTCTGCCATTTCCTGGGCCGTCGTCTCACAAGTACAAACCTGATAGCCAAGTGTCGCCAGCGTGGTTTGCAGCGGCAGGTTTTCCGCCCGCACTACCGCGATGGCATGCGGTAACGCCGCTATCAATGCCTTGCCTGCCGTAACGGCGATGGATTCTCCGCTTGCCAGCGGGTGCAGCAGTTTGTCCTGTTCGCCGAACCGGCGTGAAAAGCCGGCGGCCAGCAGGATGCCAACAATGGAGGAAGAAAATGTCTGCGTCACATGCCTACCCTGAAAATTTTTACGGTGCTTACAATGACAGGGCAAACTGCCGCCGGTCAACCTTTATTTGCGCCGCGTCCGCTTAATAGCTTGAAGAGTGAAGCGAGGTTCTCAGCCGGGTAATTTGCTGGCTGATCCGGTCGCCCTGTATCTTATCCAGGATGGCGATATCGGCCTGCAATGATTGCAGCGTCTCGATATCATTTTGTATAAACGCAATGCGCGACAAGGCCAGCATCGCATCCAGGTCACGCGGATTGAGGGCATAAGCCTGTTTCAAATCCTGTTCCGCCTGTGCCAGTTCCAGCAGGCCTTCCTGCGCCAGGCCGAGAAAATACCAGGCATCTGCCGAGTCAGGCTCCTCGACGGTCCAGCGGCTGGCAATCTTTTTCAGGGCGATCCAGTCCTGGTTCTGGGAAGGAATAACGACCTGCATGAAATAAGGCCGTTGTTCCAGTGGCAGTGCCCAGAAAGGAACTTCTTCTGTTTTCAGAGACAGCACTTCCTCACTGGTCATTAATTCTTTAATCCATTCTACCGGCAGGCTGTAGTAGAAGGCATGATGTCCCGGGCTTTTGAAAGTGGTCAGGCCGATTAAATTGAACTGCTGGTCAAACAGGGCACCGCCACTGGAACCCATGGAAAAAGAGGCATTTGAACGCACTATACGGCTGCCGTCATATGCATAGATGCCCTTGATGGTGCCGTAAGAGGGCTGGGGTACGGGTGCCGCTGCCGGAAAGCTCAGGCTGAAGACCTCTTCTTCGTATTCCAGGGTGCTGCTGTCACGCATGGCAACCGGCTGGAATGGCAGCGCATCAAATTTCAGCAGGCAGATATCGCGCTTCCAGTTGGCCTTTAATCCATTAGGACGGTATCCGTCCCGGAATTTGGCGACATTGACGCCATTGCTGTTGGCAATCACATGGCAATTGGTCGCCACATACTGCGGGCTGACGACGACTCCTGAACCGCGCCCATTGGAGCCATCCGGCAGGACGGTGGTCACCATGACAACCGAATGACCAAGTTCCAGCGTATCTACCATATCCGGTTGAGAATGGACCGGACTGATATAAACGGCCAGGCAAATCATCATGACAACTGGTTTCATGCCATTCTCCGATCTTCGGTTATGCACTGCATGTGAATAGTGTAAATAGGACCGCACCTTACCGGAAACGTTTTCAGTGGAGGTCATGCATGTAGATAAAGAAGGCATGGTAAGGGATGTCTTACACGCAAATAGGACGAATCCTTCTTATTCCTACAGGCAACTGCTTTTACCATACTGAAAACAAATTAATCGAAACGAGTGACAACATGCAAAATGCAAGTTCCTATATGGTACCCAAGCTGGTGCTTGCCAATGTGCTGGCCGTCATTATGATGACATTCGAGCAGCACGCACCCGCAGAAACCCCGCAAAAACCCCAGAGCGCCGTGGATGACAAAGCCGTTACCGGCAAGGAAACAGCCGCGCTTGACGTCGCTGATGCCCGTCCGCCACAGGCGGCGAAAGCGTCTGCCATGCCTAAAAAGCGCTTGTATAAAGTGCGCCACAATGAAAGGTCACGGGCGCAGCTAACCCATGCCAGCGCTCCAGGTCCGATAGAGTGCTGCTTCCGCGGTTACAAAAGCTAGCCTGGACTTTTGAAAACACAAACCCAAAGCCTCCACCGGAGGCTTTTTTGTTGCAGGCCGCATCAAGAGTCAATACACTGGCAAAAAATTTCAAAGTAACGTGCTATGTTCAAGTCCTTTTTCCCCGACTCCCGCTGGTTCTGGCCTTCTGTCATCATCTGGTCTTCGATTTGCTGCGGAATCTGGTATGCGTTTTCCCCCGCCATGGGCGCTGCCTTTGGCTTAAACATGCTCGAAGACCAGCCGGTGATTGGCCTTGGCCATTTTGTCACTGATCCGTTCAAACTGTTTTATGTCTATTATGCGCTGAGCGTGGCATTGTTTGCAGGGTTCTGGTTCACGCTGAAACCCAGCCGCTGGCAATGGTGGTCAGTGGTAGGGTCTGCATTTATCCTGTTTTCCACCTATTATTCGGTGCAGGTTTCCGTGGCCATCAATAACTGGCGTCGCCCGTTTTTTGATGGCGTGCAGGCAGCCCTGTCCCCTGATTCCAAAGTCACCACAGCCGAACTGTATATGCTGATGTTACAGTTTGCCCAGATCGCCTTTGTAGCGATTTTCATTTATGTGATCACGCGCTTTTTTGTCAGCCACTATATCTTCCGCTGGCGGACCGCCATGAATGATTTTTATACCAGCCAGTGGCCGCAGGTGCGCAGGATTGAGGGGGCGTCGCAGCGGGTGCAGGAGGACACCATGCGCTTTGCTACCATTATGGAAGGCCTGGGGGTGTCCATGGTGGAAGCCATCATGACCTTGTTTGCCTTCCTGCCCGTGTTATGGAGCCTGTCTTCCTATGTCAGCGAACTGCCGGTATTCGGCGCGGTGCCTGCGCCATTGTTTACCTCGGCGATTGCCTGGTCTGTATTCGGTACGCTGCTGCTGGCAGCCGTGGGGATTAAGTTACCGGGTCTGGAATTCAAAAACCAGCGGGTGGAAGCGGCTTACCGCAAGGAGCTGGTCTACGGGGAAGATGATATGCAACGTGCGCAGCCGGCGACGCTGACATCCCTGTTTGCGGATGTGCGTAAAAACTACTTCCGGCTGTATTTCCACTATATGTACTTCAATGTCGCGCGCAGTTTGTACCTGCAGGCGGACAATATTTTTGCCTACCTGATCCTGGTGCCCACCATTGCCGCGGGCAGGATTACTTTTGGCATTCTGCAGCAGATACTGACTGCATTCTCCCAGGTCAGCAATTCATTCCAGTACCTGGTGAATTCATGGACCACCATTGTGGAATTGTTATCGGTGTATAAACGTCTGACCGCATTTGAAGCAGCGATTAAACATGAAGCGCTGCCGGAGATTGAGCACCATCCCTTGTAATACAACTTTCAATCAAATCAATGTATAAAGCAGGTGGCCAGGATTATCCGGCCACTTGCTGAAGATGATCAAATTTTGGCTTTTGTTTGCGCATAAATTCGGCCAGTGCTTGCTCCGACAATGGACGGCTATAGTAATACCCTTGTCCGACATCGCATCCGCTGTGGAGCAGGAATTGGTGCTGGTATTCCGTTTCTATGCCTTCAGCCGTCACGGATTTGTGCAGGCTTTTTCCCAGGTTAACCAACGCCAGCAGAATGTTGCCATTGGTGACACTTTGTTCCAGGTCCTGCACAAAGGCTTTATCGATTTTCAATTCGTCGATCGGGTAGTTCTTAAGGTAGGCCATATTGGAATAGCCGATGCCAAAGTCGTCAATGGCAATGCACACCCCCAGATGTTTTAATTGTTCCAGCGTGCGGGTAAACATGGCCTCGTCTTTGAAGCGCGCATTCTCTGTCACTTCCAGGGTCAGCAGGTGCGGCGGCACACGTTGCTGGCGCAGCACTCTTTGTACTGTTTCGACCAGGTTGCCGCGCAAAAACTGGATAGGGGAAACATTGACTGCGACAGGTACCAGGTAACCCCATTCTTTTTGCATGGACTTGATTTTCTGACAGGCGGTTTGCAGCACCCATTCACCGATGGCAAAGATATGCCCGGTTTCTTCGGCAACCGGAATAAACTGGTCTGGCGGGATTAACCCCCGTTCCGGGTGCTGCCAGCGTATCAGGGCTTCCAGCGCACTGATATTGCCGTGCTGCATGTTGATTTTTGGCTGGTAATACAGCATCAGCTCTTCGCGTTGCAAGGCGTGGCCCAGGCCGTATTCAATTTCATTGCGTTCACCCAGTTGCTGTGCCAACGTACCACTGAACATTTGTGCCTTGTTTTTACCGGCATTTTTGGCACTATAAAGCGCAGAGTCTGCGCAGCTCAATAATGTATCGATATCTTGGGCATGGTCTGGGTAAATACTGACGCCCACACTGCAGGTCATGTTGAATATATAGTCATTGATTTCGATCGGCTGTGAAATCGTTTCCATCACGCGCGCCAGCAACGGTTCTGCATCATCCACCGAGCGCAAGCCCGGGTAAAGCATGACAAACTCATCGCCACCAAACCGCACAATTTCATCGGTAGGCCGTGTACTCTGGATCAGGCGCTGCGCGACTTTTTCCAGCAACTTGTCACCGGCTCTGTGGCCAAGGGTGTCGTTAATCAGTTTGAAATGATCAAGGTCGATAAAGGCAATGGCAATCTTGCGCTGCATTTTATCGGCTTCGGCAATCAGGCTGGCCAGTTTGCCGCTGAATGCATGGCGATTAAGCAGGCCAGTGAGGTTATCTGTCACCGCTAGCTGGCGGATCTGCCGCTCGTGATTCTTGCGCTCAGTAATGTCTTCTACCGTACCTTCGTAGTACAGGATATTGCCAAGGGTGTCGTAAACTGCGTGCGCATTTTCAGAAATCCAGATGGCTTTGCCATCGTGTTGATAAACTTCTGATTCAAAATTCTGCACCCGGCCATAGCTACGGATCGCTTCGGTAAATTCACCGCGGCGGTTTTCCGACACATATAGCTGGGTGCTGATATTGTTGAGGTCGCTGATCAGTTCCGCGGCAGAGGCGTAACCGTATAATTTTGCCAGCGCCGGGTTGGCATTCAGGTAGGTGCCGGACTCGGTGGTCTGGAACATGCCCAGGGTGGAATTATCGAACATGGAGCGATATTTCTGCTCGGTGCTGAACAGTGCCTGTTCAATCTGTTTGCGGCGGCTGATGTCCTGGATAATGCCTTCCAGTGCCACTGGCTGGCCGTCATCGTCAAATACGCCGCTGCCACGTTCTGCTACCCATAGCACTGCACCATCAGCGCGGATAATCCGGTATTCCAGTTCAAACCGCTCGTGTTTGCTGACGGCTTCGGCAATGATGCCCCTGGCCATTTCACGGTCATCCGGGTGGGTGATACGTTCGTAAGAGGTTTCCTTATTCAGCAGCAGTGAAAATGGCGGGTAGCCGGTCAGCATTTCGCAGCCCTTGCTGACATAAATCATGGTCCAGCTGTCATCATACAGGCAGCGGTAAATCATGCCGTCCAGGTTATCCAGCAAGGTGTCCATGAGCCGCTGCTGTTGTGCGGTGAGTAAGGATTCCATGATGTCGGTTTGCATGATCCCAAGGATGGTGTGGCTGTTCATCAGACCATCACCTGTTCTTCCTGCCCGGCCTTTCGCACAGTCAATGCCTTGTTCCATAAGCTTTGTGCTGTGACCAGGGTCAACATGCTGCTCTGGGCAATATTGGCGACGGCCACGCCCGGGTTGTGGCTGACACCCTTGAATAGTGCATTCATTGGTTGTATCTGGTTGGGAGATAGATAGGGAATCTCACCCAGTGCTGAAACAAATAAACCGAACTTGAGTGAAGTGTTTTTATCCTCAATCACTACAATCTGCCGGTAATCGGTAAAGTAGTGCTCGTGTCGCAGCATGCGGGCCAGGTCAATGACAGGAATCACTTCATTGCGATAGGCATGCATACCGGCAATAAATGGTGCGGCTTCTGGCAGGGTCAGCAACTGGTCTTCATCCACCGCTTCACGCACATAACGGGTTTCAATGCCCATCCAGGTATCTGCCACATAAAAAGTCGCGTATTCCTGGGTATCTTGCCCATATTGCAGGAACAGGTTGGGATTAAATTTGTTATGGATCAACTGTGACTCAGCGCGGATACGGTGATTGATCTCATCCACTTTCCCAAGCGGGGTAAAAATCAATGCAACCACTTTGTTGCGATAACTATCCTGTGGGCCTTTGTATTCACGGTAGCCATAGGATGCATGTGCGCCGACGGCATAATAAGTATTCTGGTAGATGGCGATATCAAACAGTTGCTCGCCCTCTTTCAATTTGCTTATCGCAGGCATCAGTTCGAAATCCTCACCAATGGTAATGGCTTGATGGGTGCTGGAAATCACGCTCAGCTGCTCATTAACAAACACCGTAAAACTACCGGCTACCGGTGCATCATCACCATCACGTGGCACCACGTCCTTGAGCATGGCCTGGAATTGCGGTTTACTGTCGAACACGATGGCAATGCCACCGACGATACTGTTGTTATCCAGATGGCGGATCGGCGCGGCGTAGATATACGTGCATTCGTCATTATATAAAGGCGTTTTCTCAAACGCGGAAACCGCATAGTCCTGCGTAGACAGGCAACTGCGCGTGCGGCCTGCCCATTCATCCTGCAGCTGCATGCCCAGCAAATGATTGTAGCGATGGTTGGACACCGCCATCACCTCTCCCTGGCGATCAAACACAATCAGGTTGTCGTACACCGTGTACAAGTTGTTGATGTATTCCAAAACCTCAGTCATTTTGAGCTTGTCATCGCCGGAAACCTGGTTTTGCCCTAATCGCTCCCTGAAATCATGCGTGAGTGCCCACCAGCGGACATCATTAGCACGCTCGTAAAGATTGCGATCCATGATGTCGACGGCCATTTGTGCACAAAAACTCGAATTCTCCAGCATCACGGAAACGACGGTCTGGTAAAGTTCAGACACCATTTGTTCAATGATCTGTTGCGTTTTGTGGCCGGTATTACTGATCTCGCACAGCAAGGTTTTGGAAAAGTTTTTTTGCTGGGTATCTACATAATTGCTTTGCCAGATATTGCCGTTCCACACGGACTGGTTCAGTTTGCTCTGGATGCTGGCCGCCTGCTTGGGAATGCTGAGCAGGCTATCCGAGAAGATCAGCGGACTGCGCATGACCTTGTGCAGTATTTCACTATCAATGTGCGCCACCATGTCGCGCATGGTGTGATGGAAGGCATGTTCTAGCGGAATCATGGCCTGGCCTAGCCAGCCGGGGCCGAGGTAGCCCTGATAACCTTCCGAACGCTTGGTGACACACAGATATTCGCGACCGGAAAAACGGCTAATAAACCAGTCCTGATCGGGCTCGGCGCATATCGTTGCCCCAAGCGGAATTTGGTAAATGTCACTGGAGGCAATGACATTGCGCTGCTCATCCAGTAACACACCTACAGACCAGTCACTCTCAGAAATCAGGTTGTGGAAAATCGTATCCAGCTCATTCACAAACTTGAAGCAAAGACACAGTACACCCAATGGTTTCCGGCCATCCCGGCTGCGCACTTCGTGCGCATAGATCAGTGACTTGTACGTGTGGCCATTGACCTCGGTTTGGTAAAAACGCTCTATGTAAGGGGCTGTTGATTGCTGTGCCAGCGCAACAATAGGGTCAAAATGATCCAGTGTATTTTGACTGGCATCCAGTTGGTGGATCAGTTGTCCCTGGCTATCAAACAGCACGATATTCTCGTATACCGTATATTTTTTCTGGTATTCCTCAAAGCGGAAATGCATCGCATCTTGTTGCTCGTCTGTCAGGGTGTCTTGCATATACTGCGACAGGTAATCGCGAATATCGTCATCAGTTGCAAAAAAGCCGATATCCGCTGTACGTTCAAACAGGTTGCGCACCAGCAGGTTGATGATTTCAAATGCTTTGGATGAAAGCTGTGCCGCGGTTTTGCGCAAAGTCTCCTGCGACAAATGCTTTAGCACATCATTGGAAATCGTATTGAACGCACTACGGGTATGTTCCATCTCGGAACCCGTACCGGAAAGTTGTGCCAACAGGGCAAGGCTATCCCAGGCATGCTGTAGTTGAGATATGCTGGCGTGGAAATCATTCACTTGTTTGAAATGGCTGGTAAGGTCATCTGTCAGGGGCTGTTTGTGCATGAATTACTTTCAAAAACATTGGATTTTTAGCCCATTACAGCAAGAACGGTTCCAGCGGCCTGACTGCCATCAGTGAATAAGGGGAGGAATATGCCTGCTTTCTTTTGATTCGCAGGCTGGGAAAGGGATTTTCTGTTGCTGAATAAGGTGAATTTGCCAGAAATTGAATGCCAGAGGCATGCATTGACGGTAAAAATGCACTTTTACAGGGCGATTATTCCCACTATTGATGCATGTTAAACGGCTAATTCCAGGAAAATATGATGCAACGGATAGGCATTAGGTATCCGGAATAAATAGGGGGCACTCCGAATGAGGCAGCCACTTTAGCGATACAAGGCGCGAATCACGTCCGTTTGCGTCAAAATCCCCACCAGCTTGTTGTGATGGTCGATCACCGGCACCAGTTGCAGGTGGTGGGTCGTAATCAGTGGAATGGTGTGTATCAGGTGCATGTCTTCCCGAATGGTAATTACAGAGGTCGACATGATCTGTCCCACTACTTCCGGTTTGTTGCTGGTGGTGGTCGGTGACCAGCGGATCAGTCGCTTGATGGCAGGCGCTACCTGGTGAAATTTCTCCGGTTTGGCATGACGCATAAAGTCGGCGACACTTAATAATCCGATCACAAGACTGGATTTGTTGACCACAGGAATCGCCGGTTCGGATTGTTGTGACAGGGTCTGCCAGGCATGTTCCAGGCTATCGCCGAATTGCAGCGTTGCTTCCACCGGGCGCATAATGTGTTTGCACTCTATTTCTTCCAGCTTGCGGTGGTAGGCAATCAATTCAGTCTGTTGCAACAGTCTCTGCAAGTCTTCCGGGCTGATGTCCAGCACTTCATGAAATTCCCCCAGTGCTGCCTGCAAATCCTCTTCCCTGAAACCGAACTGGTAATGCATGTGTGCGGGCGAGGTCGGCTTGCTCTCGACATGGGGGATCGGGTAGCGATAGCCGGTAAGTGTGTGGTACAGCCAGGCGGTCAGCACCATAAGCAGGCTATTTGCCAGTACCGGCCAGGCCACAAATGTATAACCCATGCTATGAATGGCATCGCCACCCATGACGGCGGTCAGCGCCACAGCGCCGCTGGGCGGATGCAGGCAGCGCAGGGCAAACATCAGGGAAATCGCCGCGAGTATGGCTAATGCGGCAGCATAGGCCAGCTGGTGTGGCAGTAATTGCGTGAAAAATACCCCGCATATGGCGGCGATAGCATTGCCGCCCAGTATGGACCACGGCTGTGCCAGCGGGCTGGAGGGCAGGCAGAACAGAATGATGGCGGAAGCGCCCATGGGCGCAATCAGGAATACAGTTGTCTGCCAGTCACCTGGCAAGGCCGCGTGGGCAATCAGCCCGGTAAATAAAATTCCCAGCCCCGCACCGATTGCGGCGCGGGCATGGTCACGCATGGAGCCGGTCGCCGGGCGTGGCCAGTAAGCTTTCAAAAACGTCATGAAGTGGTACAAAAAAAGAAAAGCGAGCAGTTTATCATGGACATGTCGATATACAGATTGGCAAAAGGAGCCCTCGTGCTGAGGATAACTAGTCGAACTGTGCAACTTCAACGACGATTTTCACTCATAGGAAATGTCAATTATTTGAGGAGGTGAGAAGAAGAGATATGCAGCCGTCTGTTCAGTCCCGCATGAAGTATTGGGTGAGCGTACCGCTGGCCATTGCAATCCTGTTGGGTGCCGGTTACTGGGTGCAGCAGCAAGGGGTCAACCATGCGCAGGCCACGGCACCAGAGCCGGTAAAAACAATGACCGCTCCCAGTGCCTACATTACCTTGCCCAACTTCGCCAGCATTGCCGAAAGCGAAGGCGCTGCCGTGGTCAATATCAGTGTGACCGGCACTGTTAAAACCACAGGGATTCCGGGCCTGGACCCCAATGATCCCATGTTCGAGTTTTTCCGCCGCTTCCAGCCCAGACTACCGCAGACGGAAACACCCGTGAGAGGGTTAGGATCAGGCTTTATCGTCAAGCCGGATGGCGTGATCCTGACCAATGCGCATGTGGTCGACAAGGCTGATGAAGTCACTGTGCGGCTGACGGACAGGCGTGAATTCAAGGCCAGAGTGATAGGCATAGACAAGTTGACCGATGTGGCCGTGCTGAAGATCGACGGCAAGGATTTGCCCACGGTGAAAATTGGCAGTACCCAGAACAGCAAGGCAGGCGACTGGGTGGTGGCGATTGGCTCGCCGTTCGGTTTCGATAACACCGTAACTGCCGGTATCATTTCAGCCAAATCCCGTGCCTTGCCGGATGAAGGCTATGTGCCGTTTTTGCAGACCGATGTGGCCATCAACCCCGGCAATTCAGGCGGGCCGCTGTTTAACCTGAATGGCGAAGTGATAGGCATCAATTCGCAGATCTACAGCCGCAGCGGCGGCTACCAGGGCTTGTCATTCGCGATTCCGATTGATGTGGCCATGAACATTGAAAAACAGCTGGTTGAGAAGGGTAAAGTCAGCCGTGGTCGCCTGGGAATAGGCGTGCAATCTGTCACTCAGGACCTGGCCGCCTCATTTGGCCTGCCGACGCCCAATGGTGCGCTGGTCACCAGCGTGGAAGCCAATGGCCCGGCGGACAAGGCCGGCCTGGAACCCGGAGATGTAATCCTGAAGTTTAATGACCAGACCATTCATGTTTCCAGTGATCTGCCGCCGATGGTGGCTGCCATTTCTCCCGGAAACACGGTGAAAGTCGAGATCTGGCGTAAAAAACAGATCAGGACCCTGAATATGAAGGTGGCAGAAATGCAGGTGCCCGCTGACGAAACAGTGGCTTCATTACCTGCCCGGCAGAGCCAGTTGGGCGTGAGTGTGCGCCCGCTGACCAGACAGGAGATGGCACAGGCACAAGTCACACAGGGACTGCTGGTAGAAAAGGTCGGCACAGGGCCGGCGGCCAATGCCGGGATACAGCCGGGTGATGTGATTCTGGCGGTCAACGGGGACCCCGTGGCCAGTGTGGCACAGTTGCAGGACAGGTTGAGTCACAGTAAAAGCGTGGCATTACTGGTAATGCGCGGTGAAGAGCGGATATATGTGCCCATGAAAACCAATTGATTCCCGTCCTTTTCCCTTGAATCTGACCCCGCGCATGCGGGGTTTTTTACGCGGGCGGATTGACTCGGGTAGAATGGCAATCTATGCAGACATTCCACATTGAACCGATACAAAACGCATCCTTGCAGACGGCCCTGATGCAGCAGATCAACCAGAAAACCAAACCTCTGGGCGCACTGGGGCGGCTGGAATCTCTGGCTTTGCAACTGGGGCTGATACAGCAAACGCAACACCCTGTGTTGCAGCAGCAAACCATGCTGGTATTCGCCGCCGACCATGGCATTGCTGCGGAAGGGGTCAGTCCCTATCCGCAAGCCGTGACGGCGCAGATGGTACTTAATTTCCTCAACGGCGGCGCAGCCATTAACGTATTTGCGCGTCAGCATGACTTTCAGTTGCATATTGTCGATAGCGGTGTGAATGCGGTTTTCCAGCCGCACCCCATGCTGATTGACGCCAAACTGGGCATGGGCACCCTGAGTTTCCTGCACCATCCGGCCATGACAGCAGCCGAGTGCGAGCAGGCCATTATGCGTGGGGCAGAGATTGCGCGAGATGTGATTGCACAGGGCTGTAATGTCCTGGCGCTGGGTGAGATGGGCATAGGCAACACCTCCAGTGCCAGCTGCCTGATGAGCGTATTGTGCGGATTGCCGCTGCATCAGTGTGTGGGAAGAGGCACAGGCCTCAATGACAAAGGTTTGCAGCACAAACTGACCGTGCTGACGACAGCATTGCAAACGCATCACCTCAATCCCAAAGATCCCGTGCAGGTACTGACAGTGTTTGGCGGATTTGAGATCGCCATGATGGTGGGCGCCTTGCTGGCAGCGGCAGAAGCGCGTACCACTTTGCTGATCGATGGGTTTATTGCCACTTCTGCCTTGCTGGTCGCGGCAAAACTGTATCCGGCGGTGGTGGATTATTGTGTGTTTGCGCATTGCTCTGACGAAAGCGGGCACGGCGTGATGCTGGAGCACCTGAATGCCAAGCCCCTGCTGAACTTGTCTTTGCGACTGGGTGAAGGCACGGGCGCCGTGCTGGCTTACCCCTTGCTGCAGTCTGCGGTGGCTTTCCTGAATGAAATGGCCAGCTTTGAAAGTGCCGGCGTCAGCGGGCAAACACAGTGAACCTGAAACTGCAATGGCGTTATTTTGTGCTGGCGCTGGGGTTCTTTACCCGCTTGCCGGTGCCACCGTTGCCGGATTTCAATGAAGCCGAGCTCAATCATGCTGCGCGTTATTTCCCGCTGGTGGGCGTTCTGGTGGGATTGCTGGCCGCGATTACCTGGTGGCTGGCTTCATGGATATTTCCAGCGTCCATTGCCGTACTTTGCAGTATGGCTGCCAGCATTTACCTGACCGGTGCTTTTCATGAGGACGGCCTGGCCGATAGTGCCGATGGTCTGGGCGGTGGCCTGGACAGAAAACGCAAACTGGAAATCATGCAGGATTCCCGCCTGGGCAGCTATGGTGCCGTGGCGCTGGTCGGTGTGCTGCTGTTCAAATTCCATACCTTGTCTGCATTACCCGCTGCGGTGCTGCCATTTGGCCTGATTGCAGGCCATGCACTGAGCAGGCTGGCGGCGGTATATATCATGGCGACCATGCCATATGCCCGCACCAGCGGCAAAGCCAAACCGCTGGCGACCACACTGACGCGACAGGATATCTGGTATGCCAGCGCATTCGGTTTGTGGAGCTGGCTGGGCTTTACCGCATTGCTGTGGCTGAATCATGGCGGAATGGGAGCATTACGCTTTTTGCTGATCACCGCCTTGCCAGTCATTATGGTCTGGCAGTGGTGGCGTCGAGTGCTGGGGCGTAACCTGCAAGGCTATACCGGCGACACGCTGGGAGCCACACAGCAGTTCACGGAACTGGCCTTTTACCTCGGCTTACTGGCATGGAGTCAACTGGCATGAAACTGACCCTGATCCGTCATACCAGTTTGCAGGTGCCGGAAGGCGTCTGTTATGGCCAGAGTGATATTGATGTTTCTGCCAGTTTTCACAGTGAACTGGCGCAGGTTACGCAGAAGCTGGCCGGTGAGAAAATTGATGCTGTGTATGCCAGTCCGCTGCAACGCTGCAGCAAACTGGCGCATGCACTCGGGCTAGACAGCGAGATTATCCACGATGACCGACTGAAAGAGTTGCATTTTGGCGACTGGGAAATGCAGGCATGGAACGATATTCCACGCGAGCTGTTTGATGTCTGGGCGCAAAGCTATGCCGACATGGCGCCACCGAATGGTGAAACCTTTGCCGCCTTGCAGCAGCGTGGCATCGCCTTTATCGAAGAGTGCCTGCAACTGCATGCCAACCAGCATTTGCTGGTGGTCACCCATGGCGGCATGATACGTGCCCTGATTGCACATGTGTTGAACATGCAGCTGAAAGGTCTGTTCAGGTTTCATGTCGATTATGCCAGCCTGACCCGGCTGGATTTTTCCGGCGTGGTGCCCAGAATCGAGTTTGTTAACCGTTAATTTCCGCCAGCGCTGTTTCCAGTGCCTGCGTCAGGCGGGGCCAGTCTGTGGCAGGCGGCAATCCAAAGCGCAAGGCTTGCGGATCATAGAAGTGGCGCGTCCACACGCCCTGTTTTGCCAGGGCTTGCTGTAACTGCCCCGCGGCCGGATGCTGCACATACTGGAACAAGGCCGTGCCGCCATCGGGTGCCAGACCATATTGCCCAAGCAACTGTGACATTTGTGCAGACTGGGCTGGCAGATATTCGCGCATCTGCTGCTGCCAGCTATGGTCGTGCAGTGCCAGCCGGGCAATATAGCGGCTGGGACCGGTCAGTGTCCATGGGCCAAGATGGGATTCGACTTTTGCCAGCATGTCTGGCTCCCCCAGTAAAAAGCCCACCCTGAGTCCGGCCAGGCCAAAAAACTTGCCCAGTGAGCGCAGCACCCATAAGCCGGGTTGTCCGGTGTGGCGGGCCAGGCTGTGCTGTGGCGTGCTATCCATAAACGCTTCATCCACCACCAGCCAGCTGCCACGGGAGGCGAGCTGGGTGTGCCACTCCAGTAACAGTTCAGGAGGGTACAAATAACCGGTCGGATTATTGGGATTACATAGCAGCAGCACATCGGTGTTGTTCAACAATTGCGCATCGGGTTGCTGGTCAAAAAAGCTGATTTCATGCCCTGCCTTTTGCCAGGCATATGCGTGTTCCTGATACATGGTGCGCGGCATGGCGACCCGGCAGGCAGGCCGTAATGCTGGTAATGCCTGCAAGGCCGCTTGCGAACCGGCACACGCCAGCAAGGAAGGTGCGCCATAATAGGTGCTGGCGGCTGCCAGCAAGCCATCATCTCCGGTAGGCGGCAAGCGCTGGAACAGTGACGGCGCCAAGGCCGGAATCGGGTAGTGTTGCGGGTTGATGCCGGTAGAGATATCCAGCCAGTCTGGCAGTGGCCGCCCGTAATGCAGAGCGGCCTGTTGTAAGTTGCCGCCGTGTTCAAGCATAGAGAGCCGCTCCAATCAGCACGGCAATCAGCAGCCAGCTATACAAGCCTGCACTGACCAGTTTCAGCGCGCGCGGAATATCGTGCATGTCAGGTTGCGCATTGGTGCCTAACGCCGGACGTTCATGCCAGACGCCGTGATAGCGCGCACGGCCACCCAGCGCCACATTCAGTGCACCAGCCCCGGCTGACATCACCGGCCCGGCGTTCGGACTGTCCCATTGTCTGGCCTGTGTGCGCCAGGCATGCAAGCCCTTGCTTGTGCTGCCAAGCAGGGCATACGTCAGCGCAGTCAGGCGGGCCGGGATATAATTCAGCACATCATCCAGCCGCGCCGCAGCCCAGCCAAAATAATAATACTGGCTGGTTTTATAGCCCCACATCGCATCCAGGGTATTGGCCAGACGGTATAACAGGGCACCGGGGCCACCAGCGACCAGAAACCAGAACAAGGCTGCGAATACACCGTCATTGCCATTTTCGAGCACTGATTCCAGCGTGGAGGAAACCGGTTCAATCGCCTCTTTATCGCGGCTGACCATATACGAAGCGGCGAGTTGTGCCTGCGGGAAATCATTGTTTTTCAGGGCTGTATAAACGACCAGAGCATGCTGGCGCAGGCTCTGGTGGCCCAGTGCAAAATACAGCAGGTAGCCATGTAGCAGCCAGCCAAAACGGGTGTGGGTCAGCAACCAGGCGAGGTAAGTGAGTGGCAGTACCGCCAGCAGCCAGGCGACCATCCCGGTCAGGCGTTGCGAAGATTTGGGTTGGCGCGCGGCAGGGTTGAGCTGGCGACTCAAGAAACTGGCCAGACGGCCAAACCCCACCAGCGGATGCCAGCGCCGTGGCTCGCCCAGCCAGCGATCAAGCACTACTGCGCCGCAGGCAATCAGGGCGAGTATGAGATAATCAGCAGATGGAAAAACGGGCAGTAAAAACATTGATGGTTCAGGGCACCACATCGGATGCCGGTAAAAGTACGCTGGTGGCCGGGTTATGCCGCGTATTGTACCGCAGCGGGGTCTCGGTAGCTCCATTCAAGCCGCAAAACATGGCACTCAATGCCGCAGTGACCGCGGATGGCGGCGAAATCGGGCGTGCGCAGGCGGTGCAGGCCATGGCCTGCGGATTGCAGCCGCATACGGATATGAATCCTGTACTGCTCAAGCCCAATTCGGATACCGGCTGCCAGGTGATTATTCATGGCCAGGTGGTGGGTAATCAGGAAGCAAGTACTTACCACGCGTACAAAAAAACGGCGAAACAGGCGGTGTTGCAATCTTATGAGCGCTTGCAGCAGCAATATGATTGCATCGTGGTTGAAGGTGCGGGCAGTCCGGCGGAAATCAATCTGCGTGCCAACGATATTGCCAATATGGGTTTTGCCGAAGCGGTCGATTGCCCGGTCATCCTGGTCGCCGATATTGATAAGGGCGGCGTGTTTGCCCACCTGGTGGGTACGCTGGCATTACTCTCGGACAGTGAACAGGCCAGGGTAGCAGGGTTTGTGATTAACAAATTCCGTGGCGATATTGCCTTGCTGCAACCGGGGCTGGACTGGCTGCAAGAGCGTACAGGCAAACCCGTGATCGGTGTGTTGCCATATATGCATGATCTGCACCTGGAAGCCGAGGATGCGGTTGCCAGAAACAACGCAGACAAAACAGATACGCAACTGACTGTGGTTGTGCCCGTGCTGCCGCATATTGCCAACCATACCGACTTTGATGCCTTGCGCCTGCATCCGCAAGTCAATCTCCGGTTTGTGCGCCTGAATGAAGCTGTGCCTGCTGCCGATTTAATTATCCTGCCCGGCAGCAAGAATGTGCGCGGCGACCTGGCGGCGTTGCGCGCGCATGGCTGGGAGGGGGTGATTGCGCGGCATTTACGCTATGGCGGCAAAGTGCTGGGGATCTGTGGTGGCTTCCAGATGCTGGGCCGGCAATTGCATGATCCGTCAGCGCTGGAAGGCGAGGCTGGCAGCAGTGCCGGTCTGGGCTGGCTGGCCATGGAAACGACACTGGAAACGCACAAACAGCTCAGGCAGGTGTCAGGCACACTGACCTTCGCTGAGGCGCAAATACAAGGCTACGAAATTCATATGGGCGTCAGTACCGGCCCTGCGCTGGCGAGTCCTGCGCATGTGATTAGCGGACAGCCAGAAGGCGCACTTTCAGAAGATGGCCAGGTGGCAGGCAGTTATATTCACGGTCTGTTCGATCATCCACAGGCTTGTGCGGCCTGGTTGCAATGGGCCGGATTGTCCGCACAAGTCAGTTATGACTATACCCAACTGCGCGAACAAAGCCTGGAAAAACTGGCTGACAGCTTGCGTCAGCATTTGGACTGGGCAGCGCTTGCGCCTTACCTGCCTGCCGATTTCACGCCGACTTAGGTTTATTCTGCGGCTTACCCTGCAACGACGTTAATTGTCTGTTCAAACGCCTGCACGGTTTGCCCGGCACGGATTTTGGCGGTTTTACGGCGTTCAATCACGCCATCCACTTTAATCAGGCCTTCGGCCACCATGGATTTACCCTGGCCGCCGCTGTCGGCCACGCCTTCCAGTTTCAGCAAATCACAGAGGGCAATGTATTCGCCTTTGAGTTGAAAAGTGGTGTTTGCCATGATGGTTTTTCCTGTGGGATATGAGAATAACGGAATTTTAAGGCTTGTTCTGGCTGTCCGGTGGCAAATTCACTTCCAGGGTCAGTGAAGCATTGCGGCTTTCCCACAGTTGCTCGTTGAGCTGGTGGTGTATGGTCACAAACAGGAAGTTCAGCCCGGCTTTTTGCGGACGGAAGGTAAACTCGCCTTGCTGGTTGGCGTGCAGCGTGGATTTCCTGACATTATCGATGTCATATAAATCTTCCACGCGGTGTTTGATAAAGTGCTCGTTGTCGGTCACCACGATAATACGCGCGTCAGGCACGGCTTGACCGTTTTCCAGCACGCGGAAACGCAATTCACCGCCCAGTAACAAGCTGTTGGGTGAAGCCAGCGGGATAATTTCCACGCCTTTGTTGAATGGTTTGGGTTGGTAGTTTTGCTGACCCTTGAAAATATAAGTGTCGGCATAGCTATAGTAGTTCATGGTGGTCGGCTTGCCGGTCACGCGTTTCATGTCGGCAGCAAAATACAGTTTCTTGTCAGCGGTTTCAACGGCCTTGTACACCGGGCCGACGCGCTCACCGGTGCTGATACGGTAAGTGCCTTCCGCGCTCAATTCCGGCTCCAGATAGACCGCTGCCTTGGTTTTGGCAATGGGCTGGATGGCAGAGACTGTGCCGTCAGGTGCAGTAATCGTAAAGTTGGGCGAATTCATGGCAAAGTCTGCCTGAAACGGAAACTCGGTAAACGCTGACTCAATGGTGAGTCTGTGGTGCATGACGTTGAACTGGTTGGGTTTCAGGAACGGTACGTGCGCCTGGGTTGGCAGTGCGGCTGTCAGGGCCAGCATGGTGCTGATGATTAAAGCAAACTTCTTCATGAATCTTCCTTCCGGTTACTTAAGCGTTAGCGGCAAGCCTGCCGCAATAAAACTGACCTGGTCAGCAATGGCGGCGACCTGCTGGTTCAAGCGCCCCTGTTCATCCTGGAACTGGCGGTTGATTTCCCCCAGCGGCACGATGCCCATGCCGACTTCGTTGCTGACCAGGAATACGGTTGCCTGCAATTGTGGCAAGGCAGCCAGTAAAGCCTGTTTTTCGGCCTGCCAGTCCAGCCGCTCCGGTTTGTCGCAATCCGGGCAGATGCATTGTGCCAGCCACAAGGTCAGGCAATCGACAATCAGGCAGGTATCTGGCGCATCGTTGTCCAGCAGGGTTTTCCCCAGGTTAAACGGGGCTTCTACCAGGCCCCAGTATGGCGGGCGACGCGTTTTGTGATGTTCTACGCGTTTGGCAAATTCGTCGTCATAGACCTGCGCGGTGGCGATATAGGTCACCGGTAATTCAAGTGCAGAAGCACAGCGTTCTGCATAGGCGCTTTTACCGCTGCGCGCACCGCCCAGAATAAGATGTGTGGTCATAAAACACTCCCGTATTGCTGTTGCCAGCGCTGGATAATGGCTTGCAGTTGCGGCAGGCCCTCACTAAACAAGACGGGTCCCGGTTGCAGAATATCCACTGACTTGATTTCGTAAACATGTCCGTCACGCACCGCCGGTATTGCTTGCCAGCCTTCGCGCGCGGTGACCTTTTCCGGCTGGAATTTCTTGCCGCACCAGGAGCCTATGATAATGTCTGGCTGTGCGGCTAACACTTGCGCTGCCGTGACTTGCCGGTCACGCGCACTGTGAAACTGGCTCAAATGCGGAAAACAGTCCTGGCCGCCAGCAATGTCAATAAGCTCGGCCGCCCAGCGGATGCTGCACATCATGGGTTCATCCCACTCTTCGAAATAGACTTTGGGTTTGCGTGACCAGTGCGCCGATTGCTGCCGCGCTGCGTCCAGTTGCGACTGGTAAGTGAGCACCAGCTGTTGCGCTTTCTCACCTGCACCGACCAGGTCGCCGACAGTCAGTATCATCTGCAAGGTTTCTTCCAGGCTGCGCTGGTTAAACACATGTACCTGGCAACCGGCTTTAATCAGTGAGGTGGCAATCTCGGCCTGCAAATTGGAGAAACACAGCACCAGGTCGGGGTTCAGTGCCAGGATTTTTTCGATATTGGCGCTGGTAAAGGCTGAAATCTTTGGTTTTTCCTGGCGCGCGATGGCCGGGCGGGTGGTAAAACCGGAAATACCGGCAATACGGTCCTGCTCACCTAACAGGTACAGTACCTCTACGGTCTCTGTGGTCAGGCAGGCGATACGTTGTGGCCAGCGGTTCATGGCTGTGGCTTATCCTGTCGAACAGCTTGAATGTCGTGCCAGCCATTTTCCATCAGCAGGTCGGATAACGGTTTTTCGCTGGTCCAGCCTTCTTCCACCAGCATGGGCGATTTGTAAAAGGTATTCACATAGCCCAGGCATAAAATTGCTACCGGTTTGGCACCTTCAGGCATACCCAGTAAGGCGGCCAGTGCCTGCGGGTCAAACAGGCTGACCCAGCCCATGCCTATGCCTTCAGCGCGGGCTGTCAGCCATAGGTTCTGGATGGCGCAGCTGACTGAGGCCAGGTCCATTTCCGGCAAGGTGCGGCGGCCAAAAATATATTGCTCGCGGTGATCACACAAGGTCGCCACCAGTAATTCGCCACAATCGAGTATGCCTTCCACTTTAAGCCGCATGAATTCAGCCATGCGCGCGGTGTTTTCGAACTCGCCAATCGCCTGCGCCGTGTGTTTGCGTTCTTCGTCCACCAGTGCGTGTATGCGTTTGCGCAAGTCCATATCGCTGATACGGATAAACCGCCACGGCTGCATCAGGCCGACGCTGGGCGCATGGTGTGCCGCCTGTAATAACTTTTGTAATAGCTCTGGCGCAATCGGCGTAGGCAGGAAATGCCGCATATCGCGTCGCTCGGCAATCACTTTGTATATCGCCGCTTTGTCGGCATCAGGATAGGCAAAACTCATGGCAAAAAGAATTGTGCGGCCAGCGCCGGGTTGGAAGGGAAATAAAAATGCAGGAAGCTGGCAGTGATATTCCTGTGACGGTAAACCGCTTCGCCAGTACCGACTCTGCCTTTGCCTTGTGCAACGACCGGCAGACTGGTTTCGAAACGGCCATAGTGAAACGTGTGCGCGCCTATGGTGGCCTCGCCGGAGGCTGACGTGAAAGTGGCGTGTTGCGTGCCCAGCCCCTGACGTTTGGGTTCAATGGTGCCGTGCCCGGGTAGCAAGCCGAACATGGCTTGATGATTCAGGGTTTCGCCAATCGCGAGCATGCCGCCACATTCAGCCAATATCGGTTTGCCTGCTTCGGCGGCGGCGTGCAGTGCCTGACGCAGGTTGTCGTTATGTTGCAGTTGGTCCAGATGCAGTTCAGGATAACCGCCTGGCAGCCAGTATGCATCAGCATCAGGTAGTTGCGTTGCCTGCAATGGCGAGAAAAAGGTAATGCTTGCGCCCAGTGTTTGCAGTATCTCCAGATTGGCCTGATAGATAAAACAGAAGGCGGCATCTCTGGCGACGGCAATGGTTTTGCCTTGCAAGAGCGGCTTAACTGCAGGCTGTTCCGGTGCGGCAAAACTGACCAGAGGAGGTAATGGAATATCCGACCCCAGTAATTGCGCTGCTGCTTCAATACGCTGGTCTATATCGGCAATTTCCTGGGCCAGGTGCAGGCCCAGATGGCGTTCCGGCAAACTGAGTTGCTCGTTGTAAGGCATGGCACCCAGCCAAGGGATGTCCGCAGGCAATGATGCCTTAATCATGTTGGCATGTCCTTCGCTGCCGATCTGATTGGCGATGACGCCCGCGCGTTGCAGCGCTGGCCGGAATGCATATAAACCGTAGGCTATCGCTGCAAATGTCTGCGCCATGGCTTTGGCGTTCATGACCAGCGCGACCGGAATACCAAAACGTTCGGCAATATCGGCACAGGAGGGTTTGCCATCATACAAGCCCATCACGCCTTCCAGCAGCAGCACGTCATTTTCCTGCGCGGCCTGGTGCAGCAAGCGTTGTGCATCCTCTGTGTCACACATGCCGAGGTCCAGGTTATAGACCGGTTTGCCGGTGGCGACTTCCAGGATCATGCCGTCAATAAAATCCGGCCCGCATTTGAAGGCCTGCACACGCAGACCACGATTCTTGTATGCCCGTGCCAGTGCGGCGGTGGTCATGGTTTTGCCCTGCCCGGAAGCAGGCGCTGCCATCAGCATGGCGTGGCAGCTGGCAGCCATACTTTGCATTACAGGTCTATCCCGGCCTGGGCTTTGATGCCTGCGCGCCAGGCGTGTTTGACATCCATCAGTTCAGACACGGTATCTGCTGCGTTTCTAAGCGCTTCAGAGGCGCCGCGGCCGGTAATGATGACGTGCTGCATGGGCGGGCGGTTGGCAATGGCATCCAGTACCATTTGCTCATCCAGGTAACCGTATTTGAAAGTGTAGGTCAGTTCATCCAGTACCACGAGTTGGATAGCCGGGTCTTGCAGCATCTCGGCCACAATTTTCCAGCCGCGCATGGCGGTCTCGGTATCACGCTGGCGATCCTGGGTATTCCAGGTAAAGCCTTCGCCCAGCACATGCCAGGTCACTGCCGGATGCTGGCGGAAAAAGGCTTCTTCGCCGGTATCTGAACGGCCCTTGATAAACTGGGCCACACCGACACGCATGCCGTGACCCAGTGAACGGGCCACCATGCCAAAGGCGGAGGAGCTTTTGCCTTTGCCGTTGCCGGTGAGAATCAGTAACAGGCCTTTTTCCTGCCTGGCCTGCTCGATTTTTTCATCAATGACCGCTTTTTTGCGGATCATGCGCGCCTTGTGGCGGCTGTCGCGATCACTGGTTTCCATCACGATGACGGCTTAAGCGTTTTTGTGGGCAGACGCGCGCTTGGCCAGGCCAAACACCACGTGCACAATCAGCGCAACCACCACCCAGAACGCAATCGCTTCCAGTTGTTTTGGATAGTATTTCACCAGGCGTGCGCCGAACTCAACCAGGGTTGGGTCAGGGTAACGGCCACCAAAGAAGTAGAAGCCGCCGCTGGAGAAGAATTGGGCGACAGCGGATGCGACAACTACCATACCGCTCAGTTTGAACAGGCTGCTGAATGCCCAGCTGGTATTCGCTGCTGTCCAGCGACCAGCCAGCCACATGGTGCCATAGGCTGGCAGCAGGAAGCCGTAAGCCGGTGTCACACAGAAATTGCTTACGCCGCCCCAGGTCACTGCGGCCATGTCCAGGCCAGCACACAAGGCCAGCAAGGCGATGAACATAATGCTTGAACGCAAATAGTAGCCGGCAATGAAGAATGCGGCGTAAGAAGCACTGGGCAGAAAATCGATAGAGGCAAAGTGGTGACCGCGTGTCACGATGACCATCAGTGCAATGGCAAGTGCGATTGCCAGAGATTGGATTGAAATTTTGCGTGGCATGCCAACGACTCCCGAATAATAGTTAATTGTTGAGGGGTGAATTTTAGCCCAATTCCACAGGGCTTGGGCAAAATCCACCGGTTGCTTAAGCTGGTTTATTGCATGTCATAGTTGAGGCTGAAAAATACGTTTGCACCCATGGTGTTGTAGTCAGGTAAGTTGGGAGACTTTAAGCTTCTGCTCGTTGCTAGCATATAGTCTTTGTTCAGAATATTATTGGCGCGCGCTTGCAGACGCCAGTTTTTATTAATGCGATAGCCTAATGTCGAATTCAGTAAAGCGTAGCCACTCATTGAAATCTGGTTCGCCGGGTCGTTGTAGCGTTGAGAGGATGCAGTCAATTCTGTCGCCCAGTCCCAATCACCACTTTTGTATTGCAGCACCAGATTGCCATAACGCTGCGCACGTCTGGCGAGTAACTTATCATCTATACTGGCAAGCTTGGGATCATTTCCATCTACCCGTGGAGACTGTACAGTTAGATTGCCGGACAGGAGCCAGTTTTCTGACAGGGTCAGACTGCTTTCAAGCGTGATGCCTTGAATTTCCACTTTCCCCAGATTGATTGGACATATGTTTGCGTAGATTCCACCACACGTTGCTGTCGCTGCTCCAAAATTTTGGATGAGGTTGCGAATGTGATTATCAAACACAGTAAGCTTGGTTTGCATAATGGCATTCTGGTAGCGCAGACTGGCTTCAAAATTATCTGATTTTTCTGGCGCTAAGTTGGGATCACCAAAATCCGGATAATAGAGCTGGTTAAACGTCGGAGCTCTAAATGCCGAGCCATACTGAGCAGTCATGCGCCACTCAGGAGAGAATGAGTAACCATAACCAATGCCGCCAGTAGTGTGGTTACCAAACTGGCTGTTGTGGTCTTCGCGTAAAGATAACTGGAGGCTATGTGCGTCGTAATTCCCGACATAGCCCAGCACAAAAGCATCATTGTTACGACTTTTACTTAGTGTATCTAGAACTCCTGCCTTTTTAGATTTTGTAGATACGTCTTGCTCTAAGCGGTCATAAGCGAAAGTGAATGTGCCATGTGACAAACGATAGTCATGTTGCCAGGAGAGTTGGCGTTGCTCTGTATCAATATTGCTATTCTCTGTTGCTTTGCTGACGTTGTAGAGCTGGTCGCGGCCAATGTTGTATTGCAAGGTGCTGGTCCAGCGGTCAGTCAACGTATTTTTAAGTGTTAATCCATAGGCTTGCTGATCACGACTTTGCTGGTTGCCAATATAGCCGCTGTCGTATTTGCTGTTACCGCCGCTTTCCAGATAGTGTAGGCCCAGAGACTGACCTGGCGCAAATTCGAGGTCTGCATAAGCAGAGCCGCTGAAGTTGTTGTAGCCATCCCGGTCTTTATCCGCAGCCAGTGGTGGATGTTTTTTGGCACTAATCCCGCGGGTATCGTAATTGCTGAGTTGAGCACCAAATTTCAGCGCGCGATAACTCGCATCGAAACCTGCACTGCCGCTGTAACTGTCATAACTGCCTGCGCCTATGTTTCCGTAAAAGTGGGTGCGGTCACTTTTGCCACGTTTGGTGAAAATCTGAATCACGCCGCCAATCGCATCCGAGCCATAAAGGCTGGAAGCCGGGCCGCGCAGGATTTCAATACGGTCAATCAGCGCCAGCGGGATATTTTCAAACGCGGTAGTGCCTGTAGAAGCTGAGCCCATGCGTACACCATCCACCAGTACCACTAACTGGTTGTCATTGGTGCCGCGCAAACTGATATTGCTACTGGTGCCCATGCCACCGTTGGTATAGATTTCTACACCTGGTTGCAGCCTTAATAAGTCAGATAAAGAACCGCCCCGTAATCTGTTGATTTCTTCGCTCTCAATGACGGTAATATCACCTGTCGCTGTCTTGGTAGAAATAGGCGTCCTGGCTGCCGTCACGTTCACTTCATCAAGCGAAACTGCGGCTTGTTGAATGGTGTTATCCAGAAACAGTTCTTCTGAAAAAGCCAGGGTGGGGTAAATAACGATAAGTGCTTTGATGATTTTGTTGTACATGTTTTTCCTGTAGGCATGCGACCCCGCATGCGGTAATGGTTACGTTGAACTACTACGGGAAAAGCAATGTCAGAACGGCAGAAATACAAATGGATCGCTGCCTGATTCGAACGCCGTCACCCCGCGGTGTTTCAACAATAATGGTTGCGAGGCCGGTCTCCGGGCTGGCAAGTGTTGATCTATCGCCTTCCCAAGCTTGTTAGCTCAGTGGCATGTGGATAGTCCGTACTTGCTTACCGTTGCGGGGGCAGCACAGGCATTGTGAGTGTGTACTCACGCACCTGTTTCCCAGTTTCACTTTGGCCTGCATGAACGCAGCCAAAGCACCTGACAACTGGTTGGCATTCTAGTCGAAAGCCGTTGTATTTACCAATAATTAAACGTGGCAGGACAAGCAGGAAATTATCAATTTACTTTGAAAATCTGCGCTTACCTATTGACCACACTCATTTTTTTCATTGATAATGACCCGATGGATGCTGATCTGAAAAGTTTGGAAGAGCGTGTGGCGAAGCTGGTTGCGTTATGCACCCAGTTGCGTGAAGATAATGGACAGTTGCGTCAGGAATTGACCAAGCTGCACCAGGAGTCGCAATCACTCAAGCTGAACATGACACAGGCCAGTGTGCAGTTGGAGCGGTTGTTGTCTGCGTTACCGCAGGAAGGTCAGTAAATAATGGCAAAGCAGCCAGTCGATATCGAGATCATGGGCCGCGCGCTGAGCGTGATCTGTACCGATGAAGAGCGCGAGAGTCTGTTGCAGGCAGTTGGTTATCTTGATGGTAAGATGCGCGAAATCCGCGATACCGGTAAAGTGGTCAGCGTGGAGCGCATTGCCATCATGGCGGCATTGAATATTACCCACGAGTTACTGAACATGCGCAGTGACGGTGTGGATGTAGGTGAGGTGAAGAGACGTATTTCCAGCATGCAGCAGCAAATGGATGAAGTGTTGTCCGGTCAGCATAAACTGTTGTAATCCTCGTAAAGCTGCATAAAAAATTCATCGTCATTGCGGTTAAATGGCGTATCATTTTTCAAACGGCATATTTCCGGTGTGTTAAGGCGTTGCCTGAGTCTAAAATTCCTTGAACTAGTCTTTGTTATAGGTTTCGGCTCATCAGGTACTGTGAGATCGCACTAAGTTGGGAGGTCTTTTAAGACTCCCCTGGCGTGTGAACCTAAGGTGCCTTAGGCTGTTACCACCTGAACTTTTTTGGTTCAGGATGCACGGCTCAGGTAACCCCTTAGCATATCTTCTTCAATGTCGCGTGTCTGCTAGCGCAGGGCGTGATACATCAGGTCGGCCAGGCTGACCACCTCCAGGCAGCGTTCATCACAGGATTCCAGTATCACCGGCGGCGCATAGCCTGCTTCACTGGCCTCCAGCCAGCGCGAGGCGCAAATGCACCAGCGGTCACCGGCCCGCAAACCGGGAAAATCATAATCCGGCATAGGCGTCGATAAATCATTACCCTGTGCCTTGGAAAAGGCCAGAAACTCGTCGGTCATTTCTGCACATATGGTGTGGCTGCCCCGGTCTTCAGGGTAAAACCGGCAACAGCCATCACGTACAAAGCCGGTGGCAGGTTGTGTACTGCAGGGAATTAACAGGGTGCCGAGGACGTTTTTAGCCATGATTTCTGTGCCGGGGATAGCTTAGTTGATGATGCCGGGTTTATGATACTGGCAATTGTATTTCAGTAGAAGGTTTTCAGGTATGACACGTTACTGGCTGATGAAGTCCGAACCCTCGGATGTTTCAATTGATGATCTGGCGGGCTTCCCCAATCAAAGTGTGGACTGGTATGGCGTGCGTAATTATCAGGCGCGCAATTTCATGCGCGACCAGATGAGTGTCGGCGATGGCGTACTGTTTTACCACTCGAATTGTGCAGAACCCGGCATTGTCGGTTTGTGTGAGGTCAGTACGCCCGCTTATCCGGACAAGCTGCAGTTTGTACAAGGACATAAATATTATGATCCCAAATCCACACCGGAGAATCCACGCTGGATGAATGTGGATGTCAAACTGGTGCGCAAGACGCGTTTGCTGAGCCTGAAGGAAATGCGTGAGATCCCTGAACTGGCGACTATGCGTGTTTTGCAGAAAGGGAACCGGCTGTCGATTACGCCGGTAGATCCCAAAGAATGGGCATTTATCACCCGGTTATTGAATACGTAAGACCTATGTCGGGTTTGCACTGTATGAGGTTAATTCCAGTTCGGTAAGTCATGAAAAGGCAGCGTAAAAAAGCGGTGCTGTATATCCTCATTGCAGGATTCCTGATTGCTTTTGTGGGCGTCTTGCTGTTTCTGTGGATTTATTTTTCCAGCATGCGCGCCATGCACCAGACGACACGCAACTTCTATGAACAGCCTTACGAGATCTCAAAAGCGGCACTGGCATTGAAGGCTGATGTTTATCAGATACGTAGCAGTTTGCTATATGCAACCCTGACACATGCAGATGCCAGCGTGCTGAATAGTGAGGTCGCGGAAATTGAAGCGCGCGAGCAACGGGGGACTGAGCATATCGCGGTCATGCAACGCAGTTATTCCGGTGATGTGCAGCAAGTCGTTAGTCTCGTGCAGAAATGGCAGGCGCTCAACCAGCTGCGTGGCGAGATTGTACAGCAGCTGCGCAGGGCGCATTTTGCCGAAGCCAGCCGGCTGGTGGAAACCAGCTGGAGCGATACATTCAGTGAAGTCACCAGGCTGAATGACGCTATCCTGGCACATGCCAGTCAGCGTGCCGCCCAATATGTGCAGGAAAGCGAACAGCAGCTGGAAACACACACCAGATCCGGACTCGTTTATGCTGCATCATTGCTGGTACTGTTTCTGATTGTGAGTGTGGTAGTGGTGTGGCGCATTTACCAGTTGCATCTTGAGGCCGACAAGTTTGCGTTTACCGATTTTTTAACCGGTATCGCCAACCGTCGCCATTTCATGCAGGAACTGGAGTCGGAAATCCGGCGTAGCCAGCGTTATGCTTCGCCATTTGCGTTCGCCATGGTGGATATCGACCATTTCAAAAAGATCAATGACCGGCATGGCCACCATGCTGGTGATCTGGTCCTGCAGAATTTCTGCCTGAAATGCATCAACGCATTGCGCACCAGCGATATGGTGGGCAGGCTGGGCGGTGAAGAGTTCGGTATCCTGATGCCAATGACCGATTTGCATGAGGCCGCCCGCGTGATTGAACGCCTGCGCTCGGAAATAGATCACAGTGTCATGACTGAAAGTGGTGAGCAGATTCATTACACCGCTTCATTTGGCCTGGTCTCCACTTCGCAGCTGAGTGGCGAACAGGGGCTGGCGCAGATGATGCGCATGGCAGATGCGGCCTTATACGCGGCCAAGCAGCAGGGGCGCAACCGCATCTTTATTGCCAATCATTAGCGCAACCTCATCTGAGATCGGGTCGTCAGCTGCTGGCAAATAAAAAAGCGCCCGTTTGCATCGGGCGCTTTCTGTTTTGAATCCGGTTTAAGCGACTTCCATATCCAGTTCCTGTACATGATAGTAATGCTCTTCATCCCACACGGTGAAGTCTTGTGCCGTCACTATCGCTTCCTGAAAATGATGAAAGGTCGCGATGCAATAATTGTCTTCGTCCATCACCTGGTACATTGACATCATTTCCGCCTTTCTCTGATGTGATTAATTAATATAAATCCTGCAGTGATCACATCATGCCATGCAGGCAGGCAAATGATTTGAAAGAGTAGCGTGGTCTAATGGGCTCAATTCAAAATCATGCGAAGTGATTGATTGAAATAGATTATTTGAGCTGCTTTTGCAGGTTTCTTTGCATCATGAAACGCACGCCCATTTTGTAAAATAGTCGGGTTGGCGGTATAATCCGCGACTTCTGAGGAACGCTGCGAGAGTGATCAAACTCCCAGGCTCAGAGTGATGGCTGCAAAGCTTCTCAACGGCGTTCACTTTTCACTGTGCGAGCACGGAAAAAAGGTGAACAAAACGTTGCCACCGGTTCTTAACGGACCTTCCCTGCTCAGTTTTCATTTTTTTAAGGATTTAAAACATGAATGCTGTAGCTGATTTCAAAGACTACATCGTCGCCGACATGAGTCTGGCCGACTGGGGCCGCAAGGAAATTGCCATTGCGGAAACCGAAATGCCAGGCCTGATGGCGATTCGCGAAGAATACGCTGCCGTGCAGCCATTGCGTGGCGCACGTATCACCGGCTCCCTGCACATGACCATCCAGACTGCGGTGCTGATTGAAACACTGAAAGACCTGGGTGCTGAAGTGCGCTGGGCGTCCTGCAATATTTTCTCCACCCAGGACCATGCGGCGGCGGCGATTGCTGCCACAGGTACACCGGTGTTTGCGGTGAAAGGCGAAACACTGGACGACTACTGGGATTACACCCACCGCATTTTTGAATGGACGGATGGCGGTTACTCCAACATGATTCTGGATGACGGCGGTGATGCGACCCTGCTGCTGCATTTGGGCGCACGTGCAGAAAAAGATTTGTCCGTGATTGCCAATCCGACTTCTGAAGAAGAAATCTGTCTGTTCAACGCAATCAAGGCCAAACTGGCTACAGACCCGACCTGGTACTCCACACGCCTGAAAGAAATCAAGGGCGTGACCGAAGAGACCACTACCGGCGTGCACCGTCTGTACCAGATGCACAAAGACGGCAAACTGGCTTTCCCGGCCATTAACGTGAACGATTCCGTGACCAAGTCCAAATTCGACAACCTGTACGGTTGCCGTGAATCCCTGGTGGACGGTATCAAGCGTGCCACTGACGTGATGGTAGCTGGCAAGATTGCGGTTGTTGCCGGTTATGGCGACGTGGGTAAAGGTTCTGCACAGGCATTACGTGCCTTGTCCGCCCAGGTATGGGTCACTGAAATCGACCCGATCTGTGCATTGCAGGCCGCGATGGAAGGTTACCGCGTAGTGACCATGGATTATGCCGCAGAGCATGGCGACATTTTCGTGACTGCGACCGGCAACTACCACGTGATTACACATGACCATATGGCCAAGATGAAAGACCAGGCTATTGTCTGCAACATCGGTCACTTCGATAACGAAATCGATGTGGCTGGTATTGAGAAATACCAGTGGGAAGAAATCAAGCCACAGGTGGATCACGTGATTTTCCCTGATGGCAAACGTATCATCCTGCTGGCAAAAGGCCGCCTGGTAAACCTGGGTTGCGGTACTGGCCATCCTAGCTACGTGATGAGTTCCAGCTTTGCCAACCAGACCATTGCGCAAATCGAGCTGTTCACACAAACCGCTAATTATCCGGTTGGCGTGTACACCTTGCCCAAGCACCTGGACGAGAAAGTGGCGTTGCTGCAATTGAAGAAACTTAATGCACAGCTGACGACGCTGAGCGATGCGCAAGCCGCTTACATCGGCGTGAGCAAAAATGGCCCGTTCAAGCCGGATCACTACAGGTACTAATCTGCTGTGACGTTCCCAATCTGCTGTCAGATGTCCTGCTGGCGGATTGGGTGTACACTCTTCTTCATCTTTATCAATGACAGGAGAGTGATATGTTGAGACTGTTGATCGTCTGGATATTGAATGCAGTGGCGTTGATGGCGGTAGCCTATCTGGTCCCCGGTATACAGGTGGCCAGCTTTACTTCGGCATTGATTGCAGCGGTGGTGATAGGCCTGGTCAATATGCTGATCAAGCCTGTGCTGGTGATTCTTACACTCCCCATCACCTTGCTGACGCTGGGCCTGTTTATCCTGGTGATTAACGGACTGTTATTCTGGGCTGTGGGACATTATCTGCAGGGTTTTTCAGTCAGCTCCATCCTCATAGGTGTGATAGGTGCGCTGGTCTACAGTGTGATTTCCGGTGTACTGAGTGCGATAGTGGTGGATGACAAGGACTAAACTCCGGCAGGCTGTGCCTGAAATTTAGATTAAAGATTAAACAAGTGAATAATAAAACTTCTTACAGTTTTGAATTTTTCCCGCCCAAGACCGCGGAAGGCATGGCAAATTTGCGCCAGGTGCGTACTGAGCTGGTGCAGTTTTCGCCCGAGTTCTTTTCGGTGACATTTGGCGCCGGTGGTTCTACGCGTGACCGCACCATGGATACCGTGCTGGAAATCCAGAACGAAGGCTATGGCGCGGCACCGCATATTTCCTGTATTTCTTCAAGCAAACAGGAGATACGTGAGCTATTGCAGGCGTATCAGTCCAAGGGGATCAGGCGACTGGTGACTTTGCGCGGTGATATTCCATCCGGTGAAGTGACGGCAGGTGATTTTAAATATGCCAATGAGCTGGTCAGTTTTATCCGTGCCGAAACCGGGGACTGGTTCCATCTTGAAGTGGCTGCCTATCCAGAGTTTCACCCGGAAGCCGGATCTGCGCAAAAGGACTTGGAAAACTTCAAGCGCAAAATGGATGCCGGTGCCGATTCTGCCATTACCCAGTATTTCTACAATGTGGATGCCTACTTCCGCTTTGTAGACGCTGCCCAAAAACTGGGTGTGACTGCACCGATTATTCCCGGCATCATGCCTATCTATAATTACACGCAGCTGGCACGTTTTTCCAATGTCTGTGGTGCCGAAATCCCGCGTTGGTTAAGAATGCGCCTGGAAGCCTATGGCGATGACCTGGCTTCCTTGCGCGCTTTTGGTGTGGATGTGGTGACGGATATTTGTGCCAGGCTTGTTCAGGCCGGGGTGGATAAAATGCATTTCTATACCCTGAACCAGGCTGGCCTGATCGGGCAGATTATCCGGCAGCTTTAGGAGTTAAATTAAAATAAAAAAGCGCGATATTTAGTCGCGCTTTTTTATTACTGGCGTGATTTACTGTAATGACAGCCCTTTAGGGTTAAACAGTGCATCTTCAACAAACAGGTAATCCTGTTTCCGGCTCTCGTCCCACAGTACCATCATGGTAATCCAGCGGATATCTTCCATGTTCAGGGTTTCCTGCGGCAATACCATGGCCCGGTCAATAATCAGGTCGCGTTCATAAGCCGTGATCAGTTCGCTCTTTTGTAACAGGCAGAGAAAGTTCAGGCTTTCGTCATTGATTCTGCTGCGCTCCATTTCGCAGAAAATCCGTAATGCAGCCGGATCTTGCTGGTATTGTGGTTGCTGCACCGAGCGGCGCAGGTCCTTGACCCAGTCAACAGCGTGCAAAATATCCTGGTGATTAAATCCAGCCTGGGACAGCTCGTAAGCCATAATGGCTTCGTCGGTTTCCTTGGACTCAACCCCGTCATGTTTATCCCAGTAGTTTTGATAAATAAATATCAATACTTCCAACATGTATAACTCTCCTCGACACGCGGTCAAATCTTCAGTGCAACAAGGCGGCATCAAGCCAGTCGCTGGAATTGTCCGTTCGCGAGATGGCCGACCACACCTTCTAATTCAAGTAGCGTAAGCATGGTGGAAACCTTTTCCGGCGTCAAGCCGGAGCGGGCGGCAATCTGTTCGGCAAAAATAGGGTCAAATCCCATGCATGCCAGCAGGGGGCTTGCTTCAGCGGGCAGGCTGGCCCAATCGGGTATTAGCCCGTTTGGGCTAATGGGATATCCCGCTTCGGGTAGTCGCAGATTGCCTAACTCACTGACAATGTCGTCCGTGGATTCCACCAGTTTTGCCCCTTGTTTGATCAGGGCGTGGCAACCTTTGGCGACCGGCGAGTGAATGGAGCCTGGAATCGCAAACACTTCTCGTCCCTGTTCTGTCGCCAGTTTGGCGGTAATGAGGGACCCGCTGTCTATATTTGCTTCAACCACCAGGCAACCTTCAGACAGACCGCTGATAATGCGGTTGCGTCTGGGGAAGTTATAAGTAATGGACGGTGTGCCCAGAGGATATTCGGAAATTAACAGGCCGTGCTGGGCGATGTGGTGCGCCAGTGCTTTGTGCCTGGCCGGGTACACGATATCCAGCCCTGTGCCGACGACTGCAATGGTTGCTCCATCTGCCTTGAGCGCGCCACGATGGGCGGCGCCATCAATACCCAGTGCCAGCCCGCTGATAACGGAAAAACCGGCCCGGCACAAACTCTCGGCAAAATCTTCGGCAGTGGTTTCACCCTGTGGCGTGGCATGCCGGCTACCGACAATCGCCATGCCCGGGCGCTGCAGGATTTGCAGATTGCCTTTGGCATACAGGACTGGCGGAGGCTGGTCGATTTCGAGCAGGCGTCTGGGATAATGGCTGTCTGCCAGCGTGATCAGGTGGTTGTCGGCCTGATCCAGCCAGTCCAGGGCCCTGACAATATCCGGATTGTCTGCGGCTTGTTTTATGCCCTCAGCGACTTCCTTGCTCACCGTTTCGCACAAGGTGCTATACGATGCCGCCAGAATGGCTTCCGGCGTTTTGAAAAGCAGCAACAGCTGGCAGAAAGTGGCGCTACCTAATCCCTTGACCAGGCTGAGCGCAATCCAGGGCATATATTGTGGGTGCGGGAAGTTTGCCATACCGCATCATATCAGGGCGTGCGCACAATATCTTCCTCATGCACCGGTTGTGATGCCTGCATCACCAGTGCGTAGGAAAGCTTTGGGAAGGTCTTGAATACCATGACCAGCCCGACCGGCTCGTCAGGCAGCTGTACTTTTACCGGACGTTTGGGATCTGCTTCCGGATCAGTCACGTTAGCGCCTTTGCGCAAGATTGAGAGTACATGGCCGCGTTCCAGGCCGTCATTTTCACCGCGGTTCAGCACTACCACGCGACCGGAGCCGGTTTCATTGATACCATCGCTGATGCGGGCAATCTGACCTTTGATAGCTGCATCGGGCGCATGCGGCATATAGGTTTGCGAAAACTCGTCTTCGATGGCGATCAGTTTGTCCTTGATGGCAATTTCTTCCCTGGCCTGGGTGATGTCCAGTGTGGCCGGCTGGCCCGGGCGCAGCAATCTGGCTTCACCAAGGTAGTGTGCTTCATTGCCCAGGATTTCGCCATTCTCCGGATTCTTGACCGGCTGGCCTTCACGATAGATGGCCCAGACCGGTTGTGGAGTATCGGGCAGGCCCTGTACATAAATATGCGTGCCGGGGCTGAGGATTTCCCGTTCTTCCTGTGCGGCGACAATTCTGGGTGCGGTTTTCAGTTCATCAGGCGAAACCAGAATGGGCTTGCTCAAAAATGGCAGGATGGCATGCGGTTGTATGGCTGGAATGGCATCTGACTTGATGGGCGAGACAATCACGCCAGGCTCCAGCGGAATAGCTTCGCGTACCAGCTTTAACACAGGGCGACCGCTGCTTGTATCCAGCACAATCACGTCACCCGGATAAATCCGGTGCGGGTTCCTGATGTGTTCGCGATTCAGTTGCCAGATTTGTGGCCATTGCCAGGGATTCTTGAGAAATCTGGCGGAAATATCCCACAAGGTATCGCCTTTGACTACTACATGCCGGTCCGGATGCTGGGCGCGTAAGGGAATTTCCTCCGCAATTGCCAACAAGCTGCTACAAGCAAGCGCAAGCGAGGTTATAATTTGAACAATTTTGGTCATTTGGCGTCTCTGTCATCATCAGCGCGAATAGTGCGCAAACAGTTTGCGCACTACCGACCAATCTAGCATGGGTTTAAAGCTCTTATCAAGGTGAAAAAACAGGCGTTTTGCCCTGTGTTCCCGCAAATTATTTGGATGGAAAGATTAAGAAAGCATGGCACTTCTTCCGATTTTGCAATATCCGGATCCGCGCTTGCACACGGTTGCCAGGCCGGTGAAGGTATTTGACCAGGCATTGCAGCAATTAGTCGCGGATATGGCGGAAACCATGTATGACGCGCCCGGCATCGGGCTGGCGGCGACGCAGGTTGACCAGCATATCCAGCTGATCGTGATTGACCTGAGCAAGGAAAAAAACGAATTATTGGTGCTGATTAACCCGAAAATCATCGCCCAGTCCGGCAGCCAGGAGTACGAAGAAGGCTGTTTGTCAGTGCCGGGTATTTATGAAAACGTGACGCGGGCGGAATTTATCACGGTAGAAGCACAGGATGCCACCGGAAAAACCTTCAGGCTGGATGCGGACGGCTTGCTCAGCGTATGCATACAGCATGAAATGGATCACCTCAAAGGCAAGGTGTTTGTCGAGTATTTGTCGCCGCTCAAACGCAACCGTATCCGTAGTAAAATGGTCAAGCACGCGCGTGAAATAGAGCGCAACAGCTACTAGCCGGGGCGAAATCATGCGAATTATTTATGCCGGAACCCCGGAATTTGCCGTGCCTGCCTTGCAGGGATTGATCGCTGCCGGGCATGAGATTGTCATGGTGCTTACGCAGCCGGACCGACCGGCCGGGCGAGGCATGCAACTTAAAGCCAGCCCGGTCAAGCAACTGGCCTTGCAGCATGGTTTGCGGGTTTTTCAGCCGGAAAGCCTGAAACCGGCAGACGTACAGGCCGAAATCGCCGCAACGCAGGCGGATGTCATGATTGTTGCAGCCTATGGCCTGATTATTCCTACCGCGGTGTTGAATATCCCGACACGCGGCTGTTACAACATCCATGGTTCCCTGCTGCCGCGCTGGCGCGGGGCGGCACCGATACACCGTGCCATTCTGGCCGGCGATGCCGAGACCGGGGTCACTATTATGGAAGTCGTCCCCAGGCTGGATGCCGGTAATATGATCAGTAAATGGGCCTGCCCCATTACTGAACATGAGACGACACAGACCTTGCATGACGCGATCAGCCGTGAAGGGGCCCGCCTGATGGTGGAGGCCATGCATACCTTGCAAACTACCGGCCAGTTACCTTCCGAAGTACAGGATGAATCGCTGGTGACCTATGCGCACAAACTGGAAAAATCCGAATCTGCCATGGACTGGACGCAGCCTGCCATCCAGCTTTCCCGCCAGGTACGCGCGTTCAATCCTTTCCCGGTCGCCACGGCCAGATTCAGGGATCAGGTCTGCAAGCTCTGGTTCGCCCAGGTGGCAGAAGGTTCCGGTGAACCGGGCACCATCCTGCAGACGCAGCCATTGCTGGTGGCGTGTGGTACCGGTGCGCTGGAGATTCAGGAGCTGCAAATGCCGGGCGGCAAGCGCCAGACAGCGCAGCAGTTTGTGCAAGGCCAGCATGTGCAGGCCGGTGACCGCTTTTTCTAAGCCAGCCCTGATGCCCGCTTGAAGGCGCATCTGCACCCACGTATTCAAATTATATTGATACCATTGAAATAACCCCTAAGCTCCCCATATTACGGGGAGGAAAACTCATATTGAAGGAATCTGAATGTTAGGTAACTGGACCAAGACGTTTGTACTGATGGCGGCGATTACAGCCCTGTTTGTGGCTGTTGGTGGGGCATTCGGCGGGCAAGGCGGCATGCTGATGGCATTGCTGCTGGCAGGAGGCATGAACTTTTATGCTTACTGGTTCAGTGACCAGGCCGTCCTGAAAATGTATGGCGCCGTGGAAATCAACGCTGAAAATAATTATGGCAATAATCAGTTCAGAAACTATTACAACATGGTGAAAGAACTGGCCGAACGTGCGCAATTGCCTATGCCGCGCGTGTTCGTGATTAACGAAAGCCAGCCCAATGCGTTTGCTACCGGACGTAACCCGGAAAACGCAGCGGTGGCGGCGACCACCGGCATTATGCAGATTCTGAGCGAGCGTGAATTGCGTGGCGTCATGGCGCACGAACTGGCGCACGTGAAAAACCGTGACACCCTGATTTCCACCATGTCTGCCACGGTAGCGGGTGCGATTTCGGCAATTGCGCAGTTTGGCATGCTGTTTGGCGGCGGGCATAGAGACGGTGAAAACCGCCCGCATCCTATGCTTGGTATCCTGATGATCATCATGGCACCTCTGGCCGCCAGCCTGATCCAGATGGCGATCTCCCGTTCGCGCGAGTATGAAGCGGATCGCATGGGTGCGGAAATCAGCCGCGACCCGAAAGCGCTCGCTGCGGCACTGGAAAAGATACATAATTATGCGCACCAGATTCCGAACATGACGGCAGAACAGCATCCCGAGACCGGTCAGATGATGATTATCAATCCCTTGTCCGGGGCAGATCTGGCCGGCCTGTTCAGCACTCATCCGAAAACAGAAGAACGTATCCGCCGGTTGCTGGCACTGGCAAACCAGTATTAACCTGAAAAATTGCTGGCGAAAAAGGCTTTCCTGGGGAAAGCCTTTTTTATTGTGGCTATTCCCTGTGTTTTCACTGTGCAATCAAACTGCATCAAGTAAAATAGCCCTTTTTTATCAAGAGTGATCCCGTGCAAGTTGCCCAGTTGATTGCCGCACATGCGGTGGCCGAGGTATTGGCCGGACATAACCTGACAGTCTCCATGCCCAGGGCATTGCGCAAGGTCAGAACGGCAACGCCGCAACAGCAGGCCGCTGCACAGGATTACAGCTACCTGACCTTGCGCTTTTATGCCGAAGCCGCGGCATATCTGGCAGCCTTAACTCCCAGGCCGGTGACGGATGCGCGTGTGCAGGCGTTGTTGCTGGTAGGGCTCTCGCAGTTGCTGCATGGCAATGATGATGACTTTACCGTGGTCAATCAGGCAGTGGAAGCGGCTGGCAAAACGGGGCAGCGCTGGGCCAAGGGATTGGTGAATGCAGTACTGCGCAACTTTTTGCGTCAGCGTGAGGTATTAAAGCCTGCTGTCGGGAAATACGAAGAAGTGCAATGGAATTACCCGCAATGGTGGATAAATGAACTGAAACAGCAATACCCGGATGACTGGCAGGCGATGCTTGCGGTGGGTAATACACACCCGCCGATGACGTTGCGGGTCAATCTGCGCAAGACCAGTGCGGAAGACTATCTGCAGCTTCTGCAAAATGCAGATATTCCAGCCGCCCATTTGGGTGGCACAGCGATTCAGCTGCAACAGCCTTTACCGGTGCATAAGCTGCCCGGATTCGAACAGGGTTTGTTCAGTGTGCAGGATGCGGGTGCACAGTGGGCCGCGCCGTTGCTGGATTTAAAGCCAGGTATGCGCGTACTGGATGCCTGCAGTGCGCCTGGCGGGAAAACCTGTCATATCCTGGAGGCGTGCGACGTGGACTTGCTGTCACTGGATGTGGAAGCCAGTCGCTTGCAGCGCGTCAATGAGAACCTGCAACGGCTGGATTTGCAGGCCACTGTGGTGACGGGCGATGCGGCGCAGTCTGGCTGGTTTGACGGCAGGTTGTTTGACCGTATTCTGGCGGATGTGCCCTGCAGTGCTTCCGGGATCGTGCGGCGGCATGTCGATATGAAGTGGTTGCGACGGCCTCAGGATCTGGCCACTTTTGCGCAAACCCAGCAGCAGATTCTGTCTAATTTGTGGCATATGCTGGCAAAAGGCGGTAAATTGCTATATGTGACATGTTCGGTATTCCAACAAGAAAACGAAATGCAGATCCAGCAACTTTTAACCAGCCATGCCGATGCAACGAGAGTGCCTGTGGTGTTTGATGCCGCTGTGTTGCCATGTGAGCGTATGGTGTCAGGGCAATTGTTGCCCACCTCAGCCCATGACGGATTATTTTATGCGCTCTTGCAGAAGCAGTAAGTTCTGGCTGCTATTGAGCTTCATTTTTTCCCTGACGGTCTGGCCGGTATGGGCAGGCGGTAATCACGCCCATATTAAAGCGGCGGAACTGGTGCTGCGCGATGATATATGGACGCTGGATGCGGAACTGGACATCCAGTTCGGGCATTCGCTGGAAGAGGCGCTGAATAAAGGCATCACCCTGACTTTCCTGTATGAGTTCCAGATCATCAAACCACTCAAATACTGGTTTGATGACGAAGTCGTGACCGAACGACGGCAAGTGACCCTGAATTATCATGCGCTGACCAAGCAATATATTCTGACTTATCCGCAGCAGCAGAAAGTATTTGATACCCTGTCTGATGCCAGACACGAGTTGGCGCTGATTCATGACTGGCGCCTGGTGCCGCATGCCACGCTCGAAAAAAACCAGTCCTATCAGGCGGCCCTGAAAATGCACCTGGATACCAGCAAATTGCCGAAAGCCTTGCAGGTGGATGCGCTGGGTGAGAGCGACTGGGAGCTGATTACCCCCACATTCAACTGGTGGGTGAAGGAAACCGTGCACTAGCCTATGCGTTATGTCCTGATTCTGTCGATTACGCTGGTCGCTGCGCTGCTTTACCTGCTGTCTCTGGCCAGCGCCAATACCGCTATCAGCGGCGACTATTACATTACCCTGCTGTACATCAATGCAGGTCTGGCCTTCCTGTTACTGGGGCTGGTGGGCTACCAGTTGCGCCATCTGTACCGTACGACCAAAAGCAAGCAGGTCGGCAGCAAACTCAATTTCCGGCTACTGGTCACATTTGCGCTGATGGCGCTGATTCCCGGCATGATTGTGTACCTGGTATCGGTGAATTTCCTGTCACGCTCGATTGAGTCCTGGTTCAACGTCAAGGTGGAATCCGCGCTGGATGGCGGCCTGAATCTGGGGCAGCGCGCGCTGGATATTATGCTGGCGGACGTCAAGGACAAGGCGCAAAGCATGTCGGTATCCCTGTCACTGCAAACTGTCAGCTCGCACTATGGTCAGCTGAATGACCTGCGCGAAAAAGCCGGCATCCAGGATGCGGCATTGCTGAGCACGCAAGGGGCTATCCTGGCGGTGAGCAGCGCGGACCCCAGCAGCTTCCTGCCTGAATTGCCTTCAGTGCCGCAATTGCGCCAGGCCAGGCGTGGCGTATATGGCAAGATTGAGCCTATCCCGGGCAAGGGCCTGTACATGCGCGTGCTGGTGCCGATAGAACCACTGGGCATTATCGGTGAAACGCGCATCCTGCAATTGATGCAGCCGGTACCCAGGGCTTTGTCGAATACGGCAGAAGCAGTGCAGGATGTGTACCGCGAATATCAGACCCTGTCATACAGCCGTCAGTCATTAAAAGATATTTTCATGCTGACGCTGACCATGATCCTGCTATTGTCCATGCTGATGGCTCTGATTATTGCCTTTGTGCTGAGCCGGCGCATGTCGCAACCACTGACGGTACTGGCAGAAGGTACACGACTGATTGCCAGTGGTGATTATTCCCGGCAACTGCCTTCTTTCGGCAAGGATGAACTGAGCGTGCTGGTGAAGTCATTCAATAGCATGACGCGCCAGCTGCAGGAAGCCAAAAATGCTTCCGAACAGAGTCGCCAGCATGTGGAATCGGCGCGGGCGTACCTGGAGGCCATTCTGTCGCACCTGAGTTCAGGCGTGATGACGATTAACGAGCAAGCCGAATTGCGTGTTTATAACCTGGCGGCGACCAATATTCTCGGTATTTCGCTGGTCGGGTTCAAAAACAAGCTGTTTACCGACATTGCGGTCAGCAATCCTTACCTGAGTCCGTTTGTAGAAATCGTCATGCAACATTATGATGAAACCTTGCAGCTGGATGCACATGAGCGGCACTTGAGCAGCCAGATTGAAATTGAAGGCATGCATGGTACGCAGATTCTGATGTTGCGTGTTACCCGCCTGCCGGAAGGCGCGGGGCACGGGCTGGTGGTGGTGTTTGATGATGTGACCGTGATGGCACAGGCACAACGGGATGCTGCCTGGGCAGAAGTGGCAAGGCGACTGGCGCACGAGATCAAGAATCCGTTAACACCCATCCAGTTATCTGCAGAACGGTTGCAGATCAAGTTGCAGGATAAACTGGAAAGCAAAGATGCAGAGATGCTGCTTAAATCCACGGACACCATTGTGAACCAGGTGCAGGCCATGAAAAACATGGTCAACGAGTTTAGCGAATACGCCAGGACACCGGCGGCACAGTTGGTTAAACTGGATTTAAATGCTTTAATTCGAGATGTCAGCCGCTTGTACAATGGCTCGACGGTCAGGCTGGAGCTGGTATTGCAGCAACAGTTGCCGGAGATCCAGGCTGATGCCACCATGATGCGGCAGGTGCTGCATAATCTGCTGCAAAATGCCCAGGACGCCATGAGCCAGCGTGAACATCCGCTGGTATCTATCATGACCGATAGTGATGGCGAACGTGTAAAATTGACCGTGACTGATAATGGTTGCGGCTTCCCGACTGACGTGATGGCCAGGGTGTTTGAGCCTTATGTCACCACCAAGGTGCACGGCACCGGTCTGGGACTGGCCATTGTGAAGAAAATGATAGAAGAGCAGCGGGGGCAGATTCGTATTGAGAACCTGCCGCAAGGAGGTGCCAGCATCACCATCACCCTGCCGGTAGATAAACAGCAACAGCGTCGGCGCATTGAGCGCATCGTGTAAGGAAACAGGATACATGGCATCACGTAATATACTGGTGGTCGATGATGAAGTAGGCATTCGCGAGTTGTTAAGCGACATCTTGCGTGACGAAGGGCATCAGGTTCGCCTGGCAGAGAATGCACAAGTGGCGAGAGACGAGCGTCTCAGGCAACGGCCTGACCTGGTGTTGCTGGATATCTGGATGCCGGATTGTGATGGTATCAGCCTGTTGAAAGAATGGGCCAATGCCGGTTTGCTGACCATGCCGGTGATCATGATGTCAGGTCACGGCACCATTGACACTGCCATTGAAGCGACCCGCCTGGGGGCATTCGACTTCCTGGAAAAACCGATTGCACTGCAGAAACTGCTTAAAACCGTAGGTGCAGCCATCAAGCATACCGAGCATCTGGCACACACCGAAATCAACCTCTCCAGTTTCGGCAAAAGTGCAGTCATCCAGGAGCTTAAACAGCGCCTGGAACAACTGGCCAGACATAAAAACACCTTGTTCCTGATCGGCAAGAAAGGGGGCAGCGTTTCGCTATGCGCCAAATTCCTGCGTCCGCAGAACACGCCCTGGGTAGCACTGACCGAATATGACAAACTGGTTTCGGCCCCTATGGAAATTCTCGAACAGGCGCGTGAAGGCGTGGTGTTTGTCGATGAAGTGACACGGCTGGGCAAAACCGAGCAAAAAGGTCTGGGCCTGCTGATTAACAAGTCGGAAAAATATGGTGTACGCGTGATTTGTGCCAGTGAGTTCGGCTTGCCGCAACTGATAGAAAAAGCCATGCTGGAGCAATCCCTGTTGCAGACACTGGCGGGCGCCGCGGTAAAAGTGCCCAGCCTGGATGAGCATAAGGAAGATATTCCGGATCTGGTCAACGCCATGGCGACACTGATGGTGGAAGCCAGCAAGATAGATTACAAATCCTTTGATGTGGCGGCGTTGAATGCATTGAGAAATGCCGACTGGTCGGGCGATCTGGATGAACTGGAAGCGGTGGTGCAGAACCTGTTGATGACCAGCCTCAGTGACACGATTACCCAGGCAGATGTGCTACGGGTGCTGGCAGATTTCCAGGGCCAGGCATCAGAGTCGGCACAGCAGCATATGCCCTTGAATCTGGATCAGCCATTGCGCGAAGCCAGGGACGAGTTTGAACGGTATTACTTCCAGTATCACATGCGCCGGATTAAAAATAATATGAGTCGCTTGTCCGAAATTTCTGGTCTGGAACGCACGCACTTATATCGCAAACTCAAACAGCTGGGCATTAAAATCAAAGGGTAGCCTATAAGGATTGCCTTTGATGCACATAAAAAAACCGGGCTAGCCCGGTTTTTCAACATGCATTGTCTTATTGCTTACGGCCATCTATGCTGAAGCCGGTTTGCGGATGCAGGCTAAGTAGCCACATGCCGCCCGCAATACCCATGTAAGCAAAAAACGCATCCAGCGATGCCTGGCTCAGGATAATTGCCATGAATCCTGCCAGTGCGCCAAGCACGCGCGCTGAAAGCTGGGTTTTATAACCAATCAGCAACATAAAGCCAAACACCAGCTGGATAAAAATCAGCAGCGGCGCAAATACGGCAGGTAATCCGAACTGGCCCAGTGTCATTTGATATTGCAGATAGCCGTTTGGTGTGGAAACAATGGCCATCAGTTTTAAAATCACCAGTCCGAAAAACACTAATGCCAGTAAAATTCTAGCTGCAGCGGTTTGTAAACGACACATCACTTTTCCTCAAATCCTGTTTTTATAAAGCGCTTATGATGCCTGTGGCCAGGCACAATTGCAATATTTCTCCGGAGTGATTATGTCAGTACAACGCACCAGATTAATGATTCATACGCTGGATAGCCAGCATCCGTTATGGCCGGCCTGTCGCATGGTTCGGCAACGCGTATTTATTGATGAGCAGAAAGTACCTGTAGAGCTGGAATGGGACAATGCGGATGAAACTGCTATTCATTTGCTGGCGAGTCTGGATGACCAGCTGGTTGCATGCGCCAGAGTTTTATCTGACGGACATATCGGTCGCATGGCAGTACTGCCGGAATGGCGCGGCCAAGGTGTAGGCATGGCTTTATTGTTACAGGCGATCCAGATCTGCAGGGAGCTGGAGGTCACGCATGCGCGGCTGTCAGCGCAAACGCATGCCACCGGTTTTTACCAGAAGGCTGGCTTTGAAATCTGCAGCCAGCCGTATATTGATGCCGGTTTATTGCATGTAGATATGCAGCTTGAGCTGTTATAATTACAGCTTGAATTTTCCCCTCTAACCTCCAGACATAAAAGGAATTCTCATGTCAAAGATCGTATTTAAAGCCGGTGAAGCCACCGTGTTTTCCGAAGGTAAAGACGTTACTGCAGCCATGCCGGAAATTTTGATCGGCTCAGTGGACGGTCCCGTTGGTACTGCATTTGCCAACATGATGGCACAGACCAAAGGCCACACAGCCATGTTTGCCGTGCGCGACATCAACCAGATGGTGCGTCCTGCGACCATGATGGTGCCAAAAGTGACTTTGAAAGACTCCCTGAACATTGAACTGTTCGGTGGCGTGGTACAGGCGGGTGTGGCTGACGGCATTACCGATGCCGTGATTGAAGGCATTATTCCTAAAGAGCTGGTGAACGAGCTGTGCATCGTTGCCTTGCTGTGGATTGATCCGGGCTGTGCCAAAGAAGCTAACCTGGACAAGGCTGACCTGTATAAAAACAACTACGAAGCAATCAAGCTGGCATTGAAGCGTGCCATGAACGACGAACCTAGCATCGACGAGCTGATTGCTAACCGTCACAAAATCAAACACTGCATGTGGGAAGACAGCTGGGATCAGAAATAATCCGGCTTGTTCTGACAAACCCCGCGGCTTGCGGGGTTTTTGCTATTTACCGGGAAAGAACTATGAAATCGCTGATGAAACGTTACCTTGCGGTCGTCTACGAAGCATTACTGATGCTGGCATTGACGCTGGTGCTGACTGCGGTTTATGTCATGCTGCTGGGAGACGCCAGCCATGGCTGGAAGCGGTTGGGATTACAGATATTGTTATGGGGCAGCATAGGCGCTTATTTTGTACGTTGCTGGACCGTCACCGGCCAGACATTGGCAAGCCAGACATGGAAACTGAAAGTCGTGAACCGGCAAGGGCAATTGCTTGACTGGCAGGCATCGCTTATCCGGTATGTGGTGGCCAGTCTGTTATTGTTACCGGCCGGGCTGACATTGTGGTGGGCCATCCTGGATAAAGAACAGCAATTCCTGCATGACCGCCTGCTGGGAAGCCGTCTTGTTTCGCAGCAGGCGCGCTAGCGTTTCTCCACGTAATGCAACATGCCCAACCCGGCGATCAGGAAAATAATAGTGGGGCCTATGGCGCTGAACAGAGGTGGCCAGTCATTCAATACGCCCAGGTGTAAAAATACCCTGTTCATGATCTGGTAAACGACGCCCAGTAATATCCCGGCAAAAATTTTGGCACTGATGCCACCGGCACGTTGCTGTAAAAAGCCGAAAGGCAATGCAATGATGACCATCACCAGGCAAGCCAGCGGATAAATCAGTTTGGACCATAAAGCCACCTGGTAGCGGGTGCTTTTCTGGCCATTGCGATGCAAGTGCTGAATAAAGCTGTACAGGTTCCAGACGGACATTTTTTCCGGCAATACCAGCAACACATTCAGCAGTTCAGGCCTGATCAGCGATTCCCATTGAGTCTGTTTAAAGAACTGGGAGGTCACAGCGTTATTCTTTATGTCGCGGCCCGTTTTAAAACTGGTTTGCGTCACATTGAGCAGAATCCAGTGGTTTTCCGCGAAATGGCCATTTTCAGCATGGCTGATACTGCGCAACTGAAATTGCGGGTCAAAGTCGTAAATATTAATGTCAACCAGGCTGCTGTCAGGCAACACGGTATTCACATTCACAAAGCTGCTGCCATCCTTGATCCATAACCCGGATTTGAAATCCTGGGCGACCACGGAGTCGGTGGCCTGCATGCGGATCCGCTGTGCCATTTTTTCGCTCAATGGCGCAATCATTTCACCAATCATGAAGGTGACAATGGCAAACACCAGGCCTATGGTCAGCAATATCTTGCCGAGCACAATCAGCGAAATACCGCTGGTACGCATCACGATTAACTCGGAATTGGCAGCCATGGCGCCCAGGGTGTACACAATCCCCAGCAACACCGCGACAGGGGCAACCTCGTAAATGTGTCCCGGAATACTGAGTGCGACAAAAACCAGCATGCTGTTGATGCCGTAATGACCTTTGCCCAGGCTGTCCAGCTCCTGTAACAGATCAAAAAAGGAAAACATGGCCAGCAGGCCAAACAGCACCAGCAGGATGTTAAAGCTGATCTCCCGCCAGAAGTAGCGATTCAGGATGCGCAGCGTCATGCGTTGGCCTTTCCTGCACGGCGTTTGAACATATCAGGAATCAGCGGCTTGAGGTATTTTCGGCGATGGTACAGATACCAGCCTAGCAACATAAAGCTGATATGTACCGGCCACAAACCTACCCAGGTAGACAGTTTCCCCTGCGTAATCCAGGCCTGGAAAATACTTAGTACATTGTTGTAGATAATAAAAATCAGGATCGCGAACATGATGTTGAGGGAGCGGCCTGCACGCGGGTCAACGAAGCTCAGCGGAATCGCCAGTAGCACCATGACGATGGTGGAGATAGGGATCGCGAACCGCCAGTGCAGTTCGGCCTGGTCAGCCAAGGCGCCGCCTATCAGCGACAGGGTGGATTTGGCTTGCGAGCTGCTGGCTGTCGGCATGCTTTCCTTGGTTTCTATGCGAATGTCATAGCGTTCAAACTCGGTGGTCGAAACATCCAGGGTATTCGGAATGATTTCGTAACGGCGACCATGCTGCATGACCAGGAAATTATCGCCATTGTCTGCTTTGTAGCGACTGCCACGGCTGGCGGTGATAATGCCGGTTTTGCTATGCTGGCGCGACTGCACGAAAATGTTTTTGACTTCGTAGCCTAGTTTGTCAAAGCTCTCGATAAAGTAAATGCGTTCACCGTTACTGGATTCCTTGAATGCACCGGGACTGATTGAGGACAGTTCATCGCGTTTCTTGAGCTGTTCCCGGTAACTGTCGGCTTTTTCGGTGGCCCACGGCATGACAAACAGGCTGAGCAGGCTGATAATCACCACGATAGGGAAAATAAACCGCAGAATGGGCGCTACCCATTGCCTGAGGCTGAGGCCGGCATTCATCCAGATCACCATTTCCGAATCTTTATGCCAGCGTGTCAGGGTCAGCAATACTGCCAGGAAAATAGCCAGTGACAGCATCATGGGCATCAGTTTCACCAGGCTGAAGGTGAGGATGGTGCCAATGGCGTCATTCGGCAAAATACCTTTTGAAACCTGGCGCACGATATTACCGGCGCGTTGCGCGACCACGATACCGAGAATAATCAGGAAAATGGCAGAGGATGAGGACATCAGCTCTGCGGACAATGCACGCTTGAATATTTTCAATTTAAATGCACCGCTTTGAAATCAGCATAAAACACTAGATAATACAATCATCGCTCAAGCAACTGGCATTGAACTTTAAAGGATAAAGATGGAATTTAGCATAAAAAGCACTGCCCCGGAAAAATTGCGTACCGATTGTCTGGTGGTGGGCATCCATGAAGGGCGCAAGCTGACCGATTTGGCCAAATCTTTGGATAACGCGACCGATAAAGCGATCACGCTTGCGCTGAAGTCCGGGGATATGGAAGGGAAAACCGGTAGCACGCTGATTTTGCGTAACTTGTCCGGCGTGACTGCAGCCAGGGTAATGCTGGTTGGCCTGGGCAAGACTGAAGAATTCAATCTTAAAACATTGCGTAATGCATTCCGTGCTGCCCTGAAAGCATCCCCTGCAGGCGTGGAGGTACTGGCGACTGACTTTGCCAGTCTGCCTGTGAAAAAGACCGATATTCAATCCAGAGCCGCTGCATTAGCTGAAGTTGCGCTGGATGCCAGTTATCAGGTGAATGCGGTCAAGCAGAAGCAATCTGAACCCAGGCCACTGAAACAGATTGTATTGCTGACTGATAAACAGGACGCTGATGCCGCCGGAACTGGTGTTAAACAGGGGCAAAGCGTAGGGCAGGGCGTGGCCCTGGCCAAGGATCTGGGCAATCTGCCACCGAATATCTGTACACCGGCTTATCTGGGCAAGCAGGCCGAGAAACTGGCAAAGGAATACGGATTCAAGGTGGAAGTGCTGGAACAGGCCGATATTGAGAAACTGAAAATGGGCTCTTTCCTCGGTGTCACCAAAGGCAGTGAAGAACCGCCACGCTTTATTGTGTTGCAGCACCTGAAAGGCAAAAAAGGTCAAAAACCGGTGGTGCTGGTAGGCAAGGGCATTACTTTTGATACCGGCGGCATTTCGCTCAAGCCCGGTGCCGACATGGATGAAATGAAATATGACATGTGTGGTGCGGCCAGCGTGCTGGGGGTATTCAGGGCGATAGGAGAACTGGATTTGCCACTGAATGTGGTCGGTCTGATTCCTACCTGCGAAAACATGCCGAGCGGTGGGGCGACCAAGCCTGGCGATGTGCTGACCAGCATGTCAGGCCAGACCATTGAGGTATTAAACACGGATGCGGAAGGACGCCTGATCCTGTGTGACGCGCTGACTTATGCCGAGCGTTTTGAGCCAGCGGCCGTCATCGATATCGCTACATTGACCGGCGCATGCGTCATCGCCCTGGGTCATCATCCAAGTGGCCTGTTTGCCAATAATGATGCCCTGGCCAGAAAACTGCTGGATGCCGGCGAGAAAGCGCAGGACCGTGCCTGGCAGCTTCCGTTGTGGGATGATTACCAGAGCCAGCTGGACAGCAATTTTGCCGATATGGCCAATATTGGCGGACGTGCCGGTGGCAGTATTACCGCTGCCTGTTTCCTGTCACGCTTCACCAGCAAATATGACTGGGCACATCTGGATATCGCCGGCACCGCCTGGAAATCCGGCAAGGAAAAAGGGGCTACCGGCCGTCCGGTACCTTTGCTGGTGACCTATCTGTTGCAACAGGCGACAGCGTGAGGGCTGACTGAACCGGCATAGCGATAACGTGTGATGACCAAGATACGTTTTTACACTGATATTCCTGATCGTCCCGGCCTGATTCAGTACCTGGCCGAGCAGGCAGTCACGCGGCAACGGCAAGTGACCATTTATGTAGAGCAGGCCGCAGCAGCCGCACAGTTAAGCGACTGGTTATGGCAACAGCCAGGGTTTATTCCCAATACACTGGCAGATGCACCGCATGCGCGCATAACCCCTGTCGTGCTGGCCTGGTTGCCGGAGCATATCGGCCAGGATGATATGCTGTTTAATTGTCAGGCCACCTTGCCCAAGTTTTTCAGCCGCTTCCGGCATGTATTCGAGTTGATCGGATCAGCTGAGGATGAAAAAGCAGCGGGCCGTCAACGCTATGCGTTTTATCGGGATCGTGGCTATGAAATCCAGCATATGAAAATGCAGGCACAGTAGAACCTATTGAGGAGGGTGTGTGGATAACGCTGAAATTCCGGTATTAACCAAAGTTGTGCAGAAGGCCAGTCCGCCGGCAGTGGATGTCGATGAGCTGGTGGCCCAGGTCAGGCAGCTGTTATTGCCTGAAATCGCTGAAATTGTCACCAGCCAACTGGGTCAGCGCGCATTTGAACGTACAGTGGTTGAACAACAGGCGCTGACGGAATATGCCGAATCCCTGCAACAGGGTTTGTCCAGGCAGGTGCAATCCCAGGTGGGGGACAGTATCCAGTCGATTGAAGAAGCTTTCCGTGAGGCCATGAGCCATGTCGGCAAGCAGCAGCTGCAGTCGGTGGAGGCCGAGGTTTCCCGTTTGACCGGCACGCAGCAACTGGAAGAAACACTGACGCAACTGATGGATGACCAGCAGGCACATATTGCAGCCAGAGTGGAGCAAATGCAGGCGCAGCTGGAACAACACATGACTGAGCATATGCAGCAGTTGCAGGAGAGCAGCAAGCAAACGCTTACTGCCGGTCAGGAGGCCATGGAATCAAGGCTGATTGAGGAACACCGGCAATCACTGCAGGATGCATTTGCCGAATTTACCGGACAACAGACCGAAGAGTTCAGATTGAAACTCAATGCCGAACTGGCTGCTGTGGAGGCCGTGTTGCAGGAAAAAGTGCAGGCTATGGTCAACGCGCAAATGCAGGAGATTGAAGCCGCATTGAATAAACGCCTGAAATCCAGCATTCTTGAAGTATTGCAAGGCATCAAGTTTGTGATGCCCAGTGTTTAGTGCTGTTCTGGGTATTGCTTAATCCAGCAAAGTCAGCATCACTGGCGCATGATCGCTGGGACGTTCCAGTTTGCGCGGTGCCTTGTCAATCAGGCAACTCTGGCATAAAGGTTTCAGTGCATCGCTGACCAGAATATGGTCTATACGCAAACCCATATTGCGACGAAACGCTGCCATACGGTAGTCCCACCAGGTGAATTGTCCTTCTTCCTGATTGAACAGGCGGTAACTGTCGTACAGTCCCAGCCCGATTAAGTCCTGGAAGGCCTGGCGCTCTTTCGGGCTGACCAGCACCTGCCCTTCCCAGGCGACAGGATCATGGCAATCCCGGTCATCGGGTGCAATGTTGTAATCTCCAAGCAAGGCAAGTTTCTCATGCTGTTTTAACTCTTCCGTTACCCAGTTCTGTAACGCAGCCAGCCAGTTGAGTTTGTACTGGTATTTCTCTGAATCAACTGCCTGCCCATTCACGACATAAGCACAAATCACACGTACGTCCTGAATCGTCGCGGCAATAATGCGTTTCTGTTCATCCGCAAAATCTGGCAGATCAACATGTACATCGCTGATTTTGTGCGGGCTGATAATTGCCACGCCGTTATAGGTTTTCTGGCCGTTGTGCACGGCATTGAAACCGGCCTCCTGCAGGGCGGCGTAAGGAAATTTGCTGTCTTCCTGTTTGGTTTCCTGCAGACAGAGCGCATCCGGCTGGTTGGCGACCAGCCAGTCCAGTACATGCGGCAGGCGTACAGTCAGTGAGTTGACATTCCAGGTGGCCAGTTTCAACAATATTCTCCACAACAATTTGATCAGATGCCGTCAGGTGGCTGCGACCTGTGTATTTTACACGACCAGGCATCAGGCTGTTCGCAGATGGCAGTAAGAAAGACCTTTTCCGGTATTGTGACGGCTATCACATGGAATTAATATCCGTATGTTATAGATGAAAGTGATAGGAATTGTCCGTGCCGCAGGCACTGCGTTGCCTGAAATTATCGGCAAATGCCCTGATTGCGCGATAAATTTCTGTTTATTTGGCTAATGCAATTGCTATGCTATGCCGTATAAAACAAGCTTGATGCGAGTCCTTTAAATATTAATCAAGAATTGCAGTGATATTGCTCTGATACACCTGATGCGCTGTTCTCCTCTATGGCTGTCCGTGAGGCTGCTGACGATAGTCATGCTGGCCTGGACCACTGCGTCTGTTGCTTCAGAAAACATTACATTGCAGCTCAAATGGCTTCACCAGTTCCAGTTTGCCGGCTACTATGCCGCGCAGCAGCAAGGCTACTATCGCGAAGAAGGCCTGAATGTCCATATTGTTGAAGGCAGTGCAGAGCGTTCGCCAGTCGAGCAGGTATTGTCCGGACAGGCAGATTACAGCATAGGTGATGCCGAAATCCTGGTGTCGCGCATTGCCGGCAAACCGGTGGTGGCACTCGCCGCCATTTTCCAGCATTCCCCCGGCGTATTGCTGAGCCTGAAAGAGAGCAATATCCAGACACCTGCAGACCTGATAGGCAAGCGCATCATGATGTCTGATGATGGTCAGGGGCTATATCAGTTTCAGGCAATGTTACTGAAGCAGCACATCGATATCGCACAAATGACCCTGGTGCCGCATAGCTGGCGCCTGCAGGATCTGATTGAGGGCAAAGTGGACGTGATTTCGGCCTACGCTATGGATGAACCGGCGCAGCTGGAGCAACTGGGATATAACCCCTCTGTCATTACTAATCAGCCTTATGGCGTGGATTTCTATGGGGATATTCTATTTACCAGTGAACGTGAGGTGAGCAGACATCCCGAGCGCGTTGCAGCTTTTTTGCGTGCGACTAAAAAAGGCTGGATGTATGCGCTCAAACATCCGGAAGAGATGGCCGAGCTGATTGCGGCCATGCCGGAAGCCGCTGCCCGCGGTCTTGATAAGCAGATTCTGGTAAGGGAAGCCCACTTGATGGCGCCTTATATACTCACCGATCTGGTGCCGCTGGGGCATATGAATGAAGAGCGCTGGAACGGCATCGCCCAAACCCTGGCAGACCTCAACCTGGTGCCTGCACAATATGACCTGCAGGGATTTGTCTACCAGGGCGAGCCGTCAGGCCAGAAAACCTACATCCTCTGGCTGGCCGGAGGAATCGCCCTGCTGTTGCTGATACTGGGTGCGACCTTCTTGTGGAATATGCAAATCCGCCGGCAAGTCATTCATCGTACCCTGGCTTTGCAGAAAGAGATAGAACGACGGACGCAAACGGAGTACCTGCTTAAAATAGCCGGTAATGTGGCCAAAGTGGGCGGCTGGATGATTGATCTCAAAACCAGCCTGGTGCACTGGTCTGACGAAGTAGCGGCCTTGCATGACATGCCTGCGGGATATACCCCTACGGTTGAAGAAGGTCTGCGCATGTTTGTGCCCGAGTATCAGGCCGTGATGCAGAATGCTCTTGAGAAGTGCATGAAAGAGGGCGTGCCTTATGACCTGGAACTGGAAAAAGTAACTGCGACGGGTCGTCGTTTCTGGGTGCGTGCCATGGGTCAGCCGGTGCGCAATGCGGAAGGGCAGATTGTCAAACTGCAAGGGTCGCTGCAGGATATTACCTCCGGTAAACAGATTGAAGCACACACGCAGGGTCAGGCCAGGGTGCGCGCCATGATGCTGTCCGATGTTCCCCTGCAGAAGGTGCTTAACACTGCAGCGCAACTGATAGAGCAGCAATATCAGGATGCCTGTTGCGCCATTCTGTTGCTGGATGAAGAGGAAGTGCGTTTAAGGCACGCAGCGGTTTCAAAATTGCCGCTGGCCTATATGAATGCACTGGACGACATGGTGCCGGATACCCGGCATATTTCGGCTTTAACGCAAGGCCGGGTCATCGCCGAAGACATCACGACCTATCCCGGCAGTGATGAAAGTCTCGCGCTGGCTCAGGCATATGGTTTCCGTGCCTGCTGGAGCACACCCATCCTGTCGCGCAGCTGGCATGTACTGGGCGTGCTGGCAATCTATCGCAAGCAGTCGCACAGACCGGCCACTGTAGAACTGGATTTTGTGGAAAGCTATGCACAGATTCTTGGCCTGGCGATTGAACGCGAGCAGTCGGATGAACTGCTTAATCTGTTGCGCAGTGGTATTTCCAGGCTCAACGATATTGTCATGATTGTGGAAGCGCCCGTAAATGCGCCCATGATGCAGAAGATTGTATTCCTGAACGATGCGTTTACCAGGATTACAGGGATAGCGCCGGATGATTTCAGAGGCACTTCCCCGTTTGATCTTTTTAATGCCGCTACGCCGGGGCGTGAGCTGGAGCACATCAGGCATGCTTTCCAGAAAATGCAGCCGATCAAGGCTGAGGTAGTGATTGTCAATCAACAGGGTGAAGGCGTTTCCCTGGAGATGGATGCTTTGCCATTGCCTGACAAAGGTGGGCGGCACACGCACTGGGTAGTTGTGTTGCGCGATATTACCGAGCGCAAACGGGCAGATGCGCAGATTCGGCAACTGGCGTATTACGATACCATGACCGGTTTGCCGAATCGCCTGATGTTGCATGAGAAACTGGCTGCGCATTTACGTAAAGCCATGCGTAAAAAGGCAGGCGGAGCATTGCTGTTTATCGATATTGATAACTTCAAAACCCTGAATGATACGCACGGGCATGATGTCGGTGATGCCTTGCTGATTGAGGTGGCCAAACGCATTAAACAGTCGGTACGGCGTTTCGATACCGTCAGTCGTCTGGGCGGTGACGAATTTGTGGTGGTACTGGACAGTTTAAATCGCGATCCCGGCCTGGCAGAAGATCAGGCGAGAAAAGTCTGTACAAAAATCATCGCCGCCTTTGAGCAGCCATTTAACCTGAATCATTACCAGCACTATACCTCGCCCAGTATCGGCGTCGCCCTGTTTGACTGCGAAACGCTCAGCCAGTCGGAAGAACTGCTGCGCCGTGCGGATATGGCCATGTACAAAGCCAAGGAGGCCGGACGTAACGGGTACCGGTTCTTTGATACGCAGATGGAAACCGAGCTGCGCCAGCGTGTCGCACTCGAAGCGGATTTGTATACCGCGATTGACGAGCAGCAGTTCGAGCTGTACTTCCAGCCACAATATAACTGGCAACATGACATTGTGGGCACCGAAGCCTTGATTCGCTGGCGGCATCCCGAGCGTGGCCTGGTCATGCCTGGCCAATTTATCACCCTGGCAGAAAGCACCGGGCAAATTGTGGATATTGGTCAATGGGTATTACAGCAGGCATGCCGGACATTGCACCGCTGGGCAGGACATCCGCGTTTGCAAGCGCTGAAGCTGTCTGTCAATGTCAGCCCCCGTCAATATTTGCAACCGAATTTTGTGCAGGATGTGCAGCGTATGGTGAATGAAGCCGGCATTGAACCTGGACGCCTGAAACTGGAACTGACCGAGAGTATGCTGGTGGACAATGTTGAAGACATTATCGCCAAGATGACGGCGCTTAAAGCCATAGGCGTCTGTTTCTCGCTGGATGATTTCGGTACCGGTTATTCATCCCTGTCTTATTTGAAACGCTTCCCGTTCGATCAGCTGAAAATTGACCAGTCTTTTGTGCGTGACATGCTGAGTGGGCATGATCACGAAAGTATCGTCAATGCCATTATTGCGCTGGGGCAAAGCCTGCAACTGGAGATATTGGCCGAGGGGGTGGAAACCGAGGCGCAACTGCATGTGCTGACAGACCTGGGTTGCCAGGTATTCCAGGGCTATCACTTCACCGAACCACTGGAAATCGGGGCATTCGAGCAGTGGGTGCATGACCATCAGGCAGGGCGCGGCGTGAAAAACAGGATGCCGGTGCAGATGTAGTATCGTGACTGCCAGTACAACTGACAAATAAATACGCCCGGCTAAACCGGGCGCATTTATTTGGATTTCAGCTCAAGCTTTTATCTCTATCCAGCGCCTGACAGTGCGAAAATTACCTCAAATTATTTAAAAAGCGCTGAAGTGATTTCGTATGATCTGAGTCGTGCCTGATGATCGAAAATCTGCGAGGTAATCATCAGCTCATCGGCGCCGGTTTTGTCTATAAACGCAGATATTTCGCGCAGGACTGTCGGGCCGCTTCCTATTGCCGAGCAAGTTAATACCTGGTGAATGATGGCACGTTCCGCGCTGCCCAGCTGATCCCATAAATTGGCCACCGGCGGCGGTAATTTGATCGGCCTGCCGCTGCGCAGATGAATAAAATATTGCTGTATGGTGGAGGCCAGGAAGGTGGCTTCTTCATCCGAATCCGCCGCGATCACATTAAAACCAAGCATCACATAAGGCTGATCCAGATACTGTGACGGCTTGAACGTGGTTCTGTATATATCGAGTGCCTGCATCAGATAGGCCGGTGCGAAGTGCGAGGCAAATGCAAAAGGCAGGCCCAGGGCAGCGGCCAGTTGTGCGCCAAAGAGGCTGGAGCCTAATATCCATACCGGCACGTTCAGCCCGGTGCCGGGATTTGCTTTGACCGGGCCTTGAGGGTCGTCAGAAAAATAATCCAGTAATTCAATCACGTCCTGCGGAAACGCATCTGAGCCGGATTCAAGGTTACGCCGCAATGCCCGTGCGGTGATCTGGTCCGAGCCAGGCGCGCGACCAAGTCCAAGATCAATTCGTTTGGGATATAACGATTCCAGCGTGCCAAACTGCTCGGCAATGACCAGCGGCGAGTGGTTGGGCAACATAATGCCGCCTGCACCCACGCGTATCTTTTTTGTCCCGGCGGCGACATGACTGATCAGGATGGAGGTGGCCGCGCTCGCAATACCCGGTATGCCGTGATGCTCCGCCAGCCAGTAACGATGGTATCCCCAGGCTTCCGCATGCTGTGCGAGGTCCAGCGTGTTTTTGAAAGATTGTGCGGCTTCACTCCCTTCGGGAATAGGGGAAAGGTCAAGCACTGATAGTCTGGTGTTAATTTTTGCACCTCTGGAAAGTAGTCATGATTGGCTCCGGCAAATTGCCGGAGCAGCTATCTTAAAGCAAACACCGGCCAGGGTTAATAGCCGGTGTGATTTATCTGGCTGGCTCAGTTAGGCCGGGTTAGCCGGATAAGTGACTTCCGCAGTCCATTCCGCTTTTGGTTGTGCGTACAGTTTCCAGAACTCTTCAGCAACATCCGCTGCCTCTTTGGAACCTGGATTCACAAAGCTGGCCACGGTGACGGTTGCCACGTGTATGCCCTGCTCCCTGAATGACTCAAACAAGCCCAGTGCCTGGGCGCGTATGCCGGCTTTACCAATGCTGATAGACAGATAGTCAGGGTGCGGGAACAGCGCAAACCCGCCACCGGTCAGCAATATGGTACCGGAACCATGCTTGATCATGCCTGGTGCCACTGCCTGGGTAGCGACCAGTGAGCCGCCGATGTTCACCGCCAGATCGCTGACCAGGGTATCACGTGCCTGCGTCGCAATGGTATCCTGATGCAGGTGGGCCGCATTGTAATGCAGGACTTCGATGGCACCATGCTGCTTCTCAACCCTGGCAACCAGTGCCGCGACGCTATCCGGATTGGCTGCATCCACGGTCTCTGCTTCTGCGCTGTAACCTTGAGCTTTCAATTGCTCAACCAGGCCGTTGGTTTTTTCTGCATTACGTGCGCTTAACACCACACGGAAGCCTTCTTTTGCAAAACGTGCTGCGGTTTCGTAGCCCATGCCAGGGCCGGTACCAATACTCAAAAATGTTTTCATGTCATCTCCAGTTCATATGTTGGCTTGAGTGCCAGGTTTAAAAATGATTGATACATCAGGTGCCTTTGTTCAGTCAGTCACCAGCGTTTGAAGAAAGTGCCATTCACCGTGCTGGACATGCGTTTCTCCAATATGGGAGGTATTGTGATTTATTCACTTAAAGTGATAAATAACCTATTATTAAAAATATTATTTACCGTGAGTGCAAAATATGGACCGTTTCGAGAGCATGCAGGTGTTTGTCAGCGTGGTGGAACTTGGCAGCTTTACGGCGACAGCCAATGCTTTCAGAATCTCGCCTTCCATGGTGAGCAAGCATATCAATGCGCTTGAAAAGCGGCTGGGCGCAACGCTGTTGAAGCGCACCACCCGCACGCTGCATCTGACCGAGATTGGCCGGAATTATTATCAGAGTTGCAAGGATATCCTCAGGCAGCTTACTGAAGCTGAGGCAGGCGCCGAAATTATGCGTGGCAAACCCAAAGGCATGTTGACGGTGAGCGCGTCTATCTGGTTTGGCGCGATCACGCTGGCGCCCATTATTGCCGAATATCTGATTGAGTACCCTGAAGTCAGTGTGGATCTTTCCCTGTCTGATCGCTTTGTAGACATTATTGACGAAGGGTTTGATGTCGCCATTCGCATAGGTGATCTGGATGACTCCACTTATGTGGCGAGAAAGCTGTCTTTATTTGAGCTGGTGGTGTGTGCATCCCCGGCATACCTGGACAAGTATGGCATTCCGCAGCAACCTGAAGCGTTGAAAGAACATCATTGCCTGAGCTTTACTCACTGGAAGAATGATGGCGGCTGGAAACTGCTCAGCAAACATCTGAACAGCAAAATGAGCAAACTGTCGCGCTTTGAATCCAATAATGGCCAGGCCTTGCGCGAAGCGGCACTCAAAGGACTGGGGTTAATTCTGATGCCCAAGGTGCTGATTGAAGCAGAGCTGGAAAGTGGCTTGCTGATCGAAGTGCTGCAGGATTTCAGGCCGCCGCCGCGCCCAGTTAATGCGGTGTATCCACGAGAGCGGCAAACCACGCCCAAACTTGCCTCTTTTGTTAACCATCTGGTTGAGCGGTTGAAATAAGCAAAGATACATCCGCCTGGCTGAATGCCGGCGGACATTCAAAAGAATGATACGGGTGCCGGAATGACAAAGGCCCCTAAATATGCATTTAGAGGCCTTTGAGCGTGGCGCATTAATGGCGCCGGAAATCAGTGAAATCAGGCTGCGAAGTTTTTGGCAGCGAATTCCCAGTTCACCAGGTGGTTCAGGAATGTTTCCACGAATTTAGGACGGGCATTGCGGTGATCGATGTAGTAGGCGTGCTCCCATACGTCGATAGTCAGCAAGGCTTTGTCGCCGGTGGTCAATGGTGTGCCAGCAGCGCCCATGTTGACGATATCAACAGAACCGTCAGCTTTTTTCACCAGCCAGGTCCAGCCGGAACCGAAGTTGCCAACTGCTGAAGTCTGGAAGGCTTTCTTGAATTCGTCGTAAGAACCCCATTTGGCTTTGATGGCGTCAGCCAGTGCACCGTTTGGTTCGCCGCCGCCGTTTGGAGACAGGCAGTTCCAGAAGAAAGTGTGGTTCCAGATTTGGGCGGAGTTGTTGTAGATACCACCGGAAGATTTCTTGACGATGTCTTCCAGGCTGGCATTTTCGAACTCTGTGCCTTTGATCAGGTTGTTCAGGTTGGTCACATAGGCTTGATGGTGCTTGCCGTAGTGATATTCAAAGGTTTCTTCAGACATGTGCGGTGCCAGCGCGTTTTTCGCAAATGGCAATGGTGGTAAGGTATGTTCCATGGAGTTTCCTTTTTGTTAGATGGTTGAAAAGATAAGTTGATTTTACAAATCGACTGATGTTCAGAACCCGTGATGCTTAGAACCGCAGGCCTGGCAAAAGGTTTACCAATTTAGTAGGGTTATTTTGCCATATTTTGCGGTGATACAAAACCTTGCCTGGACATCTCGGCACTATAGAAAATGCTATTTCTTGCGCGCACGCGGGTGTGCGGCATCATAAATTTTGCTCAGGTGCTGGAAATCGAGATGAGTATAGACCTGGGTGGTGCTGATGTTGGCATGGCCCAGCATTTCCTGCACGGCGCGCAAATCACCGCTGCTTTGCAGCACATGGCTGGCAAAACTGTGGCGTAACATGTGCGGGTGTACGTGGGTATGCAAACCCTGTTTCACTGCCCAGTCATTGAGTCGCATCTGAATGGTGCGCCCATGAATACGGCGGCCTTGCTGGCTGATAAACACGGCGGTTTCTGTCGGGCGCTTGAGCAACCATAATGGACGGACTGCCAGCCATGCGGACAGTGCAGCAGTCGCTTTACTGCCCAACGGCACCATGCGGGTTTTATTACCTTTGCCGGTCACGGTCACCATGCTTTCCTGCAGGTCCAGTTGTTCCAGGTTCAGATTCACGACTTCGCTCAGGCGCAATCCTGAGGAATAAAACAGCTCCAGTATGGCACGGTCACGCATCACGATAGGGCTATCACCTTCCAGTTCAACCAGTTTGACGGTTTGCTCTATGGACAGGGCATGCGGCAGGGTTTTCGGTGATCTGGGGGCGCGCAGCCCGATCACCGGGTTGGCGGGAAACTGGTGATGCAAAACCAGGTAATTGAAAAAACCACGCCAGCTGGACAGCATGCGAGCAATACTGCGTCCGCTCATGCCTTGCGCATGCAAACTGGCAATGCTGCGGCGTATATGTTGCGGAGTCAGGGTTTTCAGGTTTTGACCGTGTTGCAGCAGCAACTGGGAAATATCGCGCTGGTAATTGTTGCGGGTGTGTTCACTTAAACCGCGCTCGAAATGCAGGAAGTCGAGGTAGTCATCCAGCAGTTCATGCATGATCACTACCTCTAATAGCAGGTGTTACGCTGACAATTGACGCTCGAGATAAATACCTCTGGGCGGAAACCTCAGCGGGGGCTTTCATAAGATATATCTGGCGAGCGAGGCGCTGACCAGCTCCCCGATCCGGTTCAGGAACAAGGTGCCCATGCCGGCATAAAAGCGGCTGCGATGCTCGCTGGGAATTGCCAGCAGACCAAACGTGACCTCCTGGTAGCGCATGGGAATCACTGCCAGTGAGGCGGGTGTTTCGCTGAACCAGCCGGCAATATCCATGGTGGGCAGGGTGCCGCAATAAGGCTGGCTCAAGTCTTTGGCCCAGTTTTTCAGTGACTCTTCGGCTTCAATAAAAATATCATCAGCGGCATGCGCTTCGTTGGTCCATAACCTCAGGCAGCTGCCGGGCAACTGGAAGTGGCTGGCCAGGAACTCAACCAGATGGGCATGCAAACTGGCAACATCCTTGGCAAACAGCAGGCCCAGGGTCAGTTCATGAACTTTATTAGCCGTGGCTTCATTTTCCTCGGCGGTCAGTATCAGCTCGGTAAAGCGTGATTCCAGCACGCGGATTTTGTCGCGCTGGGCAATTTGCTGGCGTTCTGCCAGCGAAATCGTACCTTTGCCATGCGGGCTGGGCAGGAATAATTCTGTCAGCAAATGCGCGTGGCTTTCGAAAAAGTCCGGATGCGTTTTCAGGTACTGCTTGATGTCGTTTTCGTGAATACTGTCTTCCATAGCGCTTCTGTACTGCCTTAAATTTCAATTTCGCCTTCAAATACAATCTCTGCCGGACCAGTCATCATGACTGGCTGGTCACCACCGTTCCACTGAATGGTCAGGATGCCGCCGCGCGTATGCACTTTCACCGGGCTTTGTAATGAACCCAGCTGGATACCGCTCACGGCTGCGGCGCAGGCGCCGGTACCGCAGGCCAGGGTTTCGCCGCTGCCACGCTCATATACGCGCAGATTGATTTCGTGCGGATTGAGTACCTGCATAAAACCGGCATTGACGCGTTGCGGGAAGCGCGGGTGCGATTCAATTTGCGGGCCCAGGGATGCCACTTCAGCCGTATGTACATTCTCTACCAGCATCACGGCATGCGGATTGCCCATGGAAACAGCACTGATAGTCACTGATTCTTCCTTGAGTGGCAGTTCATAAGCGGTGGCCTGTGCGTCAGCTTCGAATGGAATCTGGGAGGGTACAAAGCGAGGCGCGCCCATATTGACGGTAACCTGGCCATCTTGCTGCAGGGTCAGCGTGATGATGCCACTGGCAGTTTCCACCCGGATTTCACGCTTGTCGGTCAGGCCTTTGTCGACGACAAAGCGCACAAAGCAGCGGGCACCATTACCGCATTGCTCGACTTCGCCGCCATCGGCATTGAAAATCCGGTAGCGGAAATCCACGCCTGGCGTGTCGGTATTCTCCACCATCAGCAACTGGTCGCAGCCGACACCGAAATAGCGGTTGGCAATGTGCTGGATTTGCGTGTGGGATAATTGAATCGGGTTTTTTGTTGCGTCAATGACCACAAAGTCATTGCCGGCGCCCTGCATTTTGGTGAATCGGAGTTTCATGGCTTGAGATGATACTCTAACAACCTGTTGAATGGCAGCCGCCGGGCAACATTTATTCCGCTTGACGCGCAATCTCGGGTAGAATCTGCGTTCCACTTCGGGGGTTGGCTTCAGCCTTTAGTCTGCTCCCATTAATTAACCATTTTACTTTTCAAGGCGTCAAACATGAGTGAATATCTTTTTACTTCGGAATCGGTTTCCGAAGGCCATCCCGATAAACTGGCTGACCAGGTTTCCGACAGCATTCTGGATGCAATTCTGGCACAAGATCCTACGGCACGCGTGGCCGCAGAAACCCTGGCCAATACCGGCCTGATTGTGCTGGCCGGTGAAATTACCACTACCGCCAATGTCGATTACATCAAAGTGGCACGCGAAGCGGTCAAGCGTATCGGCTATGACAATACCGATTACGGGATTGATTACAAAGGTTGCGCCGTACTGGTGGCATATGACAAACAGTCTCCGGATATCGCCCAGGGCGTGGACAATGCCAATGATGATCCGCTGGACCAGGGCGCAGGTGACCAGGGCCTGATGTTCGGCTATGCCGTCAATGAAACACCGCAACTGATGCCATTGCCTATCTGGTTGAGTCATCGTGTGATGGAGCGCCAGTCACAATTGCGCAAGGATGGCCGTCTGGCCTGGTTGCGTCCTGATGCCAAATCACAAGTGACTATCCAGTATGTCGATGGCAAACCGCACAAGATTGATACTGTGCTGGTGTCTACACAACATGCACCGGAAATGTCACTGGATGCGATTCGTGAAGCGGTGATTGAAGAAATCATCAAGCCAACCTTGCCAGCTGAACTGATCAAGGGTGAAATCAAGTACCTGGTGAATCCGACCGGCCGTTTCGTGATTGGTGGTCCGCAAGGCGATTGTGGCCTGACTGGCCGTAAAATCATTGTGGATACTTACGGTGGTGCGGCACCACACGGCGGTGGCGCATTCTCCGGCAAGGACCCGTCCAAGGTGGACCGTTCCGCCGCTTATGCCGGCCGTTATGTGGCGAAAAACATTGTCGCTGCCGGCCTGGCCGACAAGTGCCTGGTACAGGTGAGCTATGCCATTGGTGTAGCGCAACCAACATCCATCATGGTGGAAACTTATGGCACCGGCAAAATTTCTGATGACAAATTGACCCAGCTGGTCCGCGAACACTTCGATTTGCGCCCTAAAGGCATTGTCAAAATGCTGGATCTGCTGCGTCCGATTTACAGTAAAACCGCTGCTTACGGCCACTTTGGCCGTGACGAACCAGAGTTTACCTGGGAGGCGACGGACAAGGCGGCTGCATTGCGCGCAGCGGCAGGACTGTAAGATTCAGGAAAGTATATAAAAAGTAATTTCAAGAGGGCTTTTAGCCCTCTTTTTTTTCGATTTGGTGACGATATCAAGCGTAGGATAATAAGATAATCGGCATATAACAAACAAACCGGCAACATGTTAAAAACAATACCAGTGAGTCAGGTGAGAATCGGCATGTATATCCATGAGCTGAAAGGGCCATGGATGAATCATCCTTTCTGGCGTACCAGGTTTGTGCTCAAAGATGTGGCCGATTTGCAGAAGCTGAAAGCCTGCCAGTTGCAGGAGGTGGTCATAGACCTCGCACGTGGACTGGATGTCTCGCTGGAACTGGTTGAAACACCGCCGACAGACAGGCAAATGATTATGCTGGAGCTGAATGGCCCGGTGGTCGAGGCCGTGCCTGCCAATCCATCCGCCATTAAACAGACACCGCTGGACGCCGAGCACAGACAGGCCGCCAGGATTATTCAGGCTTCTCGCAAGGAAATGGCGTCCATGTTCAGGGATTTGCGCATGGGCAAAGTGATTGACGCAAAATCCGTGCTGCCGCTGGTGGAGGAAATTTCTGCCTCGGTAGAGCGCAATACGCATGCGTTGATCAGCCTGGTGCGTTTAAAAACGGCTGATGATTACACCTATATGCACTCGATTGCTGTCTGCGCACTGATGACTACCCTGGCCAGGGAGCTCAAGTTGCCGGAGGACGAGGTCAGACAGGCTGGCATGGCCGGCCTTATGCATGATATGGGTAAAGCCGGCGTGCCGTTACAGATTCTGAACAAGCCTGGTTCGCTGACGGATCACGAATTTGATGTCATACGCCGGCATCCGGAGCTTGGTCATGAAATGTTGCTGAAAGCCAATATCACGGATGCCGTGACACTGGATGTCTGTTTGCATCATCATGAAAAGGTGGATGGGACTGGTTATCCTGGCAAGCTGACTGGCAGCAGTCTGAGCATTTTTGCCAAAATGGCTGCTATTTGCGATGTCTATGATGCTGTCACGTCTGCCAGAGCATACAAACCAGGTTGGGAACCTGGCATTGCTCTTAACCGTATGGCTTCCTGGGAAGGTCACTTTGATCAGGAAGTGTTCAAGGCATTTGTCAAAAGCCTGGGCATTTATCCTATAGGCACGCTGGTCATGCTGAAGTCGGGCCGCCTGGCTGTAGTGGTGCGTCAGTCTCCGGCCAGTCTGTTGAGGCCGGTGGTCAAGGCATTCTTTTCTACCAAGTCACTGGTGCATATTCCGGTGGAGGAAATTGATTTATCCAGGCTGGGGGCGGACGAGATTGTCAGTAACGAATCCTCGGCCAACTGGGGAATTAGCGATATCGAGTATTTGTGGGCGTCGCAATGAGTCACCCTCACAGGGACAGTCACAAAAAAGGAGCCGAGGGCTCCTTTTTAATTTCTGTTTTATCCTTTCTATTCGGCAGACTTTTTTGTCCGTTTGCCGGTGGTGGCCGCCGCGGCTTTTTTAGGTGCTGCCTTCTTTTTGGCTGCCGGTTTTTTGCCTGCAGTTTTGCCACCTTCCTTGGCGGCTTTTTCAGCCAGCAATTCCAGCGCCTGTTCCACAGTCAACTCTTCCGGAGCGACGCTCTTTGGCAATGTGGCACGAATACCATTGTGCTGCACGTAAGGGCCAAAGCGACCGGAAAATACTTCGATACGACCTTCCCCCGAAGGATGCGCGCCCAGGTCTGCCAGTGCGCTTGGGCCACTGGCAGCAGCCAGCAGTTTGACTGCGCCTTCCAGATCTATGCTGAATACGCTTTCGGTTTTCGGGATAGATTTAAACTTGCCGTCATGATTCACATAAGGGCCAAAACGACCGATATTGGCCACGATTTTCTTGCCGGTTTCCGGATGCTGGCCCAGATCACGTGGCAAACTCAACAACATGTGCGCGGTATCAATATTGACCTGGCTCAGCGGGATCTCTTTCGGAATGCTGACGCGCTTGGGTTTTTTCTTGTCACCTTCCACCGGCAGGCCAACTTGCAGATAAGGGCCATAAGGACCATTCATCAGGTAAATGTCTTTCTGGGTATCGGCATCCTGGCCAATGACGGTTGGTTCGCTGGCAGCATTGGCTTCACCATCCAGGCTGCGTTTGTAATCACATTTGGGTGTGGCGTTATAGCCGGTACAGCCGATAAAGCTGCCATAGCGGCTTAATTGTTTCTGCAGTTGGCGGCCGCATTTCGGGCACATTTCATCAATCAGCTCATTGCCTGGGCGCTCAACATCCGCCTTGATCACAATCTGCTGATTAAACCCCTGCCAGAATTTATCCATGACCGGCACCCATTCCAGGTTGCCTTCAGCAATCTCGTCCAGTTCGTTTTCCAGCTTGGCGGTAAAGTCGTAATCCACGTACTGGGTAAAGTGCTCGGTGAGGAATTTATTCACCACGCGGCCGACATCGGTAGGTGTGAAGCGTTTTTTATCCAGCACCACATATTCACGATCCTGCAGGGTGGAAATAATGCTGGCGTAAGTGGATGGGCGGCCAATGCCGTACTCTTCCAGCGCTTTTACCAGGCTGGCTTCGGAATAACGTGGCGGCGGTTCGGTAAAGTGCTGTTCGCCGAAGATTTTTTCAACGGTCAGCACTTCGCCGGTTTCCAGGTGCGGCAGTTTGGCTTCCGCATCCTCATCGTCCTTGTCATCATCCTTGCCTTCCATGTAGACAGCAATAAATCCCGGGAAGACTAAGGTCTGGCCGCTGGCGCGGAACAGGTTGGCTTCGGAGCCAATCGATAAGTCGACACTGACCGCATCATATTTTGCCTGCGTCATCTGGCAGGCCAAAGTACGCTTCCAGATCATTTCATACAATTTGAACTGTTCGTCGTTCAGGTACTGGCGCACGCTGGCAGGTGTACGGGTAATATCGGTTGGACGGATGGCCTCGTGTGCTTCCTGCGCATTCTTGGCCTTGGTTTTGTACATGATGGGCGATTTGGGCAGGTAGTCTGCATCAAAGTGTTTTTTCACGTAATCACGGATCTGCATCACTGCTTCAGTCGCCAGGCTGAACGAGTCGGTACGCATGTAGGTAATCAGGCCGACAGTGCCGCTGCCCACATCCATGCCTTCATACAGTTGTTGCGCCACACGCATGGCACGGCTGGTGGTAAAGCCCAGTTTACGCACGGCTTCCTGTTGCAGGGTGGAAGTGGTAAACGGCGCGGCCGGGCTACGGCTGCGCTGTTTCTTCTCGACACGGGTCACCGTGGTTTTACCGGCCGATGCCAGCAATAACTTGCCGACAATATCTGCCTGCTGGTCGTGATTGGTGACTGTGAATTGCTCTACTTTCTGGCCATTCAGTTGTACCAGCCTGGCATCAAAACCGTGCGCATGTTTGAGCGCACTCATGTGGATGCTCCAGTATTCCTGGCTGATAAACGCTTCGATTTCGAGTTCGCGCTCAACAATCAGGCGCAAGGCAGGGCTTTGTACGCGACCAGCAGACAGGCCGCGGCGGATTTTTTTCCACAATAGCGGTGATAAATTGAAGCCTACCAGGTAATCCAGCGCCCGGCGTGCCTGCTGCGCGTTAACCAGATCCATGGAGATATCGCGTGGGTGGTCAATCGCCTGCTTGACGGCGGTTTGGGTGATCTCGTTAAACTCGACGCGCTTGAGCAGCTTGTTTTTCAGCAGCTTTTTCTCGTTGAGAATTTCGGCAATATGCCAGGAAATGGCTTCCCCTTCGCGATCCGGGTCAGTTGCCAGATAAATGCTGTCTGCACTTTTGACGGCTTTGGCGATGGCATCGACATGCTTGCTGTTGCGGTCGATGATGTCATATTTCATGGCAAACTGCTGTGAGGGATCCACAGCGCCGTTCTTGGGGATCAGGTCGCGCACGTGTCCGTAGGAAGCCAGAACTTCGAAGTCACCGCCCAAATATTTTTTGAGGGTTTTGGCTTTGGAGGGAGATTCAACGATCAGCAGTTTAGACATGAGGCGGTCTGTGTAAGAGTTGGCTAGATAATAGCAAGCGTTTTAGCGAATAGACAATATATAGCTGTCGAAAGTCTGCAATTAAAGTCTTCCCGCTCCCAAAACGTTGCTTTATTCCTCAGTCGAGACCGCAACCGGAAATGGTTTGCGCGCGAATTCAATGCGTTTGTCATCCTGCGTGGCAATGGTCAGTGCCATGTCATTGCTGCTGAATTTCTCATGATCAAACATGGGATCTTCGTCTTCCTCTTTCGCCTGGCTCAGATGTTTGAAGTCATACAGGTCAAAGTCTGCCAGATGAGAAGGTTCCACATTGCCAATGGCGCGGAAAATATTATTGATACGCCCTGGCTGCTCGCGCTCCCAGTTATTCAGCATGTCCTTGATTTTCTGGCGCTGCAGGTTTTCCTGGCTGCCACACAAGTCACACGGGATAATCGGGAACTGCATGCCACGTGCATAGGCGGCAATGTCTTTTTCCGCGCAGTAAGCCAGCGGGCGGATGACCATGAATTCACCACGGTTGGTGGCCAGTTTTGGTGGCATGGCTTTCATCTTGGCGCCGTAGAACATGTTCAGGAACAGGGTTTGTACAATGTCATCGCGATGATGGCCCAGCGCAATCTTGTTGGCACCCAGTTGTTGGGCAGTGGTATAAATAATGCCGCGGCGCAGGCGTGAACACAGGCTGCAGGTGGTTTTGCCTTCAGGAATTTTTTCTTTGACGATGGAATACGTATCCGCTTCAACGATGCGGTATTCCACGCCCAGCTTTTCCAGGTAGGCAGGCAGGATATCTGCCGGAAAACCGGGTTGCTTCTGGTCCAGATTCATCGCGATCAATTTGAAATTGATGGGCGCGCGCTCCTGCAATGCCAGCAGAATCATCAGCATGGCGTGGCTGTCTTTGCCGCCGCTCATGCACACCAGTACGGTGTCACCGTCTTCAATCATGTTGTAATCGCCTATGGCTTTGCCGGTGGCGCTAATCAGCTGGTTACGCAGTTTCAGGAAATTCTGGCTGACGTCGTCTGGATAGTGTTTAGTTTTCATAGGCGCGCATTATAGCGGAAAGCAAGCGGGTAAGTCTTTGATTATTCTGGCTGATTTTAATTCGCTAATTCTTTTTTTTATGACTGCCAGACTAAATACTCAGGTGACGTCCGCCATCCACCGCCAGCACATGCCCGGTCATGAATGGTGCGTCATAAATCAGGAATTTCACTGCTTTGGCAATATCAGCTGGCTCGCCTGTACGCTTGAGCAAAGTTTGGTTAATCACTTGTTGCCGGTATTCCTCATCAAACTCCTGATTGCTGTCAGGCCATAATACAGCGCCGGGAGCAACCGCATTCACGCGCACAGTGGGGGCGAGTTCCTGCGCCAGCGACTTGGTCAGGCTGACCAGGCCGGCCTTGGCCGCACTATAGACAATGTAATGTTTCTTCGGGCGTTCGATATGCATATCGGTGATATTGACAATGCACCCCTGGCTGGCCTGCAGGGCACTGGCTGCTGCCTGGCTGAGAAATAACGGCGCCTTGAGGTTGCTGCCCATCAGGTCTTCCCATTGTTCAAGCTCGATAGTGCCTAACTCTGTGGGGTAGTAGCTGGAAGCGTTATTGACCAGTGCATCCAGTCTGCCAAAATGTTGCAAGGTGGCTTCAACCAGGTCCGGTAATGCGGCGATATCAAGCAAGTTGGCCTGTGCTATGGCTACGCTGTCAGCGCGTTGCTGATTCAGTTCAGCCTGCAGCGCGAGCGCTTCGCTGGCGCTGGTATGGTAATGCAGCATGATGCTGGCACCCTGCTGGTGCAATGCGCGGATAATTGCTGCACCTACCCGTTTGGCACCGCCGGTGACTAACACAACTGATTTCTGGACTGCTGGATTCACGTTCACGTTGTACTCTTTGATTCCGGACCCGTCACATTATAATGGCTGAATGACTGTTCAACCGATTTCTTCACATTTGCCGGCGCTGGATGCCTCGGCGCAACAGCATTGCGAGCGTGTAGTCGCGCATATGCGACAGCAGATACAGCAACAAGGTGGCTGGATTTCCTTTGCCGACTATATGCATATGGCGTTGTATACGCCGCAACTAGGGTATTACAGCGGCGAAGCAAGCAAGTTTGGCCGTTCCGGCGATTTTGTGACGGCGCCTGAAATCTCCCCTTTGTTTGCATATGCAATTGCAAACCAGATTGACCAGGGGTTAAGTCAGACAGGTGGTGATGTGCTGGAGCTAGGTGCCGGAACCGGTAAGCTGGCCATCGGAATCTTGCAAAGATTAAACGAACTTGATCGGTTGCCTGAACATTATTATATTCTCGATGTAAGTGCAAACTTACGCGATCGTCAGCGCGAATCAATGAAAGAGGCGTTGCCATCCGAAGTTTTTTCGCGGGTGCGCTGGCTGGATGCCTTGCCAGAAAAGCTGACCGGTGTCGTCATCGGCAATGAAGTTCTGGATGCCATTCCGGTGCAGATTGTGCAGTGGCAAAACGGGCGTTGGCAAAAACGAGGCGTGGCATACGAGCAAACATTTACCTGGAAAAACAGGCCGGTGCAGGATCATGCACTGGTTGAGCGCATTGATACCAGCCAATTACCGGAAGGCTACATCACTGAAGTCTGTCCTGCAGCGCAAGGGCTGATTGCCAGCCTGGGAAGCATGCTGCAAAAAGGACTCATGATATTTCTGGATTACGGTTTTTCAGCGCGTGAGTATTACCATCCACAACGCCACCAGGGCACGCTGATGTGCCATTTCCAGCATTATGCCCATGATGACCCTTTTGTTTATCCCGGTTTGCAAGACATTACTGCGCATGTGGATTTCACTGCCATGGCAGAAGCCGCGCTAAATAGTGGCTTGAATTGCGCGGGCTATACTACTCAGGCCCAGTTTTTAATGAACTGTGGCATTCTGCAATTGCTGGAAGAGGTGTCTCCTGAAGACCAGGCGCGCTATTTGCCCATGGTCGCCGCAGTACAAAAGCTGTTGTCACCGGCTGAAATGGGTGAATTATTCAAAGTGCTGGCCTTGAGCAAGGGGATTGGTGACGGATTGCTTGGGTTTATGAGCGGCGATAAGCGACATCAGCTGTAATGTTCGTAGATCAGTGAAACGCTTTGCGGATGAAAGCAATTGCTTGACTCGCGTATAATGCGCTCATGACTGACACAGATCCAACCGTAGAAACCTCAGAGTTACCTTATCAGCGCCGTATTCGCAGTTTTGTATTGCGCCAGGGCCGTTTAACCAAAGGCCAGGAGCGTGCACTGGAAACAGCCTGGCCGCAGTTCGGGATTGAATATGCCGAACAGCCACTGGATTTGGCGCAAACCTTTGGCCGGAGCGAGAGTTCCAAGATTCTTGAAATCGGTTTCGGCATGGGAGATGCGACCGCTAAAATTGCCCAAACCTTACCGGATAGCGATTTTCTGGCGGTAGAAGTACATACCCCTGGTGTCGGCAGTTTGCTCAAGCTGATGCAGGAAGGGGATATTTCGAATATCCGTATCATCCAGCATGACGCGGTAGAGGTGTTGCAGAACATGCTGGCCGACGCTTCACTGGATGGTGTGCATATTTTCTTCCCGGACCCCTGGCATAAAAAACGCCATCACAAGCGTCGCCTGATTCAGGCAGAGTTTGTTAAACTGCTTTGCTCGAAACTGAAAGTGGGTGCTTACATTCATGTGGCAACCGACTGGCAGGAATATGCCGAGTGGGTGCTGGAGGTGTTGAGTGCTGAGCCGCAACTGCAGAATACGGCAGACGATTATGCGGACAAGCCGGAGTACAGGCCACTGACCAAGTTTGAAAACCGGGGCCTCAAGTTAGGTCATGGTGTATGGGATCTGGTGTTTAAACGCCTCTGATCTGAAAAAGCAAAACGGCAGATTAACTCTGCCGTTTTTGTTATTCAACTGGTATTTCTTCCGCAGTTTCGCTGCCCTCTCCACCAAACAGCCATTTCCCCAGCACGGTTTCTGCTTCATCCACCCCTTGTTTCTTCAGGCTGGAAAATAACTGCACGCTGATCTCGCTGCCCCAGTTTGCATGTAACTCTTTGCGCACTTTACCCAGGACAATGGTTGATTCGCTACGGGATAGTTTGTCGCTTTTGGTCAGCAGCACATGAACCGGTTTTCCGCTAGGGCAAAACCAGTCCAGCATTTGCCTGTCCAGCGGCGTGAGCGGATGGCGACTGTCCATGACCAGTACCAGGCCTGCCAGGCTGGAGCGTTCACTCAGGTAACGGGACAGCACATTTTGCCAGTGCATGCGCATGGCTTCCGGTACTTTGGCGTAGCCGTAACCGGGTAAATCGACCAGATGCTTGTCGTCACCCAAGGTGAAAAAATTAATTAATTGCGTACGGCCTGGCTGTTTGCTGACGAACGCAAGCCGGTTGTGGTTGGCCAGCGTATTCAGCGCGCTGGATTTGCCGGCGTTTGAACGCCCGGCAAAGGCGACTTCGATGCCGCTGGCAGGCGGCAGGTCGCGTAAATGATGGGCAGAAAGGTGAAAGCGGGCGTTTTGGAAAACTGGCATGATGAAATGGCGTTGCCTGAAGGTTTTATAGACTATTCAGTCATGCATGCTATCACGAACAGGGTTTGTTTGATAAAATGGCGCCCAATAAAAATGTTGGGGCATTGAATTATGTTGAAGAGTGTTAAAGCCGGATTGTTCGTACTGCTGGCCATGGGTATTCAACCGGTATTTGCTGAAGAAACAGCACCTGCCGAAGCCGCGCCAGCGGTTAACGGGCCGGAAAAAATTGTCCAGAATGTTTGCGCCGCCTGCCATGGCGCAGATGGTAACAGTGTGATTACAGCCAACCCTAAACTGGCTGGTCAGCATCCTGAGTATCTGCTCAAGCAACTGGGTGATTTTAAAGACGGTACCCGTGCCAATGCAGTGATGGCCGGCATGGCGGGTGCCTTGAGTCAGGAAGATATGGAAGGTCTTGCGAAATACTTTTCCAGTCAGAGCATTAAACTGGCTAAAGCCAAAAGCAACGGTAAAGGTTCGCTGGGCGAGAAAATTTACCGTGGCGGTATTGCTGCCACGCAAGTGCCGGCCTGTGCAGCCTGTCATGGCGCCACCGGTGCCGGTTTGCCGAAACAGTTTCCCCGTTTAGCTGGCCAGCACGCTGATTACACTGTGCAGCAGCTACGTACTTTCCGTACCGGTGAACGCGCGAACGCGCCGATGATGATGACTATCGCGGCCAAAATGAGCGATGCCGAAATGCAGGCAGTGGCCGATTATATTCAAGGCTTGCGTTAATCTGCATGCGATAGATAAAGGTGGCCGCGGCCACCTTTTTTGCTAAGGGCCTGTTTAATTAGTTGCGTAACCTTGAACTTTCCTGCCTGAGGTCGTCTGTTTGTGCACGTGACACGTTGTTACCTGCAAGCCCCCTTCTGCAGACATCACTTGAACTTTATCTGCCAATTCTTGAGAGAGCATGTTGAAAGTATCCGTTCCATTATCACAACGCATATATGAGCTCCTGAGCTCAATGCGCTTTGCCGTAAGCCTGCTGACGTTGCTTGGCATTGCTTCGATTATAGGAACCGTGCTCAAGCAGAATGAGCCCTACCAGAATTACATCGTCAAGTTTGGCCAGTTCTGGTTCGAGCTGTTTGAAACGCTGGGCTTGCTGGATGTCTATCATTCTTCATGGTTCCTGGTGATTTTACTGTTCCTGGTGATTTCAACCACGTTGTGCGTGATTCGCAACTCACCGTTGATGCTGAAAGAGTGGAAAACCTATAAGGAACATGCCACCGAGAAATCACTGCGTTTATTCAGCCATCAGGCCAGTGTGACCGTCAGTCAGCCTGCCGCGACCACGCAAACACAGCTTGCCGACTTTCTGTCAGCTCAGCGCTATACCTTTAAAAGCAAGCAGCATGACAATGGCGATGTGCTGATATCGGCCAAATTGGGTACGCATCAGCGCCTGGGGTATATTTTTACCCATGTGGCGATTGTCGTGATCTGTTTTGGCGGCTTGCTGGATGGCAATTTGCCTTTTAAGGTGCAGGAGCTGTCAGGCTTCAAGAAAATCGAAACGCGTGATATTCCTTCGCGCCAGGTGCCGGAAGAAAGTCGTCTGGGCACCAGTAATTTGTCATTCCGTGCCAATATGACCTTGCCGGAAGGCGAGCGTGACAATGTGGCATTTGTGCGTGTGCGTGATGGCTATCTGGTGCAGGACTTACCATTCACGGTGGCACTCAGGGATTTCCGTATTGAACATTATCCGACCGGGATGCCAAAATCGTTTGAAAGCGATATCACCATTATCGACCCGGAGTTGAGCAAGCCGATAGAGGCGACCATACGCGTCAATCATCCTTATATTCATAAAGGGATTGCCATTTACCAGTCCGACTTCCAGGATGGTGGCTCGCAACTCAAATTCAAGCTGTGGGATTTGTCTGCCGGTAATCAGGACGGATTTGATATTGATGGCGTTGTCATGCAAAAAGGCGCGCTGGGCGAAGGTGATAGCAAGATGACCGTGGAGTTCAATGAATTCCGCCAGTTCAATATTTTAAATTTGTCCACAGATGGCAAAGGCAAGCCGCATAATGTAGGCCCCAATACCACGCTTAAGTTGCGCGATGCGAGCGGTCAGGCGCGCGAATACGTCAACTATATGCAGCCGCTGCAACTGGACGGACGTGCGTATTTTGTATCCGGCATGCGCGAAACCGTGCAGGATGAATTCAGGTATCTGCGCATCCCGGCGGATGACGAAATGGAAATCACCGGTTTTATGGCCTTGCGTCAGACCATGCGTAACGATCAGGCGATACGTGAGATTGCAAGCCAGGTAGCCAGGCAGATGCCAGGTAATAATGCAGAGTTAAAGGCGCAGTTTGAACAAAGCCTGCAACAATTGATGCAGACATTCAAGCAGGGCGGGTATACCGAGCTTTCCAGAATTATCGAAAGTGCGGTGCCGGAAGCGCAACGTGACCAGGCGGCACAAACGTATCTGAAGTTGTTGAATACCGCCGCGATGCAGGCTTACCAGATGAGCCGCGCCCAGCGCCACCTGTCGCCAGCGCCACAAGACCAGGCCACCGCAGTGTTTATCCAGGATAGCCTGAATGCGATGAATGACCTGTTTTTCTATGGCACGCCATACTATTTCCAGTTGAAGGATTACACCTTGAAACAGGCCAGTGGTTTCCAGCTGACGCGTTCGCCGGGGCAAACCTGGGTGTACCTGGGGTCAGTCATGCTGGTATTGGGTATTTTTGCCATGTTCTATATTAAGGAACGTCGTGTCTGGTTATTAATCAAACCAGCACAGCAGGAAGTATTGCTGGCCATGTCGTCCAACCGCAAGAATATGGACCTGGACCAGGATTTTTCGCGCATGCAACAGCAGGTGAGTGAGTTGCTGCAACCCGGAGAGGCGATATAGGCCTGTTCGAACAGAGAGAGGAAATTGCGATGAATACATCATCTTCATGGCCTAAACCGGCCTCCTTTTGGCAATCGCTCAGCGCGTTTGACTGGCTGTATGCAGTGCTGTTGCTGGCAGGCGGGCTGTTTTCTTACCAGCGTTATGCTGACTATATGGATATCTATGAAGTAGGTTTCCTGTTTGGTGCAGTAGGCGTATTCAGTTATCTTGGCTGGCGCTGGTCCGGTATTGCCAGACTGGTACTGGGGGTGGCGGTTCTGAGCCTGATTGGCGTATACAGCTATCATGGTGATCTGGCCAATGGTAGCCAGCGTTTTCTGCTCAAGTTTCTGCTATCCAGCCAGTCGGCCGTGATGTGGATGAATGTGTTGTTTGTTCTGGCGATGCTGACGTACTGGCTGGCAATGTTCCAGAAGTCGGTATTTACGGCAAAGGTTGCGACAGCCCTCACCTGGACGGCGACTCTGTTTGGGTTTGCCGGATTGATGGTGCGCTGGTACGAGTCCTACCTGATAGCCCCGGACATCGGGCATATTCCTATCAGTAACCTGTATGAAGTATTTATTCTGTTCTGCCTGATCACGGCCCTGCTTTACCTGCACTATGAGCGTCTATTCAATACACGCCAGTTAGGCGGATTTGTGCTGATAGTGATTAACGCTGCGGTGGGCTTTATCCTCTGGTACACCTTTGATCGCCAGGCCCATGAAATTCAGCCGTTAGTGCCAGCCTTGCAAAGCTACTGGATGAAAATCCATGTACCGGCCAACTTTATCGGGTACGGTTCATTTTCCCTGGCGGCAATGGTGGCCGGTGCTTATCTGCTGGCCAGGCATAATATCCTCGCCAGTCGCCTGCCGGCACTGCATGTGCTGGATGATTTGATGTACAAGGCGATTGCTATCGGTTTTGCTTTCTTCACGATTGCCACCATTCTCGGCGCCATGTGGGCCGCTGAGGCCTGGGGTGGCTACTGGTCCTGGGATCCCAAGGAAACCTGGGCGCTGATTGTCTGGCTTAACTACGCCGCGTGGTTGCATCTGCGCCTGATGAAAGGTTTGCGCGGCACCGTGCTGGCCTGGTGGGCGCTGGTTGGCTTGCTGGTCACTACATTTGCTTTCCTGGGGGTCAATATGTTCCTGAGCGGCCTGCACTCCTACGGCACCCTCTAGTTTCCAGATCGCTGATTGAAGCGGGCAGATGCGCAAGTATCTGCCCGTTTTCTTTTTTGCTTGGTGTAGTGGAAATTTAACTAATATTTATTTAACTTAATAAATGTTAATATTGCCCGGCAGTACTTCTTAATCCATGAATGATAAATGACGGGAGGTTGGAGATGGGTAAACAGAGGGGATTCAGTTTGATTGAGTTGGCAATTGTGCTGGTGATTGCCGGGTTGTTACTGGCGGGTGTCATGCGCGGGCAGGAGCTGATTGCCAATGCCAAGGTGAAGAGTCTGGCCAGTGATTTCAGGAACATACCAACGTATTTTTATGGGTATCAGGACAGGTTTCGCGTTTTGCCCGGCGATGATCATGCCGCTGATATACATTTGGCTGGCGGGGTGAATGCCACAACAGGCACTCAAAACGGCCTGATAGAAGGTGCCTGGGATTCAAGTGCGGATACAGAATCCTTCTTGCTATGGCAACATTTACGATTGGCCGGTCTGGCAACAGGACCCACAAATGTGAGTAATACACAATATCTCCCGCGCAATAGTGAAGGAGGCAGATTGGGAGTGACCAGCGTATCCGCATTGACTGCAGTGACAGCAGGGACATTTAACAGCGCACATGCCATGTGTTCCGATAGCATTCTGGGGCGCTATGCAATCCAGCTGGATACCATGCTGGATGATGGTGCGGGAGATAGCGGTGCCATGCGAATTCTGGTAAATGGGACCCAAAGCGGAGGCATGCCAAACACAGGTGCGACAGCAATACAAGCTGCAACACCCTACTTAGTCTGCATGAGTTTTTAGTGTAGAATACAACACCATTATCTTGTAAAAGCCTGTTTCTCAGGCTTTTTGCTTTATATGCCACAGAGAGGAATTTCCGGGTGGCAAACTGATTTAAAATAAGAGCCGCTTGCAAACGAATCGAGTCACATGGCCCAGTCAATTGTAGAAATTAAAGATCTCTCCTTCGGTTACAAAGGTAAATTGCTGCATCACGGCATCAATATGACCTTCCAGAAAGGGAAGGTCGTGGCTATCATGGGCGGCAGTGGCAGCGGTAAAACCACATTACTGCGCCTGATCGGCGGCCAGCTCAAACCGACCAAAGGCGAAGTCACGGTAGGTGGAGAGGTTGTGCATCATCAGGATCGTGATGGCATTTACCGTTTGCGCCGCAAAATGGGTATGCTGTTCCAGCATGGCGCCCTTTTTACCGATTTATCCGTTTTTGACAATGTTGCTTTCCCGATTCGTGAACATACCGATTTGCCGGAAAGCATGATTCGCGACCTGGTCCTGATGAAGCTGAATGCGGTCGGCTTGCGTGGAGCACACGCCCTGATGCCAACCGAACTTTCCGGCGGCATGGCGCGACGTGTCGCATTGGCGCGTGCGATTGCGCTGGATCCCAGCATTATCATGTATGACGAGCCTTTTGCAGGTCTGGACCCGATTTCCATGGCGGTTATCTGTGACTTGATCCGCAGCCTCAATGACGTACTGGGGGCGACCTCCATTATCGTGACCCATGATGTGGAAGAAACTTTCCAGTTTGCCGATTACATTTATTTTGTTGCAAACGGCGTAGTTGCCGCAGAGGGTTCACCTGAAGAGTTACGCAAGTCCGAATTGCCGTTTGTCCACCAGTTTGTGCATGGGGAGAAAGACGGGCCTGTGCCTTTCCATTATGCGGCACCTGAATACCACGCCAGCCTGTTGAGAGGAGCACGCTAATGCGCAAAGTACAACGCATGCTCAGCAAACTTGGCGCTGGCTGCATCAATAAGCTATGGCGTCTGGGCGCCGGTGCGCGACTGTTCTGGCTGACACTGATTTCTTCAGGCGAAAGTTTTCGCCGTTTCAGGTTGACGGTGCGCGAAATTTATTTCACCGGTGTACTGTCGCTGATTATTATTCTGGTATCGGCATTTTTTGTCGGCATGGTGCTGGCCTTGCAAGGCTACCACACGCTACAGAAGTATGGTTCTTCGGAGGCTATCGGTGTGCTGGTGGCGCTGGCGCTGGTGCGTGAACTCGGACCAGTGGTGACCGCCTTATTATTTGCCGGACGTGCCGGGACGGCGATTACTGCAGAAATCGGCCTGATGAAAGCCACCGAGCAATTATCCGCCATGGAAATGATGGCTGTCAGTCCGATTGCACGGGTAGTCGCACCGAGGTTCTGGGCGGGTGTGATTGCCATGCCTATCCTGGCAACATTGTTTACCATGGTTGGTATTCTGGGTGGTTATCTGGTGGCTGTCCCCTTGATAGGGGTGGATGCAGGGGCTTTCTGGTCGCAAATGCAGGCCAATGTGGACTGGCAATATGACATCCTGAATGGCGTATTGAAAAGTGTTGTATTTGGTGTGGCTTGTACCATGATTGCGTTATTTGAAGGCTATGATGCGCCACCGACAGCAGAGGGCGTAAGCCGGGCGACTACGCGTACGGTGGTGACGTCTTCACTGGCAGTCCTGGGTTTGGATTTTGTATTAACGTCGTTCATGATCGCGGTTTAACATCGGGCAGGCACGGAACATTCGCGGAGAAGCAGTATGGAAAGAACAACAATTGATTTATGGGTGGGTATTTTTGTGGCGATGGGATTCGCTGCATTATTGAGTCTGGCAATGAAAGTCGGCAACCTGACCACCAGCGATATCGGGGACACTTATATGGTGACCGCGAACTTTGAGAACATTGGCGGTCTCAAACCACGTGCGCCGGTCAAAAGTGCAGGAGTGGTGGTTGGCCGTGTTGGTGCGATTAGCTTCGATGCGAAAACTTATGAAGCCGTGGTGAGTCTGAATATCGACAAGCGCTACAATTTTCCCAAAGATACGTTCGCCAATATTTATACCGCCGGTTTGCTGGGCGAGCAATACATTGGTCTGGAAGCAGGTGGCGATGAAAGCAATCTGCAGAATGGTGACAAAATTATCCAGACTCAGGACGCCGTTGTACTGGAAAAGCTGATCAGTCAGTTCCTGTATAGCAAGGCGACTGAAGGGGATGATAAAACAGAAAAGGCGACTGCATCAACCCAAACGGGAGATGATGCGTTAGATGCCAGTCCGCTGGACAAAATTGGTAAATAATTCAAGATAACTGGTAAAGGGAACGCAATGAAAAATTGGTGGATGGCATGTGCCATGTGGCTGGTAAGCGGTGTAGCATTGGCGGGAATGTCGCCGGATCAACTGGTGAAGAAAACGGCTGATGACGTTATTGAGGTGATTAAATCGGATAAAGATATTCAAGCCGGCAACCAGCAGAAAATTTTCGCACTGGCAGAAGAAAAAATACTGCCAAATTTTGACTTTGATAAAGTTTCCCGTCTGGTACTGGGCAAGAACTGGACCAAAGCGACACCTGAGCAGCAGGCTACTTTTCAGGCTGAGTTTAAAACTCTGCTGTTACGTACCTATGCGACAGCATTGTCCAAATACAAGAACCAGACCATTGATTACAAACCATTCCGTATGGAAGCCGGGGCGGAAACTGCCACCGTCAAAACAGCTATCCAGCAACCGGGAGGCGAGCCGATCTCTGTAGACTATACGCTGGGTAAAAAAGGCGAAGACTGGAAAGTATTTGATATCGTGATTGAGAGCGTGAGCCTGGTTACCAATTATCGCAGTCAATTTGCGCAGGAAATTCGCCAGAATGGCCTGGATAGCCTGAACAAGAAACTGGCTGACAAAAACAAAGCTGCGACAGGCAATTAATCGTATTCCCGGTCAAAGGATATATCGTGGCACATATTACGCAACAGCAGGGAACGTTGAGTTTTAACGGTGATTTGCTGATCAGCAATATCAGTGAAACCCTGGATGACTTGCAAGAGCTGCGTCTGGAGTCGCCGTTGACTTTGGATTTCACGAAAGTGGATGAAGTTGATACGGTGGCAATCAGCCTGATACTTGAAATTCAGCGTCAGATAAGTCATCAGCATGGTCATGCCGACCCCGTCTCGGTTGTGGGGGTGCCTGACAATCTGCATAGCTTGATGCAGCTATATGGTGTGGATGGATTTCTGTTAAATTAACAGGGTAAACCAGTCAGCAAACCCCAGCTCTGGAGAGAGGTGGGGTTTCGTTTTTTCAGGATAGCGAAAGGCAAGACAGTGGCAGCAGCCGTAGAAATTCAAGGAATTACCAAGCATTTCGGTGCCTTTGAAGCGCTGAAAGGTATAGACCTGACCATTGAGCAGGGAGAGTTCTTCGCTTTACTGGGCCCAAATGGTGCCGGTAAATCAACTTTGATTAATCTGATGTCCGGTTTGCTGAGGCCGACCACCGGACATATCCGGATTATGGGGCATGATGTCCAGTCCGCCTATCAGCAGGCACGTATGGCGCTGGGCGTCGTGCCTCAGGAGCTGGTGTTTGACCCTTTTTTTAACGTGCGTGAAATGATGCGCTTCCAGGCGGGCTATTTTGGCTGCGGTCCGCAAAACGATGACTGGATAGATGAAGTGATTGCTGGCCTGGGACTGGCTGACAAAGCGCATACCAATATGCGGCAACTGTCCGGAGGCATGAAGCGGCGTGCCTTGATTGCGCAGGCACTGGCGCATAAACCACCGGTTATTGTGCTGGATGAGCCGACAGCAGGTGTGGATGTGGAGCTGCGCCAGATGTTGTGGGCATTTATCCAGAAACTGAACCAGCAAGGACACACCATTATTCTGACCACACATTACCTGGAGGAGGCTGAAACCTTGTGTCAGCGCGTCGCTATGATGAAACAGGGCAGGATAGTGGCGCTGGATACGACACAACAGTTATTGCGCAGCCATGCCGCAAAACAATTGCTGTTGCGTGTAGAAGGTACTGTACCCGCGCATTTGCAAGACATGATAAAACAGCAGTACGCTGACGAAGTAATCTTTCACCTGGTGGACATTGGCCAGATCGAATTGATCTTATCCGCGTTACGTCAGGCGCAAGTAACAGTACTGGATATGCAATTGCAGGAAGTGGATCTGGAGGACGTGTTCCTCAATCTGGTGGGCAGTCAGGGAGGGCGGCCATGATGCGTTTACTTTTAACATGGCTGAATCCTTTTTACTGGCTGGATGATCGTATCAGCCCCCGCTATCGCGGCATGTATACGCTGTTCAAGAAGGAGTTGTTACGATTTTGGCGGGTGGCATTTCAAACCATTGCCTCTCCTATCCTGACAGCTTTGCTGTATCTGCTGATTTTTTCGCATGTGCTGGAATCGCATGTCAAAGTGTATGACCAGGTCGGCTACACCGCTTTCCTGGTGCCTGGGCTGATGATGATGTCGCTGTTGCAGAATGCCTTTGCCAATAGTTCATCCAGCCTGATCCAGTCCAAGGTGATGGGCAATATTATTTTTCTGATGTTGACACCGCTGACTTATCTGGAATTTTTTGTTGCTTTCCTGGCTGCCTCCATGATTCGTGGCCTGATGGTAGGCCTGAGCATTTATCTGGTGGCTTTGTGTTTTGTCGATGTGCCTACCGTGCATCCCTGGTGGATTATTACATTTGCTTTATTAGGTAGCGCTTTGCTGGGGACGTTTGGTGTGATTGCCGGCATCTGGGCGGATAAATTTGATCAGATGGCAGCTTTCCAGAATTTTGTGATTATGCCGCTGACCTTTTTGTCGGGCGTGTTTTACTCTATCCATTCCTTGCCACCATTCTGGCAGGCGGTGTCACAGCTGAATCCGTTTTTCTACATGATTGACGGTTTCCGCTACGGTTTTTTTGGCCAGGGGGATGTTTCTCCCTGGCTAAGCCTGACTGTGGTGGGGGTGTTTCTGCTGGCATTAGCGTGGCTGTGCCTAAAGATGCTAAAATCCGGTTATAAATTACGTAGTTAGCGCAGTCTGACAGCGAAGCAATAGGCGAATGCAATTTGCTCCGGATGCCGGCTGACATTGAAAATTAAAGCGAGGTTTTGTGTTATCAGCAGCTCAAGTGCAATCGTATATCCTCAGTGGATTGGAATGCGACTATATTAAAGTGAATGGCGATGACGGCACGCATTTTGATGCCGTGATTGTCAGCCCGGCTTTTGAAGGCAAGCGCATGGTGCAGCAGCATCAGTTGGTATACGCCGCATTGGGTGACCGAATGCGCGCCGAGATTCATGCGCTGGCCATGCAAACCTATACGCCCACACAGTGGCAACAGATGCAGCAAGGCTAAACGCTGCAAAAAAATGAATTGATTGGAGAAAACATGGACGCACAAGCAAAGATTAAAGAAACGGTCACCGGTAATAAAGTGGTGCTGTATATGAAAGGTAGCCCGAAATTCCCGCAATGCGGTTTTTCCAGTGTCGCCGCACAAATCCTGAATGCCTGTAATGCTGAATTCGTGGCAGTGGATGTGCTGCAGGATATGGATATTCGCGAAGGTATCAAGCAATACGCTAACTGGCCAACCATTCCGCAACTGTATGTCAATGGAGAGTTTATCGGTGGGGCCGACATTATGCGCAGCATGTACCAGAGTGGCGAATTGCAAGAACTGTTGGCGAAAGCATAATTTTGGACAAACTGATTATTGAAGGCGGCGTGCCTTTGCACGGCGAAGTGGTCGTGTCCGGCGCCAAGAATGCCGCTTTGCCGATTTTATGCGCCGGTTTGCTGGCAGAAACGCCGCTGACCCTGACAGGCGTTCCTGAGCTACGTGACGTGGCTTCCACACTCACATTGCTGGATACCATGGGCGTCAAGGTGACCAAGGAAGAAGATCGCGTGATACTGGATGCCAGTGACGTCGCTTCTTTTGAGGCGACTTACGAAATGGTGAAAACCATGCGCGCCTCTATCCTGGTATTGGGCCCATTGCTGGCCCGTTTTGGTACTGCGCGTGTATCGCTGCCTGGTGGTTGTGCCATTGGCTCCCGCCCTGTGGATTTGCATATCAAAGGTCTGCAAGCCATGGGTGCCGCCATGCATATCACTCATGGCTATATCCAGGCGAGCACGCTGCATTTGCCTGACCGCCGCCTGCAGGGCGCCAAATACTATATGGACATGGTGACGGTAACCGGTACCGAAAACCTGATGATGGCAGCAGCCCTGGCACAAGGTACCACTGTGCTGGAAAACGCCGCTAAAGAGCCGGAGGTTGTCGACCTGGCCGAATGCCTGAACAAGATGGGCGCAAAAATCAGCGGTGCCGGCACCAATACCATTACCATTGAGGGTGTGGAACGACTGACTGGCGCTGAGCATCACATTGTCTGCGATCGTATTGAAGCAGGCACTTATATGGTGGCAGCCGCCATGACCGGCGGTGAAGTAGTTTTGAAGAATGCACGCGCTGATTTGCTAGAAGCCGTGATTGAAAAATTGCGCGAAGCCGGTGCGCAGGTTAGTCACGATGACCAGACGATCACAGTGAAAAGCAATGGCCAGTTGAAGGCGATCAATGTGCGCACGGCACCACACCCGGCATTTCCTACTGATATGCAGGCGCAGTTTATGGCATTGAACACTGTCGCAGAAGGTGTGTCCACCGTGGTGGAAACGATTTTCGAAAACCGCTTTATGCATGTGCAGGAATTGCAGCGCATGGGCGCCAATATCGAGGTACAAGGCAATACCGCACTGGTGAAGGGCGTGCCTGCACTGGAAGGCGCGAATGTGATGGCGACAGATCTGCGTGCATCTGCCGGTTTGGTGCTGGCAGGGCTGGTAGCCGATGGCGAAACCGTGATTGATCGCATCTATCACCTTGATCGTGGCTATGAGCGACTGGAAGAAAAATTGAATCGTTTGGGCGCTAAAGTCCGCAGATCACACTAAATATATGCAGGTCACATACTTATGATAACGATAGCCCTTTCCAAAGGCCGTATTTTTGAAGAAACCACCCCGTTGCTGGCTGCTGCGGGGATACAGGCACTGGAGGATCCAGAAGCTTCACGTAAGCTGATTCTGCCAACCAATCGTGAAGATGTGCGGCTGGTGATTGTGCGTGCCACGGATGTACCGACTTATGTGCAGTATGGCGCTGCGGATATTGGGATCGCCGGTAAGGATGTGCTGGACGAGCATGGCGGTGACGGACTGTATCAGCCGCTTGATCTCAACATTGCACGTTGCAAAATGATGGTGGCTGTACGCGAAGACTTCGATTATGAAGCCAGTATCCGTCAGGGCGCGCGCCTGAAAGTGGTCACCAAATATGTGAAAACGGCGCGTGAGCACTTTGCCTCTAAAGGCATGCATGTGGATTTGATCAAGTTGTATGGTTCCATGGAGCTGGGCCCGCTGGTGGGGCTGGCGGATGCCATTGTTGATCTGGTCAGTACTGGTGGCACTCTGCGCGCCAATAATCTGAAAGCTGTGGAAGAAATTGGCGCAATCAGTTCACGTCTGGTAGTTAACCAGGCTTCCTACAAAGTGAATCGTCCGGCGTTGCAACCTATCATTGATAATTTTGCCGGCGCTATTCGTAAAGACTAAGCGACATCCACGAGCAATTAATTCCTAGATACATTGAATATGAATATCAAACGATTAAATACCCAAGAAGCTGGATTTGATGCCGAGCTGAAAGCACTGCTTGCTTTTGAAACGGCACAGGATGATGGCATAGACCAGGTGGTCGCCAATATTCTGAAAGATATCAAGGCGCGTGGCGATGCGGCGGTGCTGGAATATACCAACCGCTTTGACAAAACCAGTGCCGGCAGCCTGGCTGAACTGGAAATCCCGCAAGCAGAATTGCAGGCGGCACTGACAAGTTTGCCTGCGGAACAGCGGGAAGCGTTGCAGGCGGCAGCTGATCGCGTGCGTAGTTACCACGAAAAACAGCTGATGCAGTCATGGCAGTATACTGAGCCGGATGGCACACTGCTGGGCCAGCAGGTCACTGCACTGGATCGTGTAGGTTTATATGTGCCAGGTGGTAAAGCGGCTTATCCTTCTTCGGTATTGATGAATGCGATTCCAGCCAAGGTGGCCGGTGTGCAGGAATTAATCATGGTGGTGCCTACGCCTAATGGCGAGAAAAATCCGCTGGTACTGGCGGCAGCGGCCGTGTGTGGTGTGAACCGTGTCTTCTGTATTGGTGGTGCGCAAGCGGTTGGCGCGTTGGCTTACGGGACTGAAACCGTTCCGCAAGTGGATAAAATCGTGGGTCCCGGGAATGCCTACGTGGCAGCGGCCAAGCGTCGCGTATTCGGCGTAGTCGGCATTGATATGGTGGCTGGACCTTCCGAAATTCTGGTCATTAGTGATGGACAAAGCAACCCCGACTGGACTGCAATGGATCTGTTCAGCCAGGCAGAGCACGATGAGTTGGCACAGGCTATTTTGCTGTCGCCAAGTGCTGAATTTCTGGATCAGGTGCAAGCCAGTATTGAGCGACAGGTGGCCGATATGCCACGTCAGGAAATTATTCGTACTTCCTTGCAAAATCGTGGTGCATTGATTCAGGTAAAAGACCTGGAAGAAGCAGCACAGATTTGTAACTACATTGCGCCTGAACACCTGGAGTTGTCCATGGATGATGCGTTGGCATTCAGCAAGAAAATCAAGCATGCCGGCGCTATTTTCATGGGGCGGGATACCTGTGAAGCGCTGGGGGATTACTGTGCTGGCCCTAATCATGTGTTGCCGACTTCCCGTACTGCGCGTTTCAGTTCGCCACTGGGTGTCTATGATTTCCAGAAGCGCTCCAGTTTGATTATGGTGTCTTCCGAAGGTGCGCAAAAGTTGGGCAATATTGCAGCAACGCTGGCGTATGGTGAAGGTTTGCAGGCGCACGCCCGCAGTGCCGAATACCGTTTGAAGTAAGGTTACTGGCCATGAGTAAATTCTGGAGCCCGATCGTGCATGCCCTGACGCCCTATGTGCCAGGCGAGCAACCCAAGATTCAAAATCTGGTCAAGTTGAATACCAACGAAAATCCTTATGGGCCAGGCCCTAAAGTGATTGCGGCATTGCAGGCGGAGGCCGCGGATAGTTTGCGCTTGTATCCTGATCCGGATTCCAGCCGCTTGAAAGCAGCGATTGCGGAATATCATGGCTTGCAATCTAACCAGGTATTTGTTGGTAACGGTTCCGATGAGGTATTGGCACATGTGTTCCAGGCCTTGCTGAAGCATGAAAAACCATTGTTGTTCCCGGATATTACCTATAGTTTTTACCCGGTCTATTGTGGCCTGTATGGCATCCAGTATGAAACTGTCGCGCTGAATGCGCAGTTTGAAATTGCCATTGATGATTATCTGCGCCCTAATGGTGGCATTATTTTCCCTAATCCCAACGCCCCCACCGGTATCCCTTTGCCGCTGGCGGACATCGAGCGTTTGCTCAAGGCAAATGCCGATTCTGTAGTGGTGATTGATGAAGCTTATGTCGATTTCGGAACAGAGTCCGCAGTTTCGCTAGTCAATCATTATCCTAATCTGCTGGTGACGCATACTTATTCGAAATCCCGCTCCCTGGCCGGGTTGCGTGTTGGCTACGCTGTTGGCGATGCTGGTTTGATCGAGGCGCTCACCCGTGTAAAAGACAGTTTCAACTCTTATCCTATAGACCGTTTTGCTGAAGCAGGGGCGATTGCCGCTATACAGGACGAAGCCTATTTTCAGAAAACGCGTCATCAAGTCATTGCTTCCCGCGAGCAACTGATAAGTGACTTGCGGAAACTGGACTTTGAAGTACTGCCTTCAGGCGCCAATTTTATCTTCGCCCGCCATCCTCGACATGCGGGTGAGCAACTGGCAGCGGGCTTGCGTGAACAGGCAGTTATCGTGCGGCATTTCAGAAAGCCGGCCCGAATTGCCGATTTTTTGAGAATCACCATTGGCAATGAGGAGCAAAATCAGGCGTTCATGCAGGCAATCAGGTCTGTTTTAAGTGTTTAATGGTATCAAATAAAGCAGTTGCTGCACTTTAGCAGCGAACTGAGCCCAATATAAGGCGTCATCCTGCAAAAAAATATGACGCAATCTTGTCATTTTGTTTGAAATGCGGTTATGATGCACGCTATTGTACATAATGTGCAGTGAGGGTTGCGTTTGCATAACTGCTGCGCAAAAGTTCATTGGATTGAAAATATAGAGCAAACTCGGAGGAAGAAAAATGGCACAAACCCAGATGGCATTGGATTCATTGGATTTTGACGCAACGATCGCTTTGGCAGCCAAAGTGGCGCCACACGTTGATATCCTGGAAATTGGTACACCTTGTATCAAGCACAACGGTATCGAACTGTTGAAAGCATTGCGCTCAAAGTTCCCTAACAACAAGATTTTGGTTGACCTGAAAACCATGGATGCCGGCTTTTACGAAGCTGAGCCATTCTACAAGGCAGGTGCTGACATTTGTACCGTTTTGGGTACTGCAGATGTTGGTACGATCAAAGGCGTGATCGACGCAGCTAACAAATACGGTAAAGAAGCTCAGATCGACCTGATCAACGTAAAAGACAAAAAAGCACGCACCCTGGAAGTAGTAAAACTGGGCGCGCATATCATTGGCGTACATACTGGTCTGGATCAGCAAGCTGCGGGTCAGACACCATTTGCTGACCTGGGTCTGGTATCCGGTCTGAAAACTGGTGCCAAAGTGTCTGTTGCCGGTGGCGTTAAAGCTGCAACAACAAAACAAGTAGTGGATGCTGGTGCTGATATCGTAGTGGCTGGTGCTGCTATTTACGGTGCTGCTGATCCAGCTGCTGCTGCTTCAGAAATCACTAAAATTGCACATGGTGCTGGCGCTTCTGCCAAAGGTGGCAACAAATTGTTGCCATGGATCATCGCCGCTGTTGCTGCAGTATTGGTATTCTCCCTGCTGGGTAAAAAATCTGAAGAAGCGGCTCCAGCTACTGAAGCGCCTGCTGCTGAAGAAGTTGCCCCTGCTGCTGAAGAAGCAGCTCCAGCTGCCGAAGCAACTGAAGAAACAGCGCCTGCTGCCGAAGAAGCTGCACCTGCACCTGAAGCCGCTCCAGCTGAGTAAATCAAGTAATACAAAATCCGGATTTCCCGTCAAGACTGGAAATCCGTGTCTGAAAAGCAGTCCGACTGGGCTGCTTTTTTGTTTTTCATTGCAGATTTTGCCAGTCCGCCAAGACTTGCGGTAGAATGCCCGTATTATTTGCTAATCTCTGTGATCACTCCTTTCCTCTTATGTCACGCCAAGCTGAAGTCACGCGCAACACACTTGAAACCCAAATTACAGTCGCTATCAATCTCGATGGTACCGGCCAGTCAGATCTGAAGAGCGGATTGGGCTTTCTCGACCATATGCTGGATCAGATTGCCCGTCACGGAATGATGGATTTGAAGGTGCATGCCAAGGGAGATTTGCATATTGATGGACACCATACGGTGGAAGATATCGGTATCACGCTTGGCCAGGCTTTTTCAAAGGCGCTGGGCGATAAAAAGGGAATCACCCGCTACGGGCACAGCTATGTGCCACTGGATGAAGCCTTGAGTCGTGTGGTACTCGATTTGTCCGGCCGTCCGGGTTTGGCGTTTGATTGCAAATTTGTACGCGCCATGATCGGTGAATTTGATGCAGATCTGTTTTATGAATTTTTTCAGGGCTTCGTCAATCACTCATTGATTACCCTGCATATTGATAACCTTAAAGGTCACAATGCGCATCACCAGGCCGAAACGATTTTCAAGGCATTTGGCCGTGCATTGCGTATGGCTATTACTCCCGATCCGCGGATGGCTGGCATGATGCCATCCACTAAAGGATCGCTATAACCTGATACCGTCTACATGAATCGCTTGCAAGTCGCCGTCATTGATTACGGCATGGGTAATTTAAGATCTGTCGCAAATGCTTTTAAAGCTGTTGCGCCGGGTGTTCGCATTGAGGTGACCAGTGACCCTGAGCACATTGCTGCGGCTGAACGCGTGGTGTTTCCGGGACAGGGCGCCATGCCTGACTGTATCCGCGAGCTGGATGCCCGTGGCTTGCGCCAGGCAGTAATCGAAGCCACGCGTGAAAAACCTTTCCTTGGGATCTGCATCGGTTTGCAAATGCTGTTTGAGCATTCTGAAGAGGGAGATGTCCCCGGTCTCGGCATTTATCCTGGTGAGGTGAGACGTTTTCCTGCTGAAAAAATGCTGGATGCGCATGGCGCCAAGCTGAAGGTGCCGCATATGGGCTGGAGCCAGGTGCATCAGGCTGGTACCCATGCATTATGGCGCGATATTCCTGATCAGGAGCGCTTTTACTATGTGCACAGCTATTATGTGGAGCCGAGTGAGCCGACATTGACTGCCGCCACAACCGCTTATCCGTTTGACTATACTTGTGCGATTGCACGTGACAATGTATTTGCCGTGCAGTTTCACCCGGAAAAGAGTGCAGATGCTGGTTTGCAACTTTTGCGAAATTTTGTAAACTGGAAACCCTGATAAGGTTTTCAGCCACTTTATCAACACTCGTTATATTTCATATACAACAGCATGTTAATTATCCCGGCAATTGATTTAAAAGATGGTCACTGCGTACGTTTGAAGCAGGGGCTGATGGAAGAGTCCACCGTGTTTTCTGAGGATCCGGGCGCCATGGCCAGGCATTGGGTCGATCAAGGTGGCAAGCGTTTGCACCTGGTTGATTTGAATGGTGCTTTTGCCGGTAAACCGGTCAATGAAAATGCAATCAAATCTATTGTAGCCGCCGTGGGTGGCGACATCCCCATCCAGCTGGGTGGCGGGATTCGTGACCTGGATACCATTGAGCGCTATCTGGACGATGGTATCAGCTATGTCATCATCGGGACAGCGGCTGTGAAGAATCCGGGTTTCCTGCATGAGGCCTGTTATGCTTTCCCGGGCCAGATTATGGTTGGCCTGGATGCCAAAGATGGCAAGGTAGCTGTGGATGGCTGGTCCAAACTGACAGGTCACGATGTGATTGATCTGGCAAAAAAATTCGAAGACTATGGTGTGGAAAGCATCGTTTATACCGACATTGGCCGTGATGGCATGCTGACGGGCGTGAATATCGAAGCTACCGTTGCTCTGGCTCAGGCATTGACGATCCCAGTGATTGCCAGTGGCGGTGTGACCAATCTGGATGATGTGCGTCAACTGTGCGCAGTGCAGGCAGAAGGCGTGATGGGGACAATTACTGGTCGCGCTATTTATGAAGGCACATTGGATTTCTCAGCAGCGCAGCAATTGGCCGACGAGCTTAGCGCATAATGGGGTGCGCCAAACGCATTATTCCCTGTCTGGATGTGACCGATGGTCGCGTGGTCAAGGGCGTGAACTTCCTTGAGTTGCGTGACGCAGGTGATCCGGTGGAAATTGCCCAGAGATATAACGAGCAGGGCGCCGATGAGCTCACTTTTCTTGATATCACGGCCAGCTCGGATAACCGGGACCTGATTCTGCATATTATTGAACGTGTCGCCGAGCAGGTATTTATTCCGCTGACAGTAGGCGGTGGCGTGCGGAAAGTGGATGATGTGCGCCGCTTGCTGAATGCCGGTGCTGACAAGGTCAGTATCAATACGACAGCAGTGCTGAATCCGCAGGTGGTGGAAGATGCCGCAAGCCGTTTTGGCTCGCAGTGCATTGTGGTTGCGATTGATGCCAAAAAAGTCGATAACCAGCCTTTTGAATGGGAAGTGTTCACCCACGGCGGACGGAATGCCACCGGCCTGGATGCAGTTGAGTGGGCGCGTAAAATGGTCAGCCTGGGCGCCGGTGAGTTGCTGGTGACCAGCATGGATCGCGACGGCACTAAAATAGGCTTTAATAATCCGCTTAACAAGGCGATCAGCGACGCCGTAGATGTGCCGCTGATTGCGTCAGGCGGAGTGGGTAATTTGCAGCATCTGGTGGAGGGCGTCACGTTGGGTGGTGCCGATGCTGTGCTGGCCGCCAGTATTTTCCACTATGGAGAATTTACCGTGCAACAGGCTAAAGCGTATATGCGTCAACATGGATTGGAAGTGCGATGAGCTGGCTGGACCAGGTGGCCTGGACCGCAGATGGACTGGTGCCGGTGATTGCACAGGAGCAAGGCACGGGTAAACTCCTGATGTTTGCCTGGATGAATCGTGAAGCGTTGCAATTGACGCATGACACAGGGCACGCAGTGTATTATTCCCGCTCACGCAAAAAGCTCTGGCATAAAGGCGAAGAGTCCGGGCACACTCAAATTGTGCATGATATCCGCCTGGATTGTGACAACGATGTGGTGTTGATTACCGTAGAGCAGCTTGGCGGGATAGCCTGCCATACCGGACGGCATAACTGTTTCTTCCAGCAGTTGCAGGGCGATGACTGGGTAACAGTAGAGCCTGTCATCAAAGATCCGAAAGCGATTTATCATGAATGATGTCCTGAACCGATTGTCTGAATTGCTGGAGCAGCGCAAGTCTGCGGACCCGGCATCTTCTTACGTAGCCAGGCTGTATGCCAAGGGATTGGACAGTATCCTGAAAAAAATCGGCGAGGAAGCCACCGAAACCGTGATTGCAGCCAAAGGCGGCAATGCGGAAGAGATTATTTATGAAACTGCCGATTTGTGGTTTCATACTTTGGTCATGTTGAGTCATGCCGGATTGAGTGCGCAGGATGTGCTGAATGAACTCGCACGTCGCGAAGGCCTGTCCGGAATTGTTGAGAAAGCGAGCAGGGCAGAATGAGCGCTGATTGTATCTTTTGCAAGATTGCCGCTGGCGATATTCCGGCAAAAACCATTTTTGAAAACGATGAAGTCATCGTTTTTCACGACATCCGTCCGATGGCGAAAGTACATTTCCTGATTGTGCCCAAGGCGCATATCGAAACCCTGAAAGATTGTACTGATGCGCATCAGGCACTGCTGGGAAACATGATGTTGCTGGCTCCAAAACTGGCGGCGGAGCAAGGATTAACAGGTTACAAAACATTAATGAATGTGGGCCGTGAAGGCGGGCAGGAGATTTTCCATATTCATTTGCATGTGTTTGGTGGCGATGCAGCGGCTTAGTCGCTATCGAATTTTAGGAGAGCGTAATGGGATCTTTGAGTTTATGGCATTGGTTGATTGTATTGCTGGTTGTGGTGCTGATATTTGGAACCAAGAAGCTGCGTAATATCGGTGGCGATGTGGGTGGTGCGGTCAGCGAATTCAAGAAAGCCATGCACGAAGGCAAGGATGAAACCAAGTCCGAAGAGCTTTCTGATAAAAGCAAGTAGTTACTTACTTTATTGTGTTTGATATTTCTTTTTCAGAACTTCTGGTCATCGCAATTGTAGCGCTAGTTGTGATCGGGCCGGAAAAACTGCCAAAAGTCGCCCGCACTGCGGGCGCTTTTTTTGGTCGCATGCAGCGGTTTGTTACGCAGGTCAAAGAAGAAGTTAACCGCGAAGCTCGGTTTGCCGAATTGCAAAAGCTACAGGATGAGGTGAAGTCCAGTTTGCAACAAGGCTATGACGATGTCGCGCAGAGCATTCTGCCGGAGGTAGAGGCTGTACCACCCGAAGCGCAAATTGTTCTCGAGCCTGTCAAAAAGACACGTCAGCCTCGCTCACCCAAGGTGTCAAAGGCAACAGAAGCAGCAGCCGGAGAGGTTGAGGATAAACCGCGTCGCAAGCGTGCAACTGCTCAATCTGAAAAGGTGGCGGTAACTGAGCAACAGCTTGCTTCAGGGGCAGAGCCTTTAGCAGACAACAGGCCGGCACCTCGCCTGAGGAAACCCCGAGCTGCGAAACCACAGCCAAATACGGATTTATTTGCTATGGACGAGCCTGTCAATGAACCAGGTTCTGAATAATAGGGTAATGCCTGTCTATGACGCCGACTGAAAACTTTATTTCTCATCTGGTCGAATTGCGTGGCCGCCTGCTGCGTGCGGTGGTGGGGTTACTGATTGTCTTTGTTGCGCTGTTTCCATTTGCCGACAAGCTTTATCACTTGCTGGCGGCCCCCTTGTTGACGAAGTTGCCACAAGGCGCACAGATGATTGCGACGGCAGTCACTACGCCTTTCTTTGTGCCTATGAAAGTCACCATGCTGGCGGCGTTTCTGCTGGCGCTTCCCTGGATTTTGTATCAGTGCTGGGCGTTCGTGGCCCCAGGACTGTATGCGCATGAAAAAAAGCTGTTCCTGCCGTTAATGGTGGCCTCGCTCATCCTGTTTTTTACTGGCATGGCATTCGCCTATTTTGCGGTGTTTCCTGTGGTATTCGGATTCATTATCGGTAGCGCGCCGCAAGGCGTTGCCGTCATGACCGATATCGCCGAATATCTCGATTTCGTGATGGGTATGTTCCTGGCGTTTGGTTTCGCGTTTGAAGTCCCTATTGCGGTGATTCTGATGGCATTGATGGGCTGGGTTACACTGCCGCAATTAAAGGAGGCACGCGCCTATGTGATTGTCGGCGCATTTGTGGTGGGGGCGATTTTTACCCCGCCGGATATTGTGTCACAGTTTATGCTGGCCATCCCGCTGTGGGTGTTGTATGAAGCAGGGTTACTGGTGGTGCGCTGGCTGCCGCAGCGTGCTGCTGGCAGCCCTGACGCATCTGCAAATTAATCGGGTATTTGATCTGGTAGCGGGCGCTTACCTACCGTAAGCTGGATGTTGATTTTTTTACCTGCACGCAGAATAGTGAGTGTTGCCTTCTCCTTCGGTTTCAGCATCGCAATAATATTCAACATGGATTGACTGTCTGTTACCGGCTTGTCGTCAATGGCTGTCAGAATATCTCCGGGACGCATGCCTGCGCGATCTGCCGGACTGTCAATCAATACGCCTGCAACCAGTGAGCCGTTGATACTTTTTAAATTGAATGATTCAGCCAGTTCTGGCGTAATGTCTTGTGCTTCTATACCTATCCAGCCACGTGTCACTGAGCCATTGGATGAAATCTGCTCCATGACTTGCTTGGCAATACTGACCGGAATGGCAAATCCGATACCCATGCTGCCGCCATTGCGCGAGTAAATGGCGCTATTGATACCAATCAGGTTGCCATTGGTATCAATCAGTGCGCCACCGGAATTGCCGGGGTTGATCGATGCATCGGTCTGAATGAAGTTTTCGAAAGTATTGATGCCCAGATGATTGCGGCCAAGTGCGCTGATAATACCCTGGGTGACGGTTTGACCTACTCCGAAGGGATTGCCAATGGCAAGTACGACATCCCCCACCTTCATTTGCTCGCTGTTGCTGAAGGTGATGGCAGGCAGGTGCTTGCGATTGATTTTGAGAACCGCGACATCTGTTTCTGGATCGGTACCCACAATAGTCGCTGAAGATTTGCTGCCGTCACTGAGCGCCACTTCTATCTGGTCGGCCGAGCTGATGACGTGATTATTGGTCAGAATCAGTCCATCGGCGCTGACAATTACCCCGCTACCCAGGCTGTTTTCCGGTTGCTCATCCTCCTCTTCCATCTCTTCGCCGAAGAAATGACGAAACAGCGGATCATTTTTTAATGCATGGTGTGGGTCCTGGCTGATATGGGCGGTAGTGAAGATATTCACTACCGAAGGCATGGCCTTGCTGGCCGCCATGCGGTAGCCGTTGTTTGCGATTGCCGCTTCCGCACTGGCGGCTATCGACTCTGTCGCGACAGGAGCATGTTTACTGGGTTGCACCAGCAGGTTGGGATAAAATAATTTCAATACAAACAGCATACCTAAACAAATGGTGACTGCTTGTGTGAATATAGACCAGAGTTGTCGCATATTTGCAAAAATGAATGACTTAAATAGTTGATTAGTATAGGGGACTCGGAGATGGAATTAAATCGTCTTGTGCATGAATTAGCCAATTTCTTGCAGGTTAGCAGATTTCAGGATTATTGCCCTAATGGATTGCAAGTGGAAGGGCGGACAGACGTACGGCGAATTGTGACCGGCGTGACCGCCAGTCAGGCATTGATTGAGGCGGCTATTGAGGTCAATGCGGATGCCATTATGGTACATCATGGCTATTTCTGGCGTGGCGAACCGGCCGAGGTAACCGGTATGAAGCGGAGGCGCTTGAAGCAGCTGCTGGTGCACGATATCAGCTTGCTGGCTTACCATCTGCCGCTGGATGCGCACCCCGAGGTTGGTAACAATGTGCAACTTGGCAAGGTGCTTGGCTGGCCGCTGACGCGCTATCTTGATGACAAGTATATGCTGCCGCTGGCCGAATTGCCCCATGCCATGACCTTGCAGCAATTGGGGCAACATGTCAGCGTGAAATTGAATCGTCAGGTGCAGTTACTTGGAGAGCCGGATCGGCTGGTGCGCAGTGTGGCCTGGTGTACAGGTGCAGCGCAATCGTATATTCAACAGGCAGTAGCGGCCGGGGCTGACGTTTTTCTGAGCGGTGAGGTTTCTGAACAAACCTGGCATAGCGTATGTGAAACTAATACTGCTTATATTGCCGCGGGCCATCATGCAACCGAGCGTTACGGAATACAGGCATTGGGGCAATGGCTGGCAGATAATCATGATGTCGAGCATATTTATATCGAAGTGGATAATCCTATTTAATCTATTAATATCAATAGCTTATTGAATTAAATTTGGCTTGTGTATGCGGAAAATGTATAATCGCGACTCAAGTTTTGATCACACTGTTACCTCAAAAAGGTAGATTAAGGAAGCCAATGTCAGAAAACAAAATTGACAACAACGGTTTGTCGTTTTGCCAGCCATCTGCGGTGGATTTGGAAAAACGCGACTTTCTGGTGAAAGCAACTGCTGCCACCGGTGCTGTGGGTGTGGCCGCTGTTGCCGTGCCATTTGTGGGCAGCATGTTGCCCAGTGAGCGAGCCAAGGCGGCTGGCGCACCGGTAGAAATCGATATCAGCAAGCTGAAGCCTGGTGAGAAAATGACTGCCGAATGGCGAGGTCAGCCGGTATGGATTGTGCGTCGCACCCCTGAAATGCTGGCCAAATTGAGCAAGCATGATGATCAGTTGTCTGATCCCAACCTGGAAGTGCCGCAGCAGCCTGAGTACTGCAAGAATAAAGATCGGGCGATCAAGCCGGAATTTGCAGTGATGTTGGGAACATGCACCCATTTAGGCTGTTCGCCTAATGAAAACTTTGTGGCAACGGCAGATTGGGATGGCGGTTTCATCTGTCCATGCCACGGTTCGAAATTTGATCTGTCTGGTCGCGTATTCAAGGGATCGCCAGCGCCTAAAAACCTGCTGATTCCACCACATCAGTACCTGACAGACACAACTTTACTGGTTGGCGAAGACAAGAAGGTGGAGGCTTAATTCATGGCAACTAATAAAAAAACAATTGCCGCTGGTGTGCTGGATTGGGTAGATGCCCGTTTCCCGCTGACCAGTACTATCAAGGGACATCTGACCGAGTATTACGCACCGAAGAATTTCAATTTCTGGTATTTCTTTGGCTCATTGGCTTTACTGGTGCTGGTGCTGCAGATTGTCACCGGTATCTTTTTAACCATGAACTACAAGCCTGATGCGGAACTGGCATTTGCTTCAGTCGAATACATTATGCGTGACGTATTTGGCGGCAACATCATTCGTTATATGCACTCAACCGGCGCTTCCATGTTCTTTGTGGTCGTCTATCTGCATATGTTCCGTGGCATTATTTATGGCTCTTACAGGGCGCCACGCGAGCTGATCTGGCTGTTTGGCGTGGGTATTTTCCTAGTGCTGATGGGTGAAGCTTTCTTTGGTTACCTGTTGCCATGGGGGCAAATGTCCTACTGGGGCGCGCAGGTGATTGTGAACCTGTTCTCCACTGTGCCATTTATCGGTCCGGACTTGTCCGAGTGGTTGCGTGGTGACTATCTGGTGTCTGATGCGACATTGAACCGTTTCTTCGCTTTTCACGTCATTGCCTTGCCACTGGTGCTGCTGGGCCTGGTTGCGGTACATATTGTGGCTTTGCATGAAGTGGGCTCCAATAACCCTGATGGCGTGGAAATCAAGAAACATAAAGATAAGGCAACGGGTATCCCTTTGGATGGTATTCCTTTCCACCCTTACTATTCCGTGAAGGATGCAGTAGGTGTGGTGGCGTTTCTGATGGTGTTCTTTGCCATTGTGTTCTTTATGCCGGAAATGGGTGGTTACTTCCTGGAGGCCAACAACTTCATCCCGGCTGATCCGCTGAAAACACCGCCGCATATTGCACCGGTCTGGTATTTCACACCATATTACTCCATCCTGCGTGCCGTGCCGCCTATCGGTATTTCACAATTCCCGGGTGTAGTGGCAATGGGCTTGTCCGTGCTGGCATTTGCTTTCCTGCCATGGCTGGACAAGAGCCCTGTGAAATCCATTCGCTATCGCGGAAAATTGTACAAGCGCTGGTTAGCGGCATTCGTGGTGAGCTTCGTGATCCTGGGCTATCTGGGAACAGTGCCTGGCGATGTGTGGGGCCAGTTCGGTGCCTGGCTGGGTCGCGCTGATCGTGCGACAGTGCTTGCGCGTATTTGCAGTGTGGTTTACTTCGCATTCTTTGCCTTGATGCCTTGGTACACCAAAAAAGACAAGACCAAACCAGTGCCAGAAAGGGTGACATACAAATGATGAATAAATGGTTTATTCAGGCGCTTGCCAGCCTGACACTGCTGGTTGCCGGCACGGCTTTCGCCAATGAAGTGCATATCGATGTGAAAGCGCCGATCAGCATGAGTGACAAAGCCTCTTTGCAACGCGGCGCTAAAAACTTCGTGAACTACTGCTTGAACTGTCATAGCGCGAACTACATGCGTTATAACCGTTTGCAGGATATCGGCCTGACCGACAAACAGATCAAGGAGAATCTGCTGTTTGCCGGTGAGAAAGTCGGCGACACCATGCGTATCAGCATGAATCCAAAGGATGCCAAAAAATGGTTCGGGGCTGCGCCGCCTGACCTGAGCGTGGAAGTACGCGCACGCGGTGCCGACTGGGTGTATGCCTACCTGCGTAGCTTCTATAAAGACGACACACGTCCAACTGGCTGGAATAACCAGGTGTTCGATAAAGTGGCCATGCCACACGTGTTGTATGAACTGCAGGGTGTGCAGGTGCTGGATCATGAAACACATACGTTGAAGCTGGAAAAAGCAGGCAAGTTAAGCCCTGAAGAGTATGACCAGTTTGTTGGAGATTTGACTAACTATCTGGCATTTATGGCAGAGCCGGCCAAACAGTCCCGTCTGTGGATTGGTGTCGTGGTATTGCTGTTCCTGTCAGTGTTATATGTCTTGGTGAAGAAAATCAAGGTCGAATACTGGAAAGATATTCGCTAGGCACAAACCAAGTCCGACACCAGGGCGTGAGGCCTTGGTGTCTTTTTTTATAGGGAAAATAAATTATGATGAGATTGTATTCGGGTACTGTTGATCCTTACAGTCATCGTTGCCGTATCGTACTGTTCGAAAAAGGCATGGACTTTGAAGTCATCGATGTTGACCTTACCAATAAAACGGAAGATCTGGCCATTTTGAACCCGTATGGTGAAGTGCCGGTATTGGTTGAGCGTGACCTCGTGCTGTCGGAAGCCAATATCATCAATGAATATATTGATGAGCGTTTCCCGCATCCGCAGCTTATGCCTGCGGACCCGGTGATGCGTGCGAGGGCGCGACTGTTTCTTTACAACTTTGAAAAAGATCTGTTTAGTCATATCAAGGATGTTGAGTCGGGCGATGAGCAGAAAGTGGAACATGCGCGTAAGGTTATCCGTGATAATCTGACGCAGCTGGTGCCTATTTTCAGCAAGCAGAATTACCTGATGGGTGAAGAATACTCCATGCTGGATGTGGCAATTACGCCATTGTTGTGGCGTTTGGGTCACTATGGCATTGACTTGCCTAACCAGGCCGCCCCGTTGCTGAAATATGCCGAACGCCTGTTTTCGCGACCTATGTATGCCGAAGCAATGACGCCTTCTGAAAAGGCTATGCGTAAATAAGCATCATTTGGTACTAAAACGCAGCGCGGATAAATATTCGCGCTGTTTTTTCAAGGAAAACCGGTATGAGTTCACTAATCCCCACAACTGCCTATTTAATTCGCGCCATTCATGAGTGGTGTGTTGATAATGCGCTGACGCCGCATTTGCTGGTAAAAATAGATGCGCACACCCGCGTGCCTATGGCTTATGTTAAGGATGGCGAGATTGTGCTGAATATCAACTATACTGCGGTCAAGGATTTGCATATTGATAATGATGCAGTAGTGTTTTCAGCGAGATTTAATGGTGTGGCACAACATATTTATGTGCCGATTGGCCGGGTAGCCGGTATTTTTGCCAGAGAAAACAGTCAGGGCATGTTTTTCGATGTGACGGATGGCGTTGCGCCTGAACCGGATAAAAAAACAGATATGCCACAACCCGAATCTTCCGGGTCGCATGCAGCAAAAAAATCCCATCTGAAAGTCGTCAAATAAGGGCCGTTGCGGGAAATGAAATGCAATCAACGGATGGATTGATTGTACAAGATGCATTTTTGGCCAAAAATTAAAAAAAATCTAAAAAGCACTAGATAATTCTCCTAAAAAAGTGCTATAGTTGCGCCTTCTTGAAATGCCGGGTTAGCTCAGTTGGTAGAGCAGCGCACTTGTAATGCGAAGGTCATCAGTTCGATTCCGATACCCGGCACCATCGATTAAATACAATTGGCATTGACGCTGGTTGGATTTGCCGCGATAATCGCGGTCGATTTTGGAGGGGTGGCCGAGTGGTTAAAGGCGACGGACTGTAAATCCGTTCTCTCTGAGTACGCTGGTTCGAATCCAGCCCCCTCCACCAAAATTTATTGCCTGTGGGCGGTGTGTAAAATGGAATGGTGAGAGCCTTCCTTGGGTGTTCTGCATAGTGCGGGTGTAGCTCAGTTGGTAGAGCACTTGCCTTCCAAGCAAGATGTCGCGAGTTCGAACCTCGTCGCCCGCTCCAATAGCAAGTATGGCATGACATGCCCATGTGGCTCAGTGGTAGAGCACTCCCTTGGTAAGGGAGAGGTCGCGGGTCCGATTCCCGCCATGGGCACCAGTTTTGCTCCGTGGAGACATGGGGCTTGGTAGTTGTGGCGTTGCAGGGTGATGTCGCCGCGTCGCAGAAATTTGTGAATAACACAATTATTGGCATTATTCAGTATCAATAAAGGAAAAAATCATGGCAAAAGGCAAATTTGAACGTACCAAGCCACACGTGAACGTTGGTACGATTGGTCACGTTGACCACGGTAAGACCACATTGACGGCAGCGATCACTACCGTATTGACGAAGAAATTTGGTGGTGAAGCAAAAGGTTACGACCAGATTGACGCGGCTCCTGAAGAGAAGGCACGTGGTATTACCATCAACACAGCACACGTTGAGTACGAGACTGCAACACGTCACTACGCGCACGTTGACTGCCCAGGCCACGCCGACTACGTTAAGAACATGATTACCGGTGCTGCCCAGATGGACGGCGCGATCCTGGTATGTTCCGCTGCTGACGGCCCTATGCCACAAACACGTGAACACATCCTGCTGGCTCGCCAGGTTGGTGTGCCATACATCGTTGTATTCCTGAACAAAGCTGACATGGTTGACGATGCTGAGTTGCTGGAACTGGTTGAAATGGAAGTGCGTGACCTGCTGAGCAAGTATGACTTCCCGGGTGATGATACCCCAATCGTTAAAGGTTCTGCTAAGTTGGCGCTGGAAGGTGACCAATCCGAGATCGGTGAACCGGCTATTTTCAAACTGGCTGAAGCATTGGATAGCTACATCCCAACTCCGGAGCGTGCCATCGACGGTACATTCCTGATGCCAGTGGAAGACGTATTCTCCATCTCTGGCCGTGGTACTGTGGTAACAGGCCGTGTTGAGCGTGGTATTGTTAAAGTCGGCGACGAAATCGAAATCGTTGGTCTGAAGCCAACATTGAAAACCACCTGTACTGGTGTTGAAATGTTCCGTAAACTGCTGGACCAGGGTCAGGCAGGTGACAACGTAGGCGTACTGTTGCGTGGTACCAAGCGTGAAGAAGTTGAGCGTGGTCAGGTGCTGGCTAAATCCGGTTCCATCAAGCCACACACCAAGTTCACAGCTGAGATCTACGTGCTGGGTAAAGATGAAGGTGGTCGTCATACACCATTCTTCAACGGCTACCGTCCACAGTTCTACTTCCGTACGACTGACGTGACTGGTGCGGTTGAATTGCCAGCAGGTACCGAAATGGTGATGCCAGGTGATAACGTATCTATCACTGTGACATTGATTGCCCCTATTGCGATGGAAGACGGTCTGCGTTTCGCGATTCGTGAAGGTGGTCGTACCGTTGGTGCTGGCGTCGTTGCCAAAATCATCGAGTAATTGTTGATGGATGTGAAAGCTGCGCTACAACCCGTGCAGCTTTCTCTTTAAAGAGTACAGGCCAATAGCTCAATTGGTAGAGTATCGGTCTCCAAAACCGAGGGTTGGGGGTTCGAGACCCTCTTGGCCTGCCAAACACCTGATGCATAAGGTGTCACATATAAAAAAGTTAAAGCTATGATCGATAAAATCAAACTGGCTTTATCCCTGTTATTGTTAATTCTGGGGATTGCCGGTTTTTATCTTTTTGAAGATAAAGCAATGGTTGTTAGAATACTTGCCGTTTTGGCAGGTATTGTCGCGTCTGTGGCGGTTGCATGGACTGCGCCACAAGGAAAGCAGGCGCTGGGCTATTTAAATGAGTCTATTGCGGAAGCAAAACGAGTCGTTTGGCCAACTCGCCAGGAAACCCTGCAAACAACGCTCGCTGTTGTTGTGTTGGTGGTGATTATGGCTATTTTCCTGGCATTGGTAGATGTCAGTTTTGCCTACATGGTGCAATGGATTATGGGTCGAGGTGCTTAATGGCTATGCGTTGGTATGCAGTTCAAGCCTTCTCCGGCATGGAGAAATCCGTGAAAGCCGGTTTGGAAGAGCGTATTGCTAGATCTAGCCTGCAGGATCAGTTTGGTGACATTCTGGTGCCGGTAGAAGAGGTGATTGAGTTGAAGAATGGTCAGAAGACCATTTCGGAGCGTCGCCTGTATCCGGGCTATGTGTTGGTGCAAATGGATATGACTGATGAAAGCTGGCACCTGGTGAAAAGCACACCACGGGTCACCTCTTTTATTGGTGGTACTGCGCAGCGGCCAACACCAATTAAAGATAAAGAAGTAGAGATTATTCTGCGCCGTATGGATGACAGCAAGTCAAATCCGACGCAGAAGATGACCTTCGAAAAAGGCGAAAGTGTTCGCGTTATCGATGGTCCATTCAAAGATTTTTCCGGCAGTGTGGAAGAAACCAATTACGAGAAAAACAAGTTGCGTGTTTCCGTAGTGATTTTTGGTCGTGCTACGCCTGTCGAACTCGACTTTGCGCAAGTCGAAAAAGAAGTTTAAGCAGTAGTTTTTATCAACGGGGAGCCTATAAGGCGCTTGTACCCATTTAAGGAGTCGAAAATGGCAAAGAAAGTCATTGGCTACATCAAACTGCAGATTCCTGCAGGTAAAGCCAACCCAAGCCCACCAGTTGGTCCAGCACTGGGTCAACGTGGTTTGAACATCATGGAATTCTGTAAAGCGTTCAATGCCGCAACACAGGGCATGGAACCAGGTCTGCCAGTACCAGTAGTGATTACTGCATTTGCAGACAAGAGCTTTACCTTCATCATGAAAACCCCGCCAGCAACGGTGCTGATTAAAAAAGCCGCCAAGCTGGAAAAAGGTTCTGCACGTCCACACACAGACAAAGTTGGCAAGATTACTCGTGCACAAGCTGAAGAAATTGCTAAAACAAAACAGCCTGACCTGACGGCAGCTGATCTGGATGCCGCTGTACGTACCATCGCTGGTAGCGCACGCAGCATGGGTATCGAAGTGGAGGGTGTATAACATGGCTAAAAGAATTGATGCATTGCGTGCGAAAATCGACCGCAACAAGCTGTATCCAATTGCAGATGCACTGAATCTGGTTAAAGAAGGTGCGACTGCCAAATTTAACGAATCCGTTGATGCAGTGGTTAATCTGGGTATTGATCCACGTAAATCTGACCAGCTGGTACGTGGTGCGATCGTGTTGCCTAACGGTACCGGTAAATCCGTACGCGTGGCAGTATTCGCACAGGGCGCGCAGGCTGAAGCTGCAAAAGCAGCCGGTGCTGATATCGTCGGTTTTGAAGATCTGGCCGAGCAGGTTAAAGGCGGTATGCTGGACTTCGACGTAGCGATTGCGACTCCAGATGCGATGCGTATCGTTGGTGCACTGGGTCAGGTATTGGGCCCACGTGGTTTGATGCCAAACCCGAAAGTAGGCACTGTAACGCCTGATGCGGCAACTGCGGTTAAAAACGCCAAAGCCGGTCAAGTTCAGTATCGTACAGACAAAGGCGGTATCGTACACTGCACTATCGGCCGCGCTTCATTCACAGTCGAGCAACTGCAAGCTAACCTGGCAGCACTGGTTGATGCTTTGAACAAAGCCAAACCAGCCAGCTCCAAAGGTGTATACCTGAAGAAATTGTCAGTATCCAGCACCATGGGTCCTGGCGTGCGTGTTGATCAGACAACACTGGCAGCATAATTTAAAGTCCCGGACAGGATAGTCCGGGCATGAACTTTGGGCTTGAGTTCGCAGCAATTGATGCGAACTCAAGAGCATCAAAGACCGTTGGTGTGTTTCACTTAATCGAGAAAGTTATGTAAATGGGTGAGTAATCCTCTGTTTGCAGGCAATCGAAACCAGCGCAGATGGCGATCCCCAACACAGGATATTTCCATGCCCTGCAAAAGGACGCCGTGAGTGGCTCAATGCAAATTGAGCTTTCATTAACGGAAGGAGAACAGACCTTGAGTCTTAATCTTACAGAGAAAAAAGAAGTCGTTGCCGAGGTAAGTGCCCAAGTGGCAAATGCACAAGCAATCGTACTTGCTGAGTATCGTGGTATTGGCGTGGCCAATATGACGAAACTGCGTGCTGATGCACGTGAAGCAGGTGTGTATCTGCGTGTGTTGAAAAACACCTTGGTTCGTCGTGCAGTAGAAGGAACACCTTTTGCTGTATTGGCAGACGACATGGTTGGCCCATTGGTTTACAGCATTTCTGCCGACCCGGTGGCAGCTGCCAAAGTATTGAACAACTTCGCTAAAGATAACGAATTGTTCGTGCTGAAAGCAGGTGCGATGGCGAATGAACGTCTTGATGTTGCCGGTGTTAAAGCCCTGGCATCTACATTGAGTCGCGAAGAGTTGCTGTCCAAGTTGGCAGGTATGCTCAACGAAATCCCAACCAAGTTTGCTCGTGCCGTTGCAGCAGTACGCGACGAAAAAGAAAAGCAAGCGGCTTAATTTTAATCAATACATTTTTAGGAAATTTATATCATGGCAATTTCTAATGCTGACATCTTAGATGCAATCGGTGGCATGACCGTAATGGAGCTGACCGCTTTCGTTAAAGAAATCGAAGAGAAGTTTGGTGTTTCTGCTGCTGCAGTTGCAGTTGCTGGTGGCGCTGCTGCCGGTGGCGCTGCTCCAGCTGCTGCTGAGCAATCCGAGTTCAACGTTATCTTGAACGGCGCTGGCGACAACAAAGTGAGCGTGATTAAAGCTGTTCGTGAACTGACTGGCCTGGGCTTGAAAGAAGCTAAAGACCTGGTTGACGGCGCACCAAAAGCAGTTAAAGAAGGCTTGAGCAAAGCTGACGCTGAAGCTGCTGTTAAGAAATTGATCGAAGCTGGCGCTACAGCTGAGATGAAATAATTCACAATTGTGAATCTGGCTGGGCTGACGGGAGACCGTCGGCCTTCGCCATTTCTGGCGTTGCAGATATGAATGTGCTGCAATTTCAGGGCAGGTGTTGTAAAAAGTGTATTGTGGCCACATATAGTTAATCCAGTCGATTAATTTAAGTGGCTGATTTTAAATGCGAAGTTAGATGTCAAAACATTGCAGTGGATGAAAAGTGTTTTGTCTTCTACCCTCAAAAAATTTCAGGAGACGCTATGAGCTATTCCTTTACCGAAAAGAAACGCATCCGCAAGAGTTTTGCCAAGCGCGACAGCGTTCAAGAGGTTCCTTATTTGCTGGCTATGCAGCTGGAATCCTACAAATCATTCCTGCAAGAAAATGTGCCTGTAGACCAACGCAAGAACGAAGGTCTGGAATCTACTTTCCGCTCCATTTTCCCTATCGTCAGTCATTCCGAGAATGCACGACTGGATTACGTGAGCTATCAGTTGGGCGCCGAGCCGTTTGACGTCAAAGAGTGTCAGCAACGCGGCCTGACTTACGCAGTGCCATTGCGCGTTAAAGTGCGTTTGACCATTATGGATCGCGAAGCATCCAAGCCGACCGTGAAAGAAGTGAAAGAGCAGGAAGTGTACATGGGTGAATTGCCGCTCATGACCGAGAACGGTTCTTTCATCATCAACGGTACCGAGCGTGTCATCGTGTCCCAGTTGCACCGTAGTCCGGGTGTGTTCTTTGAGCATGACCGTGGCAAAACACATAGCTCCGGCAAACTGTTGTTCTCTGCACGTATTATTCCTTACCGTGGTTCATGGCTGGATTTCGAGTTCGACCCGAAAGATTACCTGTATTTCCGCGTAGACCGTCGCCGCAAAATGCCAGTGACCATCTTGCTGAAAGCACTGGGTTATACCCCGGAACAAATCCTGGAAACATTCCACGATACCGACACTTTCCATATTGGACCGAAAGGCGTGGAATTCGAGCTGGTGGCTGACCGTCTGCGTGGCGAAGTGGCTAAATTCGACATCACTGATAAAGATGGTAATGTGCTGGTCGCCAAAGACAAGCGTATCACCGTGAAACATATCCGTGATATCGAAAAAGCCGGTATCAAGACCATGGCTGTACCGACTGATTTTATTATCGGCCGTGCGATTGCCAGAAATATCATTGATACCGATAGCGGTGAACTGATTGCCAACGCAAACGATGAAGTTACACCAACGTTGCTGGAAAAACTGGTAGAAGCGAAGATCAGCGAAATCGATACGATCTATACCAATGACCTTGATCATGGTGATTTTATTTCGCAAACATTGCGCAGTGATGAAATTCCTGACCAGTACAGCGCACGCGTCGCGATTTACCGCATGATGCGTCCAGGCGAGCCACCAACCGAAGAAGCAGTAGAAGCCTTGTTTAACGGTCTGTTCTTCTCTGAAGACCGCTATGACTTGTCTGTCGTTGGTCGCATGAAGTTTAACCGCCGTGCTTATCCAACCAAGCTGGAAGACCGTACTGCAGCATGGATGCGTCGCTTCTACGAAAATGTTGGTCCGCAAGGCGACACTGGTGCCAACATTTTGTCTAACGAAGATATTCTGGCAGTAATTGGCGTTCTGATTGAATTGCGCAATGGCCGCGGTGAGATCGACGATATTGACCATTTGGGTAACCGTCGTATCCGTTCCGTCGGTGAATTGGCCGAGAACCAGTTCCGTGCCGGTCTGGTGCGTGTTGAACGCGCAGTGAAGGAGCGTCTGTCCCAGGCTGAGTCCGAGAACCTGATGCCACACGACCTGATCAATGCGAAACCGGTTTCAAGTGCGATTCGTGAGTTCTTCGGTTCCAGCCAGTTGTCACAGTTTATGGACCAGACCAACCCGTTGTCCGAGATTACGCACAAGCGTCGTATCTCTGCACTGGGCCCAGGTGGCTTGACACGTGAACGTGCCGGCTTTGAGGTGCGTGACGTTCATACCACCCACTATGGTCGTGTCTGTCCAATTGAAACGCCGGAAGGTCCGAACATTGGTTTGATCAACTCTCTGGCGCTGTATGCACGTACCAACGAATACGGCTTCCTGGAAACGCCATACCGTCTGGTCGAAGGTAACAAGGTTAGCGATCAGATCAACTTCCTGTCAGCGATTGAAGAAAGCCAGTATGTGATTGCCCAGGCAAACACCGAAATTTCTAAAGATGGCGGATTTAAAGAAGATCTGGTATCTGCGCGTTTCCATAATGAATTCACGATGACACAACCTGACCGCGTGCAGTATATGGACGTGGCGCCAGGCCAGATCGTGTCTGTGGCGGCTTCATTGATTCCTTTCCTGGAACACGATGATGCGAACCGTGCCTTGATGGGTGCCAACATGCAACGTCAGGCAGTACCATGCCTGCGCGCTGAAAAAGCCGTGGTGGGCACCGGTATTGAACGTACAGTAGCGGTTGACTCCGGTACTGTGGTTACCGCTCGTCGTGGTGGTGTAGTGGATTACGTGGATTCTAGTCGTATCGTGATTCGTGTACATGATGCTGAAGCACAGGCTGGCGAAGTCGGTGTGGATATCTACAACCTGACCAAGTACACCCGCTCCAACCAGAATACCAACATTAACCAGCGTCCGCTGGTTAAAGTGGGCGACGTGATTGCCCGTGGTGACGTGGTGGCTGACGGTGCGTCTACTGACATGGGTGAATTGGCCCTGGGTCAGAACATGCTGGTAGGCTTTATGCCATGGAACGGTTACAACTACGAAGACTCGATTCTGATCTCCGAGCGTGTAGTGGCTGATGACCGTTACACTTCAATCCACATTGAAGAGCTGTCCGTGGTGGCCCGTGATACCAAGCTGGGACCTGAAGAAATTACCCGCGATATTTCCAACCTGTCCGAGCGTATGCTGGGTCGTCTGGATGACTCCGGTATTATCTACATCGGTGCCGAAGTTGAAGCTGGTGACGTGCTGGTCGGTAAAGTGACACCAAAAGGTGAAACAACACTGACACCGGAAGAAAAACTGCTGCGTGCAATTTTCGGTGAGAAGGCTTCTGACGTCAAAGATACATCCCTGCGTGTGCCATCAGGCATGACGGGTACTGTCATCGACGTGCAAGTGTTCACGCGCGAAGGCATAGACCGTGATGCACGTGCGCAGCAGATCATTGATGACCAGTTGTCCCACTACAAGAAAGATCTGGGCGACCAGATGCGTATTGTGGAAGACGATACTTTCGGCCGTATCAGCCGTCTGCTGGTTGGAAAAGCTGCCACCGGCGGTCCTAACAAGCTGAAAAAAGGCGATACACTGACCCAGGAATATCTGGACAGCGTGGGTCGTTATGACTGGTTCGACATCCGTTTAAGCGACGAAGAAGCTGCACGTCAACTGGAGCAGTTGAAAGACAGCCTGAGCCAGGCACGCGTTGAATTCGACAACAAGTTTGAAGAGAAAAAACGCAAACTGACCCAGGGCGACGAACTGCCACCCGGCGTACAGAAAATGGTCAAGGTTTACCTGGCAGTGAAACGTCGTATCCAGCCTGGTGACAAGATGGCGGGCCGTCACGGTAACAAGGGTGTGATCTCCAAGATCTGCCCGGTGGAAGACATGCCATACATGGCTGACGGTACTCCTCTGGACATCGTGCTGAACCCGCTGGGCGTGCCTTCACGTATGAACATTGGCCAGATTCTGGAAACCCATCTGGGCTGGGCTGCCAAAGGTTTGGGCAAACGCATTGGCGACATGCTGCAGGCGGAAACCAAGGTGGCTGAAATCCGTGGTTTCCTGGACAAGATCTATAACAGCAGCACAGGCAAGAAAGAAGATATTGCCAACCTGAAAGATGAGGAAGTGCTGGACCTGGCGAACAACCTGAAACATGGTGTGCCATTTGCGACCCCGGTATTTGACGGTGCAGCTGAATCCGACATCAAGGCCATGCTGGACCTGGCTTTCCCGGACGAAGATGAGCATACGAAGAAACTGCAGTTCCACGCAGGTAAAACGCAGGTCAAACTGTTTGACGGCCGTACCGGTGATGCTTTCGAGCGTCCGGTGACTGTAGGTTACATGCACGTGCTGAAACTGCATCACCTGGTCGACGACAAGATGCACGCACGTTCAACCGGTCCTTACAGCCTGGTGACACAACAGCCGCTGGGTGGTAAAGCCCAGTTCGGTGGCCAGCGCTTCGGTGAGATGGAAGTCTGGGCACTGGAAGCCTATGGTGCGTCATACACCTTGCAAGAGATGTTGACGGTGAAATCAGATGACGTGAATGGCCGTACCAAAGTGTACGAAAACATCGTCAAGGGTGAGCACAAAATTGATGCGGGTATGCCTGAATCATTCAATGTGTTGGTGAAAGAAATCCGTTCACTGGCCATTGATATCGATTTGGACCGTAACTAAGCCCGCCATTAAGGAGAGTCTCTATGAAAGCGTTATTAGATTTATTTAAACAGGTTACGCAAGAAGAAGAGTTTGACGCGATTAAGATCGCACTGGCTTCACCTGAAAAAATCCGCTCATGGTCTTATGGCGAAGTGAAAAAGCCAGAAACCATTAACTACCGCACCTTCAAACCAGAGCGGGACGGTTTGTTCTGCTCCAAAATCTTTGGTCCGATCAAGGATTACGAGTGCCTGTGCGGTAAATACAAGCGCCTGAAACATCGTGGTGTGATTTGTGAAAAGTGTGGCGTAGAAGTTACTTTGAGCAAAGTACGTCGCGAGCGTATGGGCCATATCGAACTGGCTTCACCAGTGGCACATATCTGGTTCCTGAAATCCCTGCCTAGCCGTCTTGGTATGGTGCTGGATATCGCATTGCGTGACATCGAGCGTGTACTGTACTTTGAAGCATTCATCGTCATCGATCCAGGCATGACACCGCTGACACGCGGCCAACTGCTGACGGAAGATGATTACCTGGCCAAAGTAGAAGAGTATGGTGATGAATTCAATGCCGTGATGGGCGCTGAGGCCGTGCGTGAATTGCTGCGCACCATGGACATCGAGCGTGAAATCGAAAGATTGCGTAGCGAACTGTCTGCTACCAGCTCCGAGGCCAAGATCAAGAAGATCGCCAAGCGTCTGAAAGTACTGGAAGCATTCCAGAAGTCCGGCATCAAGCCTGAGTGGATGATCCTGGAAATCCTGCCAGTATTGCCACCAGAGTTGCGCCCACTGGTTCCACTGGATGGTGGCCGTTTCGCAACGTCTGACCTGAACGACCTGTATCGTCGCGTGATCAACCGTAACAACCGCCTGAAGCGTTTGCTGGAGCTGAAAGCACCGGAAATCATCGTACGTAACGAAAAACGTATGCTGCAGGAAGCCGTAGACTCGCTGCTGGACAACGGCCGTCGCGGTAAAGTAATGACAGGCGCCAACAAGCGTCCGCTGAAGTCACTGGCTGACATGATTAAAGGTAAAGGCGGTCGTTTCCGTCAGAACCTGCTGGGTAAGCGCGTGGATTACTCCGGTCGTTCCGTGATTGTGGTTGGTCCGCAACTGAAATTGCACCAGTGCGGTCTGCCCAAGAAAATGGCGCTGGAACTGTTCAAGCCATTTATTTTCCACAAGCTGGAAGTATTAGGTTTGGCAACCACCATCAAGGCAGCCAAGAAAAAGGTAGAGGAAGAAGGGCCGGAAGTATGGGATATCCTCGAGGACGTGATCCGCGAGCATCCTGTATTGCTGAACCGTGCGCCTACATTGCACCGTCTGGGTATCCAGGCATTTGAACCTGTACTGATCGAAGGTAAGGCGATCCAGCTGCACCCATTGGTGTGTTCAGCCTTTAACGCCGACTTTGACGGTGACCAGATGGCGGTACACGTTCCATTGAGCCTGGAAGCGCAGATGGAAGCCCGCACATTGATGCTGGCCTCCAACAACGTGCTGTCTCCAGCCAACGGTGAGCCTATCATTGTGCCGTCACAGGATATCGTGTTGGGTCTGTACTACATGACCCGCGAGAAAGTGGCTGCGCGTGGCGAAGGCATGATTTTCAGCGACATCAAGGAAGTACAGCGCGTGTACGACCAGGGTCTGATTGACCTGCACGCCAAGGTGACTGTGCGTATCCGTGAATTCGAACTGGATGTCACGGGTCAGAAAACCGAGAAGATCAACCGTTACACAACCACGGTCGGTCGTGCCTTGCTGTCTGAAATCCTGCCAGCAGGCTTGCCATTCAGCTACATCGACAAGGCGCTGAAGAAAAAAGAAATCTCACGCCTGATCAATGCCAGCTTCCGTAAAGTAGGCATCCGTGAAACCGTGATTTTCGCCGACAAGCTGATGTACACCGGTTACTCCTATGCGACTAAGGCAGGTATCTCTATCAGCATCAACGATATGCTGGTACCGCCAGAGAAAGAGCAACTGATTGCTGCTGCCGACGCCGAAGTGAAAGAGATCGAAGACCAGTATGTTTCCGGTCTGGTGACTCAGGGTGAGCGTTACAACAAGGTGGTCGACATCTGGGGCCGTGCCGGTGACAAAGTGGCTGACGCCATGATGAAACAGCTGCGCGAAGAAGATGTAAAAGACGCTGATGGTAATGTGGTCAAAAAAGACGGCAAGACTGTACGTCAGGAATCATTTAACGCCATTTACATGATGGCCGACTCCGGCGCCCGTGGTTCTGCGGCGCAGGTACGTCAGCTGGCGGGTATGCGTGGCCTGATGGCAAAACCGGATGGCTCCATTATTGAAACGCCAATTAAGGCGAACTTCCGTGATGGCCTGAACGTGTTGCAGTACTTTATTTCTACGCACGGTGCGCGTAAGGGTCTGGCCGATACGGCGCTGAAAACAGCGAACTCCGGCTACCTGACACGCCGTCTGGTGGACGTGACACAAGACCTGGTTGTGACCGAGACAGATTGCGGTACCACAGAAGGTTTGGTCACCAAGGCGCTGGTTAAAGGCGGTGAAGTGGTTGAGCCATTGCATGACCGTATCCTGGGTCGTACTTCTGCGCTGGATATCCTGCATCCTGAAACTCAGGAAGTGGTGTACGAAGCCGGTACTTTGCTGGGTGAAGACGAAGTCGAGAAAATCGATGCCCTGGGTATCGACGAAGTCAAAGTGCGTACTGCACTGACTTGCGACACGCGCTACGGTATTTGTGCCAAGTGTTACGGTCGTGACCTGGGTCGCGGCAAGCTGATCAGCATCGGCGAGTCTGTCGGTGTGATTGCGGCGCAGTCTATCGGTGAACCTGGTACACAGCTGACCATGCGTACGTTCCACATCGGTGGTGCGGTATCCCGTGCAGCGTCCGTGTCACAGGTAGAAAGCAAGTCCAACGGTACTGCTGGCTTTACTTCGACCATGCGTTACGTGACTAACTCACGTGGTGAGCAGATCGTCATCTCCCGTAATGGTGAAGTGGTGATTTCTGACGACAATGGCCGTGAGCGTGAGCGTCATAAAGTACCTTACGGTGCGACCCTGACCATTAATGATGGTAAGGCCGTCAAAGCCGGCCAGGCGCTGGCAACATGGGATCCGCATACTCGTCCGATTATTACCGAGTACTCAGGTCGCGTGAAGTTCGAGAACGTTGAAGAAGGTGTCACTGTTGCCAAACAGGTGGATGAGGTTACTGGCCTGTCCTCACTGGTGGTGATTGATCCGAAACAGCGCGCTGGTTCATCCAAAGGTTTGCGTCCGCAAGTGAAGTTGCTGGATGCCAACGGCGTGGAAGTGAAAATTGCCGGGACTGAAACACCGGTCAATGTGACTTTCCAGCTGGGTTGTATCATTACCGTGAAAGACGGCCAGGAAGTTGGCGTGGGTGAAGTGCTGGCACGTATCCCGCAAGAGTCTTCCAAAACCCGTGATATTACCGGTGGTCTGCCACGTGTGGCCGAGCTGTTTGAAGCGCGTTCGCCAAAAGACTCCGGTATGCTGGCGGAAATCACTGGTACTGTTTCCTTCGGTAAGGACACCAAAGGCAAGCAGCGTCTGGTGATTACTGACATGGATGGTGTTGCAAGCGAATTCCTGATTCCCAAGGACAAGCACGTCACCGTACACGATGGTCAGATTGTGACCAAAGGTGAAACGATTGTGGACGGCCCGGCTGATCCGCAAGACATCCTGCGCTTGCAAGGCCGTGAGGCGCTGGCACGTTACATCATCGACGAAGTGCAGGATGTTTACCGTCTGCAAGGCGTGAAGATTAATGACAAGCACATTGAAGTGATTGTGCGCCAGATGTTGCGTCGCGTGAAAGTACAGGATGCCGGCGACACCAGCTTTATCCCTGGTGAACAGGTTGAGCGTGCAGATTTGCTGATCGAAAACGAGACCGTGGTTGCTCAGGACAAGCGTCCGGCGACATTTGAATACGTGTTGCTGGGTATTACCAAAGCATCACTGTCTACCGATTCGTTCATCTCGGCCGCGTCCTTCCAGGAAACCACTCGCGTACTGACCGAAGCGGCTATTCTGGGCAAACGCGACGATCTGCGTGGTCTGAAAGAGAACGTGATTGTCGGTCGCCTGATTCCTGCCGGTACCGGTCTGGCTTATCACGAGTCACGCAAGCGCGCTGCGGTAGCGTCATTAACACCGGATGTGACAGAACCTTCAGAAGCCATGCTGGCTGCTGAGGCTATGTTTGCACCGGAAGATGTTGTAGAAGAAACTGCTGCAGACGATAACGCGGCCGAATAATTCGATCACTGTTGTCTCTGAGTTCAAGGGGTGTCTTGCAAGAATATTGCTTGACACCCCTTGACTCATTTACTAGAATGCTGGGTTTCTCAGAATGGCCTTATTGTCACAATAAGGCATTATTGTTGATATGCCATCAAATCGTGGGTCTTCCTGGTCCATATGATGGTTTTTTAAAGGTGAAGAGGTTAAGGCAATGCCAACCATTAATCAGTTAGTACGTAAGCCACGCGTTAAAGTGGTTACCAAGAGCAAGGTTCCAGCATTGGAAGCTTGTCCTCAAAAGCGTGGTGTATGTACTCGTGTATATACTACGACTCCAAAAAAACCAAACTCCGCGTTGCGTAAGGTTGCCAAAGTGCGCCTGACCAACGGCTACGAAGTGATTAGCTACATCGGTGGTGAAGGCCACAACCTGCAGGAGCACTCTGTTGTGCTGTTGCGCGGCGGTCGTGTAAAAGACTTGCCGGGTGTGCGTTACCACATGGTGCGCGGTAGCCTGGATACGGCTGGTGTGAAAGATCGTAAACAGTCCCGTTCCAAATACGGTGCCAAGCGTCCTAAGGAAGCCAAAGCTTAATTTGCTGAGTGTATTTGGACGCATTGTCCATTTTTTAATAGCGGCTGAAATGCCTTGCGAGTGTAGTTGCTAGCAAAAATTTAATTGAAAAGAGAATAGTATGCCTAGACGTAGAGAAGTCCCTAAACGTAATATCTTGCCGGATCCAAAATTTGGTAGCCAGGAAGTATCCAAATTCGTAAACGTATTGATGACTGGTGGTAAAAAATCAGTTGCCGAACGTATTATTTACGGTGCATTTGATCAAGTGGCCAGCAAGAGCGGCAAAGATCCGCTGGAATTATTCACCACAGCGTTGAACAATCTGCGCCCTATCGTTGAAGTGAAAAGCCGTCGCGTCGGTGGTGCAAACTATCAGGTGCCTGTAGAAGTGCGTCCTAGCCGTCGTAGTGCTCTGGCAATGCGCTGGTTGCGTGATGCGGCTCGTAAGCGTGGCGAAAAGTCCATGGGTCTGCGTCTGGCGGCTGAGTTGCTGGAAGCTTCTGAAGGTCGTGGCGCTGCTATGAAAAAACGTGAAGAGGTTCACCGTATGGCAGAGGCTAACAAGGCCTTCTCACACTTCCGTTTTTAATTAAACGCCCTCGTTCTTTAATAACTTAGTTGAATTGATAGCAAAGGTAAAACATCGTGGCACGTAAAACCCCTATTGAACGCTACCGTAATATTGGTATTTCTGCGCACATTGACGCAGGCAAGACAACCACGACAGAACGTATTCTGTTCTACACTGGTGTGAACCATAAGGTTGGTGAAGTGCACGATGGTGCAGCCACCATGGACTGGATGGAGCAAGAGCAGGAGCGTGGTATTACCATTACTTCTGCGGCGACCACCTGTTTCTGGAAAGGTATGGACCTGTCTTTTCCCGAGCATCGATTCAACATTATTGATACCCCGGGGCACGTAGACTTCACGATTGAAGTTGAACGTTCCATGCGTGTGCTTGATGGGGCCTGTATGGTGTACTGTGCCGTGGGTGGTGTGCAACCACAATCTGAAACTGTTTGGCGTCAGGCCAATAAATACAAAGTGCCTCGTCTGGCCTTTGTGAACAAAATGGACCGTTCCGGTGCCGATTTCTTCAAAGTTGTCGATCAGATGAAAACGCGCTTGCGCGCAAGCCCGGTACCTATCGTTATTCCTATCGGTCGTGAAGATACATTCACTGGTGTGGTTGACCTGATTAAAATGAAGGCCATCATCTGGGATGAGGCTTCTCAAGGGATGAAGTTTTCTTACGGCGATATTCCTGCTGATCTGGTTGAAGCAGCAAACAAATGGCGCGAGCAGATGGTTGAGTCTGCTGCTGAAGCCAGCGAAGAGCTGATGAACAAGTACCTGGAAAACGGCGATCTGGAAGAAAAAGACATCAAATTTGGTTTGCGTACACGTACCATTGCCGGTGAAATCCAGCCTATGCTGTGTGGTTCTGCATTTAAAAACAAAGGTGTGCAGCGTATGCTGGATGCCGTTGTTGACTTCCTGCCATCCCCGGTCGACATTCCTGATGTCACAGGCGAAGACGATGATGGCCAGCCAGCCAGTCGTAAAGCTGATGACAAAGAAGGTTTCTCTGCCCTGGCATTTAAATTGATGACAGACCCGTTTGTTGGTCAGCTGACATTTATCCGTGTGTACTCCGGCGTATTGAACAAGGGTGATACTGTTCTGAACTCTGTGAAGGGTAAGAAAGAACGTATCGGCCGTATCGTTCAGATGCATGCGAACAACCGTGAAGAGGTTGAAGAGGTATTGGCAGGCGACATCGCTGCTTGTATCGGTTTGAAAGACGTGACTACCGGGGAGTCCCTGTGTGCTGTCGACAAGCCTATTATCCTGGAGCGTATGGTTTTCCCTGAGCCAGTGATTCACGTGGCTGTTGAGCCAAAAACAAAAGGTGACCAGGAAAAAATGGGTCTGGCATTGGGCCGCCTGGCGCAAGAAGATCCTTCTTTCCGTGTGCGTTCCGATGAAGAATCCGGCCAGACCATTATTTCCGGTATGGGCGAATTGCACCTGGAAATTCTGGTTGATCGCATGAAGCGTGAATTCAACGTTGAAGCTAACGTGGGTGCACCTCAGGTTGCTTACCGTGAAGCGATCCGTAAAGCGGTTGAGGTTGAAGGTAAATTTGTTAAACAGTCCGGTGGTAAAGGTCAGTACGGTCACGTGTGGCTCAAAATGGAACCAAACGAAGCTGGTAAAGGTTACGAGTTCGTGGACGCGATCAAGGGTGGTACAGTGCCACGTGAATTTATCCCTGCAGTGGATAAGGGTCTGCGCGAAACCATTCCTGCCGGTATTCTGGCAGGCTTCCCGGTTGTTGATGTGAAAGTTACCCTGTTTGATGGCTCATACCATGACGTTGACTCCAACGAAAACGCGTTCAAGATGGCGGCTTCGATTGGCTTCAAAGACGGTATGCGTAAAGCAGACCCGGTACTGCTGGAGCCTATGATGGCGGTTGAGGTGGAAACGCCTGAAGACTACATGGGTGATGTGATGGGCGACTTGTCCTCCCGTCGCGGCATTATCCAGGGTATGGATGATATTCCTGGTGGCGGTAAGGCTATTAAAGCCGAGGTTCCATTGTCAGAAATGTTTGGTTATGCAACTGTTGTGCGTTCCCTGTCTCAGGGCCGGGCCACTTACAGCATGGAATTCAAGCATTACGCCGAAGCACCGAAAAACGTTGCTGATGCAATCATCAACAAAAAATAACTGTTTATTCAAGTATTGAAGTAAAGGAAAAAATCATGGCAAAAGGCAAATTTGAACGTACCAAGCCACACGTGAACGTTGGTACGATTGGTCACGTTGACCACGGTAAGACCACATTGACGGCAGCGATCACTACCGTATTGACGAAGAAATTTGGTGGTGAAGCAAAAGGTTACGACCAGATTGACGCGGCTCCTGAAGAGAAGGCACGTGGTATTACCATCAACACAGCACACGTTGAGTACGAGACTGCAACACGTCACTACGCGCACGTTGACTGCCCAGGCCACGCCGACTACGTTAAGAACATGATTACCGGTGCTGCCCAGATGGACGGCGCGATCCTGGTATGTTCCGCTGCTGACGGCCCTATGCCACAAACACGTGAACACATCCTGCTGGCTCGCCAGGTTGGTGTGCCATACATCGTTGTATTCCTGAACAAAGCTGACATGGTTGACGATGCTGAGTTGCTGGAACTGGTTGAAATGGAAGTGCGTGACCTGCTGAGCAAGTATGACTTCCCGGGTGATGATACCCCAATCGTTAAAGGTTCTGCTAAGTTGGCGCTGGAAGGTGACCAATCCGAGATCGGTGAACCGGCTATTTTCAAACTGGCTGAAGCATTGGATAGCTACATCCCAACTCCGGAGCGTGCCATCGACGGTACATTCCTGATGCCAGTGGAAGACGTATTCTCCATCTCTGGCCGTGGTACTGTGGTAACAGGCCGTGTTGAGCGTGGTATTGTTAAAGTCGGCGACGAAATCGAAATCGTTGGTCTGAAGCCAACATTGAAAACCACCTGTACTGGTGTTGAAATGTTCCGTAAACTGCTGGACCAGGGTCAGGCAGGTGACAACGTAGGCGTACTGTTGCGTGGTACCAAGCGTGAAGAAGTTGAGCGTGGTCAGGTGCTGGCTAAATCCGGTTCCATCAAGCCACACACCAAGTTCACAGCTGAGATCTACGTGCTGGGTAAAGATGAAGGTGGTCGTCATACACCATTCTTCAACGGCTACCGTCCACAGTTCTACTTCCGTACGACTGACGTGACTGGTGCGGTTGAATTGCCAGCAGGTACCGAAATGGTGATGCCAGGTGATAACGTATCTATCACTGTGACATTGATTGCCCCTATTGCGATGGAAGACGGTCTGCGTTTCGCGATTCGTGAAGGTGGTCGTACCGTTGGTGCTGGCGTCGTTGCCAAAATCATCGAGTAATCTGATTTAATAAACAAGCGGCAGGGTTTTCCTGCCGCTTTTGCTCTTTAAAGGAAAAAACATGGCAGCTCAAAAAATTCGTATCCGTCTCAAAGCGTTTGACTATCGTTTGATCGATCAGTCTGCTTTGGAAATTGTGGATACAGCAAAACGTACTGGTGCAGTGGTAAAAGGTCCGGTGCCTTTGCCAACACGTATCGAGCGCTTTGACATCCTGCGTTCACCACACGTGAACAAAACTTCCCGTGACCAGTTTGAAATCCGTACGCATCAGCGTTTGATGGACATCGTTGATCCAACAGACAAAACTGTGGATGCACTGATGAAACTGGATCTGCCAGCGGGTGTGGATGTAGAAATCAAGCTGTAATTGCAGGATTGTCTTGGCAAATAACCGTTTGAAATGAAAAGGTTATTGTCAAGACAAAAATAGTTCGGTATAATCCGCGCTTTTCGGTGGACGGTCAATTGTAATCGTCCACTTTAACTATTATAAGGAACTGATCATGAGCTTAGGGCTTATTGGTCGCAAGGTGGGCATGACACGCATTTTTACAGATGAAGGCGCAAGCATTCCTGTAACAGTGCTGGAAGTGATTCCTAACCGCGTGACACAAGTTAAGACAGTCGCAACGGATGGCTACACAGGCCTGCAGGTTGCTTACGGTGAGCGTCGCGCCAGCCGTATCAACAAAGCGTTGACTGGTCACTATGCCAAGGCTGGCGTAACTGCTGGTGCTGGTATCAAAGAATTCAATGTGGCTGAAGATGTTCTGGCTAACTTCCAGGTAGGTGGCAATATCACGGTTGATATTTTCTCTGCTGGCCAGTTGGTGGACGTGACAGGTACTTCCATCGGTAAAGGTTTTGCCGGTGCGATCAAGCGTCACAACTTCGCTTCTAACCGTGCTTCTCACGGTAACTCTCGTTCACATAACGTGCCGGGTTCTATCGGTATGGCGCAGGATCCAGGTCGAGTATTCCCTGGCAAGCGTATGCCTGGTCATTTGGGTGATGCAAAAGTTACTACCCAAAACCTGGAAATCGTACGTGTAGATGTGGAGCGTAACCTGTTGTTGATTAAGGGTTCCGTGCCTGGCTCCAAAGGTGGCAATGTTGTTGTTCGTCCAGCCATCAAAGCGAAAGGGGCTAAATAATGGAATTGAAGTTAATCGATCAAAACGGCAAAGTAGCTAAAAAGGGCGTAGATGCGTCTGACGTTACTTTTGGTCGTGAGTACAATGAGTCTCTGGTGCACCAGGTGGTGGTTGCCTATATGGCAAATGCCCGTACTGCGACCCGTGCACAAAAAACACGTGCAACCGTTGCTCACACGACACATAAGCCATTTGCGCAAAAAGGTACTGGTAACGCGCGTGCCGGTATGGCGTCCAGCCCGATCTGGCGCGGAGGCGGTCGTGCATTCCCTAATAGTCCTAACGAAAACTACAGCCACAAGGTAAACCGCAAGGCTTATCGTGCTGGTATGCAGACGATTCTGTCTGAGTTGGTTCGTCAGGATCGCTTGAAGGTGGTAGACAACTTTACGATTGATGCGCCTAAAACGAAACAGTTTGTACAAAAAATCAATGCTCTGGGTGTCGATGGCGGTGTGTTGCTGTTGACTGACGGTTTTGATGAGAACTTGTACTTGTCTTCCCGTAACCTGCCTAACGTTTTAGTTATTGAAGCGGAATTTGCTGATCCAGTTAGCCTGGTTCGCTTCCCTAACGTTTTGGTAACTGCTGGTGCGGTGAAAAAACTTGAGGAGATCTTGGCATGATTACCGCAGCAACTAAAACACAAGATCGTTTATTGCAAGTGATTTTGGCACCACAAATTACCGAGAAGGCGACTTTTATTGCTGACAAGCATCAGCAGATCGCATTCAAAGTACGCACTGATGCGACCAAGCCGGAAATCAAAGCGGCTGTTGAACTTGTATTCAAGGTCGAAGTGGCTTCTGTATCTGTTATTAACGTGGCAGGTAAGGTGAAGCGCGCTGGTCGTCGTACTGGTAAGCGTAGTGACTGGAAAAAGGCTTATGTAAGCTTGAAACCAGGTCAAGAAATTAACTTTGCAGCTGGCGAATAAGGAGAGAAGACATGGCATTAGTTAAAGTCAAACCAACTTCCCCCGGTCGTCGTGGTGTACTGAAAGTTGTGACACCAGATTTGCACAAAGGCAAACCTTACGCGCCGCTGTTGGAAAGTCAAAGTAAAAATGCAGGCCGTAACAACAACGGTCGCATTACAACCCGCCACCAGGGTGGTGGTCACAAGCAGCATTACCGCGTGATCGACTTCCGTCGTAACAAGGATGGTATTCCTGCAACAGTAGAGCGTATCGAGTACGATCCAAACCGTACAGCTAACATTGCGTTGCTGTGCTATGCGGATGGTGAGCGTCGTTACATCATTGCACCACGCGGCATTGCTGCAGGTGCGCAACTGGTTAGCGGTTCTGAAGCGCCTATCCGTGCTGGTAATGCACTGCCTTTGCGCAACATTCCGGTGGGTAGCACGATTCACTGCATCGAAATCCAGCCAGGCAAAGGTGCGCAAATCGCGCGTTCAGCCGGTACATCCGTACAGTTGCTGGCTCGTGAAGGTGCTTACGCTCAGTTGCGTTTGCGTTCCGGTGAAGTGCGTCGCGTGCATGTGGATTGCAAGGCAACCTTGGGTGAAGTAGGCAATGAAGAGCACTCACTGCGTTCTATCGGTAAAGCTGGTGCAATGCGCTGGCGCGGTATTCGCCCAACCGTTCGCGGTGTGGTGATGAACCCGGTAGATCACCCGCACGGTGGTGGTGAAGGCCGTACTGCTGCAGGTATGAGTCCTGTATCTCCATGGGGCCAGAAAACTAAGGGTTATCGTACACGTAAGAATAAGCGTACTGATAACATGCGCGTAAGTCGTCGTCCGAGAAATGTAAGGTAATCGCTATGGCACGTTCTATTAAAAAAGGTCCATTTGTGGACGCTCACTTGGCTAAGAAAGTCGAAACTGCGTCAGCGAACCGCGACAGAAAACCAATCAAAACTTGGTCTCGTCGTTCGACTGTATTGCCAGACTTTATTGGTTTAACCATCGCAGTGCACAACGGTAGACAGCATGTGCCTGTGTTGATTTCTGAAAACATGGTTGGTCACAAGCTTGGCGAATTTGCGTTGACACGCACATTCAAAGGGCACGCGGCTGATAAAAAAGCGAAGAAGTAAGGGGCTGATAATGCAAGTTACTGCAGTTTTGAAAGGCGTACACCTCTCTCCGCAAAAAGCGCGTCTGGTGGCCGATCTGGTGCGTGGCAAGAAAGTAGATCAAGCATTGAATATTCTCGAATTCACGCCTAAACGTGGTGCCGAGATTATCAAGAAAGTGGTTTTGTCTGCGATTGCTAACGCTGAACACAACAATGGTGCTGATATCGATGCATTGAAGGTGACTTCAATCTACGTTGATAAAGGCTTGGTTATGAAGCGTATCCGTGCACGTGCAAAAGGTCGCGCTGGTCGTATTACGAAGCCAACATGTCATATTCATGTGACAGTCGGTGACTCAAAGGAATAATATGGGACAGAAAATTCATCCAATTGGGTTCCGTTTGAGCGTTCAGAAAAACTGGGCGTCACGTTGGTACTCAAATAGCCAGAACTTCCCTGCGATGTTGCAAGGTGACATCAAGGTACGCGAGTTCTTGAACAAGAAGCTGGCAAACGCTGCGGTAAGCCGTATCGTTATCGAGCGTCCGGCTAAAAACGCAAAAATTACGATTCACAGCGCCCGTCCAGGTGTCGTGATTGGTAAAAAAGGCGAAGATATCGAATCTCTGCGTTCTTCCCTGCAAGGTTTGATGGGCGTGCCTGTTCATCTGAACATTGAAGAAGTGCGCAAGCCTGAACTGGACGCCACTTTGATCGCGCAATCCATTGCCCAGCAACTGGAAAAGCGTGTGATGTTCCGCCGTGCCATGAAACGTGCAATGCAAAACGCAATGCGTCTGGGCGCGCAAGGTATCAAAATCATGAGTTCCGGTCGTTTGAACGGTATCGAAATTGCACGTACCGAATGGTATCGCGAAGGCCGTGTGCCTCTGCATACATTGCGTGCTGATATCGACTACGGTGTGGCGGAAGCTTCTACCACCTACGGTATTATCGGGATTAAAGTTTGGGTATTCAAAGGCGAGATCTTCGGTGACAACGCTGCTGCAAATGCTGCTGTTGTTGACGCAGAGCCTGAGAAAAAAGTAAGAAAGCCGAGGGCTAAAGATGCTGCAACCAGCTAGACAGAAATATCGCAAGATGCAAAAGGGTCGCAATAAAGGTATTGCGACAACTGGTAACAAGGTAAGCTTTGGTGAATTTGGTTTGAAAGCCGTTGGTCGTGGTCGTTTGACTGCACGCCAGATTGAAGCTGCCCGTCGTGTGATGACTCGTCACATTAAACGTGGTGGCCGCGTTTGGATTCGTGTGTTTCCTGACCAGCCAATTTCTAAAAAACCTGCTGAAGTACGTATGGGTAACGGTAAAGGTAGCGTGGATTACTACATCGCCCAGATTCAACCAGGCAAAATGCTGTACGAGATGGATGGCGTGAGCGAAGAGTTGGCACGCGAGGCTTTCAGATTGGCTGCTGCTAAGTTGCCAGTTGAAACTACATTCATGACACGTCAAGTTGGCAGTTAAGGAGTAGTGAAATGAAAGCTTCAGAATTGAGAGCAAAATCAGCGGATGAGCTCAACAATGAGTTGGTTGAGTTGCGTCGTGCGCAGTTTTCCCTGCGCATGCAATTGGCAACCCAACAATTGAACAAAGCAGACCAGCTGGGTAAAGTGCGCAAGGATATCGCTCGCGTTAACACCGTGTTGGCTGAGAAGGCGAAACAGGCATGATGACTGAAAAAGCGAAAGTAGTGCGCAGTTTGACTGGCCGCGTGGTAAGCAACAAAATGGATAAAACCGTGACTGTGCTTGTCGAGCGTAAAGTGAAACACCCTCTGATTGGTAAAGTGGTTTCCAAATCAAACAAATTCCATGCACATGATGAAAACAATGCATGTAAAGAAGGTGATCTGGTTACAATTACTGAATCACGCCCATACTCCAAGACCAAGTCTTGGGTAGTAAGCAAAATCGGAGCCTAATTTAGGCTTCTAAATATAAAGCTGGAAAAGCGCTTGTCATAAGCGCTTTTCTGGTTGTATAATGTTGGACTTTTCGGTGCCCGCCTTAGTTGGCATGTAGCTGGCACCCCAATACTGACCGTGGTCTATTGGCCGAAATTGTGCAAGCAAGCGGCTGGTAGTGGTTATAACGGATTAAGTTGGAGATTATTTCTCATGATTCAAATGCAATCTCGGCTTGAAGTGGCCGACAACACTGGTGCGCGTTCCGTTCAGTGTATCAAGGTCTTGGGTGGTTCCAAGCGTCGTTATGCCAGCATTGGCGACATCATCAAGGTCAGTGTGAAAGATGCTGCGCCTCGTGGTCGTGTCAAAAAAGGCGAAATTTACAACGCTGTGGTCGTGCGTACTGCTAAAGGTGTGCGTCGCCAGGATGGTTCTTTAGTTAAATTCGATGCCAATGCAGCAGTCTTGTTGAATAACAAGCTTGAGCCAATTGGTACGCGTATTTTTGGCCCTGTGACACGTGAGTTGCGTAGCGAGCGCTTCATGAAGATCGTTTCATTAGCGCCTGAAGTGTTGTAATAGGCTGGAGACGATAAATGAGCAAAATTCGCAAAGGTGACCAGGTCATTTTGAATACAGGTAAAGACGCAGGTAAAACAGGTGCTGTTTTAAGCGTTTTGCCAAGCGGCCATGTGGTGGTTGAGGGCTTGAATGTGGTGAAGAAACACACTCGTCCTAACCCTATGCGTGGTGTTACTGGTGGCATCATCAGCAAGGAAATGCCGGTAGATATTTCCAATGTTGCAATTTACAACGCTGCAACTAAAAAAGCTGATCGTGTTGGTTTTAAAGTACTGGAAGATGGTCGCAAGATTCGTATTTACAAATCTAGCGGCGAATCTATCGACGCATAGGAATACATATGGCACGTTTAAAACAGTATTACAAGGATACAGTGGTTGCCAAATTGACAGAGCAGTTTGGTTATAGCTCTTCAATGCAAGTACCACGTATCGAGAAAATCACCCTGAATATGGGTGTGGGTGAAGCTGTGGCTGATAAAAAAGTCATGGAAAATGCAGTTTCCGATATGGAAAAAATTGCTGGTCAGAAACCTATTGTGACCAAGGCTAAAAAATCCGTGGCTGCATTTAAAATTCGTGATGACTATCCTGTTGGATGTAAAGTCACGCTGCGCCGTGAGCGTATGTATGAATTCCTGGATCGTCTGATTACTGTGGCTATCCCACGTATTCGTGACTTCCGTGGTATTTCCGCAAAATCTTTTGATGGCCGTGGTAATTACAACATGGGTGTTAAAGAGCAGATCATTTTCCCGGAAATTGAGTACGACAAGATCGACGCATTGCGCGGGATGAATATCACTATTACCACGACAGCTAAAACAGATGAAGAAGCGAAAGCACTGTTGGCTGCATTTAGTTTCCCATTCAGAGGTTAAGTCATGGCAAAAGTATGTATGACAGAACGCGAACAAAAGCGTCGCGAAACCGTTAAAAAGTATGCAGCCAAGCGTGCTGAACTGGTTGAGATCATTAACAACCAGTCTGCCAGCGTTGAAGATCGTATCGCTGCACGTTCTAAGTTGCAAAGTTTGCCACGTAATTCAAGCCCGGTGCGTACACGTAACCGTTGTGCATTGACTGGTCGTCCACGTGGTGTGTTTAGTAAATTTGGTATCGCACGTAATGAGTTGCGTAAGTTGATGATGGCTGGTCAGGTACCAGGCGTCACCAAGGCCAGCTGGTAACGGAGGAATAGAACATGAGTATGAGTGATCCGATTGCCGATATGTTGACCCGTATTCGTAACGCACAACGTACGAATAAGCCTTCCGTTTCAATGCCTGCATCCAAACTGAAAGGTGCAATTGCAAACGTATTGAAGGATGAAGGTTATATCGATGATTTTAATGTTCAAAGCAATGAAGGTAAGCCTGTTCTGAGCATTAGTCTGAAATATTATGCTGGTCGTCCAGTAATTGAAAAAATTGAGCGCGTGTCCAAGCCTGGTTTGCGTGTTTATAAAGGTAGTCAGAATATGCCTAAAGTGATGAACGGTCTGGGTGTAACCATCGTTTCCACTTCACGAGGTGTGATGACTGATCGCAAAGCACAAGCTGCCGGTATCGGTGGTGAAGTGCTGTGCATCGTGGCCTAAGAGGAGTCAATATGTCACGCGTTGCTAAAAATCCGATTGCGATTCCAGCCAAAGTTGAAGTCGTTATCTCTCCATCCGAGATCGCTGTAAGTGGTCCATTGGGTAAATTGAGTCAAGCGCTGTCTGCAGATATTTCTGTGGCTCGCGAAGGCGAACAATTATTGGTAAAAGCCAACAACGAAACTCAGCATGCAAGAGCGATGTCAGGCACTACACGTGCTTTGGTAGCGAACATGGTGCAAGGTGTTTCAGCGGGCTTTACTCGTAAACTGACACTGATAGGCGTTGGTTATAAAGCCAGTGCCCAGGGTTCTACCTTGAACCTGGAGCTGGGTTATTCCCATCCTGTCAGCCACAAGATGCCAGAAGGCGTCACTGTGCAAACACCAACCCCGACAGAGGTGGTTCTGACTGGTGCCAACAAGCAGGTTATTGGCCAGGTTGCTGCGCAGATTCGTGCTTACCGTGCACCTGAGCCATATAAAGGCAAGGGCGTGCGTTATGCAGACGAAGTGGTGGTCATTAAAGAGACCAAGAAAAAATAAGTAAGACACTTGTAGGCATTGCCTGAACAGTGAATCAACATTAAAGGTAAATTCAATGAAAAACGTAAATAACCGCTTGCGCAGAGCACGTAAAACCCGTGCCAAAATCGCCGAGTTAAAAGTTACACGTTTGAGTGTACATCGCACCAATACCAATATCTACGCGCAGATCATTGCTGAAACTGGCGATCGCGTATTGGCGAGTGCATCCACAGTTGAGGCTGAAGTGCGTCAACAACTCAAAAATGGTGGCAACATCGACGCTGCAACCTTGATTGGCAAACGCATTGCTGAGAAAGCTGTTAAGGCCGGTATCACTGACGTTGCTTTTGATCGTTCAGGCTACAAGTATCACGGTCGTATCAAGGCTTTGGCCGAAGCTGCCCGTGAAAATGGTCTCAAATTCTAAATGGGTGAGATAAAGAATGGCTAAAGATATTGAACAACAGCAAACTGACGGTTTGCGCGAAAAGATGATTACTGTTAACCGTGTCAGCAAAACGGTTAAGGGTGGTCGTATCATGAGCTTCGCTGCACTGACAGTGGTTGGTGATGGCGACGGTGCCGTTGGTATGGGTAAAGGCAAAGCACGTGAAGTACCTGTTGCTGTACAGAAGGCAATGGATGAAGCCCGCCGTAGCATGGTGAAAGTAAGCCTGAATAACGGCACTTTGTACCATGCGGTGACTGGCGTACACGGTGCAGCTAAAGTGCTGATTCAGCCAGCCTCCGAAGGTACAGGTATTATCGCCGGTGGTGCAATGCGCGCCATCTTCGAAGTAATGGGTATTACTAACGTGGTTGCTAAAAGTATTGGTTCTACCAATCCTTACAACCTGGTTCGTGCGACTTTGAATGGTCTGGCTGCCATGAATACGCCAGCTGAAATTGCTGCGAAACGTGGTAAGAGCATAGAAGAAATCAGAGGTTAATCATGGCTAAAGCAAAAAAAGAGAGCGGTACTTTAAAGGTAACGCTGGTAAGAAGTTTGATTGGTCGTATTGAAGCGCATAAAGCGTCTGTGCGTGGTTTGGGCTTGCGTCGCATGCACCATACCGTAGAGGTGCAAGATACGCCTGAAAATCGCGGCATGATCAATGCTGTAAGCTATCTTTTAAAGGTTGAAGCATAATGCAATTGAACACGATTAAGCCTGCAGAAGGCGCGAAAAAAGAACGTCGTCGTTTAGGTCGTGGCATTGGCTCCGGTTTGGGTAAAACTGGTGGCCGTGGTCACAAAGGTCAGAAGTCACGTGCTGGCGGTTTCCATAAAGTAGGTTTCGAAGGTGGTCAAATGCCTTTGCAGCGCCGCCTACCTAAGCGTGGTTTTAATTCTTTGACACAAGCCGATACTGCGCGTATCCGTACTAGCGAACTGGCTCTGGCCGATGCTGAGATAATCGATATCCTGGCATTGAAAGCAGCCAAACTGGTTCCAGCTTCAGTCAAGGCAGTGAAAGTTTATCTGTCTGGTGAAGTGACAACCAAAGTGCAAGTACAGGGTTTGTTATTGACCAAAGGTGCTAAAGCAGCCATCGAATCCGCTGGCGGCAAAGTACTGGACGTTTAATTGTTGTCATAAGAGAGTATCAGCTTGGCACAGGATAATATCTTAGGTTCCGTAGGCAAACTTGGTGAGTTGAAAAGCCGTTTGTGGTTCTTGCTGGGGGCGTTGATTGTTTACCGCTTGGGTGCCCATATTCCAGTGCCAGGCATTGATCCTACTGTGTTAAAACAATTGTTCGACACGCAGAAGGACGGCATTCTGGGCATGTTTAACATGTTCTCAGGCGGAGCATTGTCACGGTTTACCGTGTTTGCACTGGGCATCATGCCTTACATTTCTGCCTCTATTATTATGCAATTGCTGACCGTGGTTTCCCCTCGGTTGGAACAGTTGAAAAAAGAAGGCGAAGCAGGTCGTCGACAGATCACTAAGTACACGCGGTACGGCACAGTGTTATTGGCTACTTTTCAGGCATTAGGTATTGCGATTGCCCTGGAAGGACAAGCTGGTCTCGTATTGGATCCTGGCTTTGCGTTCCGCCTTACTGCCGTGACGACTTTGGTTGCCGGCACCATGTTTTTGATGTGGCTGGGTGAGCAGATTACCGAGCGCGGGATTGGTAATGGTATTTCTATTATCATTTTTGCCGGTATCGTGGCTGGTTTGCCACATGCGATTAGCAGCACGCTGGATCTGGCCAAAACAGGCGCATTCTCAATTCCTTTGGTGATGTTCCTGTTCGTAGCAGTAATTCTGGTAACTGCTTTGGTCGTATTTGTTGAGCGTGGTCAACGCAAGATTACGGTGAACTATGCTAAGCGTCAGGTAGGTAACCGTGTTTATGGCGGGCAATCTACGCATTTGCCTTTGAAGCTGAATATGTCAGGGGTGATTCCGCCCATTTTTGCTTCCAGTATTATTCTGTTTCCAGCCACGCTGGCGGGCTGGTTTGGGAGTAGTGAACATATGTACTGGTTGAAGGATGCCAGTGCAAAACTTTCACCTGGTCAGCCATTGTATATTTTGTTATTTGCAGCTGCGATCCTGTTCTTTGCCTTTTTCTATACCGCTTTGGTATTCAATCCAAAGGAAACGGCAGATAACCTGAAGAAGAGCGGTGCATTTGTACCGGGCATTCGGCCAGGCGAGCAAACTGCAAAATATATTGACAGAATCATGGGACGTTTAACTCTGATCGGCGCGTTATATATCACGCTGGTTTGTTTGTTGCCGGAATTCCTGATTCTGAAATTTAATACGCCATTCTATTTTGGTGGTACGTCATTACTGATTATTGTCGTGGTCACGATGGATTTCATGACACAGGTACAATCACATTTGATGTCCCAGCAATATGAAGGTTTGCTGAAGAAGGCAAACTTCAAAGGCAAGTAAAGAAGTGGCGAGGGAAGATCGCATTGAAATGCAAGGCGAGATTGTTGAAAATCTGCCGAATGCGACTTTTAAAGTAAAGCTTGAAAACGGTCATACAGTACTTGGTTACATTTCAGGAAAAATGCGCATGCACTATATTCGCATTTTGCCTGGTGACAAAGTCACTGTAGAAATGACCCCTTATGATTTAACCCGTGCGCGAATTACATTCCGCGCAAAGTAAGTGAATTAATTAAAGGAAAGTAAAATGAGAGTTCGCGCCTCAGTTAAAACATTGTGCCGTAACTGTAAAGTAGTAAGACGTCGCGGTGTTGTTCGTGTTATTTGTACTGACCCACGTCATAAACAACGTCAAGGTTAATGGTAAAACATTCTTGTGAAGAGTGGGAACTGCTGATATAATATGCGGCTTTTCTTTTCTACGCACAAGTTTAATCGTGATATACGATTGATTATTGGAGTTTAAGTATGGCTCGTATTGCCGGGGTAAATATCCCAAACCACAAACATGCAGAAATTGCTTTGACCGCTATTTACGGTATTGGCCGTAATACTGCACAGAAAATCTGTGCAGCAGCTGGCGTTTTGACGACGGTAAAGGTTAAAGATCTGAGCGATGCAGAAGTAGAAAAGCTGCGTGACGAAGTGGCCAAGTTTACTGTTGAAGGTGACTTGCGTCGTGAAGTAACCATGAACATTAAGCGTTTGATGGATCTGGGTTGCTATCGCGGCATCCGTCATCGCCGTGGTTTGCCTGTGCGCGGACAGCGTACCAAGACAAATGCGCGTACGCGTAAAGGTCCGGTAAAAGCCATCAAGCAAGCTAAATAATCTTTTATTGAACATTAGTAAATATTAAGGACAGTACAACATGGCAAAAGCTAATGTACGCGTTAGAAAAAAAGTGAAAAAGAATATTGCCGAGGGCATTGCCCACGTGCACGCTTCTTTTAATAACACGATTATTACGATTACCGATCGTCAGGGCAATGCATTGTCATGGGCTACTTCCGGTGGTCAGGGCTTTAAAGGTTCGCGTAAAAGTACCCCATTTGCTGCCCAGGTAGCTTCTGAGGTGGCTGGTAAAGCTGCCCAGGAATCCGGCGTTAAGAATCTGGAAGTGCGTATCAAGGGTCCAGGCCCTGGTCGTGAATCCGCTGTACGTGCGTTGAATGCCGCTGGCTTCAAAATCACCAGCATTACCGATGTGACACCTGTGCCACACAACGGCTGCCGTCCACCGAAAAAACGCAGAATTTAATTCTTTTCGGTTTGCATCAGGCAAACCGATTACTGGAGAACAATCTTGGCTAGAAATTTAGATCCTAAATGCCGTCAGTGCCGTCGTGAAGGTGAGAAGCTGTTTCTGAAGGCTGAAAAATGCTTTACAGACAAATGCGCTATTGAAAAGCGCAACTTCGCACCAGGTCAACATGGTCAGCGTCGTAACTCACGTCTGTCTGACTACGGCGTTCAGCTGCGTGAAAAACAAAAAGTGCGTCGTATCTACGGCGTATTGGAAGGTCAGTTCCGTACTTATTATGCGGAAGCTGATCGCCAAAAGGGTATTACTGGCGAAAGCTTGTTGCAGTTGCTTGAGTCCCGTTTGGACAATGTAGCCTATCGCATGGGCTTGGCCGGTTCTCGTTCCGAGGCGCGCCAGGTAGTTCGCCACAATGCTATTCTGGTGAACGGCAAACGTGTAAACATTCCTTCTTATCAAGTAAAAGCAGGTGATGTAATCAGTGTGGCTGACAAGGCTAAAACTCAGTTGCGTATTAAAGCAGCTGTTGAAGCGGCTGAACAGCGTGGCTTTCCAGAGTGGTTGGAAGTCGACATCAAGGCATTGAGTGGTAAATTCAAGGCGAAGCCTCAGCGTGATGAGCTGCCTGCCACTATCAATGAATCATTGATTGTTGAGTTGTATTCTAAGTAATCGCTTAGTTTAGGCTAAGGTTTATTTGTTTATACCCAATTACTTCAAGGAATTATATGCAAAATAGCCCTACAGAATATTTGAAGCCGCGTGTGGTTGATGTCGAGGTGATTACACCTTTGCGCGCACGTGTGACTTTGGAGCCAATGGAGCGCGGTTTTGGTTACACTTTAGGTAACGCTTTAAGAAGAGTGTTGCTGTCTTCCATTCCGGGTTATGCCATTACTGAAGTAAAAATTGATGGTGTAGTGCATGAGTACTCCACAATCGAAGGTGTGCAGGAAGATGTTGTTGATATCTTGCTGAACCTTAAAGGTGTTGCTTTGAAGCTGCACAACAAAACCGAGACGATTCTGGTATTGAACAAGTCTGGTGAAGGTGTAGTGACTGCTGGTGATTTCGAAGTTGGCCATGATGCTGAAATTGTTAATCCCAATCACGTGATTGCACATATCACTAAAGGCGGTAAGCTGAATCTGGAAGTGAAAGTGGAAATGGGCCGTGGTTACCAGCCTGTTCCTGCACGTCAGAAAGCCAACGATGAAGATCGCGTACTGGGTTTTATGATGGTAGATGCCTCCTTCAGCCCGATCAACAAAGTGAGCTATCATGTTGAGAGCGCGCGTGTTGAACAGCGTACTGATCTGGACAAATTGATTATGGACGTTGAAACCAACGGCATTATCGAACCAGAGCAAGCCATCCGTGATGCTGCGCGTATTTTGATTGGCCAGTTGTCCGTATTTGCGAATCTGGAAGGTGCTTCCGCAGACGTAGAGGTGAAAGCGGCTCCACAGGTAGATCCTATCCTGTTGCGTCCGGTTGATGATCTGGAACTGACAGTACGCTCTGCCAACTGCCTCAAAGCAGAAAATATTTTCTACATCGGTGATTTGATTCAGCGTACTGAAAACGAATTGCTGAAGGCTCCTAACCTGGGCAGAAAATCATTGAATGAAATTAAAGATGTGTTGGCCTCCAAAGGTTTGACACTGGGAATGAAGCTGGAAAACTGGCCACCTGTTGGCCTGGAAAAAGCTTGATTTCTAATTAAGATAAATACTTAAGGAAATTACTATGCGTCACGGTAATAGCAATCGTAAATTGAACAGAACCAGTAGCCACCGTGCTGCTATGTTCCGCAACATGGTAGCCTCTTTGCTGCGTCATGAAGTGATCAAAACCACTTTACCTAAAGCAAAAGAGCTGCGTAAATATGCAGAACCTCTGATCACTCTAGGCAAAACGCCTACCCTGGCAAATCGCCGCCTGGCCTTCAGCCGTCTGCGTGACCGCGATATGGTTGGCAAACTGTTTGGTGAACTGGGCCCACGTTACAATGCACGCAATGGTGGTTATCTGCGTATCCTGAAGTGCGGTTTCCGTAATGGTGACAATGCGCCTATGGCATTTGTCGAGCTGGTTGACCGCCCGGAAGTTGCGGAAACACCGACAGCAGAGTAATTTCCGAATCTGTCGTGACACAAAAAAGCCAGCATTGCTGGCTTTTTTGCTTTCTAGTGACTGTTTTGAGTTTATTGATTCAGCCAGTCAGAGACCTGTTCTATGCCAAACGGCCAATATAAATAGGTATCGATGATATCAGTTCTATGCAATACCGGAATGCTGGTGCCAAACCTCTCCAGCAGAGTATTGTCATCAACAATATCCACAGTGTGATAGTCAAGTGCCAGCGCCTGCAACACGCGCGCTGCATCCTCGCACAAATGGCAACCCAGGGTGCCGTATAAAATTAAGGACTGTTGCATAAATTGCTAGGTAGTGTCATGAACGCTTTGTACAATATTACCTGCAAACAATAATTCCTGCTCAACAATGGAAGACGCATGACTGAAATTCGTGAACATGATGAGAGAGCAACTGAAAGCAAGGAGAGCTTGGGCGAAACACTGCAACAGGTCATTCAGCTGCTGGAGAAGCACAAGCTGGTGGAGCATGTCGTGCATAGACAGGATATGCCAAATCATGATTTGGTCGAGTCTCTCGTTCACAAGCAAAACCTGAGCATTCTGCAGCAAAAACTGGATCAGTTACATCCGGCCGACGTTGCCTATATTCTTGAATCATTGCGTCTGGATGATCGTCTCATGGTCTGGGATCTGGTCAAGGCCGAGCGTGATGGTGAAATCCTGCTGGAAGTTTCAGATGCCGTCCGGCAGACGCTGATTGCGGACATGGACAGCGAAGAGTTGCTTGCTGCGGCCGAACAACTCAATACCGATGAGCTGGCGGATCTGGCACCTGACCTGCCAAAAGATGTATTGCAGGACCTGATGTACAGTCTGGACACGCAGCATCGCGAGCGATTGCAGTCTGCACTGTCCTATCCTGAAGATACTGTGGGTGCGATCATGGATTTCGATATCGTGACCATACGTGACGATATCACGCTGGAAGTGGTGCTACGCTACCTGCGTCGTTTGCCCAAATTTCCTGATCATACCGATAAGTTATTCGTTATTAATCGTGACGATATCCTGCAGGGTGTCTTGCCGCTCAAGCGTATTATTCTCAATGATCCCGAGACCCGCGTTGGTGACATCATGTCAACCGATGCAGTGGTGTTCCATCCTGAAGATATGTCCGACCAGGCGGCGATGGCATTTGAACGTTATGACCTGGTAACGGCACCGGTGGTCGACAATAATCGCAAGCTGGTTGGACGTATCACCGTGGACACGGTCATGGATATTATTCGTGAAGAAGCGGAAGCAGATATGCTCTCTCTGGCTGGCTTGCGGGAAGAAGAGGATTTCTTCGCATCGATCTGGAAATCGGTACAGAACCGCTGGGCCTGGCTGGCGATTAACCTGGTAACCGCCTTGGTTGCTTCGCGTGTGATTGGCTTGTTTGAAGGCAGTATCGAGAAAATTGTTGCCTTGGCTGCATTGATGCCGATTGTGGCTGGCATAGGCGGCAATTCCGGTAATCAGACCACCACCATGATTGTACGGGGTCTCGCGCTCGGACAGATTTCCGGCTACCACATGCAGGCGCTGCTGAAAAAAGAAATGGGTGTGGCCTTACTCAATGGGCTGGTATGGGGCAGCGTGTTAGGTCTTATTGCATATTTGTTGTATGAAAATGCGGCATTAGGGGTGGTCATGATGTCTGCCATGACATTAAATTTGTTACTGGCGGCCATTATTGGTGTGGTCATTCCACTGGTCATGAATAAGCTGGACAGGGATCCGGCGGTCGGCTCCAGTGTTCTGATTACAGCTATTACTGATAGCGGCGGCTTTCTTATCTTCCTTGGCCTGGCAACCCTCTTTTTGTTGTAGAAAATAATAATGGACCACGATATCAATATTCTCTGGAAGGAAATTGTCGAGGATTTCAACACCACTGCCGCCATTTGGCAGTTGTTTGTCATAGGCGCAATTCTGGCTATCAGCGGTTTGCTTAACCTGCATCTGCGCAAGCAGATTCTTGCCGGGAAGATCAACACGGTTTATAAAATGTTACTGGGGGGTGTGGAGAGACTATTTTTCCCATTCTCTGCCTTTCTGCTGCTGCTGATAGCGCGTTATTCACTGGAAAGCTGGATGCATGTAGGGTTATTGCGTCTGGGAGCGCGTATGTTGCTGGCCATGGTCATTATTCGCAGCATTGCCTATATCCTGCGATATGTTTTTTCACCCAGCGCCTGGCTGCATTCATTTGAGCGAGTGATTGCCTGGACTGTATGGGTGGTGGTGGCATTACATATCAGCGGCTTTCTGAATCCTGTACTGCAAATTCTTGAGGATGTGCAATTCACCGTCGGCAAGCAAAAACTGAATTTACTATTGCTGCTACAGGGTGGTCTGACCATTGTTGTTACCATGCTGATTGCGTTGTGGTTAAGCCGCACGATAGAGCTACGCCTGATGGCCTCCAGCAGTATCAATGGCAACTGGCGCGTCATCATGGTGAAAGTGGTGCGCATGGTGGCCGTGGTTGTTGCCTTGCTGATGTCAATGGCGGTAGTTGGCATGGATATCACCATGCTGTCAGTATTTGGTGGTGCGCTGGGTGTGGGCCTTGGATTCGGCTTGCAGAAGATCGCCAGCAACTATGTCAGCGGCTTTATTATCCTGATGGATAAATCCCTGCATATGGGAGACGTAGTTACTATCAGCAATCATTATGGCATTGTGAAAGAGTTACGCTCCCGCTACATTATCTTGCGTAAGCAGGATGGAACGGAAATTATTATTCCGAACGAAACGATGATCACGGATGTTGTGATTAATCATACTTCTGCCGCATACAAGGCCAAGGTGCCTATTCCTGTGCAGGTTTCCTATGAAAGTGACCTTGATCTGGCAATCAGGCTATTGAAAGAAATTGGAAGAACACATGAGCGCACCATTAAGGATGAGACGGCTATTGATGTGACAATCAAGTCTTTTGGCCAGAGTGGGATCGATTTGGTGCTGGCGCTATGGGTGGTTAATCCTGAAGAGGCAACCGCAAAGCTGCAAAGTGATATTTATTACGCTATCTGGCAGCGCTTTAAAGCCAATAATATCCAGATCCCATACCCGCAGCAGGATGTGCGTATTATTTCTGCGCCAAACCTTGCACAATCATCATAGGCAATATCCTGAATATCTTTGAGCAATAAAAAAGCCTGCATATGCAGGCTTCTTTATTAAACGGCAGAAAGCAAATTATTTCAATTTGGTTTCTTTGTACATCACATGCTTGCGAGCAACTGGGTCAAATTTCTTGATCTCCATTTTCTCTGGCATGGTACGTTTGTTTTTAGTGGTGGTATAGAAATGACCTGTACCAGCACTGGATTCCAATTTGATTTTTTCACGCATGATAATATCCTTTGCAGACTAAATGTCGCGAGTTAGATTTTTTCGCCAGCTGCACGCAGGTCAGCCAACACAGCGTCAATACCGTTTTTGTCGATAGTACGCAAAGCAGCGTTGGTGATGCGCAGGCTTACCCAGCGGTTTTCGCTCTCAACCCAGAACTTACGGTTTTGCAAGTTAGGCAAGAAACGGCGTTTTGTTTTGTTTTGTGCGTGAGAAACATTGTTGCCCACCATCGGTTTTTTACCGGTTACCTGACATACACGTGCCATGGTTGTCTCCAAATACTTTGATCTTTTCAGAAAGAGCGAGATTATAAAATGGAATCTAACATTAAATCAAGCAATTATTGTGCTTTTTAATTTTTTAATGAGTTAGTGCTTTCCTGTACTACCGAAGCCGCCTTCACCGCGTTCACTAACGGTGAATTCATCCACCACATGAAAGTCTGCCTGCACCACGGGCACAATCACCATTTGAGCGATGCGTTCCATTGGATTCAGGATAAATGGTTCTTTGCCGCGGTTCCAGCAGGAAACCAGCAGTTGCCCCTGATAGTCTGAATCAATAAGACCAACCAGATTGCCCAGTACAATTCCGTGTTTATGGCCCAGCCCGGAGCGCGGGAGAATCATCGCGGCATAATAGGCATTATCAATATGAATTGCCATACCGGTTGGGATCATCAAGGTTTCTCCCGGCTGTATGGTCTGTGTGTGTTCGATGCAGGCCCGCAAATCCAGCCCGGCCGACCCAGGTGTCGCATAGGAGGGCATCATGTGATGCAGGCGAGGGTCCAGGATTTTAAGGTCTACAGTAATCGACATGCGCGGCTCCAGAAATATTGCGTTATTAAAACATGAAATACATGACAAAATCACTATCAGCCATCACTGGCGGATAAATAAGAAAGCCAGCAAATGCTGGCTTTTCAGTTTCAAATCAACTGCCTAGAATTTGTATTGCGCGCTAAGGCCAATCAGGTAGTTCCGGCCAGCGGCGGGCTCGAAGAATAGACCATTGCCATCATTGGCGCGTACAGAGCCGATATAGTCTTTATCGGTGACGTTTTCCAGCCTGATAAATTCCTTGAGTTTCCAGTGGGTCAGGTTTTGTTCAAAACCGGCACGAATGTTGAAGACAGTATAAGACGGTGCTTTGTCTGTATTGGTGTCATTCACGTATACATCGCTGTTGTAACGACCTTCCAGTGCGCTGAAGAATCCGAATGGTTGGTATCGCCAGGCGACTTCTCCGTATAGCTGTTGTTTATATGTACCTGGAATTTTGTTACCCGATGCGACATTACCGTAAGCGGAGTCAAATTTTGCATTCAGGTAAGTATAAGAAAGATATGTACTTAATCCGTTGTCAAACAGACTGTCCAGAGACAACTCAATGCCGCTGCGCTTGGTATCGCTAGCATTTGTGTAAGTCGACCTGCCTGCATTGGTTTGATTGACCACAATTTCATTTTTGGTTGTCACCTTGAATAAGGTCAGGTTAAAGCGGGTATTGTCACTCAGGAATGATTTGAGGCCCAGCTCGTAGTTATTGCTTTCAGATGGTTTCAGTGCCAGATTGGGTTTGCTTGCAACACCGCTGGTAACATCATCAAACGCAGCTTCAATAAATGTCGGTGTTTCAAAACCTTTGCCAAAGTTTGCGTAAAAATTAAGTGTTTCGGTAGCTTTCCAGACGGCACCAATGACTGGTGTGGTTTTCTGGTATTCCACAGAGCCGCTGTTATCACCTTGACCTGGCATACCTGGGGTAGTGAAATGATCTTTAACCTCAAGTTTTACTTTGGTGTGGCGAGCGCCCGCATGTAAGTCGATGGTCGGAGTGACACTCAACTTACCTTGTACATATTGGTCGAAGTTGGTGACTTCATTCACTTCATCGCGATTCAGGTTGCGTACATTCACACCGTTGCTGAGAGTATTGGTATCCAGGCGGTTATCTGAAGATTTGCCGTATGTCATTCCCAGACTGAATTGATAAGGCAGCCCCGCAAGGTTGCCAGTATTATCCCAACGGGTATCCATCCCGTAAAATTCTCTTCTTATTTCGCTCAATCTTGCACAAGTACCAGTAGGAGGATTGCCGTTGACTCCAGTACAGGAGCCAACAAGTCCCGTGGCAAGAGCGCTAGTAGTCAGTATTTGTGCATTATTCCTTGTTCCAACATAGGGCGTAAATGTCAGCCTATTGTTTTCATTGAATGCATGTTCGATATTAAATCCGACCTGCGTATGGTCGCGTTTAACATTGGTGTTGGCAAACAGGGCTGCCGGGACAACTTTATTTCTGATTGAGCCAGCAAAGGCTCTGGCGCGATCCAGGCCCAATGGGTCTTGAGCCTCCTGGTCAAACCAGTTCACCAGTGCGGTTACTTTAGTGTCTTCGTTCAGATTGAACTTGAATTTGGCAGTGGCCATTTGCTTGTTGCTGGCACTGTTGGCGCGATAGCCATCAGATTCAAAATTGGAAACGTTCAGCATGTACTCCAGCCCTTCCACTTGTCCGGCAGCTTCCAGTACGTTGCGCTTGGTGTTGTAGCTGCCAAACATGGTGGTGGCACTGACTGTTGGTGTTGCCGGTGCATCTTGTGTCAACATCTGGATCACGCCGCCAGATGAGTTGCCGTAAAGTGACGAGAACGGACCGCGCATCACTTCTATGCTTTTGATGGCGGAAAGATCAACGACACCTGGCTGGCCCTGGCCGTCAGGCATGGTGAGTGGAATACCATCCATGTAAATGCGGATGCCACGGACTCCAAATGAAGAACGTGAACCAAAACCACGGCTGGAGATTTGCGGGTCCTGTGCTTGCTGGTTACGGTTTTGTGCAGTAATGCCAGGCACGCGAATCAGGCTTTCCGAGAGCTGAATTTGTAATTGACCGTCTTTGAGGTCTTTCTCTTCAACGACATCAATCGCGACCGGCAAGTCAAAACTGTTTTGTGCCTGACGCGTCGCCGTGATGACCACAGGTGAAAGAGACAGCACTTTTTCTTCGTCAGCGAAAGCGGAATGGCCAAAAGCGGATGAAATGGCCAGGCAGAGAGGTGTCAGGCAGAATACAGATGCGCGCATAGATTCAAAGTTCAAAAAATCAAAAGGCGCGATTGTAAGCTGTTTGTAAGCCTGGGGCACTCAATATTTTCATGAGAATATTGAGTGAAGGGGCTGCGCTTGATTCAGCTCAAATGGTGATGGAGGTGCGTCAGAATACTGAATGCAACACTGATTTTGTCTGCACTTGCGAGTGGATATTCGCCAGCATCATCAATGATGGTGACGCTGTTATGATCACTGCCCATGGCGATTTCTGCCTGGTTTGCTACTATCATGGGGATTTTTTTCGCCAGTCGTTTTTGCCTGGCGTAGGCTAATACCTGTTCGGTCTCAGCTGCGAATCCTATGCAGAAAGGTGCATCAGGTAATGAAGCCACCTCTGCCAGAATGTCTTTATTCTTTCTAAGTTCAATCTTAAGTGTTTCTTCACTTTTCTTGATTTTTTGCGCGGATGAAGTGACCGGGCTGTAGTCGGCCACGGCGGCTACACCGATAAATACATCCTGATGCGCGATATGCTGCATCACGGTTTGATACATGACTCCGGCACTTCCTGCGTGGTGAGCATGTGTGACATGTGGGCGGGAAGCCGTGGCATGACCGTAGACCAGCGTGACTTCTGCGCCCATTTGCATGGCGACGTTAGCCAGGGCAAAGCCCATTTTTCCACTGCTTGAATTGGTGATGCCGCGTACCGGGTCCAGCATTTCCATGGTGGCACCAGCGGTAATCAGTATTTTTTTGCCAGCGAGTAACTTGGGTGTGAAATGCGTTTGTATGCCTTCCACCAGTGCTGCCGGTTCCAGCATCCTGCCCTGGCCTACTTCGCCACAGGCCTGCTCACCACTGTCAGGGCCTAATAAAGTCACGCGGTCATTGCGTAGCTGGGTGATATTGCGTTGAGTGGCTGGATTTTCCCACATTTGCCTGTTCATGGCAGGTGCAACCAGAAGTGGGCACTCACGTGCAAGGCATAAGGTCGAGAGCAGGTCATTGGCAAAGCCGTGGGCCAGTTTGGCGATAAAGTCGGCGCTGGCAGGCGCTACCAGAATTGCATCTGCCTGGCGGCTGAGCTCTATATGCGGCATGGCGTTGGCAATGCGCTGATCCCAACCATCAACAAACACGGGATTGCCGGAAAGTGCCTGCAATGTGGTGGGTGTGATGAAGTGCGTGGCTGCTTCTGTCATCACGACTTGTACGGTATGACCTTGTTTGATCAACAGGCGGATCAGTTCCGCCGTTTTATAGGCAGCGATACCGCCAGTGACACCGACAAGCAAATGACGGGAAGGTGAGTGCGTACTATTCATGCAGGTATTTTAACTGTAAAGCTCTGGTTGCGGGAATTGGTCGATGATCAGCCTGATGTTTAAAAAATATTAACATATGATAAATTATGCCTGTTGATGATTTGGACGCTGATGGATTAATCACTATAAAGGAGAGGGTATGGCAATCACGGACTGGCCGGAGCAGGAGCGACCACGCGAAAAACTGTTACGTGTCGGTGCCGTGGCGCTTTCGGATGCGGAGCTGCTGGCGATCTTTTTGCGGGTGGGTGTGGCAGGTAAAACCGCTGTGGATCTGGCGCGTGATTTGTTGCAGCATTTTCGCAGCCTGAACGGCATTTTTTCTGCCAGTATTGCGGACATGCAGCAAGTGCATGGGATGGGTATCAGTAAATATTGCCAGTTGCAGGCGGTGCTGGAAATGAGCAAGCGGGCGCTGGGGGAAACACTGCAACTGGAAGACAGTTTCAATTCTCCCACGCAAGTGAAAGCCTATTTAAAGCTGCAATTGTCACATTTGCAAAAAGAAGTCTTCGGCATTCTGTTTCTGGATGCGCAAAACCGTCTGATTGCCTATGAGAAACTGTTCGAAGGTAGCTTGATGCAAACCAGTGTTTATCCACGAGAGGTGGTGAAACGTGCGCTGGCGCTGAATGCAGCTGCGGTAATCCTGAGTCACAATCATCCTGGCGGTGCAGCATCGCCAAGTCGGGCCGATGAGCAACTCACGCAAACATTGAAAGAGTCACTGAGTTTGATCGACGTAAAAGTGCTGGATCATATCATTGTGGCCGGTCAGGACACCTTTTCATTCAGCGAACAGAGATTGATTTGAGGATCAGGCAGGGTGGTGGGTGCTAACGGGGTCGAACCGCTGACATTCGCCTTGTAAGGGCGACGCTCTACCAACTGAGCTAAGCACCCGTGCCTTGTAACGAAGCGCGCATTATACAGAAGCGTTTTTTTCTTGCAAGAGGTTTCACAAAAGTCCTGGTTTTTTTGATTTAGAGTGCCGACTGCTTGTTCAGATTGAACAGTTATCGTGGGCTACCGCGCCGGTTGTAAGTTTCAGTCATTTCCGGTAGCAGAGAACACATCTTAATTTCATCCGGATCACATTATCCAGGCGCATTGGCACTATAGCGTGTCTGCCAGCTTCCACTCCTTCTGACTCAAGGGGTGGCTAGCAAGCGCTGATGCATTATGCATTCAGGGATGTTTTTGCGTTCAGGGCTGCTTTTTTGCTAAAGTGCAAATAATTAGAAAATAGAAAGAAGTGAATCATGATGAAGGGTGTTTGGGGGAAAGCTGTCTGGGCCGGTGTGACGCTGTTGGGAGTGTTCGCTTTTGCGCAGGTGGCACTGGCGAGAGGAGAGGCGCTAAATGCTTTATGGCTGCTGGCCGCAGCTATTTGCGTCTATGTGATTGCGTACCGGTTTTATGCCGCCTGGATTGCCGCCAGTGTGTTGAGCGTGGACGCAACACGGGCGACGCCGGCCGAGCGCCTGAATAATGGCCGCGATTATGTACCCACCAATCGCTGGGTGGTTTTCGGGCACCATTTCGCTGCCATTGCCGGCCCCGGCCCGCTGGTGGGGCCTACGCTGGCTGCACAGTTTGGTTATTTGCCTGGCACCTTGTGGATATTGATAGGGGCAGTTCTGGGTGGAGCGGTGCAGGATATGGTGACATTATTCCTGTCCACACGCCGCGATGGACGCAGTCTGGGGCAAATGGCGCGAGACGAGATTGGTGCCATAGGCGGCATGGCGGCCATGTTTGGTACTTTTGTCATCATGATTATTCTGATCGCAGTTCTTGGCCTGGTGGTCGTGAATGCCATGAAACACAGTCCCTGGGGAACCTCCACCGTGGCGGCGACCATCCCGGTGGCCATGCTGGTGGGCGTTTATATGCGTCACCTGCGCCCGGGGCGCGTGCTGGAAGCATCGTTGCTGGGCGTGATTTTGCTGCTGGCATCGGTAGTCATGGGCGGCTGGGTCGATCATCATCCGGTATTGGCTGCCTTGTTTGACCATGAAGGTTTGCCGCTGGCATTCGCTGTCATTGTCTACGGATTTGCTGCGGCGGTATTGCCGGTATGGCTGCTGCTGGCGCCGCGTGATTACCTGTCCACCTTTATGAAGCTGGGGACAGTCATTGTGCTGGCAATCGCCATTTTATGGTTGCGTCCGGACATTCATATGCCGGCCATCACGCCGTTTATTGATGGTAGCGGGCCGATTTTTGGCGGCAAAGTGTTCCCGTTTGTGTTTATCACCATTGCATGTGGTGCGATTTCCGGTTTTCATGCCCTGATCGCCAGTGGCACGACCCCCAAGCTGATGACCAGTGAACGTGATATCCGTACCATCGGTTACGGTGCCATGTTGCTGGAAAGCTTTGTGGCGATTATGGCCATGATCGCGGCAACGATTCTTGAACCTGGCGTATTTTTTGCGATTAACAGTCCCGCAGGTGTGGTGGGTAAAGAGGCGCTGGATGCCGTGAATACCATTAGCAGCTGGGGTTATCAGGTCACGGTCGAGCAGATGCAGCATCTGGCAAATGCCATGGGCGAAAGCACCTTGTTCGCCCGTACTGGCGGTGCGCCCAGTTTGGCCGTGGGGATGGCCAGTATCCTGGGTAGTGCATTTGGGGAACATCTGCTGGCGCTGTGGTACCACTTTGCCATCATGTTTGAAGCTATTTTTATTCTCACAACCCTGGATGCCGGCACCCGGGTAGGCCGCTTCATGTTGCAGGATATGCTGGGGAACCTGCATCCCAAGCTTGGTGAGACTTCTTATACGCCTTCCGTCATTTTTACCAGTGCGCTGGTGGTGGCCGGCTGGGGATATTTCCTCTATATCGGTGTGATTGACCCTAATGGCGGTGTGAATATTTTATGGCCGCTATTCGGTATTTCCAACCAGATGCTGGCAGCGATTGCCTTGTCGATAGGTACGGGCATTCTGATTAAGTCAGGTAAAGCCGGCAAGGCATGGGTGACGGGGTTGCCATTGCTATGGTTGCTGGTGGTGACTACCAGCGCTGCCTATGAAAAAATCTTCAGTGATGATGTGCGTATCGGTTTTTTTGCCGCAGCTAACGATTTGTCACAAAAACTGGCCGCAGGCGTGTTGCCGCCTGAAAAAGCGGCAGTAGCACCACAGTTGGTTTTCAATCAGCAGCTGGATGCCTGGCTGACGGCATTTTTCGTGATTGTGCTGTGGGTCGTGATGCTGGATATGCTGAACATGAGCCGACGCTACTTTTCCGGAAAACCGGTGCTGCCGCTCACTGAGGCTGGCTATATGGCGACCCGCCTGGAAGAAGGAGTTGTACGATGAGCTGGTACAGGCAATGCTGGCAGCGTGTGCGAGAATTATCCGGGGACGATATGTATGAGCGCTACCTGGTGCACCATGCCGAGTGTCACGCGGGCGAAACGGATGTACCGCTTTTGTCGCGCGCGGAGTTTTTCAGACAATGGCAGGATCAGAAATGGCAGGGTGTTAAGCGCTGCTGTTAGCTGCTGTGCATGACGCTACTGTTTCGATACGGTACATGCCATAGGTTAACAAATCCAGTGACGCCACTGCCTGTTCATGAATGTAACAAACCTGTTTCAGGCGCGCATGCCCGTGCGTATTCAGTTAAAATAAGACTTTAACGATAACTCCCAGATTTCAGATGCCTAAATACCGCTCCCACACGACTACACAAGGTCGTAACATGGCTGGTGCCCGCGCACTTTGGCGTGCCACCGGCATGAAAGATGAAGATTTTTCCAAACCGATTATTGCCATCGCCAACTCGTTTACCCAGTTTGTGCCCGGCCATGTGCATTTGAAAGACCTGGGTCAGCTCGTCGCACGTGAAATTGAAAAAGCCGGTGGCGTTGCCAAGGAATTCAATACCATTGCGGTGGATGACGGCATTGCCATGGGCCACAGCGGCATGTTGTACAGCCTGCCTAGTCGCGATCTGATTGCTGACAGCGTTGAATACATGGTCAATGCACATTGTGCAGATGCGCTGGTGTGTATATCCAACTGTGACAAAATCACTCCGGGCATGCTGATGGCCGCATTGCGCCTGAATATCCCCGTGGTGTTTGTATCAGGCGGCCCGATGGAGGCTGGTAAGGTCAACTGGCAGGGTGAGGTGCGCAAGCTGGACCTGGTCGATGCCATGGTTGAGGCGGCGGATAGCCATGTCAGTGACGCAGAAGTGGCTGAAGTCGAGCGTTCTGCCTGCCCCACCTGCGGTTCCTGTTCCGGTATGTTTACCGCCAACTCCATGAACTGCCTGACCGAGGCACTGGGTCTGAGCTTGCCTGGGAATGGTTCAACGCTGGCGACGCATGCGGCGCGCAAACAATTGTTCCTGCAGGCAGGCCGTCTGATTGTGGAGCTGGCCAAGCGCCATTACGAACAGGATGACTATTCCGTCCTGCCACGTAATATCGCCACCATGCGTGCGTTTGAAAATGCCATGAGCCTGGATGTGGCTATGGGTGGTTCTACCAATACCGTACTGCATTTGCTGGCTGCCGCGCATGAAGCGGGCGTTGATTTCACCATGAAGGATATTGACCGTATTTCGCGCCAGGTTCCCTGCGTATCCAAAGTTGCGCCTGCGACCAGCAAATACCACATGGAGGACGTACACCGCGCCGGTGGCGTGATGGGTATCCTGGCGGAACTCAATCGCGCCGGTGTGATTCATACCAATGTGCCTACCATTCATAGTGCCACCATGGGTGAGGCGCTGGCCAAGTGGGATATCGTCACCACGCAGGACGAAGAAGTGAAGAAGTTTTACCGTGCAGCGCCTGGCGGGATTGCCACCACGATTGCGTTCAGTCAGAGCATGTTGTGGCCGGAACTGGATGTTGACCGTGAAAACGGTTGTATCCGCAACAAGGCACACGCTTATTCGCAAGATGGTGGCCTGGCGGTGTTGTACGGCAATATCGCCCTGGATGGCTGTATTGTGAAAACTGCCGGCGTGGATGACAGTATTTTGAAGTTTACCGGTCGTGCGCGTGTCTACGAAAGCCAGGACGCGGCAGTGGCAAGTATTCTGGCAGACGAAGTTGTCGCGGGTGACGTGGTGGTGATCCGCTATGAAGGTCCGCGTGGCGGCCCTGGCATGCAGGAAATGCTCTACCCGACTTCCTATCTGAAGTCCAAAGGGTTGGGCAAAGCTTGCGCCTTGCTTACAGATGGCCGCTTTTCCGGCGGCACCTCCGGCTTGAGTATCGGTCACGCCTCACCTGAAGCGGCAGAAGGTGGTGCCATTGGGCTGGTGCAGGAAGGCGATACGATAGAAATCGATATCCCCAACCGCACCATACATCTGGCAATCAGCGATGAAGAAATGGCTCATCGCCGTGGCAATATGGAAGCAAAGGGTAAAGATGCATGGAAACCGTTAAATCGCGAACGCGTGGTTTCGCCTGCTCTACGCGCGTATGCCGCCATGAGTACCAGTGCTGCTAAGGGTGCTGTCAGGGACGTATCACAAATCGAAAGGGGAAGTAAATGACCGTTGAAGCAACCTTGCAGCATGGTCAACCCAAGATGACGAAGCGCATGCAGTTGCATGCGCATGTAAGCCAGTTGCAGGACGAGAACGGTCTGCAATACCTTGAAATTGATAATCCGCTGGCAACCGGCAAGATTGCGTTGCAAGGGGCGCATGTCATGCAGTGGCAACCCAAATTCCTGCCTGAACCTGTGTTATGGCTATCCAGTAACGCGCGCTATGTCAAAGGTCGTTCTATCCGTGGCGGTACGCCGATTTGCTGGCCATGGTTTGGTGCGCATCCGACGGACAGCACGTTATGTCCGCATGGTTTTGCCCGCGTCATTCCGTGGCGTGTGATGGACATTGATGCCACACAGACAGATGCTACCCGCATTGTTCTGGAAATGCAGCAAACGCCTGAAGCGCAGCGCCAGTTATCTTATCCTTACGAATTGACACTCACTATTACTATAGGACGTCGTTTGCGTATTGATATGGCGACCACCAATCTTGCAGAACATCCGTTTGTGATTGGTGAGGCTTTCCACACTTACTTCAATGTCAGTGATATTTCCAATATCCATATTACCGGCATGCAGGATTGTGTCTATATGGACAAACTACTGAGATACGAGCGCAACGTTGAGCACAATGCATTGTCGTTCGACGGCCAGGAGTACGACAGGGTGTATGTGAACCATAGTGCGGATTGTGCCATTCATGATAGTGGCTACAACCGCATTATTCACATTGCGAAGTCCGGCAGTGATGCCACCGTGGTATGGAATCCAGGCGCGGAAAAAGCCGGTGCCATGGGGGATATGGGCGTGGATGGTGAGTGGCGTAAGACCATTTGCGTAGAGAGCACTAACGCACTGGATAATATGGTGGTGATTAATCCTGGCCGTAAACATACCCTGAGTGCGGAATACTCGATTGAAACACTTTGACGGGGACTAGTGCGTTGTCAACGCAGGTCAGATTCGTGCGTTTCTAGTTTGTTGGTAAAATACCAGTGCCATTGAATTTAATTTGATTTGCCTTACCAAAATTCACTTTGTCACTATTGTGGAATTTCAGTGGTCGGGTAAGATGCCACATGCAACGAAATTTGCATTTTGGGGTTTTACGATTATTTTAAAGATATTCAAGGAGTGCGCATGAAAGTTTTATTCTCTGCAATCGCGGCAGCTACTCTGCTAATGGCTGGCCAGGCTCACGCTGTTGATGCTGCAGCTGCCAAAGCACTGGCACAAAAAAATGGCTGTCTGGCTTGCCACAGCGTTGATGCAAAAGTATTGGGCCCAGCATACAAGGATGTTGCGGCAAAATACAAAGGCGACAAATCTGCTGAAGCCAAACTGGTGGATAAAGTCAAAAAAGGCGGTAGCGGTGTATGGGGTAATATTCCTATGCCAGCGAACAGTCCGCAAGTAAAAGACGAAGACATCAAAACCATGGTTCAGTGGATTTTATCTCTGTAATTCATAGCTGAGCCGTGATCTGAAAAGCCGACGTTAACGTCGGCTTTTTTATTCGCGTGATTGCTGGTTCTTACTCAAGCACGCAATTTGCTGTGATGCATAGAGTAAGCAAAGTAAAACACTGCGCCGACGACCGCCCAACCGAGAAAGCGTTGCCAGGTGGCAGCCGGTAAGAAAAGCATCAATCCGGCGCAGGTAATGATGCCAGCCACCGGGATCAGCGGATTAAACGGATTTTTGAATGGGCGTAGCAGTGTCGGATGTGTCATGCGCAAACGGATAACGCCGGTACAAACCATGATAAAACTGGCGAGTGTGCCAATATTGACGGTCTCGGCCAGTTCCCCTAGCGGAATAAAGCCGGCGACTATGGACACGACCAGACCGCACATCAGAATAATTTTGCTTGGCGTTTGGCGATCCGGATTTACCTGGGAAAAAATGGGTGAAATCAGGCCGTCACGACTCATGGCAAACAGGATACGTGTCAGGCCGAACAGCAATACCAGCAGTACGGTAATCAGACCTGTGATCACACCGGTCGCCACTAGTGTAGACGACCAGTGATAGCCAAGTTTGGTCAGGGCATAGGCGACAGGAGAAGAGGTATTCAGTTCTGTATAAGGGACAACACCGGTCAATGTGCCCGAAACAATAATATAGGTGACGGTGCAGAATAGCAGGGATGCAATCAACCCGATTGGCAGGTCGCGTTGCGGATTATTGCACTCCTCTGCAGCGGTAGACACAGCGTCGAAGCCAAAGTAAGCAAAAAAGACCAGTGAAGCGCCAGCCAGCACGCCGATATTCCTGTCGTTTTCCAGGGTGTCAAACCAGCCGAATGGCATAAAAGGTTGCCAGTTATCTGCATTGATATGACCTACGGAAAGGGCAATAAACGTGGCAATGGTAGATAGCTTGATAATCACCATCAGGTTGTTGGCCCGTGCGCTTTCTTTGACACCTATCAGCAGCAGCAGAGTCAGTATCCAGATAATGGCAAATGCTGGCAGGTTAATAGTGCCGCCCAGTACAGGTGCCTTGGTCAGATGCTCGGGGATATGAAATCCCAGATTGGTCAGGGTACTCACAAAATAGCCTGCCCAGCCATTAGCGACCGCCGCTGCACCCACGCCATATTCCAGTAACAGCATCCAGCCCATCATCCAGGCCGCGAGCTCGCCGAAAGCGACATAGCTGTAACCATAAGCACTACCGGATCCGCCGATAGAGGACGCCAGTTCGGCGTAAGATAATGCCGCAAAACCAGCCGCAACTGCTGCGATGATGAATGAAATAATCACGGCCGGGCCGGATTGTGTTGCGGCGGCAATGCCGGTCAGTACGAAAATACCGGTGCCTATGGCACCACCAATACCGAGTAATGCCAGATCAAATGCAGTTAAACACTTTCTCAAACCGGTATGCGCATGTGGTTGAATAGGTTTTTTGCGCAGTAGTTGTTTCAACATGCCTTGTTTCTCCCCTTTGTTCTACAAGGGTAAAGCAATCGTTGTATCAGCGTCAATGCCGGAGGAAATGAATATTAACTGCGGTAATGTTGCTGCAAGGCGGCAATCATGTAGCTGTGATCCACCACACCGGCGCTTTCGCGTATGCTGTGCATGGCCCACATCGGATTGCCGACATCCACGGTGGCAATGCCAAGCTGGGCTGCCATGATAGGACCTATGGTACTGCCGCAGCCCAGATCAGTACGATGCGCATATTGCTGGCAAGGAACACCGGCCTGTTCGCATAACTGGATAAACCGGGCAGCAGTGATGGCATCGGTACTGTAGCGCTGGTTAGCGTTGGTTTTAATGACCGGACCCTGATTCACTTGCACGTGATGGCAAGGCTCGTAGTTACCGGCATGATTCGGGTGGAATGCATGTGCCATATCGGCACTGATAAAAAAGCTTTGTGCGTAACTGCGCAGTTTGTCTTCTTCCGTCAGTTGTTCTGTGTGGCAGAGTCTGGTCATCACATCCAGCAGAAAACTGCCACCCGCGCCGGTGGCGCTTTCCGAACCGACTTCTTCATGATCGAACAGGGCGCAAATGCAAGTGGCTTGCGGATTATCTGTATTCAGTAATGCTGCCAGTGCCGCATGGCAGGAAGCGAGGTTATCCAACTGGCTATCGGCGATAAACTCTTGCGCGACGCCCCAGAAACTGCCGGTTTGCGTGTCGTACAAGGCGAGATCCCAGCTGATAATATCGCTGCTTGCAATCTGCAAAGTATGTGCCAGTGTGTCAGACAGCAGCTGTCTGGCCGTATCACTATTCGCCGCGTGGCCAAAAATCAGGGGTAAGCCAGTTTGCTTGTTGAGCGCCAGACCTTTGTCATTAACCTCACGGTTCATATGGATGGCGAGATTGGGCAGGCGGGCAACTGGCTGATCCAGTTTCACGAGATGTGTATCAAAACCGGAGGCTGTTTTAACCGTGACGCGCCCGGCCAGGCTCAGGTCTCTATCCGTAAACGTAGCCAGAATCGGGCCGCCGTAGACTTCCACCCCTAACTGGCCTATGCCTTCGGTGCTGTAAGCGGCCTTTGGTTTCAGGCGCAGGCCTGGTGAGTCGGTATGCGCCCCGACAATGCGGAATCCGTGACTTGTCGTGTCACCCGAGCCGCGTACAAACGCAATAATGGAGCCACCATCACGGATGACGAAATATTTGCCACCTGCCTGCGTTTGCCAGGCATTCTGTTCGCTGAGCTTCTGGAAGCCTTGTGCTGTCAGTGTTTTTTCAATATGGGTGACTGCATGCCATGGACTGGGACTGGCATCAATAAAATCCAGCAGAGCCTGCGCATGTTGTCTGGCTTCTATTGATATCTGCATGATTACACCCAGTCTTTCTCAATCAAAAAGTCGGTATACAGTTTTGCTTCAGGGCTGCCAGCCTCAGGGCTCCAGTCATAGCGCCATTTGACGATGGGCGGCATGGACAGCAGAATGGATTCGGTGCGGCCATTGGATTGCAAGCCAAAGATGGTGCCACGGTCAAAAATCAGGTTGAATTCGACATAGCGGCCACGGCGGTAGGCCTGGAAATCGCGCTCACGTTCGCCATAAGCCTGATCTTTGCGGCGTTGCACTATCGGCAAATAAGCGTTGATAAAGGCATCGCCAATCGCACGTTGCAGGGCGAAGCTTTGCTCGAAGCCCAGTTCGCTGAAATCATCGAAAAATACGCCGCCTATGCCGCGTGGTTCTTTGCGATGCTTGAGGAAAAAATACTCATCGCAGGCCTGTTTGAACGTCGGATAATATTGTGAGCCAAACGGTGCCAGCGCTTCTTTATTGACACGATGGAAGTGCGTGCAATCTTCTTCATTGCCGTAATAAGGCGTCAGGTCCATGCCACCGCCAAACCACCAGATATCCTGCTCGTCGGCATGCTGTGCTTTTGCCACAAAGAAACGCACATTCATATGCACGGTAGGCACGTAAGGATTGTGCGGATGAAACACCAGTGACACGCCCATGGCTTCCCACGGCCTGCCAGCGGCTTCCGGATGCGCAACACTGGCTGCTGGGGGCAATTTATTGCCCAGCACATGCGAGAAGCCGATGCCGGCACGCTCAAATACATTGCCGTTTTCCAGCATGCAGGAATTGCCGCCGCCGCCTTCCGGTCTTTGCCAGCTATCCTGTAAAAAATGTTTGCCATCAATCAGCTCAATGGCTTCGACAATACGTGCCTGCAAGCCTTGCAGGTAGTCATAAACTGCTTGTGGCTGGATATGGTCTGTCATGCGCTGGTTACGAGTTCTTGACCGCGCGGTAACCAATATCCTTGCGATATTGAGCGCCTTCAAAGTTGATGGAATTAATCATCTGGTAAGCTGCCTGTTGTGCAAACTTCACGGTTTCACCTAATGCGGTGACACAGAGTACGCGGCCGCCACTGGTGACCACCTTGCCATCTTTCAGTGTGGTCCCGGCATGAAATACATGGCCATCCTGCACATTCATTGGCAGGCCGGTGATCTCATCGCCCAGTTTGGGTGTTTCCGGGTAATTGGCGCTGGCCATGACCACGCCCAGGGCAAAGCGTCTGTCCCATTCTGCTGTGGCCTGATCCAGTGTGCCGTTGACGGCATGTTCGGCCAGATCTACCAGGTCGGATTTCAGGCGCATCATGATAGGCTGGGTTTCCGGGTCGCCCATGCGGCAGTTGAATTCCAGTGTCTTGACTTCGCCTTTAGGTGTAATCATCAGGCCCGCATACAAAAAGCCGGTATAAGGAATACCGTCTTTAGCCATGCCTTCCACAGTAGGAACAATAATTTCGCGCATGGCTTTGGCGTGGATTTCAGGCGTCACCACGGGGGCTGGCGAGTACGCGCCCATGCCACCGGTATTCGGGCCCAGGTCTGCATCCAGCAGACGTTTGTGGTCCTGGCTGGTCGCCAGTGGCAGGATGTTTTTGCCATCGACCATCACCATAAAGCTGGCTTCTTCGCCTTGCAGGAACTCTTCAATGACCACGCGTGCACCGGCATCACCCAGTTTGTTGTCTGCCAGCATGGCATCGACGGCTGCGTGCGCCTCTTCCAGCGACATCGCCACCACTACGCCTTTACCTGCTGCCAGTCCATCCGCTTTAATCACGATAGGCGCACCATTAGCATCAATATAATCATGTGCCTCGGACACGCTGCTGAATGTCTGATATTTGGCGGTCGGGATATTGTGGCGGTACATGAACGCCTTGGCAAAATCCTTGGAGCTTTCCAGTTGTGCAGCTGCTTTGGTCGGGCCAAAGATTTTCAGATCTGCCGCACGGAAAGCATCAACGACACCTTGCGAAAGCGGCGCTTCAGGGCCGACGATGGTCAGTGCAATTTGTTCGTCTTCGGCGAACTTTACCAGTTCATCGATGCTGGTAATGGGTACGTTCACCATATCCGGGTTGGTGGCTGTGCCTGCATTACCCGGCGCGACATATACGCGGCTGACTTCTTTGTTTTGTGTCGCTTTCCATGCCAGCGCGTGCTCGCGGCCGCCGCTACCAATGACCATGATTTTCATTAATCATCTACCTTAAATATTGAATATTATTGATCGCCGATTAGGCAAGCACAGGCTTTGCTGTTATCGGCGTTTATCTGCGTGTTCGGCGGATAAATTTAATGTCTAAAGTGACGAATGCCTGTCACCACCATGGCCAGGCCGCGCTCGTCTGCGGCGGCAATCACTTCTTCATCGCGCATGCTGCCACCAGGATGAATCACGCAGCTGGCACCTGCGTCAGCCAGCACATCAACGCCGTCACGGAACGGGAAGAAAGCATCCGACGCGACCACGGAATCCTGCAGGCTCAAACCAGCGTTCTGGGCCTTGATCGCGGCAATTTTGGTGCTGTCTACACGGCTCATCTGGCCTGCGCCTACACCCAGGGTCATGCCGTTGCCACAGAACACGATGGCATTGGATTTCACATATTTGGCAACATTCCAGGCGAACAGCAGATCCTGCATCTGCTGGGGTGTCGGCTGGCGTTTGGTGACCACTTTCAGGTCTGCCAGCTGCATGTCGTGGTTGTCTGCAGACTGTAACAGAATGCCGGAGCCTACACGTTTTGAATCCACCGCGTTACGTCCTTGCTCCCAGGCAGTATTGCCGCCTTGTGGCAGTGCGATTTTCAGCACACGTACATTGGCTTTGGCACTAAAGATTGCCAGGGCTTCAGGAGTGAATTCCGGTGCAATCAGCACTTCAACAAATTGTTTGGAAACGGCTTCGGCTGCCGCACCATCCAGTGTGCAGTTGAAGGCAATAATGCCGCCGAAGGCAGAAGTCGGATCAGTTTTAAAGGCCTTGCTGTAGGATTCCAGCGCATTGATGCCAACGGCTACGCCGCATGGATTGGCATGTTTGACAATGACGCAGGCCGGGCCGGTAAAGGATTTCACCGCTTCCCAGGCGGCATCTGCATCAGCGATATTGTTATAGCTTAATTCCTTGCCTTGCAGTTGCTGTGCAGTCGCCAGGCTGCCTGGCGCGGGGAACAGGTCGCGATAGAATGCTGCCTGCTGGTGACTGTTTTCACCATAGCGCAGATCCTGCACTTTAACAAAGCTGCTGTTCATCTGACCCGGGAACTGGCTCAGCACAGGTTTGCCCGCCGTTTCAGTTTCAGTGAAATCAATCGCAGACAGATAGTTGCTGATTGCTGCATCATATTGCGCAACACGATTAAAGGCTGCGACGGATAATTTGAAACGCGTTGCTTTGGACACGCTGCCATTGCTGGCTTTCAGTTCGCTGACCACTTCCGCATACTGCGCTGCATCGGTCAACACTGCAACATCATTCCAGTTTTTAGCAGCAGAGCGCACCATGGCCGGGCCGCCGATATCGATGTTTTCAATCGCATCTTCCAGAGTGCAGTCGGCTTTGGCAACGGTGGCTTCAAACGGGTAGAGGTTCACTGCCAGCAAATCAATGTTTTCTATTCCATATTCCTGCATGGCAGCGACGTGCTCGGGTAAGTCGCGACGGCCTAACAGGCCGCCATGCACTTTAGGATGCAGGGTTTTGACGCGGCCATCCAGCATTTCCGGGAAGCCGGTAAAATCACTGACTTCCTTGACCGGAATCTGATTGTCACGGAACAGTTTGGCGGTACCGCCGGTAGAAAGAATTTCTACGCCGAGTTGATGTAGGGATTGTGCCAGTTCCAGCACACCGGTTTTATCTGAAACACTGATAAGCGCGCGTTTGATTGTCATGGTATTTAAATGAGATGAGTTGCCTGATAATGAATTCGGAGACCTGAAACGTTGAGTTTCAGGCAGTGAGTTGCTTACTCCAGACCGTAAACGGCCATTTTCTTTCTTAAGGTATTACGATTGATACCCAGCATTTCGGCGGCTTTGCTTTGATTGCCGCCCACTTTCTGCAGTACATATTCCAGCATGGGTTTTTCAACACAGCCCAACACCATGTCATAAATGGCGTGTGGCGGCTGGCCATCCAGGTGAGTGAAATAATCGTCCAGTGACTCGCGGATGGCGAGGCTTAGTTTGTTGCCATCGGTTTGCATTATGCGGCCAGCTCCTGGTCATTTTCTGTTTCTTGGTCTGTCGTGGTGTCTGCATAGACCAGTCTGTCGTTTTTGGTTTTAAGCTCGGCAAAAAAGTCATTGATGGCCTGCAATTGCAGTTCTATGGTTTGCAGAGTGTTCATGTTGTGACGGAATGCCGCAGAACCGGACAGTCCCTTGGTGTACCAGGAGATATGCTTGCGTGCGACGCGCATGCCAGTCAGGTCGCCATAGAAGGCATATAAATCATGCAAGTGTTCCAGCATCACCTGATGGATTTCATCGACGGTTGGCGGCAGCATGTGTTCGCCGGTGTTCAGGAAATGTTCGGTTTCACGGAAAATCCATGGGCGGCCTTGTGCGGCACGGCCTATCATCACCGCATCGGCTTTGGTGTAATCGAGGACGAACTTGGCTTTTTCCGGCGTGGTGATGTCGCCATTGGCAATCAGTGGGATATTGATGGCCTGCTTGACGGCGGCAATCGTGTCATATTCGGCATCACCATGATATAAATCGTTACGGGTGCGACCATGAATCGTCAGCGCCTGCACGCCGATGTCTTCGGCCATTTTTGCAATCATGACGGCGTTTTTGTTCTGCCTGTCCCAACCGGTGCGGATTTTCAAGGTGACCGGCACATCCACGGCATTCACCACGGCTTTGAGGATTTGTGACACCAGGGGCTCGTCACGCAACAAAGCAGAGCCAGCCATCACATTACAGATTTTCTTGGCCGGACAGCCCATGTTGATATCGATGATCTGCGCACCGTTATCCACATTATGCCTGGCAGCTTCTGCCATCATTTGCGGCTCGGCACCGGCAATCTGTACCGAAATCGGGCTGACTTCGCCTTCATGGTTAGCACGGCGTTTGGTTTTTTCGCTGCCATACAACAGAGAGTTGGAGGTCACCATTTCAGACACGGCCAGACCTGCGCCCATTTTTTTGCATAGCATGCGGAATGGACGATCCGTCACGCCAGCCATGGGGGCGACGACTAAATTGTTTTTTAATTGATGCGGTCCGATTTGCATGATATGAATCAGCGGCAGCTGATAAGTCAGTGAAAAGACTGACTATTTTAACTGCAAATCAGGAGAGAGGGAATTGTTTACGGCAGTTTCTGCTTATTTTTTACGCAGGTTAATGTGTGCATCTATCAGTTGCAAGGCGCGATCACGGAATAAAGTGCCTTCGGTATCCTTGACCCACATGTGCAGTAAACCTGAGAAGAAAAGGTGCGTATCCAGCGCCAGCTCTGCTGCCGAGAGTTGTGTGCCGACATGCCCCAGTGCTTGTGCTTTGGCGTAGGTTTGCTCCATCTTGTGTACTAAGCTGTTGCAATTGTTTAGAATGGATTTCAATACATCGGCGAATTCGTCCACATACTCACATTTTGCCATTATCACCTCATAGGTTTCACGCATGGTCTGGTTCTGGTCCAGCATCTGGATGGTGACTTGCAGATGGTTGCGAATGCGCTCCAGAGGCGCGATGTCGCTGCCATCGGAGTTCCCGAGTAGCGCGCCATCCATGCGATCGATGAGTGGCAGGTAAACCTCCTCGCGCATGGCATAAAACAGTTCGGCCTTGTTGGCAAAATGCCAGTAAACGGCACCACGCGTCACGCCTGCGTGAGAGGCAATATGTTCAAGACTGGTGCGGCTGACACCTTTTTGCAGAAACACTTCACGTGCTGCGCAAATGATGCGTTGACGGGTAATGGCGGCGTCTTCTTTGGTTTTGCGTACCATGGCTAAAGTATTGCTCCTTCAATGACGTAACAGTCGATGTTTGTGACTGTCAATATAGCAGGCGGGAATATGAATTTTTTACGAAACCCGTTTACATACATTCCTGTTTGTATATAATATACATCCAACATTGTATGTAATCAAGTCTATTTCAAAAATTTTTAGAGGATAACATGTTGATTTCACAGACTATCCAGCCTCATCGTGTATTGTTAATGCTGGCTTTTGGCGTGATGTTAAGTGCCTGCGGAAAACCTTCCAATGAGCAAAACGCTGCTGGCGGTGCACCTGCCATGCCAGTGACCGTACAAGCGGTGACTGCCGAAACGGTGCCCATTCAGACTGAAGTGGTAGCGCAAACCGAAGGCGCCAAGCAAATCGAGGTGCGTCCACGGGTTGGCGGCATTGTGCTGAAGCGCCTGTACCAGGAAGGTGAAAGAGTTAAAGCCGGTCAGGACATGTTCCTGATTGACCCGGTGCCGTTCCAGTTACAAGTGGAGCAGGCCAGGGCGATGATTGCGCAGCAGAAGGCCAGGATAGAGCAGACCGCACGTGAAGCGCAACGCTTGAAAGGTTTGCTGGAGACACGATCCATCAGCCAGCGCGAATACGATAATGCAGTTTCAGACAACAGTGTGGCAGCCGCTACCTTGCTGCAATACCAGGCGCAGTTGCGCGAAGCCGAATTGAACCTCTCCTATACCCACGTAAAAGCGCCGGAAAGCGGGATTGCCGGTCGCTTTGTCCTTTCAGAAGGTGCGCTGGTGGATGCTAACACCACTTTATTAAGTACTATCGTACAGGTGTCACCGATCTGGGTACGCTTCAGCTTGTCCGAATCTGATCTGATCAGCCTGGGCGGTCATTTGCGTCCAGGGCATGTCGAGGATGTGCGTTTGATTCTGGCTGACAATACGGAATATCCGTTATCAGGAAAAATCAACTTCTCAGCCAGCCAGATTGATCCTGCCTTGGGGACTCAGCAACTGCGTGCCGAATTCCAGAACCCTGACAGCACATTATTGCCAGGACAGTTTGCGCGCGTACGGTTAACCACAGGCAAGCGTGACGGCGTATTCCTGGTGCCACAGACCGCCGTACTGACAGGCCAGCAGAACAAATTTGTTTTCGTTGCAGAAAAAGACAAGGAAGGCAAAACGGTGGCGGCTGTGCGTACAGTTACCGTCGGTGACTGGTTCAAGGACCGCTGGACCATTCTGGATGGCTTGAAAGCAGGTGATCAGGTCATTATCGATAATCTGATCAAGATACGTCCAGGTGCTCCGGTAGCTCCACATGCGGCTGATGCCGAGCCCGCTGCATCTCAGGGCCAGGAAGAAGCCAAGAGTTAACTGACCTTTTCTACGCTTGTCATCCTACTTATTGACGGCCTGAGCACTGGGTGTTCAGGCTGATTTCAGGAAAAACGATATGACCCGATTTTTTATCACACGCCCCATTTTTGCCAGCGTGCTGTCTATCATTATCGTATTGTCCGGTCTGGCGGCCGCTTTCAAGTTGCCGATTGCACAATACCCGCAAATTGCACCGCCTACGGTGCTGATTACAGCTACCTATCCTGGCGCCAGTGCCGAGACTTTGTCCAAGACAGTGGCAGCGCCGATAGAGGAGCAGTTGAGCGGCGTGGAAAACCTGCTGTATTTCAACTCCAGTTCTGACAGCAGCGGTACGCTGACCATCACAGCCACGTTCGACATCGGTACCGATGTGGACCAGGCTACGTTTAACGTCAGCAACCGCGTGAATATTGCCTTGCCACGCCTGCCGGAAGATGTACGCCGTACCGGTGTCATTGTGCAGAAGCGCTCCAATGATATTCTGCTGGTGGTGATGCTGATTTCCAGCAAGAAAGAGCATGACCGTCTGTTCCTGAGTAACTACGCCACGTTGAATGTGCTGGATGAGTTCAAGCGTATCAAGGGTGTTGGTGATGTCACGATTTTTGGTGGGCAGGATTACTCCATGCGCGTCTGGTTGCGTCCTGACCGCATGGCACAACTGGGCGTTTCAACCACTGATATTGCAACGGCCATCAATGCCCAGAATGCGCAATATGCCGCAGGTAAAATCGGTGCCGAACCGACATTGCCCGGTCAGCAACTTTCTTTTACGGTGACCGCCAAGGGTCGACTGGTCGAGCCTGAAGAGTTTGGCAACATTATCGTACGTGCCCAGGGGCCTAACGGTGTGCTGCGTCTCAAAGATGTGGCAAGAATCGAATTGGGTGCGCAAAGCTATAACGTGGCATCCTCATTGAATGGGCAGCCGGGTGTGGCATTGCCTGTTTTCCTGCAGTCAGGCGCCAACGCGCTGGAAACCGCCGAAGCCATCAAGGCTAAAGTGGAAGAGTTGAAAGCCAAGTTCCCTGAGGGCATGGACTACAACATTCCTTACGATACCAGTGACTTTGTGAAAGCAACCATAGACGAAGTGTTTCACACCTTTGGTGAAGCGTTGATCTTGGTGGTGCTGGTGGTGTTCCTGTTCCTGCAGAGCTGGCGTGCGACGCTGATTCCCATGATTGCAGTGCCGATTTCTATTATCGGTACGTTTGCCGGTTTGTATATTTTTGGTTTCTCCATCAACCTGCTGACGCTGTTTGCCATGATTCTGGCCATCGGTATTGTGGTGGATGATGCGATTGTGGTGCTGGAAAACACCGAGCGCCTGATGAAGGAGGAAAACCTTAATCCGCTGCATGCTGCCATCAAGTCGATTGCACAGGTACAGGCGGCCGTGGTGGCAATTGTACTGGTATTGTGCGCGGTGTTTGTACCAGTGGCTTTCCAGGGCGGTATCGCCGGTGAACTGTATCGCCAGTTTGCCGTGACCGTGGCCATTGCCGTGGTGATTTCGGGTGTGGTCGCGCTGACACTGACACCGGCATTGTGCGCGATGATCCTGAAAAGCGGACATCACGAGAATGCATTTTTCAAGAAGTTTAACCAGGGCTTTGAAAAGCTGACGCATTTTTATACTGATACCGTCAACCTGACCTTGCATCACAAGATTATTGGCGCAGTGGTGTTCGGAGGCATGCTGGTCGTCATGATCTTCCTGTTCCGCGCCGTGCCTGGTGGATTTGTACCGCCGGAAGATCAAGGCTATGTGATCAGTATTGTGGTGATGCCGGATGGCGCGACATTGGACCGTACGTCGCAAACCACGGAAAACATCCGTGCGGCTATCGCAAAGGATCCTGCCAATGCACATGATTTTGCAGTGAACGGATTTGAACTGCTGACCGGCGCCAATAAGACCAATGCGGCAACCATGTTTGTGCGTATGACGGATTGGGATGAACGTACCGTCAATGCAGACGGCATGGTCAACAAACTGATTGGCATCGGCATGAGCCAGCCTGACGGCATGGGCTTCGCGGTCAACCCGCCAGCCATTCGTGGCCTGGGCTCTGCCGGTGGTTTTGAAGTGTATGTGCAAACGCATAGCGACACTGATCCGATCAAACTGGCGCAAGTCATGAACAACTTCATGGATGCAATGCGCGCGAACCCGCAGCTGACAGGCATTAACAGCTTCTTCCGTCCCACGGTGCCACAGTTGTTTATCGAAGTGGATGAAGCCAAGGCCCTGTCACAAAATGTGAAGGTGTCCGATATTTATGCCACCTTGCAAAGCACCATGGGTTCATTCTATGTGAACGACTTTAACCGTAGCGGCCGTACCTACCGGGTTCAACTGCAGGCTGAAGCCGCTTACCGCATGAAACCTGAAGACCTGGGCAAAGTGTATGTACGCAGCCAGCCAACAGCCGAAAATCCTGATGGCAATATGGTGCCGATGTCTGCTTTGGCCAAGGTCAGCAATATCGTCGGTGCCGAACAACTGGAACGTTACAACGGCCTGTTGTCTGCCAAAGTGTTTGGTAGCGGCGCGCCTGGTGTGAGTTCTGGCGATGCCATCAAACTGGTCGAGAAAATCGCCAAGGAAAACCTGCCGGATGGTTATGCGATTGCCTGGACAGGCCAGGCTTATCAGGAAAAACGCACAGGCTCTGCTGCTCTGGTAGCCTTTGCCTTCGCAACCGTGATGGTGTTCCTGATTCTGGCAGCGCAGTTTGAAACCTGGTCATTGCCACTGGCGGTGATTATGGCGATTCCGTTTGCCATGACCGGTGCCTTGCTGGCAGTGCTGACACGGCATATGAACAATGACATCTACTTCCAGATCGGCCTGATTACGCTGATTGGTCTGGCGGCGAAGAACGCGATTCTGATCGTGGAGTTTGCTTCGCAGAAAATGGAAGAAGGCATGCCACTGGCTGAAGCGGCACTGGAAGCAGCACGTCTGCGTTTCAGACCGATTGTGATGACATCCATGGCGTTCATGCTGGGGATTATCCCGCTGGTATTCGCGACCGGGGCTGGTGCCGCAGCGCGTCAATCCATGGGTACCGGCGTATTCGGCGGTATGTTGCTGGCAACATTTGTCGCCACTATCTTTATCCCGTTATTCTTTACCTGGCTGACCAGTGAGAAAAAAGTGCGTCACCATGGTCATATTGTAGAAGAGGAATCGGTATGAAACCGACAATGAAGTTTGCATTGAAACCATTGCAGCAATCGGTATTGCTGGGATTGCTGACCCTGTCCATGACAGGTTGCCAGGTGCTGGGCGAGTTTTATTCCCGTCCGGAACCCCAGTTGCCGGCAAAATATGATACTGCCGGTGCTGGTGAGCAAAGCGCCGAACAGCAACTGGCCTTGCGGCAATGGTGGACCCTGTTCAATGACAGCCAGTTGAACCAGCTGGTGGAAACCGCGCTGGTTAAAAATAACAACGTGCAGGTAGCGGTGGCTCGTATCGAAGAAGCAGATGCGCAGGCACGAGAAATTGGCGCTGACCTCCTGCCAACAGTGGAACTAAATGGTTCCGGTTTGCGTAATCGCGTGACGGAATCCGGTGTGTTTCCGGTGTTTGGCAATAACCCGCGTAAAACTTACCAGGTTGCCTTGAGAGGTAGTTACGAGCTGGACCTGTGGGGCAAGCTGCGGCGGGCAAATGAGGCTGCGCGCGCCCAACTGCTGGCAACGCGTTATGCCAAGGAGGCTGTGACCTGGTCACTTTCCAGCCTGGTAGCGAATCACTACCTGATGATCCGTAGTCTGGATGCGCAATTACTGGTCAATGAGCAAAACCTGAAAACAGCACAAGAAAGCCTGGATCTGGCTACGCGTCGTGTTGAAGGTGGCGTGGCGACTATCCTGGATCAGCATCAGGCCGAGCTGGTAGTGACTACTTTGCAAACCCAGGTGCTGGAACTGAAGAGATTGCGTGCCTTAAGTGAGCATCAGCTGGGTTTGCTGACCAATGATCTGGGCCTGAAAATTGCGGCAGGTGACCTGATGGCCATGCCATCACCGCCAACCCCGCCGACTGGCCTGCCTTCCGAACTGATGGCAGCCAGACCGGATGTACGCCAGGCCGAACAGGATATGGTTTCAGCCAACGCCAATATCGCCGTGGCACGGGCAGCGTTTTATCCAAGCATTTCGCTGACAGCGGCCTACGGTGGGGAAAGCATTGCGTTGAACAATCTGCTGAAATCCCCGGCACGTGTCTGGTCACTGGGTCTGAACCTGAATCTGCCTATCTTTAACGGTGGCCGGCTGAATGCACGTCTGGATCAGGCCACAGCCCAGCAGAAGCAAGTGGTGGCGTCTTATCAGAACACCCTGCAGACTGCGTTTACCGAAGTCAGCGATGCGCTGGTGAATGCCAGCCAGTATCGCGAGCAGGAAACACTGGCGCAGTCCAGGGAAAAAATTGCCGCCAATATCCTGAAAGTGGCGCAAAACCGTTATGAGGCTGGCTACACCAGCTATTTGGAAGTGCTGGATGCCCAGCGCAGTCACAATGAGGCGTCGCAGACACTGGTGCAGACCCGCCAGAATACGCTGACAGCGGCGGTGTCGTTGTTCAAGGCACTGGGTGGTGGCTGGAATCCCGACAGCCTGCCAGCCAACGAAGCGATCAAAAAGTAATTTTTACTGGCGCTTCACAAAACCGGAATAGCAATGATATTGTTATTCCGGTTTTTTATTTTCCTCCATCCCGCCGCAAAAATGACGCCATGACTACCCCCTCCATGTCACGCATCGCGTTTGCCAGTTTCATTGGTACCGCCATCGAATTTTATGATTTTTATATCTATGCCATGGCAGCTGCACTGGTGATCGGGCAAGTGTTTTTTCCGGCCAGCGCGCCTGCCGCACAGTCCCTGAATGCCTTGCTGACCTTTGGGCTGGCGTTTATTGCGCGGCCTATGGGGGCGCTGGTGTTTGGTCATTTCGGTGACAGGATGGGCCGAAAGTCCACCTTGGCTGCGTCATTACTGGTCATGGGCATTTCCACCTTCTTGATTGGACTGTTACCTGGTTACGCGACTCTGGGCATATGGGCGCCGGTATTGCTTTGTCTGTTGCGCTTCGGCCAAGGTCTTGGCCTCGGTGGAGAATGGGCTGGCGCTGCATTGCTGGCAACTGAGTATGCACCGGAAGGCAAACGTGGCTGGTATGGCATGTTTCCCCAACTGGGGCCCCCAGTCGGATTTTTGCTGGCAACGCTGACGTTTCTGGGCTTGAGTCTTGGCCTGACTGAAGCCCAGTTTTTGCAGTGGGGCTGGCGCGTGCCTTTTATTATCAGTGCTGTGCTGGTGATGACAGGTTTGTATGTCAGGTTCAAGCTGGCAGAAACGCCTGTGTTTGCGCAGGCGCAATCGGCACAGCACCTGCATCGCTGGCCACTGAAAAGCCTGTTGTTACGGCATGGCCGCGCGATTGTGCTGGGTGCGCTGGCCATGGGTGTCTGCTATCACCTGTTTTATACCGCGACAGTATTTTGTCTCAGTTACGGTACACAGACATTGCATATCCCGCGTCCGGTTTTTCTTGGCCTGCTATGCATGGCTGTGATTGCCATGGCGCTGGCAACGCCATTGGCTGCCTGGTGGGCAGATCGTGCCGGCAGTCGCAAAGTACTGCTGGCAGGGCAAAGTCTGGCATTTCTGCTCGGATTCGCTTTGGTGAATATGATGGGTAGCGGGCAATTATGGTGGATCGGGCTATTCCTGTTTCTGGCCCTGTTTTTAATGGGCGTGACGTTTGCACCTATGGGGGCATTCCTGCCGGAACAGTTCCCGGTCGCGGTTCGTTACAGTGGTGCAGGCCTGGCTTACCAGTTGGGCGGTATCCTGGGTGCTTCTTTTGCACCGGCTATTTCGCAGTTTCTGGTGCAGCAGGGTGGCTTGTCCTGGGTCGGTTTTTATATGTCGACCATGGCAGCGATCAGCGCGCTGGCTGTGTGGCAGATCAAACCCTCCCGTCTCCGGCATGACTGACTCGTGGTGCGGGTATAATGCAGCTTTTCTCCATTAAAGCAGAACGACATGTTGTTTACCCATCCAGAATTTAACCCTATCGCATTACAGATTGGCAGTTTTGGTATCCACTGGTACGGCCTGATGTATCTGGTGGGGTTTTTCGGCGGATTATGGCTGGGCCAATATCAGGTCAAGCGTTTGTCCAGGATAGACGCCACTTCGCCGTGGCAGCACAGGGATCCTGACGATATGCTGTTTTATATCGCCCTGGGTGTGGTGCTTGGTGGTCGCCTGGGCTATGTGCTGTTCTATCAGCCAGCTTATTTCCTGCAGCATCCGCTGGAGATTTTTGCTGTATGGCAGGGCGGCATGTCGTTTCATGGTGGATTTATTGGCGTGATGGTGGCAATGGCACTCTTTGCGCGACGGCGCAAAGTGGCCTGGCTGCAATTGATGGACTTTGTCGCGCCCCTGGTACCTGTTGGTTTGGGCGCGGGTCGCCTGGGTAATTTTATTAATGGTGAACTCTGGGGCAGGCCGACTGGTGGTGACTGGGGCATGATATTTCCCCAAGTCGATATGCTGGCGCGCCATCCTTCACAACTGTATGAGTTTGCACTGGAAGGTGTGCTGCTGTTCCTGATCCTGTGGTGCTTTGCCGGTAAAAAACGCCCGGTAGGCGCGGTGTCTGCCTTGTTCCTGTTATGTTACGGCAGTTTCCGTTTCCTGGTCGAGTTTACGCGCGAACCGGACAGTTTCCTGGGCTTGTTGTCATTGGGTCTGAGCATGGGGCAGTGGTTATGCGTGCCCATGATACTGGTTGGCCTGGGTATGTTGCGCTGGGCCTATCGCCAGCCTTCATAAGTCCGGCCTGGTGGCCAGTTCAAGCGCGCTGAGCCACTGGATGGCGTAGCTGCGGGTTTGCTGCGCATCACCACACATTTCAACGCTGGGTTGCAAGCCAGCGCAAAACGCAGGTCGCTCAGGTTTGCCAAATAGTTTGCAGCGATATTCTTCATCCAGCTGGACACAGGGCATGCCTGCCGGTTTCCCATCGGGCATGCCGGGAATCGGGCTGTGAATAGAAGGCGCGATACAACAGGCGCCACATTGCGGACGGCAGTCCATTCCTTAAATCTCTGCCCAGGGATAGCCCAGCGCAGTGACGCCAGCTTTCAAGTCTGTCATGGCCTGTTTGACCAGCAGGCTTTCACCCTTCATGCCCACTTCCGTTGTCCTGCGCTGGTTAGTGCGCGGCAGGCTGAACAGTTTCAGTGCCGGATACTGCGCCAGCATGTGGTTCATCAGGTCAATCAGATCGCTTTCACCGGCTTCAGTCACCACGATGGCCTGTTCCAGATAATCTCTGCTATGGAATAAGTGGCTGTAATAAGTGTCCAGCACCCATTCCACCATGGGATGGGCCATCTCCGGGAAACCTGGCATGAAATAATGCTGATGGATGCTGAAGCCTGCCACCTGATTCACCGGATTGGGAATCAGCTCGCAATCTCGGGGGAAATCTGCCATCAATACCCGTTTCGGATAAGCCCCTTCACCGTAACGGGCTTCTATATTCGCGACCGCACCGGCATGCCGCTCTATCGGAACGCCCGCTGCTTCTGCCGCACATTGGCGAGTGTGGTCATCCGGTGTGGCGCCTATGCCGCCAAAACTGAATACGATATCGCCACGTGCCATGCTGGTTTTGAGGTGGCGGGTGATGTCAGCGGGTGTATCGCCGATAAAGTAGGCCCAGCTCAATGCCAGGCCGCGGGCAGATAATAATGAAATGACTTTGCTGAGGTGCGCATCCTGGCGTTTGCCGGACAGTATTTCGTCACCAATAATATAAATACCGAATGACTGCATGAGAAGTAGGAGTTAGTTGCTTGCGGCTTATTATAGCAGTCGTCAATCCAGATAATGGACGAAGCGATTGCAGCCAGGCAGTAGAACAATAGGACATGAAAATGGCGATGACTGCAACATCATCGCCATTGTTGAATCAACCGAAATGGTTGCGTAATCAGGATTTACGCAGCAGGCGTGAAATGAAAATCAGGATCACGGCGCCTATCGTGGAGACGATAATGCTGCCTATCATGCCGCCACTGGAACTCAGCCCCAGTAAACCGAATACCCAGCTGCCCACGACTGCACCGGCAATCCCTAGAATCAGATCCCAGATCAGGCCATAGCCGTCTCCCTTCATGATCAAGCCAGCCAGCCAGCCTGAAATAATCCCAACTACTATCGTCCAAAGCATATGCATCTCCCTCGCTGTTGTAATTACTTGCTATCTTAAATCCGCTTCAATTCTGCCATCTGTCAGAACGTAAAGTAAACATTTGTCAGAAAAGACTGATGCCAGATTCGTGATTTGCTGCTTATTTTTTCAAACCGGTTAGTGCGATGGCCGCACCGGCCACCAGCACGATGATGCTGAGCGCCTGTGGAATCTCTACTTCTTTGGTGATATCGGCACTGGCTTCCAGTGAGCCTATTTTTGCCACTGTTTCCCTGCTCTCGTAATTAAATTTCTTGTAGACCAGCCCTGCCGTGCCCAGGGCAATCAGGATGATGCCGATGATGACTGAGGATTTCATCTGTTTTCTCCTGCGATTTGCTTGTTTATGCTTACCTTAGCATGAATTGATCTTAATGTGCACTTTCCCAGTTATTACCGGTGCCGACTTCTGCCAGCAATGGCACATCCAGCTTGGCAACAGACTGCATCAGCACTGGTAATTGCTGTTGCACCAGCGCCAGTTCACTATCAGGCACTTCCAGTACCAGTTCATCGTGTACCTGCATAACCAGTTTGGTTTGCAGTTTTTCGGTGGTTAGCCATTTATCCACGGCAATCATCGCCAGTTTAATCAGGTCTGCCGCGGTGCCTTGCATGGGCGCGTTGATCGCGGCACGTTCAGCGCCTGCGCGACGGTTACCGTTGGCACTGTTGATTTCCGGCACCCATAAGCGACGGCCAAAAATGGTTTCAACGTAGCCTTGCTGTTTGGCCTGTTCGCGCGTTTCGTTCATGTACTGGCGCACGCCGGGGTAACGCGCGAAGTAACGTTCGATATAATTTTGTGCGGCACTGCGTTCAATATTCAGGTTCTGCGCCAGCCCGAAAGCACTCATGCCGTAGATCAGCCCGAAGTTGATGACCTTGGCATAACGGCGCTGCTCATTGTCGACCGAGGCTTTCTCTACCCCAAAGATTTCTGCTGCCGTGGCGCGGTGAATATCTTCGTTGTTGGCAAATGCGCTCAGCATGCCGGCATCCTGCGAGAGATGCGCCATGATGCGCAATTCAATCTGTGAATAGTCGGCGGATACGATGTGGCTGCCTGCAGGCGCGACAAAGGCTTCGCGGATGCGGCGGCCTTCGGCGGTACGCACCGGAATATTCTGCAGGTTAGGATCGCTGCTTGCCAGTCGTCCGGTAATCGCTACCGCCTGGTTGTAATTGGTATGCACGCGTCCGGTTTGCGGGTTAATCATTTTGGGCAGCTTGTCGGTATAGGTCGACTTCAGTTTGGCCAGGCCGCGGTATTCCAGCAGCACTTTGGGTAAGGGATAATCCAGCGCCAGTTCCTGTAACACATCTTCGTCAGTGGAAGGCACGCCGGACGGTGTCTTTTTCAGTGGCTTGATGCCCAGTTTGCCGAACAGGATTTCCTGCAGTTGCTTGGGACTGCCCAGGTTGAAGGGTTGTCCGGCCAGTTCGAATGCCTGTTTTTCCAGTTCCATCAGGCGCAAGCCGATTTCATTGCTCTGGCGGTTCAGCATATGGCTGTCAATCAAGACGCCATGTCGTTCCATGCGCTGCAATACCTGCATGCTGGGCATTTCAACCTGTTGGTAGATAAAGTTCAGTTTTTCGGATTCTTCCACTTGCGGATAGAGTGCTCGATGCAGCTGCAAGGTAATGTCGGCATCTTCAGCCGCATATTCACTCGCCTGTTCCACGGTCACCTGGCTGAACCCCACTTGTTTGGCGCCTTTGCCAGCCACGGTTTCGTAGCTGATAGGTTCAATGCCGAGATGGCGTGAACTTAACTCATCCATGCCATGACCTTTGTGGCTCTCAAACACATAAGATTCGAGCAACGTGTCATGCGCAATGCCTTGCAGCTGTATGCCATGATTAGCCAGCACATGCATATCGTACTTGAGATTCTGTCCGACTTTTTTAATGGCCGGATTTTCCAGAATGGGTTTGAGTTTATCCAGCGTGGTTTGTAGTGGCAGTTGTACCGGCGCATCAAAATAATCATGTGTTAACGGGATATAGGCCGCTTCTCCCGGCGTCACACTGAATGACACGCCGACGATTTTTGCCTGCATGGGATCGAGTGAAGTGGTTTCAGTATCAAAACACAGCAGTTCGGCTTGCTGCAGCTTGTTTAACCAGTGCTCAAGCTCTGCTTCCGTAAAAATCGCCTGGTACTGGCGGCGTGTGTCTGGCATATAGTCTGCGCGTTGGCTCGCTGGCGCTGGTGTGGCAGGGGTAATACCAACACTTTCGCTCACCGTGGATGATGCACCATCCGGCAGTTTATCCAGTTCGCGTTTCCAGGTACGGAATTCAAAATGATCGAATAGCGCCAGCAGTTTTTCCTTGTCTGGCGCCTGCTGAGTCAGCTCATCAAAATGTCCGCAGCATCCGATATCGCAGCGGATAGTAATCAGCTCGCGCGCGGTTGGCAGCCAGGGCAGGGCCTTGCGCAGATTGTCACCGACCACGCCTTTGATGTTGTCGGCATTGGCAATAATGTTGTCCAGTGAACCGTATTCTTTCAGCCACTTCACTGCCGTTTTGGGGCCGACTTTTTCCACGCCGGGTACATTGTCTGAAGTGTCGCCGACCAGAATCAGGTAGTCGATGATTTTGTCAGGCGGGATGCCAAACTTGTTTTCCACCCCGGCAATATCCAGTACATCATCGGTTTTGCGAAACGCGTCGCGCATGGTGTTGACCACGGTAATATGTTCATTGACCAGTTGCGTGATGTCTTTGTCACCAGTGGAGATAATGGTTCTGATGCCTTCCTTCTCGGCCTGTTTGGCCAGGGCGCCAATCACATCATCCGCTTCCACGCCTTCTTCAATAATCAGCGGCCAGCCCATGGCGCGTATGGTTTCGTACAGCGGTTCAATCTGCACGCGCAAGTCATCCGGCATACTGGCGCGATTAGCTTTGTATTCGGGATACAGGTCATCACGAAAGGTTTTGCCTTTGGCATCAAACACACAGGCGCTGTAATCGGAAGGATAGTCCTTGTGCAAACGGCGCAGCATGTTCAGCACGCCCTGGATCGCACCTACCGGCTCATTGGCCGAGTTGCGCAAGTCGGGCATGGCGTGAAAAGCACGATAGAGATAGCTGGAGCCGTCCACCAGAAGCAGGGTTTTCATTGTTCAATTCTCAAGAGTTAATTCAAGCGGTTTAATTTAAATGGCTTAATCAAGAAACCGGTTCAATGGCGTATTTTACGCATTTCAAAGCCAGTTCATGTACACTAATTTGGTTTATGTTCTGAAGGATATGTTGTATGACCAGCCAAAAGCTGCCCAGCATGGTAGAGCCGGAATTGCTGAATGGGGATGATACCAACCAGGAGGCCTGGCGTGCGTTCGAGATTATGGCCGAGTTTGTTGGCGCCACGGAAAACCTGAAAGCCGTGATGCCGGCAGTGTCCATTTTTGGCAGTGCGCGCACCCGGCCCGAACATCCCTATTATAAGCTCACCGAAGAAATCGCCCGGCTGTTGTCTGACTCCGGTTTCAGCGTGCTGTCCGGAGGTGGCCCCGGTATTATGGAAGCGGCAAACAAGGGTGCATTCCCCGGCCGTGGTGCCAGTGTGGGCCTGAATATCAAGCTGCCATTCGAACAGCATGGCAATGCCTATCAGGACATAGGCATCAGCTTCAAGTACTTCTTCATGCGCAAGGTAATGTTCGTCAAGTATGCCAGTGCTTTTGTGGTGATGCCGGGCGGCTTTGGTACGCTGGATGAGCTGATGGAGGCGATTACACTGGTGCAGACCGGCAAAACCCGCAAACTGCCGATTATTCTGGTGGGGCAGCAGTACTGGGGTGGCCTGGTAGACTGGTTGCGTGATACGCTGGTGGCGGAAGGTATGGCGGCACCGGCAGATATGGATTTGATCCAGATCATTGATGAACCGCAGAAAATAGTGGATGCTATCTTCAAGCATTACGAAACGACAGGCTTCGAGCTGACACCTGCAGAACGCAAAATGCAGCTTTACCTGTAATTTATTTCACATGCACATTTCGGGTTTTTGCTAGAATAGCAGTCACTGATTAAGGAGTCCTCTATGCGTGATGTTTCCCGTTTACTGCTTGCTGCAATTTGTGCAGCCGGTATGGTAATGCCGGTGTGGGCAGCGGCCCCGGGCGATGCCGAATTGCTGGAGGAAGTCCCTTCACCACCAAAAATCATTGAAGGTCAGCCCATTGATGAGCCCACTATCACCAAGCGTAAAGATGGTGAAAACGAGATTGAGGAATACAGCATCAATGGCAATGTCTACATGATCAAGGTGACGCCACCCAGTGGCAAGCCTTATTACCTGCACCGTGAAGACCGCGATGGCGAGTGGGTAAATGATGGCCCGACCCGTCCGCTGTCTGTTCCTCAATGGACATTGTTCCGATTCTAAATCCTTGTGGCCTGCCCGTAATGGCGGGCCTGTAAATCTCATGTCTGTTTTTACCACCCTGAGTCTGGAAGAAGTGCGCCACTGGCTGGCGTCTTTTAATGTCGGTGAATTGCAATCCCTGCGTGGCATCGCCGCCGGCATTACCAATACCAATTATTTTGTTGAAACCAGTGAAGCACGCTATGTGCTGACGGTGTTTGAAAAAAATGATTTTGATGACCTGCCTTATTTCGTCCATCTGATGACACATCTGTCGCAACACGGTGTGTTGTGTCCGCGACCTGTGGTTGACCGCAATGGCGTTGCCCTGCACCGCATCCACGGCAAACCGGCGCTGATGGTGAGCTGCCTGAAAGGCAGTGATGTCAGTGACCCCAATCTGGCGCAGATTGAAGCGGTTGCGCTGACGCTGGCACGCATGCATCTTGCCGGCCTGGAGTTTCATGAGCAATCCCACAACCAGCGCGGACAGGGCTGGCGTGTCATGACAGCGCAACAAGTCATGCCTAAGCTGGCATCCGCACAGCAAGCGCTGTTGCAGGAAGAGCTGGAATTCCAGCATGGCCTGGACTTGTCCGGCCTGCCGCATGGCGTTATCCATGGCGACCTGTTCCGTGACAATGTGCTGTTCGATGGCGATAGCCTGGGCGGATTTATTGATTTTTACTATGCCTGCCATGATGTGCTGGCGTATGACGTTGCGATTGCCGTCAACGAATGGTGCGTGGATGCAAATGGCGTGTTTGTGGATGAGAAACTGGCGGTATTCATGAATGCCTACCAGTCCGTGCGCGCCTTTACATCTGCCGAGAAAACCCACTGGCCGGCCTTGCTGCGCCGGGCTGCCTTGCGCTTCTGGTTATCGCGCCTGTATGATTTTTACTACCCGGTGGCTGGCGAACTGACGCATGCCAAGGATCCGGCACATTTTGAACATATATTGCTTGGCCGCAAGGCATTGAGTTAGAAAAACAAAAAAGGGAGACACATGACAGAAACTGGAACCCAACGGGGCCTGCGCTGGGTGCGTGAAAGTGTGGCCTTGTTTAAAACGCAACCACACATCTGGATGCTGTGGTCGCTGACCTATATCATGATTTTCATGGTGCTGCCTTCCTTGCCCATGCTGGGCTTTCTGGGCCTGCTTTCTGTCGTGATCTGGCCAGCCTGCATGGCTTTTGTCGTCATGCTGTATCGCCAGGTGGATTTGCAGGGAAAAATGGCGCCCGGCATGGTCTGGCAACAATTGCAGGCCCACTTCAGGACCCTGGTACTGCTTGGTTTGAGCTGCCTGATTTATGCCGTGCTGGCAACTTATCTGCTTAGCAGTGATCTGGCGGCTCTGGTCGCACATGCGCCCAGCAAAGCAGGAATGACAGAATCACAAATGACCGTATTTTTGGAAAATACCCTGTCATTTATTGTCAAAGTACTATTGTTGTTATTACCTTTGTTTATTGCCACCTGGTTTTCACCCATGCTGATTGCCCTGAATGGCTATTCATTGTCTAGGGCGATTAAATCCAGTATCGCCGGCATGCTGCAATACACCATGCCCATGGGCGTTTCCTGGCTGGTGATGACTGTTGGCATGCTGGTGGTGATGCTGGGTTTGGGGCTGGTCATTGGTATTCTGGGTGCGCTGATTCCCATGCTGGCGCAGTTACTGATGCCTTTGCTGGTGTTTGCCGCCCTGCTGGTGATTAACGCCCTGATGTTTGCGTTCCAGTACATCAGTTACAAGGATGTGTTCAGGGCTGCCCCCGTGGTTCACTAAGGTGTCGTGAGACAGAAAAAGCGCCTGTTGTAACAGGCGCTTTTTATTTCCGGATAGTATTGAGCAATTACAGTTTTTCCAGCTTGGCATATTCCAGCATCAGCGTTTTTAGCCCGGCACTGCCAAAATTCACTTTCACTGCCAGGTCGCTGGCATTGCCTTCATAGCTGACTACCACGCCTTCGCCAAATTTGGTATGGCGTACGCTCTGACCGATTTTGAACGGATAGCTGGATTGCGTGCTGGGCGCAGGCGTGTATTGTCCGCCCGTGGCATAAGACTTGCTGACCGGTTTGCTATTCAGGCGTTTGGTCAGCTCCGCCGGGATTTCATCCACAAAGCGCGAAGCAATGCCGTAACGTACCTGGCCATGCAACATGCGGCTTTGCGCATAGCTCAGATACAGGCGCTGGCGTGCGCGTGTCACCGCGACGTACATCAGGCGGCGCTCTTCTTCCAGCCCGCCATTTTCATAGGCAGCCTGTTCATGCGGGAACAAGCCTTCTTCCACACCGCTGATAAACACACTGTGAAACTCCAGTCCCTTGGCGGCATGCACGGTCATCAGTTGCAGCGCTTCATGGCCGACATCAGCCTGGTGGTCACCGGCTTCCAGGCTGGCGTGGTTAAGGAACTGCGTCAGCAGGTCGGCATCTTCTTCCATGTTGTGATGATTGCCCAGATCCTGCTTGCTGAAAGCCACCGTGGCCGTGACCAGTTCCTGCAAGTTTTCAATGCGGTCTTCGCCTTCCTTGTCGTTCTGGTAATGTGCCATCAGGCCACTCAGGTTGATGACCATTTCTGCCATTTCGCCCAGCGCAATGCCGTAGGCCTGGTCTACCATCTGGCGCACCAGCGCGACAAAACCATCCAGCCCCTTGCTACCCAGCTTGCCTTCGCCAACTTTGTTGGTCGCCGCCTGCCATAAACTGCATTCGTTCTGGCGCGCGGCTTCCTGTAATTGTTCCAGGCCGCGTGCGCCTATGCCGCGTGGCGGGAAGTTGATAATACGCAGCAATGCAGTATCGTCGTTGGCATTGGCGATCAGGCGCATATAGGCCAGAGCATGTTTCACTTCAGCGCGTTCGAAGAAGCGCAAGCCGCCATAAACACGGTACGGAATCCCGGCAGAAAACAGCGAGTGTTCCAGGATGCGTGATTGCGCATTGCTGCGGTAGAGCAGGGCAATATCGCCCAGCGGCACACCTTCGTTTTGCAGCATATTCACTTCATCGACAATAAACTGCGCTTCGTCAGTGTCGTTATAGGCTTCATAAATGCGGATGGGCTCGCCCTTACCAGCAGATGTCCACAGGTTTTTGCCCAGGCGGTTGTTATTGTTGGCGATAATGGCATTGGCCGCATCCAGGATATTGCTGTGCGAGCGGTAGTTTTCTTCCAGCTTGACGATATTCTCGACCTGGAAATCACGCTGGAAATCAGACATATTGCCCACGCGCGCACCGCGGAAAGCGTAAATACTCTGGTCATCATCACCGACCGCGAAAATACTGTTATGCGCGCCGCCCAGCAGTTTGAGCCACAAATATTGCAGGCGGTTGGTATCCTGGAATTCATCCACCAGGATGTACTGGAAGCGTTGCTGGTAATGTGCACGGATATGCGGCTCACGTTGTAGCAATTCATAACAGCGCAACAGCAGCTCGGCAAAATCGGTCACGCCTTCGCGGTTGCATTGCTGATCGTAAGCCGCATAAATTTCACGCAATTTCTGACTATGGCCGTCGTAAGCCTCTACGGCATCCGCGCGCAAACCTTCTTCCTTGCAGCTATTGATATAACCCATCACCTGCTTGGGTGGATATTTTTCGTCATCCACATTCATGACCTTCATCACGCGCTTGATAGCAGACAGCTGATCGGCGGTATCCAGAATCTGGAAAGTGCTGGGCAGGCCGGATTCACGGTAATGCGCCCGCAGCATGCGGTTACACAAACCATGGAAAGTCCCGGCCCACATGCCACGTGTATTGATAGGTAGCATGCTGGTCAGGCGCGTCAGCATTTCCTTGGCGGCCTTGTTGGTGAAGGTCACCGCCATAATGCCCATGGGTGAGGTTTGCCCGGTCTGGATCAGCCAGGCAATACGGGTAGTCAGGACACGGGTTTTGCCGCTACCGGCACCCGCCAGAATCAGCGCGGAGACATGCGGCAGGGTGACCGCTTGCAGTTGTTTGTCGTTAAGGCCCTGGAGGAGATTGGTTTCGGATTGCATGGGCATATTATCGCATGATGTGAAGGGGAGATTGGCGGATTGTTTTGCTGTTGATGGTCGGTGTGTGGGGTGTTTGTGATTTTATTGGGCATTCCTTTTCGCCCCTAGGCGAGTAACTTTTCTTTGCTTGCACTGTATAGACCGGAGACATGGTTGACAGGTGTACGAGGACATAGTGGACACTTCC
>CBIMYT010000001.1:0-224168 GCA_966248215.1 uncultured Methylophilus sp. | reverse complement strand
TCGCAGTATCGGCGTTTATTTGCGTTCATCGGCGTATAGATAAAGCCTTTAAGAATGCTCACCTTTATAAGTGTCTACACACAGGTACAAGCCAAGTTAAGAGTAAAATCAAAAACAATTTTAATTGTCCGCCGATACACGCCGATGAACGCAGATAACACCCTCCCAGTATCGGCGTTCATCTGCGTGCATCGGCGGATAATACAGCCTTTAAGACTGCTCGTTCTTGAAGTGCCTGCGCACATACCAGGCGACAAACACCACGCCTAATGCGGCAATGACATAGTGCGATTCATGGAAGTAGATTTTCAGGTCTTCCCAGTGCTCGCCGGTTTTCATGCCGATATAGCCCAGTGCCCAGCACCAGATTAAAGAACCTGCAAAGGTGTAGGCAATAAAGCGCATCATATTCATGCGTGCCACGCCTGCCGGGAAGGCGATAAAGGTACGCACGGCAGGCAGCAGACGGGCAATAAAGATAATGATTTCACCGTGATTGGCAAACCAGCGGTCGGCCATATCCAGGTCTTTGTGGCTGATCAGCACGTATTTTCCATACTTTTCCACCAGTGGGCGTCCGCCATACATACCCAGATAATAGGCCGGAATAGAACCCACTACACAGCCTATCGCCCCTGCCAGTGCAATGCCCCATAAAGTCAGCTCGCCTGTGGATACCAGGAAACCGGCAAAAGGCATGATGATTTCCGAAGGCAGCGGAATACAGGCCGACTCAATCGCCATCAGCAGAACAATACCGCCGTAACCCATGGTGGAAATCACGCCGATAATCCAGGTGACAATCGCAGTCATTATTTTTTCTAGCATTAACTGAATTCCTTCAACAGTGTTTTCACCAGTTCTACGCGGTGATTCAAATTGCCCAGCTGCACTGTAACACGTAATTTGTCCGGCCCGTTCATGCGGCAGCGCTTGTCGCGTTGCAACAGGTTAATCAGCTTCATCGGGTCGATATCGGCTTTGGGATTGAACTGCAGCTGGATTGCGGCATCCGAGGCGTCAATTTTAACGATGCCCAGCGGTTTGGCGGCAATACGCAGGCGATGACAGGCGATCAGGGCCTCTCCAGTTTCCGGCAGCAAACCGAAACGATCTATCAGCTCTTCCTGCATGGCATCCAGCGCTTCGTCGTCTTCGCAGTTGGCGAGACGTTTGTACAGCACCAGGCGTTCATGCACATCCGGGCAATAATTATTCGGTAACAGCGCTGGCGTATGCAGATTGATTTCGGTGGTCACGCCTAATGGCGCGTCCAGATCAGGTTCCTTGCCAGCCTTGAGCTGTTTGACAGCATGATTGAGCATATCGGAATACAGGTTAAAACCTATTTCCTGCATCTCGCCGCTCTGGCTATCACCCAGCAATTCACCGGCACCACGGATTTCCAGATCATGCATGGCCAGGTGAAAACCGGCGCCCAGGTCTTCCAGCAACTGGATGGCATCCAGGCGTTTCTGCGCCTGCGGCGTAATGGTGCGATGTGGATCAGTCAGCAGATAGGCATAGGCCTGGTGATGGCTGCGGCCTACGCGGCCACGTAACTGGTGTAATTGTGCCAGGCCGAACATATCCGCCTTGTTGATAATCATGGTGTTGGCGGTCGGCACGTCAATGCCGGTTTCGACAATGGTAGTACACAGCAATAAGTTGGCGCGTTGCTGGTAGAAATCGCGCATCACATGTTCCAGCTCGCGTTCGCGCAACTGACCATGGCCGATCACAATGCGTGCTTCGGGCAGGAATTTCTCCAGTTTTTCCTTCATCACGTAAATGGTATCGACTTCGTTATGCAGGAAATATACCTGGCCGCCACGCTTGAATTCACGCATCACCGCTTCGCGGATAATGCCTTCGGAATATTCGGTATGGAACGTCTTGATGGCCAGGCGTTTCTGCGGCGGCGTGGAAATCACTGAGAATTCACGCAAGCCTTCCATCGCCATGCTCAGTGTGCGGGGAATCGGGGTGGCGGTCAGCGTCAGCACATCCACTTCGGCACGCAGCGCTTTCATCTGCTCTTTCTGGCGTACACCAAAACGGTGCTCTTCATCCAGAATCGCCAGGCCCAGGTTCTTGAACTTCACATCTTTCTGGATCAGCCGGTGCGTGCCTATGATGATATCAATACTGCCATCGGCCAGCCCCTTCAGCGCTTCTGCCTGCTCTTTGGCGGTACGGAAACGTGAAATCTCGGCAATCTTGATCGGCCACTCGGCAAAACGGTCAACGAAGTTCTGGTAATGCTGTTCGGCCAGCAAGGTAGTCGGCACCAGCACAGACACCTGACGCCCCCCCATGACCGCGACAAACGCGGCGCGCAAGGCAACTTCGGTTTTACCGAAGCCCACATCCCCGCACACCAGCCTGTCCATAGGTCGGCCGGACTGCATGTCTTTAATCACATTTTCGATAGCTTCCAGCTGATCCGGTGTTTCCTCAAACGGGAAACCTTCACAGAACGCTTCGTAATCATGCAGACTCAGGGTAAAGGCATGTCCACGGCGTGCGGCGCGCTGTGCGTATAAATTCAGCAATTCAGCCGCTGTATCGCGAATCTGCCTGAGGGCTTTTTTCTTGGCTTTTTCCCACTGGCCGCTGCCCAGTCTATGCAAAGGCGCACTTTCCGGCGGGCCGCCGGAATAGCGTGAAATCAGGAATAGCTGCGACACCGGTACATATAATTTGTCTTCGCCGAAATATTCAATCAGCAACAGCTCGGTTTCACCTTCACCAAAATCAATATTGACCAGGCCCTTGTAGCGTCCCACGCCGTGCTGCTCATGTACCACCGGGTCATCCAGCCGTAACTCGGACAAGTCCTTGAGCATGCCTTCGGCATTGCGTGCTTTTTCCTGGTTGCGTCTACGCTGCTGGCGTACGGTACCGGCATACAACTCCGCTTCGGTAATCACGGCCAACGCATCATCGACAAAGCCCTGGTGTAACGGCGCCACACCCAGCATAACCGGGAACTGGCTGGTGGCAAACCCTGCCCAGTCTTCTGCCAGCGAAAAAGTCAGGCCATGCTGGCTGAATAATTGCGCGATGGTTTCGCGTCGCCCCAGGCTTTCGGCTGCGATCAGTACGCGTCCGCTGAACTGATGAATAAACGCCTGTAATTTATGCAAAGGCTGGTCGGCACGTCGGTCAACATCCACTGACGGCATGGTCGTCGTGGTTTGTAACTGGTGATACACCAGCGCAAAATCATGCGTCTGTTTAAAGAATTCGTCAGCTTTCTGCAGCAGGGTTTCCGGCCGCAAAATCGGTTTTTCGGCATCGTAGGCCATCAGGCGGTGACGGCTGCTGGCATCTGTCCAGAAAGTTTGCGCGGCTTTGTCCAGGTCACCATGCAAACAGAGCACGGTCTGTTGAGGCAAATAATCGAACAAGGTGGCTGTTTGCTCAAAGAACAGCGGCAGATACCACTCCACGCCGCCACTGGGTGTGCCTTTGCTCACATCCTTATAAATCTTGGCACGCTGTGGATCACCTTCAAAATACTCGCGGAACTGGCTGCGAAAACGTGCAATCGCGGCTTCATCCATGGGAAATTCCCGTGCCGGCAGCATACGGATTTCAGGCACCGGGTAAACGCTGCGCTGGGTATCAATATCAAACGTGCGTATGGTCTCGATTTCGTCATCAAACAAATCGATACGGTATGGCAATGCGCTGCCCATGGGATACAGATCCACCAGGCCGCCACGCACACTGAACTCTCCCGGACTCATGACCTGGCTGACATGATGGTAACCGGCCTGTGCACACTGGTTGCGCAAAGCCTCCACATCCAGGGTCTGGCCTTTTTTCAGCATAAAGGTATGCGCGGCCAGATAAGCCACTGGTGGCAGACGCAGTAATGCCGTCGCAATCGGTACGATCACCACATCGCTCTGGTTCTGGCTCAGCTGATATAGCGTGGACAGCCGTTCGGAGATCAGATCCGGGTGTGGTGAGAACACGTCATACGGCAGGGTTTCCCAGTCCGGCAGCAGATGTACCTGAATATCTTTGCCAAAATAAGGAATTTCTTCTACCAGACGCTGCGCTTCAAACGCATTGGCGGTCACAATCACCAGCGGGTGTGGCGTCGCCTTTAACGCCATGGCCAGCTCGGCCAGTGCCCGGCTGTCCAAGCCCTGGCTGTGAAAAGAAAAACGCTGCGGATGCCCGATGACGGGAAGGGAAACTGCCATAAAAAATTTAAATCTTATTGCCCAGGTTTAACGAGTAATTCTTGGCGAATCTGCCGAGTAGTTTGCTATTATAACTGCAAGCGTCGGCTGGCTGTATTCACGGCACACACAGAGACGCTGGAGGAACACCACGCCCTGACACGCATAGCGTGCACAGGCGCCCTTGTCCCGGCATGGAGAACAGACATAATGAATGACAAACAAGTCGTCGCACTAGAAGCCGCCCGCTACGTTAAAAACGATATGATTGTGGGCCTGGGCACTGGCTCTACCGCCAATTATTTTATCGAAGCACTGGCTGCACGCCAGCAACAGGAAAAGCTGCGGGTTGCCACTGTCGCCAGCTCCAATATCAGCATGATCAAGGCGCAATCTGCCGGATTGACCGTGCTGAGTTTATCCCAGCTGAGCCAGATTGACCTGTATGTGGATGGCGCCGATGAAATCACCGCCGACAATACCCTGCTGAAAGGCCGCGGCTATGACCTGGTCATGGAAAAGCTGCTGGCGAAAGCGGCCAGGCAATTTATCGTCGTCGCAGATAAAAGCAAACTGGTGAGCCGTATTGGTGAAAATTATCCTATCCCGATTGAAGTGATGCCCTTTGCCTGGCAAGCGGCCAAACGCAGCATAGAAGCCATTGGCGGCAGCGGTGACTTGCGCCCCAATGCTGCCAAAGATGGCCTGAGTATCACCAGCTATGGCAGCCTGGTGCTGGATATGCGTTTTGAAGCCGGCATGGATGGCCATCAACTGAATGCCCTGCTCAACAATATTCCCGGTGTGGTTGAACATGGCATTTTCCCCGGCCTGGCAACTACCGTCCTGATTGCCGATCAAGGTAAGGTCGAAACCCGCGCCTAGTCGCATTCGCACCGGCATGATGCGTTTACTTTCCGGTAGTTCCGCATGTTACGCATGGCGGTGGACCTTGCTGGCCTGCCTGTGCATCGGACTTGTCGCCTGTAGCGATCCGGTGGCGCCCAAACAGTCGCCACTGGCCAAGCCCAAACCGGACCCCTACACTATCCGCTTCGTCACCATTAACAGCCCAGACACGTATTTTATTGATAGCCAGAATAACTATGCCGGCCTGGAATATGACCTGGCCAAGCGGTTTGTCAATTTTCTGGGGGCACCTTACAAACTGGAAATCATGGTGGTGGACAGCTTTGACAAAGTGTTTCCCACCTTGCTGCGCGGAGATGCGGATATTGCCGCTGCAGACATCAGCATCACTGCCGCACGCAAACGACAGGTGTTGTTTGGCCCGGCTTTTCACCAGGTACAGGCGATGGTGGTGTATAACCGTGACCAGAATAGCGCCCCGAATAAAGCCGAAGCACTGTTTGACAAAAGAATCGTGCTGCCCAAAAGCACCAGTTTTGTGGACAAAATGCGTGAATTACAGGCGCAATATCCTAAACTGATCTGGCGCGAAAGCGATAAACTAAGCTCGGAGCAGTTGATAGAAGCGGTGGCACGTAATGAAATCGACTTCACCGTGGCAGATAATCATTTGCTGGCCATCATGAAATATCTTTATCCGCAACTGGATGCCGGGCTGATGCTGGGCCAGCCGGACAATATCGCCTGGGCATTGAATAAACTGTCCGGCGAACACCGCCTGAAACAGGTGCAGGCTTTTTTCAAAACCATAGAAAAAGACGGCACGCTGCGCAATCTGCTGGATCGTTACTACGGTCACACCAAACGCTTGAAGCAAATGGATGTGACTGCGTTTTTAAGTAAATCCCGTACCGTGCTGCCGCAATATATCCGCCTGTTTAAAGGCGCCCAGGAAATCACCGATATTGACTGGCGCCTGCTGGCGGCCCTGAGCTACCAGGAGTCGCACTGGGATAATTACAGCACCTCCCCGACCAATGTACGCGGCCTGATGATGCTGACTGAACAGACATCGAACATGATGAATGTGACCAACCGGCTGGACCCGCAGCAAAGCATTATCGCCGGTGCCAAATTCCTGCTATGGCTCAAGGACCGCCTCCCGGCACGCATTCCGGAACCAGACCGCACCTTTATGGCGCTGGCCGCTTACAACAACGGCCTGGGCCACCTGGAAGATGCGCGCATCATGGCACAACGGCTGGGCCTGAATCCGGACAGCTGGGCTGACGTCAAGAAAGGCTACCAGCTATTGAATGACCCGGCCCATTATGTCAATGCCAAACACGGCTATTGCAGCTGCGGTGCGCCGGTGATTTATACGGAACTGGTGCGCAGTTATTACCAGATCATGCAGAAATATTTCCCCGTCTATGACCCCGGCCTGGATCCGTACAAGATCGCGGAAACAAAAATGCCCCCGCTATCCGCGAAGGCATTTCAGGCAAGTACAGTTGCGCAGCTTGATTAGGCAGTGATCACAGTCTTGCCACCCATATAAGCCTGTAAGGCTTTAGGAATTGTGACGCTGCCATCCGCATTCTGGTTATTTTCCAGAACCGCCACCAGCGTACGCCCGACCGCCAGGCCGGAACCGTTCAGGGTATGCAGCAATTCAGGTTTGCCATTGGCATTGCGGAAACGGGCCTGCAACCGGCGCGCCTGGAAGGCTTCGCAGTTAGAGACTGAAGATATTTCACGATAGGTATTCTGTGCCGGCAACCAGACTTCCAGGTCATAGGTTTTAGCCGCGCCAAAGCCCATATCGCCGGTACACAACGAGACCACGCGATAAGGCAGTTCCAGCGCCTGTAAAATCGCTTCGGCATGACCCACCATTTCTTCCAGCGCCTGGTAACTGTTTTCCGGATGCACAATCTGCACCATTTCCACTTTATCAAACTGGTGCTGGCGTATCATGCCCTTGGTATCGCGACCATAAGAACCAGCTTCGGAGCGAAAACAAGGCGTATGCGCCGTCAGTTTGATCGGCAGCGTATCCAGCGCCACAATCTCGTCGCGCACGGTATTGGTCAGCGTCACTTCAGAAGTAGGAATCAAATACAGTTTGCTGTCATTATGCGGCGTTACAAACAGGTCTTCCTCAAATTTCGGTAATTGACCTGTGCCTACCAGCGTTTCGCGGTTCACCATATACGGGGTATAGCATTCGGTATAGCCGTGCTTCTCGGTTTGCGTGTCCAGCATAAACTGGGCAATGGCTCGATGCAGCCTGGCGATCTGCCCTTTCATCAGCGTGAAACGTGCGCCCGACAATTTGGCACCGGTATCAAAATCCAGCCCCAGTGGTTCGCCGACGTCAGCGTGGTCTTTGACGTCAAAGTCAAAACTGCGTGGTGTGCCCCAGCGGCGAACTTCCACATTCTGTGCTTCATCCTCGCCCACAGGTACACTGTCGTGTGGCAGATTAGGTACATTCAGCATCAGCGCCTGCATATTGGCCTGAATCTCGTTCAGCTGCGCTTCCGCCGCTTTCAACTCATCTCCCAGGCCAGCGACTTCCGCCAGAATCGCACTGGCATCTTCGCCTTTGGATTTGGCAATGCCAATCTGTTTGGAGACAGCATTACGCTTGGCCTGCAGGTTTTCAGTATTGGTCTGCACCGTTTTACGCTGCGCTTCCAGCGCCTTGAATTCCTCGGCCGGGAAGTCAAACTTGCGCGCTTTCAGGCGCGCAACCACATGGTCCAGATCATTTCTAAGTTGTTGTATATCTAACATATATTCTTTCTAAAATAGTCCGCCGATACACGCAGATAAACGCTGATGGAAAGGCTTTAATGCCTGTTTCTCAATGATTTTAAATCTATTGATCTAAGTTTCAGGTGTTTGTTTTGCTCTTATCGGCGTGCATCTGCGTTTATCGACGGTTTATTTACTTTTGGCTTTTCTATCCAGTTTTGCAGATGATTTAATTTCTCGTCTATTTTACCTTCCAAACCGCACGGCGTGGGCTTGTAAATATAATCCGGAGACAGCTGGCGAGTTTGTCTTATCAATCAGTTTTACTTCCCCCTGGCCTCTTCATCCCATTTCCTTAGCGTAGCCAATTTCTCTGCAATTTTGACTTCCAGCCCCCTGGGTACCGGTTGATACCAACCCGGTTCCTCTATGCCATCAGGAAAATAGGTTTCACCCGCGGCGTAAGCGTTGGGTTCATTATGGGCATAGCGGTATTCATGCCCGTACCCAAGCTCCTTCATCAGTTTGGTGGGTGCATTTCTCAGGTGAACAGGCACCTCGCGACTCTGGTCCTGGTTCACAAAGGCTTTTGCCTGGTTGTAGGCCATATAGCCCGCATTGCTCTTTGCCGCCACTGCCAGATAGATGACCGCTTGGCCTAGTGCCAGCTCGCCTTCGGGGCTGCCCAGCCGCTCATAGGTCAGGGCGGCATCGTTGGCAATCTGCATGGCTCTGGGATCAGCCAGGCCAATATCTTCCCACGCCATACGCACAATACGCCGTGCCAGATAACGGGGATCAGCACCGCCATCCAGCATCCTCGTCAGCCAGTAAAGCGCGGCATCAGGATTGGAACCACGAACAGATTTATGCAAAGCTGAAATCTGGTCATAAAAATTATCTCCGCCTTTGTCAAAACGACGACTATTCAGCGTCAGCGCATTTTCGATAAAACCGGTATCAATCTTCTGGACACCCGCTGCACCGGCAGCCGTTTTACACTGTTCCAGCAGGTTCAGAAACCTTCTTGCATCACCGTCTGCATAGCCAATAATGGTTTCAACGGCCAGATCTTCAAACTGCAAATCACCAAGCGCCCCCTCCTGCTGAACACGTTTCAGCAGCAGCTTCAATTCTTCCTCTGTCAGTGATTTCAGCACATAGACCTGCGCCCTTGAGAGCAGCGCCGAGTTCACCTCAAAAGAAGGGTTTTCAGTGGTGGCGCCAATAAAGGTGACCAGCCCGCTTTCTGCATAAGGAAGCAGCGCGTCCTGCTGAGACTTGTTGAATCTGTGAATCTCGTCCACAAACAGGATGGTGTGCTTGCCCATTACAAGGTTCTGCTGCGCCTGGTCCATGGCAGCACGGATATCCTTGACGCCGGAGAATACTGCTGAAAGCGCAATGAACTCGCATTTGAAGGCGGTGGCGGTCAGTCGTGCCAGCGTGGTCTTGCCCACGCCTGGCGGCCCCCAGAAGATCATGGAGTGCGGCTTGCCTGACTGGAAGGCGAGTCGCAGTGGCTTGCCCTCTCCCAGCAAGTGGGATTGCCCGATAACTTCATCCAGCGTTTTGGGACGCAGGGCTTCAGCTAACGGTGCAGAAGGTTCTTGTGCGAATAAATCAGACATGGCCTATTCCCGCCAGCGGGATGGAAGAAGAGGTTTCTGGATAGACAGCGAGGACATAGTGATGGTCGTGCAACGGCTATTCACCGACGACATCGACCCCTTTGGGAATGTTGAACAGGAACTGCGAGGCCTGTAATGACGGATTGACTTCCACATTGGAGAAAACAATATGGGTGCTTTGACCGAATGCATCCACCAGGCGCATTTCAGCCAGTTTGTCATGATCAAAGGAAATCACCACCACCTGGAACCCGCTATCCTTCTGTTTGGGTTTGGCCTGTACGCGCTGCATGCCCTCAAAGTCGGCCAGTCGCGATAACTGGAAACTTTCCTCCACATTCGGGCCACCTGCCAGCAAGGCAGCCGGACTGGTACCCAGCACTTTGTCGACAGTGCGCACTGTCACTTGCTGTAAATCAATATCAAACAAAAATACCTGGCGGCCATCACTGATAATCTGCTGTTCGTAAGGCTTGTGGTAATCCCAGCGGAATTTGTTGGGTCGCTGCAACAGCATAGTGCCATCGACTTCCTGCAATTTGCTGCCTTTCTGGTCAAAGACGGTTTGCCTGAAATCGGCACGCATGGATCGCGTGTTTTGGTAAAAATGTTTCAGATCGTCCACGCCATCGGCATGCGCCAATGCTGACGCCAGCACGCTGACACACAATAATGCATACATGAACCAGCGTTTACTCATGGTCGCCTCCTGCCTTGACCAGCACTTCACGATTACCATTGCTTTGCATGGCTGACACCAGTCCTGCACGTTCCATATCTTCTATCAATCTTGCCGCCCTGTTATAACCAATCCGTAATTGACGTTGCACCGAGGAGATGGATGCACGACGGGTTTTCAATACAATCGCCACCGCTTCATCATACAGCGGGTCTTTTTCACCGCCGCCATCCTCACCACCTGACATGCCGTCAAGGTCGCTTCCTTCAGTCTCATTGGTCAGAATGCCCTCAATATAATTTGGTTCACCCTGTGCCTTGAGGAAATTGACCACATTGTGCACCTCACCATCACTGACGAATGCGCCGTGAATACGTTGCGGGTAGCCGCTGCCTGGCGGCAGGTACAGCATATCGCCCTGACCCAGCAAGGTTTCGGCACCCATCTGGTCCAGGATGGTGCGTGAATCGATTTTGCTGGACACCTGGAACGCCACCCGTGTCGGCACGTTGGCTTTAATCAGGCCGGTAATCACGTCGACGGAAGGACGTTGTGTCGCCAGGACCAGGTGAATCCCGGAAGCACGCGCTTTTTGCGCCAGTCGCGCAATCAGCTCTTCCACTTTTTTGCCCACCACCATCATCAGGTCAGCCAGCTCGTCGATGACCACCACGATCAATGGCATTTCTTCCAGCGGTTCCGGCTCATCCGGCGTCAGGCTGAACGGATGCGGAATCGGTGTGCCCTGCTTTTTCGCTTCCTGGATTTTCTGGTTGTAACCCGCCAGATTACGCACACCCAGCGTGGACATCAGTTTATAGCGGCGCTCCATCTCGGCCACGCACCAGTTCAAGGCATTGGCCGCCTGGCGCATATCAGTCACCACCGGGGCCAGCAAATGTGGAATACCTTCATACACCGACAATTCCAGCATTTTCGGGTCAATCAGAATCATGCGCACACGACTGGCTTCAGACTTGTACAGCAGACTCAGAATCAGGGCGTTAATCGCGACAGATTTACCGGAGCCGGTGGTCCCCGCAACCAGTACGTGCGGCATTTTGGCCAGATCAGCCACGATAGGCTTGCCGGCGATATCCTTGCCCATGGCAATTGCCAGCGGCGAATTCAGGTCAGCATAAGCCTGACTGCCCATGATTTCCGACAAGGACACAATCTGGCGTTTGGGATTAGGGATTTCCAGGCCCATATAGCTTTTACCGGGAATGGTTTCCACTACACGCACACTGATCACTGACAAGGCACGCGCCAGATCCTTGGCCAGGTTGGTAATCTGGCTGCCTTTGACACCTGGTGCCGGATCCAGTTCGTAACGCGTAATCACCGGCCCAGGCTGGGCCACCACCACTTTGACCTCAATACCAAAGTCCATCAGTTTGCGTTCTATCAGGCGCGAAGTGAAATCCAGGGTTTCGGCAGACTGCAGTTCAACCGACTGGTTGGGCGCATCCAGCAAATGCAGCGCGGGTAACCCTTCCTGCTGGATAACCTCGAACAACACTGCCTGTTTTTCCCTGACCACACGCTCGCTGGGTGCAATCGCCACTTCGGGTACGGTAATTTCCACCGGTTTGCGGTCTTCAACCCGTTTGCGCTCGGACTCGACAAACTCTTCACGCGCCTGCAGCGCCTGGCGGCCAACTTTACGATCCTGAAAATCCTGGTATTTCAGCAAGCTCCACTGATAGAAACGGATAACCGCTTCCCCCAGCCGCTCGCTCATGCTGATCAGTGACCAGCCGGTAAACAGGCTGAACGCTGTTGCAAACAGCACCAGCAACAGCATGGTGGAACCGGCAAAACCGAACATATTGCGTAACAGATGATCAATGCCACTGCCTATCACTCCGCCCTGCTGCAAGGGGAAATCTGCCGGGAAATTCACCAGATGACCGGCTTCCAGTGCGGCAGAAGCCAGCAACAACAAAGCAAAGCCGACACCATTCAGCCACCAGTCCTGTTTTTCCGCTGCTTCCAGATGCAGGCGCTGGTACATCAGCCAGACAAAATAAAAAGCCAGGATCACAAACCACCAGGCAGAAAAGCCAAACAGGGAAAGCAACACATCGGCTATCCATGCACCGACCACGCCGCCGGCATTATGTATAAGACCGCTTTCACCGATGGCATGCGTCCAGCCCGGATCTTCATGTGAATAAGTCGCCAGAATGATGGCCAGAAATACACCCAGCGCCGCCAGTGCGATCCACATGACTTCGCGTACCAGTCTGGCGTCCTTTAACTGCTTTTCGGTAGACGTTTTTTCCAAACGGACATTGGATATATTTTTTTTATTAAAAAACAATGCGTTATCTCTTTCTTTACGCAAATGAACTTAAATGATTATAACAAAATCAAATTGCAGTCAGGCATTGTAGCTTTTAAAATAGCTTTAACCATAATAAGGAGACAACGATGGATATTGGTATCAATAACGAAGATCGTCATCAAATTGCAGAAGGGTTATCAAAACTGCTGGCAGATACATATACCCTGTACCTGAAAACCCATTATTTCCACTGGAACGTCACCGGTCCGATGTTCAATACCTTGCATCTGATGTTTGAAACACAATATACCGAGCTGGCACTGGCCGTGGACCTGGTCGCCGAACGTATCCGCTCACTGGGTGTATACGCCCCTGGCACCTATGCCCAGTTCTCAAAACTGACATCCATTGATGAAACTGTAGACGTCCCTAAAGCCAATGACATGATCAGCGAACTGGTGGCCGGGCATGAAGCTGTCTGCCGTACTGCACGCAGCGTATTTCCGGCTGCAGAAAAAGCAGCAGATGAAGCCACCGCCGACCTGCTGACCCAACGCCTGCAGTTACATGAAAAGACTGCCTGGATGCTACGCAGTCTGCTTGAGAAATAATTCCAGGCAGTCTTTCAGTGCAGGCTAACCTTAAGGTTATGCCGAAACTAAAAGACTGCCTGGATGTTGCGTAGTTTATTGGAGAAATAAATTCCACCGGCGCTATCCTTTAAGAATAGCGCCACCTTTCAAACAAAGCCGGGGATGACGCCTTGTAACAGGCGAATTCATCCCCATTTTATTGAACATCGATTATTCACCAAGAAAGATAAAGTATGGCAACCAAGCATGCCCGTTTAATGATTCTGGGTTCCGGCCCGGCCGGTTATACCGCAGCCGTATATGCGGCTCGTGCCAACCTGAATCCGGTACTGATTACCGGTCTGGCGCAAGGTGGTCAGTTAATGACCACCACCGAAGTGGATAACTGGCCAGCAGATGCGATGGGCGTGATGGGGCCGGAGTTGATGGCACGCTTTCAGCAGCATGCCGAGCGTTTCAATACCGAAATGATTTTCGATCATATCCATACGACTCACCTGAAAGAAAAACCGATTCGTCTGGTGGGCGATAATGGTGAATATACCTGTGATGCCCTGATTATCGCCACAGGGGCTTCTGCCAAATATCTGGGACTACCCAGCGAAGAAGCCTTTGCCGGTAAAGGTGTATCTGCCTGCGCCACTTGTGACGGATTCTTTTACCGCAACCAGGAAGTTGCAGTCGTTGGTGGTGGCAACACTGCCGTGGAAGAAACTTTATACCTGGCGAATATCGCCAGCAAGGTGACACTGGTACACCGCCGGGACAAATTCAAGGCCGAAGCGATTCTGGTCGACAAACTGATGGAGCGCGTCAAGGAAGGCAAAGTAGTGCTGGAAACCTTCCAGACCCTGGATGAAGTGCTGGGTGACAATACCGGCGTGACCGGCATGCGCCTGAAAGATGTCAATTCCGGCAGCACCAGGGACATTCCGCTCAAAGGCGTGTTTATTGCCATTGGTCACCAGCCGAATACGCAGATCTTTGAAGGCCAGCTGGAGATGGAAGGTGGCTACATCATCACCCAGGCAGGCCGCCAGGGTAACTTTACCGCCACCAATATCCCCGGCGTATTTGCCGCAGGCGATGTGCAGGATCATATTTACCGCCAGGCTGTCACCAGCGCCGGAACCGGTTGCATGGCCGCACTGGATGCCGAACGCTACCTGACTAACCTGGAATAAGACTGGACTGAAGAAAAAGCGCGCCCGGATGCATCATCAGGACGCGCTTTTTACTTTTGATATGTAGTCTTGAGTGAATACAATATCGCCATGAGCAACGATCTGCCCGACACAGAAGATGACGACGATATTCAGCTGTTCCATGAAGCAGTCAAAGGTGCGCGCCCGGTCAAGGCCAAACGTATCCTGCATACGCCGAAAAAACCCAAACCCATTCCGCGTCAGTTTATCCGCGACGAACAACAGGCGCTCGTCGACTCTTTAAGCGATCACTATATTCCCGCGCACGAACTGGAAAGCGGTGAGGAGCTGCTGTATCTGCGTGAAGGTCAATCCCCACTGGTATTAAGTAAATTGCGCCGTGGCCATTGGGTAGTACAAGCGCATATTGATCTGCATGGCCTGATCAGTGATGAAGCCAGACTGTATGTTTCAGAATTTATTGCCGACTGCAAAAAACGGGGCTTGCGCTGCATCAGGATAGTACACGGCAAAGGATTGGGCTCCAGAAACAGGGAGCCTGTCCTGAAACATAAACTGCGTAACTGGCTGATGCAGAAAGATGAAGTGATTGCCTATGCGCAGGCAAGGCCTAATGATGGCGGCAGCGGTGCCGTGATTGTGCTGCTTAAAGCATAAAAACGCGACACCCTGACAGGTATCGCGTCTTCCGGATCGCACTGAAGATTGCAGTTGCCTCCCCGGCAATTTACCAGTAATGGCGTGAATGCTTTGGTCCACGCCCTTTGATGATGGCCGGGCGATACGCAGCAGGGACTGGCTGCGCCAGCACATAAGATTGCGGATTCACCTGCACAGCCACTTCCATAAAGGCGCCCGGATGCCTGTCCATCACGGTGCTGTATTGACGTCCCTGGTATTCATAATTCACCACATAGCCAGTCGTGACGGTTTGCCATTGGTCTACCGTCATACATTGCTGGACCGGGCGATTGACTATGCGCTCGCGGCCATAACTGTTCTGACTGCCAACGCGGTCACCGACCACTGCGCCTAACCCTGCACCCACTGCGGCGGCAACAATCCGGCCGCTACCTTTACCGATAGTGCTGCCCAGCAAGCCGCCGGCCACCCCGCCGACAATCGCGCCGGTAGTGGAGTGAGCAGGCTCATAAACACGTTCACGCACATAGTCGGTCCGGCACTCCTGGTGTGGCTGATTGATATGCTGCACTTGCGGACTCACTGACAGCACCCTGGCCCGGTCAATGATTTGACCGGCCATAGCCAGCTGGCTGGCCGCCATCAGTGCAATACCTAACCCTATCCGTTTACGCATTTGTTTCTCCTCTCGACATTCTGCCTGATGCAGTTATTTGCATAACGTGCATTCAATCATGCGGGAGGACTATCAGATGTATCAGTTCGTGCGAAATTTTGTATCTGTGCAGATACAGATGGTGCAGCTACTGTCCGCTGTTTGCCAGTTTGAGCAACTCGGCCCTGTGCTGGATTTCAATCATGCCGCGCCCCATATGCAGCCAGCCTTTCTGCTCCAGCCGCTTGAGCTGGCGACTGACCACTTCGCGCGCGGTGCCCAGCTCATCGGCAATCTGCTGATGCGTACGCTGAATGGTGTTGCTGCCCATATCCAGCAGGCATTTGGCCAGCCGTGCATCCAGCGTCTGGAAGGCAACCTCGTCCAGCAGCACAATCAGGTCACTGATCAGGGCACCGTAGTTCTGCATTACATACTGCCTGAATACCGGCGAATCAATCATCAGTTTCTGGAAAATGGCATCAGGAATAATGACATCCTGGATTTCCTCTTCAACAATGGTGGAAGCGGGATACTGGCTATTGCCCAGCAGGCAGGTGGTGGTAATCACGCAGGTTTCACCGGCGCTGACGCGATACAGTACAATTTCACGGCCACTGGCCGACATCTTGTAGACACGCGAACGGCCTTTCAGGCGCAACACGTAACCGCCGCAATGATCGCCCTCCTGATAACCAATGGTACCGGCCGGCGCTTCCACAATGTGCGCGAACTGCATCAATAATTTTTTGGCAGGTTCCTCCAGCGCTTCCAGTTCCGGAAACAGGCTGATCCATGAAAGTGACTGCATCTCCACTGTTCCTTTTTTTAGCATTTATCCCTGTACGATGTGACAGAATGCACCATGACATAGCGTTATGCGATAAACTTTATCACAATTCAAAGTGTAAACCTGTATCACTCAGGCCATCTTCGTGAGATTCATTTCATTGTTTTTTGATGAATAGTTCACCTCTGCCGGCTGGTTTATACTTCAGACAATCCAGTCATCAAACAGATAAAAATAAATGATCAATATAGGGGCAACATGCAAACATCCGACATTGCAGTGGATATTTTTGATCAATTGAGAGCATCTGCCGATCAGGCCAGCAACCTGATGAAGGTAATGGCCAACAGCGACCGCTTAATGTTGCTGTGCCAGTTATCCCAGGGCGAAAAGTCCGTCAGTGAGCTGGAAGTCAATCTGAATTTACGACAACCAAGTTTGTCTCAACAACTGACCGTTTTGCGTGAAGCACAAGTGGTGACCACCCGCCGTGAAGGTAAAAATGTGTTTTACAGTATCAGCAGTTCGGCAGCGCTGGCTGTGATTCAGGTGTTGCACAGGGAGTTTTGCCAGCAGGCAGCCACACATTTGGAAACCGCTTAGGAGCTATCATGGAAATCAAACCGGTTGACCAGCGCTTCAGCATCACTGGACAACTCAATGAAGCCGATCTGGACACTGTGCACAATCAGGGATTCAAACTGGTGATTAATTTCCGTCCTGATGGTGAAGGTGGCGAAGCACAACCTTCTAATGCCCGGCTGGCAGTCAAAGCGCAGGCACTTGGCCTGGCATACGCACATATTCCGGTGGTACCCAACCAGATTCAACCGGCAGATATAGAACAGTTGCATGCATTGCTGACGCAGCACGCCGGCCCGATACTCGGCTTTTGCCGTACCGGTAACCGTGCCAATCAGGTTTATCAGCAGGTATTACAATCTGACACCAGGCAAAAACCGGACTGTTGCCCGCCAGCTGCAAACCGTGCCGGATAAAATTTTCCGTACGCTTGCCAGGCTGGCTAAAACATTAACACTGACCTCACTATTTTTAGGGAATCCGACATCATGAGTCATACATCTTTTGAAGTAGTTATTGTAGGTGGCGGCAGCGCCGGTTGCGCCATCGCTGCCAGCCTGAAAAAACGCGCCCCGACACTGAAAATTGCGATTATCGAGCCTTCGGACAAACACTATTATCAGCCTGCCTGGACATTGGTAGGTGCCGGGGAATTCGATGTCAGCAAAACCGTACGGCCAATGGCAGACTGCATTCCTGCCGGTGTCACCTGGTTGCAGACCGCCGCAACTGAATTCCAGCCTGAACAGAAACAAGTGCTGACCGATAAACTGGGGGCTATCCAATACCAGCAGCTGGTCGTTGCTACCGGCCTGAAACTGAACTGGGCAAGTATCAAGGGTTTGACCGATACACTGGGAAAAAACGGCGTCACCTCCAACTACAGAATCGATCTGGCACCCTATACCTGGCAACTGGTGCAGCAACTGCAGACAGGCGAAGCCGTATTTACGCAACCAGGCATGCCGATCAAATGCGCAGGTGCGCCGCAGAAAGCGCTTTATCTGTCCTGCGCGGAATGGATGGGCAAAGGTCGCCTGGGCAAGATCAAGGCTTCGTTTCACACGGCCACGCCCAGCCTGTTTGGCGTGAAAGAATATGTAGAACCGCTGATGCGATACATGCGCCGTTACCAAGTGGATCTCAACCTGAGCAGCAACCTGGTTGAAGTCGATGGCCCTGGCAAAACGGCCTGGTTTGAAATCAAGGATGCCGAAGGAAATATTTCCCGCATCAGCAAATCGTTTGATTTGCTGCATGTCGTACCACCGCAAACAGCGCTGGAAGTCGTGAAACAAAGCCCGCTCGCCAATGCAGACGGCTGGGTGGAGGTTGATCAGCATAGTTTGCAACATGTGCGCTACCCTGAGGTTTTCAGCGTCGGCGACTGCATCAGCGCGCCTAGTGCAAAAACTGCCGCAGCTGCCCGCAAGCAAGTGGTCATTGCCGCAGAAAACCTGCTGGCACAACGTGTCGGACAACCATTGCCTTCACGTTATGATGGTTATGGCTCCTGCCCGCTGACAGTAGAAAAAGGTAAAATCATCCTGGCCGAATTCGGCTATGGCGGTAAAATCGTACCGACCTTCCCCTGGGACTCCACCAAGCCGCACCGTTCAGCCTGGATACTCAAGAAATATATCCTGCCCTGGCTGTACTGGAACCTGATGCTGAAAGGCCGGGAATGGCTGGCGCGTTGTGGCGCATGCGGTTAATCATCCGCCTACTTTTCTGACAGAAAATCCTGCAGCCAGCGCAAGGTCAACGCCACACCGAATCCGTTGACTTCGCTGGCGACTGCACCCAATCCATCTTTGTGTGCATAGGAAGACAGGTCTACATGACACCATGAGATTTTGTCTTCGATAAACTTGCCCAGGAAGCGTGCTGCGATCATATGATCAGCATCGCTTTCCATGGTGCATTGTTTAATATCAGCAATCTCACTATCCAGTTCACTGTCATAATCTTCAGCATAAGGGAAAGCCACTACCCGCTCGCCACTGGCACTCCCTGCACTGGTCATTTTGCTGGCCAATGTATCCACATTAGCAATCATTCCGCTCATGCGCGTGCCCAAGGCGGTCTGCATGCTGCCGGTCAATGTCGCATAATCCAGCATCACATCCGGCTTTTCACGGCTGGCCAATGTCAGGGTATCAGCCACCACCATGCGCCCTTCGGCATCGGTATGCACGATTTCAATCGTCATGCCATTCAGGGCAGTCACTACATCATTCTGCTTGTAAGCCAGGGGGCCGATATGGTTTTGCGCAATCGCCAGCCAGCAGTCAATATTGACGGCTAACTGCTGGGCACTCACTGCCTGCAACACGCCAGCAGCAACAGCGCTGCCATTCATATCCTGATGCATGCCCTGCATATATTTGGCCGATTTCAGGTTATGGCCACCGGTATCAAAACAAATTCCCTTGCCGACCAGTGCAATGGTTTTCTGCGCTTCAGGATGACGATAGGACAACTTCACGATAGCCGCATCCTCCGAGCCGGAACCTTGTGCCACCGCCACAAAAGCCCCTGCGCCCATGGATTTCAGTTGTTGCATATTCCACTCAGCATATTGCCAGCCTTGCGCTGCAGCCAGCGCTTGCAAACACTGACGATACAGTAACGGAGTCTGCCGGTTCGGCGGCGTCAGGGTTAACGTACGGCATAAAGTATTACCGGCCACCAAGGCCTCCACTTCTGCGACCCATGGCACAGCTTCTACCCCGAATACGCCGATTTCTGTCAGGACAGGTTGTTTCACCTCCCGTTTCAACGCAGGCAATGGCTGTGCATTGACTGCCGTCACATACGCTGCCTGTCTGGCAATCTGGTTGCTCTTGCCCTGTCCGTAAATCGCAATTCCCAGCCGGCCTGGCCGCTCCTGCAGCAACGGTTTGACGGCCTGCCTGAGCAATTCCTGCTGTTCAAATACCGATTGCGTGCTTGCAAGTTGTATCACACTGACCAGTGCACCTTCTGCCAGCTCTAAAATCAATGGCTTTCCAGCTATCTCTTTCAGTGTGCGCTGGCTGCGCTTCAGTCTGTTTTCCAGTGCCGTCTGGAACGGCATGTCATCAGGCAGGTCATCGACAAATACCAGTAATAGATGCTGCGAGAAATCCAGCAGAGAGAGTTCATTTAACGCGGGATAATGGGTCCAGTTGATCGGCATACAGTCAGAAAACACTCTTTTATAAAATATCAAATAAACGTAGCAAATACCTGTAGTTAAGCAGGATAGTCTCATGCAAAACTTGACCGGAATCGCCAAAAAAGCGACACTTACGGCTGATTGAAAGGTTGGCCTTCCCCACACCGTGAGGGCCTCCAACGTGATACCATTAAAATAACAGTATCCAATGTCGGAACCCCCTTCTTGGTAATCTAAACAATTGCTCAATCTAAGAATTGAACTGCGCAAATCCAGGCATCACACTTTGCACTAGATTATACGCATAGCGACTTAAACTCGGAGAATCCTCACGCATGGCAACGCATTCGCAAGCACACCTCAATGAAACTGATGCACAAGAAACCCAGGAATGGTTAGAAGCGCTCAGTGCCGTCATTGAGAATGAAGGGCCGGAACGTGCCCACTTCCTGCTGGAAGCAATGATAGACCAGGCTCGCCGTTCCGGTGGCCACTTGCCCTACAAAGCAACCACTGCCTATGTCAACACCATTCCAACTCACTTGCAGGCCAAACTGCAAGGTGATCCGGAGATGGAGCGTCGTATCCGCGCCCTGATCCGCTGGAACTCCATCATGACCGTGTTGCGTGCCAACGAAAAATCGCCAGGCATTGGCGGTCATATCGCCAGCTTCCAGTCTGCCGCGACGTTGTATGACGTGGGTTTTAACCACTTTTTCCGTGCCGCCAACGAAAGCTTCGGTGGCGACTGTGTCTATTTCCAGGGTCACTCTTCACCAGGCGTATATGCACGTGCCTTCCTCGAAGGCCGTATCACCGAAGAACAAATGGACAACTTCCGCCAGGAAACCGGCGGCAATGGCTTGCCCAGCTACCCTCACCCATGGCTGATGCCTGATTTCTGGCAGTTCCCGACCGTGTCCATGGGTCTTGGCCCATTGGCGGGCATTTACCAGGCGCGTTTCCTCAAGTACCTGCATAACCGCGGTATTGCCGATACCGCTGACCGTAAAGTATGGGTATTCTGCGGTGATGGCGAGATGGATGAGCCGGAGTCTCAAGGCGCGATTTCACTGGCTGCCCGTGAAGGCCTGGACAACCTGATTTTCGTCATCAACTGTAACCTGCAGCGCCTGGATGGCCCGGTGCGCGGTAACGGCAAGATTATCCAGGAGCTGGAATCCAACTTCCGCGGTGCGGGCTGGAATGCCATTAAAGTTATCTGGGGTTCTTACTGGGATCCACTGCTGGCCATGGATAAAGACGGTCTTCTGCGCAAGCGCATGGAAGAGTGCGTGGACGGCGAATACCAGAACTTCAAGCAAAAAGGCGGCGCGTACACACGCGAACACTTCTTCGGCAAATATCCTGAGCTGCGTGAAATGGTGGCTGCGATGTCCGATGCTGATATCTGGCGCCTGAACCGTGGCGGCCATGATCCGCACAAGGTATTTGCAGCTTATCAGGCAGCAGTAAACCATAAAGGCCAACCTACCGTGATTCTGGCTAAAACAGTCAAAGGTTACGGCATGGGTGAAGCCGGTGAAGGCCAGAATACCACGCACCAGCAGAAGAGCATGGACATGGATTCACTGAAAGCTTTCCGTGACCGCTTTGACCTGCCATTGACGGATGAACAGGTAGAAAACCTGTCTTACTACCGTCCGGCTGAAGATAGCCCTGAAATCAAATACATGATGGAACGCCGTGCAGCGCTGGGTGGTTTTGTGCCTAGCCGTCGCCGTAAAGGTAATGAACTGACCGTACCTGAACTGTCCGCATTCGAAAACATGCTGGGCGCGACCGGTGAGCGTGAAATTTCCACCACCATGGCCTTTGTGCGTATCCTGTCTACGCTGGTACGTGACAAGCAAATCGGTAAATATGTGGTGCCTATCGTCCCTGACGAAGCACGTACTTTCGGTATGGAAGGCATGTTCCGTCAACTGGGTATTTATTCTTCCGTCGGCCAGTTGTATGAGCCACAGGATTCTGACCAGGTGATGTTCTACAAGGAATCACAAAGCGGCCAGATTCTGGAAGAAGGCATTAACGAAGCCGGTTCATTTGCCAGCTGGCTGGCAGCTGCGACGTCTTACAGCGTCACCGGCACGCAGATGATTCCGTTCTACATCTACTACTCCATGTTCGGCTTCCAGCGTATTGGTGACTTTGCCTGGGCCGCCGGTGACAGCCGCGCACGTGGCTTCCTGCTGGGTGCAACCGCAGGCCGCACCACATTGAACGGTGAAGGTTTGCAGCACGAAGATGGCCATAGCCACCTGATGTCCGCCACCATTCCGAACTGTATTTCCTATGACCCGACCTTTGCCTACGAGCTGGCTGTGATCATCCAGGAAGGCATGCGTCGCATGGTGCAGAACCAGGAAGATGTGTATTACTACATCACGCTGATGAACGAAAACTACAGCCACCCTGCCATGCCTGAAGGCAGTGCCGAAGGTATCCTCAAAGGCATGTACAGCTTCAGCAAGTCCAAAGTCAAAGGCCCTAAAGTGCAACTGATGGGTTCCGGTGTAATTCTGCGTGAAGTGATTGCTGCGGCTGAGCTGCTGGAAAAAGACTGGGGCGTTTCTGCGGATGTCTGGAGCGTCACCAGCTTTACCGAATTGCGCCGTGACGGGATTGATGCCGAGCGTCATAACCTGTTGCATCCGGAAGCCAAACCGACATTGAGTTTTGTGGAACAATCTCTGGCAAAGGCCGAAGGCCCGGTGATTGCCTCTACAGACTATATGCGCAGTTTTGCCGACCAGATCCGTCCGTTCGTACCGAACAGATTCGTGACCCTGGGTACCGATGGTTATGGCCGTTCAGACTCACGCGAAGCTTTACGCAGTTTCTTTGAAGTCGACCGCTACTATGTGGTACTGGCTGCTTTGAAAGCACTGGCAGACGAAGGTACATTGCCGGCAGCCAAAGCAAGTGAAGCGATCAAAAAATACAATATCGACATTACTCGCGCCAACCCGGCGACGATCTAAGTCGCGACATAAGGAAAGTACACAATATGTCTATCAAAGAAGTACTGGTGCCGGATATCGGCAACTTTGACAGCGTCGACGTTATCGAAGTCCTGGTCAGCGTGGGTGACACGGTAGCCAAAGAAGATTCACTGATTACCGTGGAATCTGACAAAGCCTCCATGGATATTCCCTCCTCGCTGGCTGGCGTAGTAAAAGAAATCCACATTAAAGTGGGCGACAAAACCAAACAGGGCGCATTGATTCTGACGCTGGATACCGCAGCAGAAGCTGCACCGGCGGAAAAAGTCGCGCCACAGCCCACCGCAACGCCGGTCGTGGCAACAGTGACTGTTGATGAAGCCAAAGTGGCGATTCCTGAACCTACCCGCCCCGTAGAGGAAGTTCCACAGGTGATTCAGCCACAAGCGACACCTAACCCGGTGGCGGCCAGCAATGTAGGCAGCAGCGGCAAGCTGGCACACGCCAGCCCATCCGTACGCAAGTTTGCACGCGAACTGGGCGTTAACCTGTCACTGGTCAAAGCCAGCGGCCCGAAAAACCGTATTTTGCAAGCTGATGTACAGGCTTACGTCAAAGGCGAACTGTCCAAACCACGCTCTGAAAGCATGAGCGCTGGCACAGGCCTGAGCACCTTGCCTATGCCTGTCATCGATTTCAGCCAGTTTGGCAATATCGAAACCAAGCCGCTGTCACGCATCAAGAAACTGTCCGGTGCCAACCTGCACCGCAACTGGGTAACAGCCCCGCATGTGACCCAGTTTGATGAAGCCGACATTACCGACCTGGAAGACTTCCGCAAGTCCATGCTGGCAGAAGCCGAGAAACGCGGCGTGAAACTGACCTTGCTGGCTTTCCTGATGAAAGCCGTGGTCAATGCGCTGCGCACCTACCCTAACTTCAATGCTTCACTGTCTCCTGAAGGCGATAGCCTGATCCTGAAGCAGTATTACCATATCGGCTTTGCCTGCGACACGCCGGATGGCCTGGTAGTACCTGTGGTGCGTGACGTGAACCAGAAAGACGTGATGGACATTGCCCGTGATCTGGCCGAGCTGTCTGGCAAAGCCCGTGAGCGCAAGCTGAAGGTTGAAGAAATGCAAGGCGGCTGCTTTACCATTTCCAGCCTGGGCGGCATAGGTGGCACCATGTTCACACCGATTATCAACTGCCCTGAAGTAGCAATCCTGGGCGTTTCACGTGCAGCCATGCAGCCCGTCTATAACAAAGAAACCAATGGCTTTGATCCCCGCCTGATCATGCCATTGTCCCTGTCATACGATCACCGTGTGATTGATGGTGCCGATGGCGCACGATTCACCAGCCATCTGCGTGTGATGCTGAGCGATGTCAGACGCTTGTTGCTGTAATCGTTGAGCCAATCCGGGAAATGAACAAAAGGCGCTTTAAGCGCCTTTTGTTTTGCCAGCAACATATTTCTCAAAATCGCGAATGGATGCTTGGATGGATGCTCTTAAAACAGGGCCAGTTGTGCACCGGCTGGCTGCTGATGCCAATGTTCAGGTACCTTGAATAAGTCGGTGCGAAAACCCAGACGCTCACCGGACATGCCTAACTTGTGGCAACTGCGTTTAAAGCGATTTGCCAGCAAATCCGCAAACACACCCTCGCCACGCATACGCTTGCCAAAGCCGCTTTCATAGGCTTTGCCACCACGACTTTGTCTGACCAGGCTCATGACATGGCTGGCTTTAAGTGGAAAATACTGCTGCAACCAGTCTTCAAACAGCTGGTTCAATTCATGCGGCAAGCGCAGAAAAACATAACCGGCCTTTCTCGCGCCTGCCTGATAAGCCCGTGCCAGAATCTGCTCCATATCGCTATCTGTCAATGCCGGGATCACCGGCGCCACCATCACACCGGTGGGAATACCGGCTGCACTCAGTTTGCGCAGTGTTTCAAAGCGTCGTTCCGGTGCGGCGGCGCGTGGTTCCAGCCGGCGTGCAATCTGCCTGTCCAGCGTGGTGATGCTGAGGTAGATACTGGCCAGACCTTTGGCTGCCATGGGAGCGATCAGGTCAATATCCCGTTCGACCAGCGCAGATTTGGTCACCAGGCTGAACGGATGATTTGCCTCACTCAGCACCTGAATAATCTGGCGCGTCAGTTGATACTTGCGCTCTATGGGCTGGTAAGCATCGGTATTCATGCCGAGTGCAATCGGTGCACATTTGTAACTGGGGTGCGCCAGTTCTTTTTTCAGCAAGGCGACCGCATCGGCTTTCATCAGCAGGCGGGATTCAAAGTCCAGGCCCGGAGACAATCCGAGATAGGCATGCGTAGGGCGCGCATAACAATAGATGCAGCCATGTTCGCAACCACGGTAAGGGTTGAGGGTGCGATCGAAAGGCAAATCGGGTGACTGGATATAATTGATGATGGACTTGGCCGCATCCAGCATGACTTCAGTCCGCAGTGGCGGAGCATCATCATCCAGCGTGCCCCAGCCATCGTCCAGCGCTTCGCGGCTATGCGGGTCAAAGCGACTGGCCTGGTTAGTGCCGGCCGCTCTTCCTTTGTGCATATGCGCTTTATGCACAAGCGGTTTTTCGTTCATGTCATGCATTTCCTGAAAACAGGCCTCTGACACCGCGATTTATTGTTGTTTTTAACCTGCCAGAATCCTGGATGGTTGAATAGTTTAATGAATTAATGTTTCTCTGAAATCCACTGGCAAGTCAGTGCACTCCAGTAAGGCAGCGACTGCAAGGCCAGCATTGAAACCCATAATTGTGCGTCCAGATTACTGAATCCTCTTGAATACAGCATGGCAGCACTACACAACAACAGGGCAACCAGAATCAGCAGCTCCTCCTTGATGGGCGCAATCAATTGCCAGTTACTGAGTTTGGCTTTGGTCTTGTTAGTCACCACAAACACACCGGCCTTATGCGTCAGCCCGGAAATAATCCCTCTGGCAATGGCGTGAGAAAGGCCCAGGCTGGCCAGCGAAGCGCCAAAAATATCCTTCCAGCTGCAATGCATGGTTTTACGGTACAGCACCGGCCCCAGCACGGCCTTGATCGCCAGGAAACACAAGATAGGCACAATCATCACCACTACCGGCAGGCTGAAATGCTTGGGGAAAGCCAGCATGGCAATGGTCCAGAAAATAGAGCCTATGGTAAATATCAGCTGCAGCGCTTCACCAAACCAGCCAAACCAGCCAGTCAGGAAGTGGTAGCGCTGACTGAAATCCAGTGTCGATTTGCCAACCAGTTTGGGCATGTGATGCTTGAGAATCTGCATGGCACCAAATGCCCAGCGATTGCGTTGTGACTTGAGTGCCTTGAAGTTGGCGGGCGTGAGGCCACGACCAAAGGTTTCATCAATGTAGCGCAGCTCCATGTTGTTTTCGAGCAGGCGCAAGCCGAGTTCGGTATCTTCACAGATGCACCACTCGGACCAGCCGCCCAGTGTTTGCAGTGACTCGCGACGGATCAGTGTCATGGTGCCGTGCTGGATCAAGGCATTGCGCTCATGACGGTGATGCATGCCTATGCGGAAGAAACCTTCGAACTCCCAGTTGCACATGCGATGGAAGAAGCTGTGCTCCCACTCGCGGTGTGCCTGTGGCGCCTGTACCACTGCCACTTGTGATTCGAGGAAGTGTGGCACCAGGTCAGACAGCCAGTCCGGCGTCACTACATAGTCAGCATCCACCACACCGACCACCTGGGCATCAGGATGGGTTTTTTCCAGCGCGAAATTCAGCGCACCGGCTTTAAATCCAGGCCAGGAAGGCAAATGATAGAAGTGGAAGTTGTCCGGCATGGTGGCCATATAGGTTTCCAGCGGTTTCCATTTTGCTTCATCCTTGGTGTTGTTATCGACCACGATGACTTCATAGCGCGTGTAATCCAGCTTGCGCAGGCTATCAATGGTGGCAATGACCATTTCCGGCGGCTCGTTATAGCAGGCCAGGTGTATGGACACAAACAGCTCTTCATTGGCTGGCAATGGTGTGGCGCGCTTGAACAGGCGTCGCCATTGCGGTTTGAACATCACCTCGCTGAATTCAGCCGCGTAAATCATCAGCACCATGGAGGTCAGGGCAATGCCCAGGATCAGGCCGACCAGCACGACAAAATCACGCAATGTGTAGTAATAATCTCCTGGCAGATTCCAGGCAATGGTCAGCGTGGTGATACAGGCCTGAAACAGGATAGCCATGGACAGCACCCCACCTATACCCCAGTGCTTGAAGCGCCAGGCAATAAACATCAGTGGCACAAAGGCGAGCACAGTAGACCAGCTGGCCTTGGCAATCCAGCGCGTATTCGGTGGCACGGCGTCCTGCAGGGAGTATTTCTGGTGGCGGTCGGCATTATACATGCCCCAATAGGCACCAGCCCATCCTTCCAGTGCCACTTTCCAGGGCTGGTCAAAAGCCTCCATCAGGTAGAAATCCAGATCCTCTATCGCATTACGCGCCAGAAATTCACGGATGAAACGTGCCTGGTTCACTTCACTGGCAACCGAGGCCCCTATCGTAGGGCCACGACTGGGCCAGCCCACTTCGGTAATCACAATTTTTTTACGCGGAAACGCCTGCATCAGCTGGTTATAACGGTCCATGGTATATTGCACGGCCTTTTCCACTGGCACCCCCTCGTGGTAAGGCAATAAGTGCACGGCAATATAATCCACATGCTTGACCAGTTCCGGATGCTTGATCCAGACATGCCATGGCTCCGCAGTCGACACTGGCACCCGGCTGTGCTCGCGCACAAAATCCAGGTAGCCAATCAGTGCCTCAACCGGCAAATCATTACGCAACAAAGCCTCGTTACCTACAATCACACGATCAATATTGCTGTAGTTTTCCAGTTTCTCCAGCAGTGCTGAAACTTCACGGGTATTTTTTGCGACATCGGTATCAATCCAGGCACCGGCAATCACGTTCATATTGCGCCTGGCGGCAAGGGGAATGGTTTCATTCAAGTCCAGGGAAGAATACATGCGGATATGACGCGTATGTTTATGCATCAGATCCAGATCTTCAGCCAGTTCGGCAGTGCTTGGATGCTTGCCTTCCAGCGGGCTTTGGTTGCCCCGGTAACCGGTATAAGCGAAACCATTGACGGTAGGTTTTACGCTGATAAGGGGCAAGGCGCGATTGGTCAGTGCCCATAAGCCGAAATGCAAGGCGGAAAACAAAATGGCAAATACCAGGCCAGGAATCAGTTTTTTACACCAGGACAGAATCACTTCTCACACTCTCATTGATTATTTGTATTATTCACAGATTTTCTGGCGCAATTGCATGCTTCTGGCTGGCAATGCGAAAAGTGCCAACCCGCACACGGCTACCCACCACCAGGCAGTCACGTTGCCAGGCTCCATCATGGCAACAGCGACTGCCATATTGGCTGCCATGAACACCATGACAATGACCAGCCAGCCCGCCGGTTGCTGACCGTAAGAAGACGATGCTTCCTGCGACCTGCCTGTGAGCAGGGAAATCAGAATGCTTACCAGTGGCAGCCACGCCAGAATCAGCGGGAAATCCAGATAACGGCCATTAATGGCCAGACCGGCACTCGTCAGAAGCAAGGCGAACGCAAACAAACATAGCATGCCTCGCTCCAGGCATGTCCTGGCAGTCAATCCCAGCCATTGGCGTAGCTGAAGGATGACCAATCCGTATCCCAGCAGCACGAAACCTGCCAATACCGCATACTCAGCCATATTGCGTGCAGCCAGTTGTACATACTCCGCCTGCAAATAGGCATGTAAGCCCACACAGGCTGCAATCACTGCCAGCAGGCTCTTCTGGCCTCCGGAGCATTTTCTGTACTGGCCCCAGCCTGCAGCCAGCACTGCCAGCACCAGTGCAATCCCATAAGGCAACAAGCCATCCGCACGCTCGGCGACCGGTCCCTGCAAGTTGAACTTGGGTTGCAAATCCACATCAAAAATGCCCCAGAAACCACCTACCGTACCTTCCAGTTCACGTTTCCATGGCTGATCCACAGCTTCAATAATATTGTATTGCCAGTTGGTCTGCTTGACCGCCTGCAAGAATTCCCGGATATACCTGGCCTGATTGACCACGCTGGCTGACGCGTAAAAGCGCTGACGCCCCTGGGAAGGCCAGCCAGTTTCACCAATCAGCAATGGCTTTTTGAAGACTGTCCCCAAGTGCCCCATGACTGAAGCGGTATGCATAACGGCCTGCTCCACAGCGACGGGTTTATCTTCCCAGTAAGGCAGGATATGTACGGTAACGAAATCCACGTCCTGCTCCAGGGTCGGGTACTTCAGCCAGAATTCCCATACATCAGCATAAGTGACCGGCATTTTGGTCCGCTCTTTCACCCATTGCAGATACTCATGCATTCTGGCCTCAGGCTGCTCGCCGCGTAACAGCACTTCATTACCCACCACGATTCCGCGCACGGTATCTGCATAGCGATTGGCCTGTTGTACCGCCAGCTCCAGCTCTTTCATGTTCTCGGCATCCACCCAGCCTATCCAGGCGCCCAGCAGTACCTTCATCCCCAGTTTCTGCGCGGCTTTGGGTACATAATCCATGCCCTGGGAAAGGGAGTAGGTACGCACGCAACCTGTCACTTTTGATAGTACCTGCAGGTCATGCTCGATCTGCACAGGATCAACAAAAGTATCGCTGATGGTAGGATTCATGCCTGGCTTGTAATAAGGCGCATACGATACACATTGCAGGTGCGACGCATCTGCACCCACCTCAACCAGAGGCTGTGGTTGTTGCAAGCGCCAGATATAAAAAATCGTTCCCAGCAGGAACAGGCTCACCCAGAATAAGGGTGGAATGCGAAGAAACAAACGTTGCAACATGATGGATTTGAAAGGAGTGCCTTTTAAGGAGGTTGTATTCTCTCATAAATAGACGTCATATGCGCCTTACAGTTCATTTAGCCGTCGCGCAAATATCGCCAAAAAACTTGGTAATTTAGGCAATTGGAATGTATGATGAAACGATATTTATTTAAAGCATGGCCAAACTGACCGTGCTTTAATTTACTCTCTCGCCCAAATCACTATTTTCAGAAGTCATATGAACGTTAAATCCTGTTTGACAGCGCTTGCTTTACTATCCATCCTTTCCTTCACTGCTTCCGCAGCTTCGGCTGCCCCTGCTGCAGATTACAGCGGCGAATATCTTTGTAAAGGCAACAACATTACTGTCGGCGATTATGAAGTGACAATCTACCTGAGAAAGAACCGGCGCAACAGTACGGCACAAGTATCAGTATATGATCTGGTCACACTGACAGAAAACAAGCAAAGCTATACCGGGCAGGCAATCACCCGAGGCAGACAACTGGCCATGACTTTCAAACTGTCCGATGCCAAATATGCCGAATTTTCCACCGGCCTGGGACAGTTTACCAAAGTGGGTAAACTGTGGTCTTTCAAAAACGACTATTACGAACCGGATGACACTGGCGGCAACTACGGCCACGAGACCTGCAAGTTGAAACCTGCAGTTGCAACACCACCGGCCAAAAGCACCACGCCGGCAAAACCCAAGCAGTAAACATCAGCCGGGCTGGTCAAAATAATGATCGTTTTTTTGATGTTAAAATAGCAGAATTCTTTTGGACATAAGGTTTTCATGAGTCAAATGGTTGAAGTAGTGGTGCCGGATATCGGCAATTTTGATAGCGTCGATGTCATTGAGGTGCTGGTCGCAGCAGGCGATACCATCGCCAAGGAGGATTCCCTGATTACCGTGGAGTCTGACAAGGCATCCATGGATATTCCATCCTCCCATGCCGGTATCGTTAAAGAGCTGAAAGTTGCTGTCGGCGATAAGGTGGCCAAAGGCAGCCTGATTCTGGTGCTGGAATCTGCTGCAGCAACAGAAACAAAACCTGCTGAAACTGCAGCGGAAAAAACTGCTGCACCACAGGCAGCTCCGGCAGTGAATGAGGTCAAAACCGCTGCACCAGCAGCAGCCGTTGCTACCGGCAATCACGATATAACCTGCCAGGTCATGGTACTGGGCTCCGGCCCCGGCGGCTATACTGCCGCGTTCCGTGCTGCCGACCTTGGTCTCAAAGTCGTCCTGGTCGAACGTTACCCTACCCTGGGTGGCGTCTGCCTGAACGTCGGCTGCATTCCCTCCAAAGCCTTGCTGCATACGGCCAAAGTCATTACCGAAGCCGAAGAAACCGAACACCACGGCCTGAGCTTTGGCAAACCGGATATTGATCTGGACAAACTGCGTAGCTGGAAAGCCAACGATGTGGTTGGCAAGCTAACCGGCGGCCTGGCACAAATGGCCAAGGCACGCGGCGTGACCGTGGTGAACGGTACAGGCCAGTTCACCAGCCCGAACCAGATTGCCGTCACGGCAGCTGATGGTAAAGTCACTCTGGTAGGTTTTGACAATGCAATTATCGCTGCCGGTTCGCAAGCGACCAAATTCCCTGGCGCACCTGACGATGAGCGCATCATGGACTCCACCGGCGCACTGGCCCTGGCAGACATTCCCGGCCGCATGCTGGTCATCGGCGGTGGCATTATCGGCCTGGAAATGGGGACGGTATATGATGCACTGGGCACCAAGGTCAGCGTAGTTGAATTTATGGATGGCCTGATTCCAGGTGCCGACCGCGACCTGATCCGCCCATTGCAAAAGCGCATGGAAAAACGCTTTGAAAGCATTATGGTATCCACCAAGGTTTCCAAGCTGGAAGCCAAAGCGGATGGTATTTATGTCGATTTTGAAGGTGCAAATGCCCCTAAGGAAACACAGAAATACGACCGCGTACTGGTGTCAATTGGCCGTCGTCCTAACGGCAAAAACATAGGCGCAGAAAATGCCGGTGTTGCCGTGGATGAACGTGGCTTTATCGCTGTCGACAAACAGATGCGTACCAATGTGCCACATATCTTCGCGATTGGCGATATTGTCGGTCAGCCCATGCTGGCGCATAAAGCCACGCACGAAGCCAAAGTCGCTGCAGAAGTCATCGCCGGCCACAAAGTTGAGTTTATTGCCAACGTCATTCCATCTGTCGCTTACACCGACCCTGAAATTGCCTGGGTAGGTATGACCGAGACAGAAGCCAAAGCCAAAGGCATAGACATCGAGAAAGCCAGCTTCCCTTGGGCAGCCAGTGGCCGTGCCTTATCGATTGCCCGTACCGAAGGCGCCACCAAACTGATTTTCGACAAGGAAACCCATCGCGTGATTGGCGCCGGCATTGTCGGTATCAATGCCGGTGAATTGCTGGCTGAAGCCGTCCTGGCGATTGAAATGGGCGCCGATGCCCACGACCTGGGCCTGTCCATTCATGCGCATCCTACGCTGTCAGAAACTGTGTGTTTTGCTGCAGAGCTGAAAGAAGGCACGATTACCGATATGCTGCCGCCTAAAAAGCGCTAATCCTGCAGTAGTGATGCCTGTCTTCAGTAAAAAACCCGCAATTGCGGGTTTTTTACCATGTGGCCGGCTTGTTAACTATTCTCACTGGCAAGGGGTTTCCTTAATCACTGCATCGGGGAATTGTGCCCCTGATTTCTGCAAACTGGCCAGTTGTTGTGCGGTGACATTCTGCAGCCTGATCACAGCCTGCCCCTGCCCTCCTCGCGCAGATTTAATCAGCAATCTGACGCCTTTGGCTTTCAGGTCTTCCATCAGCCGGTCAGCCAGTTTTTCATCACGGAACACACCGAATGAAATCGCATTCCTCCATTTCGGGTCATCCTGTACGATAAAAAAGTCTTCGACCCCCAGTTTACGCAGTTCTTCCGCCTTGCTTTGCGCTGCTTCAGCAGAGGCCAGAGGCGGCTTGTAAATCCAGTAGCGCACATTCTCCTGCTGACCTGGCGCAATTTGTTTGGCTTGCGTCGTGATATTGAGCTTTTGTGCCAGGCCCACCGCCTCATTGACTCTGGCCATGGTAAAACTGCTCCACTCATAACATGCCACGGCTTCTGCCTTATGGTTTTCTGCCGTTTTTACCGGCAAATTGCCAGTAGCCATCTCACTGACAGGAGCGGGGCTGACTGACAGAGAAGATTCTTGTTTCTGGATAGTGCGTTTGGGATATGTTTCCAGCGCAGCTGTACTTAATAACTTGATCTGTTCAGGATGGATTGCCGGTTTCAGGCTGCTGACAGCGGGCGACAAGGCCTCCCATTTGAAATAGGCAAACACCAGCACATTTAACAACAGCAATATCCAGAATAATCGTTTCATGATGATGCGCTTTCAGCCAGGCAGGCCAACCCCTTTAAAACCAGATTATCCACAATAATGGCCCGTGCTGACAATGTAGCCGGCAAATATCGCTGCAACAGTGTGGCATCGCCGCCGCTTAACACCAGCAACGGAGGCTGCCGGCAACTATTTGCCAATTGGACATATTGCGTGGCCACCGGCGCAGTCATGGCCTGCACGCAACCAACCCACATGGCTTGCTGGCTGTGTCGGGCGAACCCGTCTGGCGGCCAGTCATGACTGGAACAGGCATAGTCCAGTTGTGCTGCACCCTGCTGCAGGCTCTGCCACATCAGTTGCAGGCCTGGCTGTATGCTGCCCCCCGCAAAAGTAGCGGTTTGCTCTGTTTCAGCGCGCAAGGCATCTATGGTCATGGCAGTACCTGCGGTGACGATTAATGCATTCTGGTGATATTGCTGCCATGCTGCCAGCAAGCTACACCAGCGGTCACTGCCTAATTGTGAAGGTTCAAGGTAACCATTCTGCAGACCCAGATAGCTGGCACCGGCTTTGACATTGATGATGCTGGCGACAGATTGCAGTTTCTCCAAGGATTGCTGCCAGGCCAACCCGGCTACGTTGCTTAACCATATCTCGTCCGCTTGCCGGATAGCTGTCTGCAATGCCAACACCTCGGAAGAATGCCCTTCCTGTTCTATCCATCCGCGGTTTTCCAGAGTAGATATCTGCAATTGCTGAAAGTCAGCGCAATACCATGCCCATTTGGTGCGCGTATTGCCTGCATCTATCAACAGTTTCATGCCGCACCCCGCACACTGATTTCGCCGGCATTGAACCGCTGTTGACCCTGTGCAGTTTCCACCAGCAAACTGCCCTCTTCGGCAATGCCCGTGACTTGCCCCGGAATGCTTTGCCCGCTGGCCAGCAATATGTTTACCGCTTGCTGATGAAAAGCATGGTAAGCAGTCCAGTCATGCTGAAAATGTGCAAAGCCATGTTCGGCAAACTGGTGCAAATGCCAGGCCAGTGCCGCCAGGCATTTTCCCAGCAGAATATTTGGATTCAGCGCCTGGCCAAACAACTGGTTTAAACCGAGGACGGGTTGTTCAATTTGCTCGCGCATGGCCTGTTCGATTTCCAGGTTCAGCCCTATGCCGATCACGGCAGCACTTGGCCCTTCCATATCGCCTTGCAACTCGATCAGGATACCGCCCAGTTTATGCCATTGTCCCTGATGCAGGACCAGCAAATCATTCGGCCATTTGAGCTGCACCTCGGTCAGTCCGAGCTCGTGCAATGCACGTACCAGCGCCAGGCCGACCACCAGGCTTAGTCCTGACAATCCGGCTGCGCCACATTGAAAACGCCATAATACGGAAAAGGTCAGGCTGCCCCCCAGTTGCGACAACCAGTTCCGGCCGCGCCGGCCGCGTCCGGCAGTCTGTATCTGTGCAGCCACACAAGTACCATGTGCTACACCACGTGCACTTTCCTGCATCAGGTAACGGTTGGTGGAGTCGACCTGTGCCAGCACCTGCACATGAAACCAGGAGGCATACTCGCCACATGCCTGGCAAATCACTTCTGCATCCAGCAAAGTAACCGGCCTGGGCAGGCGATAACCTCGTCCGCGCACGGAAAAAACCGTGATACCCAGTGCCTCAGCGGCCTGGATGGCGTGATAGATAGTCGCGCGCGTGACACCGAACTGCCGTGCCAGCGCTTCACCGGAGTGAAACTTGCCATCAGCCAGAACCGCCAGTATCGGGAATGCCAGTTTGTTCATCGAATCAGTTTAGGTCATGCGCATTTCATCGGCGCAACAGGAGTATGAAAACAGCACGCAGTGTAGCACATCAGGCAGGCATGACTGCTTGACCAAAGACTGGCGAGTCGCAGCATTAAGCGTTTTGGGTCGCGTGCCTAAGCGTGTAAAATAGCCACACTTCAGAAACTTCAAGATTTGCCATGTCTACAGAAAAAGAACCGATTCCAGCCGCCTCCAACTTTATTCGTGCCGTCATCGAAAAAGACCTGGCTGACAACAAATATGCCGGCAAGCATTGGGCTGGTTCGCCAGGCGATGCTGCACACCAGTCCACCGGGCAGGTAGACTTTGCCAGAATCCGCACACGCTTTCCGCCCGAGCCGAATGGTTACCTGCATATCGGTCACGCCAAGTCGATTTTCCTGAATTTTGGCCTGGCCCGTGATTATGGCGGTGTGTGCCATCTGCGCTTTGATGACACCAACCCGGAAAAAGAAAGCCAGGAATACGTAGACAGCATTTCTGACATGGTGCACTGGCTGGGTTTTGGCTGGGAAAACACTACGCCTGACGGCAAGCCGGAAAGCAACCTGTACTTTGCTTCCAACTATTTTGATTTTATGTACCAGGCCGCCGAAGCCCTGATACAGCACGGACACGCCTATGTGGACGAGCAAAGCGCGGAAGATATGCGTATCAACCGCGGTACGCTGACTGAGCCGGGCAAGGATTCTCCTTTCCGCAACCGCAGTGTGGAAGAAAACCTGCGCGTATTCCGCGAAATGCGCGATGGCAAACATGCGGATGGCAGCATGGTGTTGCGCGCAAAAATCGATATGGCGTCACCTAATATCAATATGCGCGACCCGGCCATTTACCGTATCCGCCGTGCACATCACCACAATACCGGTGACCAGTGGTGTATCTACCCGATGTACACCTTTGCCCACCCGATTGAAGATGCGCTGGAACGCATCACGCATTCCATCTGTACACTGGAGTTTGAAGACCAGCGCCCGTTCTATGACTGGCTGATGGCGCGTCTGGTGCAAGCTGGCCTGCTGGCTAATCCTGTGCCATACCAGTATGAGTTTGCGCGCCTGAACCTGACGTATGTAGTGCTTTCCAAACGCAAGCTGATCCAGCTGGTGGAAGAAAAGCACGTCAGCGGCTGGGATGACCCGCGTCTGCCAACACTGGCCGGTGCGCGCCGTCGCGGCTATACACCGGCAGGCTTCAAACTGTTTACTGACCGTATCGGCGTTTCCAAAGCTGACTCCTGGATTGATTACAGCATCCTCGAAGACTGCATGCGCGAAGTGCTGAACGAATCCGCACCTCGCAAAATCGGCGTGCTTGACCCAGTCAAACTGATCATTGATAACTATCCGGAAGGCCAGGACGAAGATTGCTACGCTCCCAACCATCCGCAAAAGCCGGATCTGGGTAAACGTGTGGTCAAACTGTCCAGGGAATTATGGATAGAGCGCGAAGACTTTATGGAAGAACCTTCCAAAGGCTATTTCCGCCTGTTCCCCGGCAATATGGTGCGCCTGCGCTACGGCTATGTCGTCAAATGCACCGGATGCGAAAAAGATGCTGCGGGCAATATCACCACCGTGCACTGCGAGTATCTGCCAGACACCAAGTCAGGCACACCAGGCGCAGATAGCGTGAAAGTCAAAGGCAATATCCACTGGGTCAGCGCGGCACATGCCTACACCACTGAAATCCGCCTTTATGACCGCCTGTTCAAAGACCCGCACCCCGGTAGCGGCGACAAGGATTTTCTGGATGACATCAATCCGGATTCAGTCAAAGTCATTACGGCACAACTGGAGCAAAGCGCCCGTGAAGCCCATCCTGGTGACAGCTTCCAGTTTGAGCGCCATGGCTATTTTGTTGCAGACCGCAAGGACAGCGTGGCTGGCAAACCTGTATTTAACAGAACCGTGACATTGCGGGATAACTGGCAGAAATAAGCTAGCCACCTTTTATTGGAAAAACGATGCAATCTGTTGAACTGACAAAAGCATTCAGGTTACTGAACCACGGCCCAACCACCCTGATTACGTCCGCCCATGCTGGCAAAGCTAATATCATGGCGGCAGCCTGGGTGTGTGCGCTGGATTTTAAACCACCCAAAGTCACGGTAGTGATTGACAGCAATACCTATACACGAGAGCTGATGGAAGCCGAAGGCACGTTTGCAATTAACCTGCCCTGCGTGAAACAAATCGACCTGGTGAAACAGGTGGGAAGTGTCAGTGGTCGCGACTTGCCGGACACGGACAAGTTTGCCGAATATGGCATTGAAACATTTCCAGCACAGGAGATCAGCGCGCCGCTGGTAAGCCATTGCGTCGCATGGCTGGAATGCAGAATTATCCCGGAACCGCATAACCAGCACACTTATGATCTGTTTATTGCTGAAGTCATCGCCGCACATGCAGATGAGCGTGTGTTCAGTGATGGTCACTGGCATTTCGACGGACATGATGACTTGCGTACCATCCATCATGTTGCGGGCGGTGTTTTTTACGCCACCGGGCAGCAATGCTGATACTTTAATGCCAACCTGATTGTAGGAAAATCAAGCCCTGCAGCTTGCTCTGCAGGGCTTTTTGTTTAGGCAAATTCCTACAGAAGAAAACTAAACTTCTGGACGGTGCAAATGTCCCTTTATAGAGTTATCCACTTTTTGCCGGTAAATGGCAGTGGGGTACTGAAGGGGTATCAGAACCTTGCTTTCCAATGCCATTGCCAGCGTTAATGACAAGGCATCCGCCTTGATATCCTCCATTGATAGCGATAAAAGTAAGTAATATATGCATGCACAACAACAAACAAATGATCAACTTTATGTTCTCCTCATCAGTGTTCACGGGCTGATCAGAGGCGAAGGGCTGGAGCTTGGCATAGATGCAGACACCGGAGGACAATGCACTTATGTGCTGGACTTTGCCAAGGCATTGGCCGAACATCCCCAGATAGGCAAGGTGGATCTGCTTACCCGGTTAATTCAAGATCCTAAAGTTTCTTCGGACTACGCCCAGCCTGAAGAAGTACTGAGCGAAAAAGCCCGAATCATCCGTTTTCCCTGTGGCCCCAGGCGCTATTTGCGCAAAGAGGCATTGTGGCCACACCTGGACCAGATTGTGGACCGCTGCCTGCATTATTTGCGCCAGCAAGGGCGCTTGCCCGATGTGATTCACTCCCACTATGCTGATGCCGGCTATATTGGCCGTCAGCTGTCCATGTTGCTGGGTATTCCACAAATACACACCGGCCACTCTCTGGGCAAACCCAAACAGGAGCGTTTGCTATCCAGTGGCCGCAAGGCGCAAACCATAGAAAAGCAGTTCAATTTTGAACGGCGTATCGCAGAAGAGGAAGCGCTGATCCAGCATGCCTCGCTGATTGTCACCAGTACGCGCCAGGAAGTCGAACTGCAATATGGCATGTATCCGCACCCCGATCTCAAACGCTTCCGTGTAATTCCACCTGGCACGGATACCTCGCGCTTTTTGCCGCCAGGTAAAAAACCGATTTCTCCGGCAGTGGAGCAAAGTGTGGCGCGCTTTCTGGAAAATCCGCGAAAGCCCATGATTTTGTGCATCTGCCGGCCGGAGTTACGCAAAAACATCAAGGGGCTGGTCGCTGCCTATGGCAATAATCCTGCCTTGCAGAAGCGTGCCAATCTGGTGCTGATCGCGGGCAGCCGCGATAATATCCGCGACCTGCACAAATCACAGGCTGCTGTCCTCACTGAATTGCTGCTGGACATCGATACCTATGACCTGTGGGGGAAAGTCGCCATTCCTAAAAATCATGCACAGGAAGATGTACCGGAGTTTTACCGCATGGCCGCCAAAAGCCGCGGTATATTTATCAATGCGGCATTCACTGAACCGTTTGGCCTGACACTGCTGGAAGCCGGAGCCTGCGGCTTGCCCGTGATTGCCCCTGATGACGGCGGCCCGCGTGATATCCTGGCAAACTGCCATCATGGCCTGCTGGTGGATACGCTGGACAGTACCGCCATCGGTAACACCTTGCTATCCGCATTGACAGACAGGCCGCGCTGGCGGAAATGGGCCAAGAGTGGTGTAGTGAACGTGAAACGCCATTACACCTGGGCTGGTCACGTCAATAAATACGTGAAAGAAGTGCGCAACCTGTTACGCAGGCAGCGCAAGAACCTGCGCAAGCAACAGATTGCACTGCATAGCGGCAAGTCACCTATCCCACTGGCAAAACATGCGTTTATCACTGATATCGACAACACACTGCTGGGTGACCGCGCCGGCCAGGAAGCACTGGTTGCATGGTTAAGGACAAATGCTGGTTACAACATTTTCGGTATCGCTACCGGCAGGCCACTAGAAAGTACCATCGATATCCTGCGCAAAAACCATATTCCGATTCCGGATGTGCTGATTACCTCGGTGGGTTCTGAAATCCATTATGGCGTGCGGCGTATTCCGGACATAGGCTGGGCCAACCATATCCGCCACCAGTGGCGGCGCGACGATGTGCTCCAGGCCATGCAGGAACTTCCTGGCTTGCGATTACAGTCAGCTGAGAACCAGCGCGAATTCAAGATCTCCTACCTGGTCGATGCCGGGAAAATACCCCCTATGGAGGATATTGCCCAGCACTTGCGCAAACATGGCCTGCATGCCCAGGTGATTTACTCGCACGGTGAGTTTCTCGACCTGTTACCGGTACGTGCTTCCAAAGGTCATGCCATTCGCTACCTGTCCTACAAGTGGGGCCTGCCGCTGACCAATTTCCTGGTCTCGGGCGACTCCGGCAATGATATTGAAATGCTGGTGGGCGATACCATGGCGGTGGTGGTCGGCAACCATAGTGAGGAGCTTGCGCATTTGAAAGGCACCACGCGGATTTATTTTGCCGAAGCAAAATATGCCCACGGCATTCTGGAAGGCATGCAGCATTACAAATTCGGCCTCGCCGCGCCAGCAGACAAGCCACACGGTCACGATAACTGAGGACCGAAGTTCATCTACCGATTTCTGCATAAAAGCGTGACATGGAGAGCTTAAATGTACGAACAAATTTCGCACTCTTTATTAAATGACATTCTGCTGGAGTTTAAACAGCCCGAAGGAGAAAACTGGCAGCATTTCTATACCCGCCTCGGGGCCAATTTTTACGCCATCCATTCGCTGTTTCAGCATCTCTACGGCCATCGTGAGGACTTTAAAGCACAAATGTCGAAACTGGTGGCGGTGCTTGCCCAGCACTTTGCCCAACGTGCACCGCATTTAAGAAGCAAAGATCTGGAGCGCGAAAAGAACCACGACTGGTTCATGCAGCAGAAACTGGTCGGGATGGCACTGTATTGCGAGGGCTTCGCCGGCAACCTGCAGAATATGCGCGAAAAACTGCCCTACCTGCAGGAACTCGGCATCAACCTGATACATATCCTGCCTATCCTGGATTGCCCCGAGAAACAAAACGATGGTGGTTATGCGATACGTGATTTTCGCAAAATTGACCCGCGTTACGGCACGCTGCAAGACCTGGAGCAACTGGTGACTGCCATGCAGCAATGTGACATGCTGCTGACACTGGACGTGGTGGTAAACCACACTTCAGATGAGCACGCCTGGGCCATGAAAGCCAAGCAGGGCGAGCAGCAGTACCAGGACTACTATTACATGTATCCCGACCGTACCATTCCGGATATGTTTGAAGCCTCAATGCCGGAAGTATTCCCCGAACATGCGCCAGGTAGTTTCACCTTCAATCCGGAAACGAATAAATGGGTGATGACGGTTTTCAACAATTACCAGTGGGACCTCAATTACACCAACCCGTCAGTGCTGATTGAAATGGTGGAAATCATCTTGTTCTGGGCCAACAAGGGGGTGGATATCCTGCGGCTGGATGCCGTGGCATTCTTGTGGAAAAAGATAGGCAGCAGCTGCCAGAACGAGCGCGAAGCACATCTTATCCTGCAATTGCTGAAAGACTGTTGCCAGGTCACTGCCCCCGGCGTGATTTTTATCGCCGAAGCCATCGTGGCGCCGATTGAAATCATCAAATACTTTGGTGAGGATGCCATTAACGCCAAAGAATGCGAGATTGCCTATAACGCGACCTTTATGGCCTTGCTCTGGGATGCCGTGGCCACCAAACGGACTATATTACTCACCAAAGGCGTGGAAGACCTGCCGGAAAAGCTGGACCGGGCCACCTGGCTGAACTACGTTCGCTGCCATGATGACATCGGCCTGGGTTTCAGCGACAAGGCGATTATTGAAGCAGGCTTTGAGCCCACCGCCCACCGCCACTTCCTGATCGAATACTATACCGGGCAATATCCTGATTCCAATGCCAGGGGCTTTGCTTTCGGCGTCAACCGGAAAACCGGCGATGCCAGGATTTCCGGTGCGCTGGCCTCCCTGGCCGGACTGGAAACAGCGCTGGCAAACAATGACCAGCCGGCAGTTGACAATGCCATCCTGACGATTGTATTACTGCACAACCTGATCATGTCCTTTGGCGGGATTCCGCTGCTTTATTATGGTGACTCTGTCGGCACATTGAATAATGACGGCTATCTGCAGGATTCTTCCAAAATGCATGATAACCGCTGGGTGCACAGACCAACCCTGGACTGGGATGTCATCGCGCTCAGAAACGAGCCTGGCACAGTCCAGCAGCGCCTGTTCAGCAAGATCAGGCAGCTGATTGCCATCCGCAAGGAGATTTCCGCATTTGCGGATTTAAACAATCGCGAGCTGATTGCGCTGGAAAACCCGCATCTGTTTGCATTCAGACGTTATGTGCAAACAGGCATGAATGCAAATGTAGTGGTACTTGCCAACTTCGACGTGCATCCGCAACGTGTGGAATTGTCTATCTTCAGGCAGAAAAGACTGTTAAAAACCGAAGAAACAATATTTGACTTGTGTACCGGGCAGGTAGTCCAGATTGAAGACGATGCGCTGGTCATACCCAAATTGACTGCGTACTGGTTAGCTGCCTGAACACGGGTTGATCTCTGAACAGCAAACCATACCAGTGCGTAATCCACAGGTAGGTTGTCTGGTTCATTCGCCTGGATTTCTAACGATCAATACGCGTAACCAGGTGTTTCTTCTGACGCTGCCGGTAGGCGAGCAACAATATAATGCCGGCCACATTGGGGAACCAGATATACCAGGTCGACCACGGAATACCATCGACCTTGAAATCTGACACCGGCCAGAACATGGGCGTGGCAAAATATTCCAGGCTATGGAACGGAAAGTCCAGCGCAATATGGAATGGCCAGGCCAGCATGGCAAAGGCAATATCCTTGCGCCAGACCGCCACCAGGCCGATGACGGCAAATGCCACAACAAAGCTGTGACCTACCGTATAGGCAGGGTAAATCCAGCCCGGTAACGTCGCCAGCGCAGGTTTTCCCCAGCGGTAAGTGCCCTCCATCACGCGTATGAAAAACAATGCGCCGAAAGAGATCAAATCAGGCATGGCACCCATGAGGGCCGCAAACTTGGGATATTTGCGGAAACCAAACAGGCCGTATCCCCACAAGGCGTGACTAAATGTATCCATGCCGATTTCCCGGGCGAGATCAGGCCGCCAGCGCGCGGATCACCGCCGCCAGTTGCTCGGCCTGTGATTGCACCAGTGCTTTGTCCAGCCCTTCAACCATCACCCGGATTTTGGGTTCGGTCCCCGATGCACGCAGTAACACACGGCCCTGCCCATCGAGTACGGTTTCAGCCTGCTTGACTGCTTCCTGCACGGCCGCCTGGTTTAAATCCAGCTTTTGCTGTGTGGTCACATTAATCAGCACCTGCGGATACAGTGTCAGGCTCTCGCCCAGCTGTTGCAGGCTGTTACCGCTTTCACGCAGGGACTGCAATACCTGCAAGGCCGCAATAATCGCATCGCCACTGCTATGTTTATCCAGGGTCAGAATATGCCCGGAATTTTCACCACCCAGTTTCCAGTTCTTGCTTTGCAGCATTTCCAGCACATAACGGTCACCTACCTTGGCACGACCAAACGGGATCTGATGTTTCTGCAACGCATGTTCCAGCGCCAGATTGGTCATCAAGGTGCCTGCCACCCCGCCTTTGAGTTTGCCTTTGGCGTACAAACCCATGGCAATAATATAAAGCAGCTGGTCACCATCCAGCAGATTACCTGCGCCATCCACCATCATGACGCGGTCACCATCACCGTCAAAGGCAATACCAAGATCAGCCTGGTGTTCAAGCACGGCTTTTTGCAATGCCTGCGGATGGGTGGAACCTACGTTTTCATTGATATTGAGACCATCCGGCTGATTGCCGATGGCAACCACTTCGGCACCCAGCTCATGGAACACTGGCGGTGCAACATGGTAAGTCGCACCATGGGCACAATCCAGCACGATTTTCAGGCTGCGCAAATCCAGGCGGGTAGGAAACGTGCTTTTACAGAACTCGATATAACGGCCGGCAGCATCGTCCACTCGTCTGGCCTTACCCAGACTGGCGGAATCCATCACCTGCATGGGCTTGCCCAGCTCGGCCTCAATCGCAAACTCCAGTTCGTCCGGCAACTTGCTGCCCTGCGCGGAGAAGAACTTGATGCCGTTATCGTAGTACGGATTATGCGAAGCGGAAATCACAATCCCGGCCTGGGCGCGCAAGGCACGGGTCAGATAAGCCACTGCCGGGGTCGGCATGGGGCCGGTCAGCAATACATCCACACCGGCAGCAGATAAACCGGCTTCCAGCGAAGCTTCCAGCATATAACCGGAGATACGCGTATCCTTACCAATCAGTACGGTGGGACGCTTGCCCTGCGGCAGATGCTCGTGACTGGCAAGAACGCGGCCTGCGGCATAGCCAAGCTTCATGACGAACTCAGGATTAATCACCGACTCGCCGACACGTCCGCGAATACCATCTGTCCCAAAATATTGTTTACTCATTGTGTTGCTTTCTTATCTAATGACCTGTGACCGGCCTGATATTTTTATATCTTCAATTGTCTGCTTAATTCACTTGGACGTGTCACTTACTTAAGCGCAGCGACCACTTTCAACGCTTCCACAGTCGCCTTCACATCATGTACGCGCAACAAATGTGCCCCTTGCATGCCACTGACCACGGCGGCGGCGATACTCGCATACAGACGCGCATCGACATCGTTGCCTGTCATTTGTCCCAGCACCGACTTGCGGGAAAGGCCTACCAGCAGCGGACAATCCAGATCCAGTAATTGTGGCAATGCCTTTGCCAGCGCAATATTATGCGCGCGCGTTTTACCAAAGCCAAAACCCGGATCCAGCATGATGCGATCCTGCTGAATGCCTGCCTGTATGCACACATCGCGTTGTCCACGCAGAAAGTCTTTCACTTCAGCGACTACATCATCATAGTGCGGATTATCCTGCATGGTTTGCGGCGTGCCTTGCATATGCATGATACAGACACCGGCATCACTGCCGGCAACAATATCCAGCGCTTCTGGCTCCTGCAGCCCACGTACATCATTCACCATACTGGCACCGGCGGCAATCGCGGCACGCATCACGGCCGGTTTATAAGTATCAATTGAAATCGGTACGGTGATATTGTCGGCTACCAGGGCCTCGATCACCGGAATTACCCGGCGCAATTCTTCCTCAACCGGCACAGGCGTGGCATTGGGGCGCGTAGATTCGCCACCGATATCCAGAACGGCTGCACCCTCCTCTATCAACTGCAAGGCATGAGCAACCGCCGCTTCAGTCCGGGTATATTTTCCGCCATCGGAAAAGGAATCAGGCGTGACATTAACAATGCCCATGACTTTCGGGGTGCCAACATCAAGAGTAAAGCGTCCACAGCGAAATTGCATAAATGATGTTTCCAGAAAAACAAAGGCTGGCAAATGCCAGCCTTTATATTTTACCACCAAGACTCAGGCAAAAAACCTAACTCTGATTCGCCTCATCGCCTTTGGCAGTCGGTTGTGGAGATGGTGCCACAATGGTGCCACTACCGCCATTCCCCCCCGTCGTTACCGTCGGGCTGCTTTTCTGCTTGGGCGGGCGTACCGGCAAACCAGCCATAATGTCATTGATCTGGTCTGCATCAATGGTTTCCATTTCCATCAGTGCCCTGGTCATGGCTTCCACTTTATCGCGGTTATCTTCCAGCAGTTTGCGCGCTATCGCATACTGCTCATCCAGGATACGACGGATTTCCGCATCCACTTTTTGCTGGGTGGCTTCAGATACCGTACGGGAAGACATGCTACCCATCCAGGAATCCTGTTCGTTACCGGCATATACCATGGTGCCCAATGCATCCGACATCCCGAACTTGGTAACCATATCACGTGCCAGTTTGGTCGCGCGTTCAAAGTCATTTGAAGCACCGGTAGACATCTGGTTCATGAAGATTTCTTCGGCAATACGGCCACCAAACAGGATGGAGATATCTTCCAGCATCTTGTCCTTGTAGTTACTGATGCGGTCATGCTCAGGCAACTGCCAGGTCAAGCCTAATGCCCAGCCCCGCGGCATAATCGTTACCTTGTGCACTGGATCAGCTTTAGGTAACAGTTTGGCAACTACCGCATGACCAGATTCGTGGTAAGCCGTATTCAGGCGCTCTTCTTCACGCATGATCATGGATTTACGCTCAGGGCCCATGAAGATTTTATCTTTGGCATCTTCAAAGTCCTGCATATCGACCGTGCGTTTGTTACGGCGTGCCGCAAATAAAGCTGCTTCATTGACCAGGTTGGCCAGATCCGCACCACTGAAACCAGGTGTACCACGTGCCAGAATGTCAGCTTTCACATCCGGATCAATAGGCACTTTGCGCATATGCACATTCAGAATCTGCTCGCGACCCTTGATGTCCGGCAAACCGACCATCACCTGGCGGTCAAACCGGCCAGGACGCAGCAAGGCTTTATCCAGCACATCAGCACGGTTAGTCGCAGCAATGACAATCACACCCGAGTTGGCTTCAAACCCGTCCATCTCGACCAGCATCTGGTTCAAGGTCTGCTCACGCTCATCGTTGCCACCGCCCGTACCGGCACCACGATGACGGCCAACAGCATCGATCTCGTCAATAAACACGATACAAGGTGCGTTTTTCTTGGCAGTTTCAAACATGTCACGTACACGTGCCGCGCCGACACCGACAAACATTTCAACGAAATCGGAACCGGAAATACTGAAGAACGGTACTTTGGCTTCGCCGGCAATCGCACGTGCCAGCAAGGTTTTACCTGTTCCGGGAGGACCTACCATTAACACACCGCGGGGAATGCGACCACCCAGTTTCTGGAACTTGCTGGGGTCTTTAAGGAATTCCACCAGTTCGGAAACTTCTTCCTTGGCCTCATCGCAACCGGCAACGTCGGCAAATGTAGTACTGTTATTGGACTCATCCAGCTGTCGCGCCTTGCTCTTGCCAAAGGAGAACGGACCACCACCTTTGCCGCCACCCTGCATCTGGCGCATAAAGAAAATCCACACACCGATCAGCAATATCATGGGGAACCAGGAGACAAAAATGCTCATGAGCATGGATTCATGCTCTTCCGGTTTGGCTTCGACAATCACGTTATTTTTCAGCAGGTCGGATACCAGCCAAGGGTCTGATGGCGAGAAGGTGTCATAGTTCTTGCCCTCATTGGTTGTCACATGCAGGGAGCGGCCATCAATCTGGACTTTTGCAACACGGCCATCCTTGACCTCTTGCATGAACTGCGAATAAACCACTTGCCCGCTGTTTCTGCCCGGGCCGTTGAATTGATTAAATACCGTCATCAGCAACAAGGCGATCGCTACCCAAATTGCGATATTTTTCAATAGATTATTCAAGGTGGTTCCTTAACTTAAAAACGAAAGGCGGGAATATCCCTAGTGCTGAGAATGGAGGCAAAACCAAAATTTTCAAGCCTTGGGTTACATTGTATACCCAATTTTTTGCTCGCGCGACGAAACTAAAGGTGAAAAACAGTTGCAATTCAGGGTTTCCTGTGCAGGCCAAGCAGGTACACTTCGCTACTGCGATCACGTGAAGCTTTAGGTTTGCGTGTCACCACTTTTTCAAACTGGCTGCGCATTTGTTTGACGATGTCATCAAAACCGCTACCAATGAATACCTTGACCAGGAAATGTCCACCCGGTTTCAGCCAGTGCTGGCAAAAATCCAGTGCCAGTTCGGTCAAATAGCTGGCGCCAGCCTGGTCTACATCCTTGAGGCCGCTCATATTCGGTGCCATATCCGAGATCACCAGATCGACCAGCTTGTTATTCAGGCTACTTTCCAGTTGCTGTAATACGGTTTCTTCACGAAAATCGCCGCAGATAAATTCGACGCCCGGAATAGGATGCATCTCCAGGATATCCAGCGCAATCACGCGCCCCTGCCCTTTCAGGCGCTGTACCGCGACCTGAGACCAGCTGCCTGGTGTGGAGCCGAGATCGACTACGGTCATGCCCGGTTTGATCAGTTTGTCTTTTTCATCAATTTCCAGCAGTTTGTAAGCGGCGCGGGCACGATAGCCCTCTTTTTGCGCGCGTTTGACATATTCGTCATTCAGATGCTCTTGCATCCAGGCTTTGCTGGTTTTGGAAGGTTTCATAGAGTGAATATTCGCTTCATGCTAAAATGAACAATGTTTTGAAGGAATCGTTGCATGCAATTAAACAGCAAACAAATCGCTTATTTACGTGGCCTTGCCCACAATCTTAGCCCGGTAGTCATGATAGGCAACAACGGCCTGACCGAGGCGGTATTGAAAGAGATAGACATCAGCCTGAACGCACATGAATTAATCAAGGTGCAAGTAGCAGGCGATGACCGTGAGTTACGCAAATCCATGCTGAATGAAATCAGTGAAAAAGTGAGTGCGACGCCTGTCCATCACATTGGCAAACAATTAGTGTTTTACCGTGCCAGTGATACCATCAAGGCCTCAGCCAAAATCGCCATCCCCAATATTTAAAACACAAAGTCCGCTTCATTTAGAAAAAACGCGCAATGATTTGCGCGTTTTTTCTGGGCTAGCTGGATTTAATCACCAGCCATAATCCCAGCAGACACTCCACCATATAGGCAATGCTGGCAACCCCATGCCAGGTCCTGAAACGGCTGGCGAAGACGCTTTGCATGACATCATTCGGCAAGGCACTGATCTTGAGTTGCGCCAGGAGCGGCTGAATGCCGAACTCCCCTATCAGCAACAACACCCACATCACGAAAATGACCCAGAATAAACTTTGCCTGAATGCCGCAAAGCCGTCTGATGCCAGGCGTTGCAACAATAGCCACAATCCGCTGACCAGTCCGATATAACTGACAATAGTAAACAGCTTGCCCGCCACCAGGCCTGCCAGCTGGCGATCGGCAATGGTCTGAAACAGGACACTGGCGGTGATGGCCGTCATCCATAATGCGCCCACCCACAATGTGAGCAATACCGGGTTAAGCCATCCTGTCAGTCCTGTTTTGCGTGCCATATCAGTCTTCTTTAAATATAGAGAACCTCGATAATCTCATACTCTTTGATACCGCCTGGTGATTGCACCTCGGCAACTTCTCCTTCGGATTTGCCAATCAGGCCACGCGCAATCGGCGAGCTGACAGAAATCTTGCCATTCTTGATATCAGCCTCATCCTCGCCCACAATCTGATAGGTCTTGGCATCGCCTGAATCCAGGTCTTCAAAACGTACAGTTGCGCCAAACACCACGCGGCCATCCGCGTTTAACATCGTGGGGTCAATAATCTGCAAGTTAGACAACTTGCCTTCCAGTTCGGCAATACGTCCCTCAATAAAACTCTGGCGCTCTTTGGCTGATTCGTATTCTGCGTTCTCGGACAAGTCACCTTGCGCACGGGCTTCGGCAATCGCCTGAATAATATTGGGACGGTCAACCGCACGCAAACGTTGTAATTCTTCCTTGAGTAATTCTGCACCTCGTACGGTGACAGGAATCTGATGTACTGCCATAACGTAAACCCTGAAAAAGTTAAGTATAAAAAAAATAAACCACACCCGGATGAGCGTGGCTTATTTCAGTATCAATGCAAGTCTAGTGCACTAAGAAGCCCAGTTTAAGTTAAGCAAGTCGTTTGTGCAAGTCTTGAACCGAGTACACATCCATGTCCTTGCTTTGTGCCATACCGATGCAAGCCGCGCGTGCGCCAGCCAGAGTGGTGTAATACGTCACCTTATTCTGCAATGCACTGCGGCGGATTTCGTAGGAGTCGGTAATGGCTTTTTTATCTTCCGTCACATTGACAATAAGATTGATTTCATCGTTCTTGATCATATCGACAATATGCGGCCTGCCTTCGGCTACCTTGTTTACCGGCGTCACTTCCAGGCCCTGTTCGGACAATGCGCGTGCAGTGCCTTTGGTAGCTACCAGCGTGAAGCCCAGTTTGACCAGGTCCTTGGCAATATCAATCACTTTATGATGATCTTCATTACGCACACTGATAAACGCTTTGCCGCCAGTCGGCATTTTAACGGAAGCACCTAACTGGGACTTCACAAATGCTTCTGCAAAGGTCATGCCTACTCCCATGACTTCACCGGTCGATTTCATTTCCGGTCCCAGGATAGTATCCACACCCGGGAACTTGATGAACGGGAACACTGCCTCTTTCACTGCATAATAAGGCGGCACCACTTCTTTAGTGACACCTTGTGATTTAAGTGTTTGACCAGCCATGCAACGTGCTGCAATTTTTGCCAATGGCAAACCGCAAGCCTTGGAAACAAATGGAACGGTACGTGATGCACGCGGATTGACTTCCAGCACATACACGACTTCACCCTGCTCAGTGTTCTGTACCGCAAACTGCACGTTCATCAGGCCTTTGACACCCAGTGCTTTGGCCATTTGCACAGTTTGTCTGCGCAACTCATCCTGCAGGCTGTCGCTCAGGCTGTATGGCGGCAGTGAACAGGCGGAGTCACCTGAGTGCACGCCTGCCTGCTCCACGTGCTGCATGATGCCGCCAATCAACACATCCTCACCGTCGCTCAGTGCATCAACGTCAACCTCAATAGCATCATTCAGGAAACGGTCCAGCAATACCGGAGATTCGTTAGATACCTTCACGGCTTCACGCATATAGCGTTCCAGCTGGCTTTGCTCATGGACGATTTCCATGGCGCGGCCACCCAGCACGTAGGAAGGGCGAACCACCAGCGGGTAACCAATCTCCGTTGCCAGGCGGATTGCTTCTTCCGGCGCACGTGCAGTACGGTTAGGTGGCTGCTTCAGGTTCAGGCTGTGCAGCATTTGCTGGAAACGCTCACGGTCTTCGGCGCGGTCAATTGCATCCGGTGTCGTGCCTATGATAGGCACACCCGCTTTTTCCAGGTCACGTGCCAGCTTCAATGGCGTCTGGCCACCATACTGCACGATCACGCCCACCGGTTTTTCGATATTCACGATTTCCAGTACATCTTCCAGTGTCACCGGTTCGAAGTACAAACGGTCGGAAGTATCGTAATCGGTAGACACGGTTTCCGGATTACAGTTAACCATAATGGTTTCGTAACCATCTTCGCGCATTGCAAAAGCTGCGTGTACACAGCAATAGTCAAACTCGATCCCCTGACCGATACGGTTAGGGCCACCGCCCAATACCATAATTTTTTTCTTGTCGGTCGGATTGGACTCGCACTCTTCTTCATAGGTGGAGTACATATATGCAGTATTGGTCGCAAACTCGGCTGCGCAGGTATCGACGCGCTTGTAGACCGGACGTACGCCCAAGGCCTGACGGAAAGCGCGCACTGCGTGCTGGTCAGTATCCAGTAACTTGGCCAGACGGCGGTCGGAGAAACCTTTACGCTTCAATCTGAATACTGTCTCCTTGCTCAGGTCAGCAATATGCTTGCCACCCAGAGACTGCTCCAGCTTGATGATTTCCTCGATCTGCACCAAGAACCAGCGGTCAATCTTGGTGATGTCAAAAATTTCTTCAACACTCATGCCCAGGCGGAAAGCATCCGCCACATACCAGATACGCTCAGGACCTGGTTCGCCCATTTCCTTGACGATGCGGTCTTTGTCATCGGTCACACTATCCAGACCGTCTACACCCACCTCCAGACCACGCAATGCTTTCTGGAAGGATTCCTGGAAGCTACGGCCCATGGCCATCACTTCACCTACGGATTTCATTTGTGTGGTCAATCGGCTATCCGCCTGCGGGAATTTTTCGAACGCAAACCGTGGCACTTTAGTCACCACGTAGTCGATGGAAGGCTCGAATGACGCCGGCGTCTGGCCACCGGTGATTTCATTGCGCAACTCATCCAGCGTAAAACCCACGGCCAGTTTGGCCGCGACCTTGGCAATCGGAAAGCCTGTGGCCTTGGAAGCCAGCGCAGATGAACGCGACACACGCGGGTTCATTTCGATCACAATCATCCGACCATCATCAGGATTGATGGCAAACTGCACATTGGAACCACCGGTATCTACACCGATTTCACGCAATACCGCCAGCGAGGCGTTACGCATGATCTGGTACTCTTTGTCAGTCAGGGTCTGTGCCGGAGCCACGGTGATACTGTCACCGGTGTGCACACCCATAGGGTCGAGGTTCTCAATGGAACAGATGATAATGCAGTTGTCCGCCCTGTCGCGGACCACTTCCATCTCGTATTCTTTCCAGCCCAGCAGAGATTCTTCAATCAGCAATTCATTGGTCGGAGAGGCATCTAGGCCACGCTCGCAAATCGCGATAAATTCTTCACGATTGTAAGCAATACCGCCACCGCTGCCACCCATGGTGAATGAAGGACGGATAATTGCCGGGTAGCCGATATTGGCCTGCACCTGCAGCGCTTCTTCCAGGCTGTGCGCAATCGCGGAACGTGCAGAACCCAGACCAATTTTGGTCATGGCTTCCTTGAATTTCTGGCGGTCTTCCGCTTTATCAATCGCATCCTTGGAAGCGCCAATCAACTCGACTTTGTATTTATCCAGTATGCCGTGTTTATCCAGATCCAGCGCACAGTTCAATGCCGTCTGGCCACCCATGGTTGGCAGCAAGGCATCCGGGCGCTCTTTTTCAATAATCTTTTCGACCATCTGCCAGGTAATCGGCTCGATATAAGTCGCATCGGCCATTTCCGGGTCAGTCATGATGGTCGCCGGGTTGGAGTTCACCAGAATGACGCGGTAACCTTCTTCCCGCAGTGCCTTACAGGCTTGTGCACCGGAATAGTCAAACTCACAGGCCTGACCAATGACAATCGGACCTGCACCGATAATCAGAATACTTTTAATGTCGGTTCTTTTTGCCATTAGCTGGACTTTCTTTCTTGCATTAACTGGATAAAGCGGTCAAACAACACACTCATTTCTTGTGGACCAGGTCCGGCTTCCGGATGGCCCTGGAAACTGAAGGCAGGTTTGTCAGTGCGGGCAATCCCTTGCAAACTGCCGTCAAACAGCGAGACATGCGTCACCTTCAGACTGGCTGGCAGTGTTGCAGGGTCTGCGGCAAAACCGTGGTTCTGGCTGGTGATATACACGCGCTTGCTTTCGACATCCTGGACCGGATGGTTTGCACCATGGTGCCCGAACTTCATCTTCAGTGTTTTGGCGCCACTCGCCAAGGCCAGCAATTGATGACCCAGGCAGATACCAAAAGTCGGGATCCCGGTATCGACCAGTGTCCTGATAGCGCTAATGGCATAATCACACGGCTCAGGATCGCCAGGGCCGTTGGACAGGAAAATGCCGTCAGGCTTATAAGACATAGCCTGCTCTGCGGTGGCCTGCGCTGGTAACACAGTCACTTTACAGCCGCGGGAAACCAGCATGCGCAGGATGTTGCGTTTAACACCGTAATCAAACGCAACCACATGAAATTTCTGCTCGGCAGCTTTACTGAAACCATCGCCCAACTGCCATTCTTGCTCGGTAAACTCGTACGGCTCCTTGCAGCTTACCACTTTAGCCAGGTCCATTCCGGCCAGGCCAGGAAATCCTTTTGCCAGTGCCAGCGCCTGTGTTTCATCAACAGCCTCGCCAGCCATGATACAGCCGGCCTGTGCGCCTTTTTCACGCAACACACGGGTCAGTTTGCGCGTATCAATATCGGCAATCGCGACCACCTGGTTGGCCTTGAGATAATCGGAAAGATTTTGTTCACTGCGGAAATTGCTTTCCAATAAGGGCAAGTCACGAATAATCAGACCTGCAGCATAGACTTTGCCTGACTCGACATCTTCGCGATTGGCCCCGTAGTTACCAATGTGCGGATAAGTCAATGTCACGATTTGTTCGGCATAGGAAGGATCGGTAAGAATTTCCTGATAGCCGGTCATGGCAGTGTTAAACACCACCTCACCAACTGTATGACCGGAAGCGCCAATGCTAATGCCCTTAAAAACAGTTCCATCTGCTAATACTAGAATCGCTGGAATTGTTTTTGACACCTTTAGCTCCTTAAGTTTGATACGAAACACATCTAAGAGGGTTCACTCACTGCCCGAACGGATGTCAAGCCGCGGTGAATAGATGTGCAAAACGGGAAAAGCTTGTTGGACTCTTCCCGTTTCAGAATTAAACCATTATAGCGCGAATCGGCTACCCACTCAAGGGCACATGACAGGCAAAATTTGTTCCGCCTTTGACAAACCACTCACAAAAACACCAGGCCTGGAATCAGTTTTTCTCAAAGCCCAGTACATCACGCATATCGAACAAACCGGCCGGTTTATCCGCAAGAAACTTGGCTGCACGTAACGCGCCCTGTGCAAACGTGGCACGGCTGGAGGCCTTATGTGTCAACTCCACACGCTCGCCAATCCCTGCCAGCACTACGGTATGATCACCGACCACATCGCCACCACGCATGGTTGCAAAACCGATGGTGCCTGCCTCGCGCTCACCTGTGACGCCTTCACGTGCATACACGGCGCAGTCTTTCAATGCTTTATCAATACCTATGGCAGCCGCTTCCCCCAATCGCAAGGCGGTGCCTGATGGCGCATCCACTTTATGACGATGGTGCATTTCCACCACTTCGATATCATAGCCTTCATTCAATACGCGCGCGGCCTGCTCTACCAGGTTGATCAGCAAAGTCACTCCCACACTCATATTAGGCGCAAACACCACGGAAGTGTTTGTGGCAGCGATGGCGATGGCAGACTTTTCCGCTTCACTAAAACCGGTCGTGCCAATCACCAGTTTTACATTGGCCTGCTGGCAGGCTTGCAGATATTGCATGCTGGCTTCAGGCCGGGTGAAATCCACCAGTACATCGGCACCCTGCAATGCAGTCGCCACATCTGCGGTGATTTTCACGCCTGTCACTTTACCGAACTGCTCGCCGGCATCCCGGCCCAGCATTGGGCTGCCTGCCCTGTCCAGCGCTGCATGCAATTGCAAACCACCATCCGAAAACACACCATCCAGCAAAGCGTGCCCCATACGACCAGACACACCGGCAATCACTACTTTTAACATAACTCGCTCAATACACTCTTTAAATTAAATCCGGGAATCAAAACCCGATCTGTTCCAACGTGCCATCCAGCTGCTCCGGACTATCCTCAGGTGCTGTCACCTGCTGCTTGGGTACCGGCAAGTCAGCGCTGGACGCCGCAGCTTCCCGCACAATCAGCCAGGTCTTGCGATTCGGGTCCAGTTTAAGCTCCAGTTTTTTAACCATCTCATCCCGGTACGCTTTTGCAGAATATTTCTGCGTAAACGTAGCTACAGCACGGTCACCGTCGCGTTCAATATTCAGCGCATTAATTTCCAGGCTGATATCACCTTGTCTGGGAGATAAGCGTTTTTTACGTTGTGCCTCCCAGGCGCTCCTGCTTGGCAGTTCTTCCGGTACAAACTCCGGTGAATAGGAGGCCAGGTATGCATTAATGTTTTTGCTGCGCCAGGCTTGCGCCCACGATTTAATCGCAACTTCGACATCAGGCTCGGTGGCGACCGGGATATTGACTGCAGGCTCTACAGAGGCAGGTGCTTCCGCCACGGCTGCTTTCCTGGGCAGCGGCAAGACAGCTGGCACACTGGCAGACCCCAAAGGTGCAGTGCGCTCACGCGTAATCAGCCAGCGTTTTTGCGCAGGTTCGTAGCGCATTTCCAGTGTTTTCAGCAGCTCATCCTTGTAGTTTCTGGCAGCATACTTCTGCTCGAACTGCACGACTGCCTCACCGCCATCATGCTGCACCTGCAGATTATTCAACACCAGGGTAATCGCCCCCTGTTTGGCAGAAAGACGCTGTTTACGCTGCGCCTCCCAGGCGCTCCTGCCCGGCAATCCTTCCGGCATGAAATCCGGCGCATAAGCAGCAAAATAGGCATTAATATCTTTGCTTCGCCATGCCTGTGCCCAGGCAGCAACAGACTTGTTAATTTCCGCCTCAACAGCTGATGCTGGCTGTGATGCAACCACTTCAGCATCAGCCGGAGCAGCAGAAGCCGTGTTATCCGCGGACGCCGGTTTTTCTTTCTCGGCAGCCAGCGCCACCGCAGGTGCGACCGGTGCCACACTGTCTTTCACCACTGGTTTCAGTACGGAAGCAGGAGGTGGTGGCAACTCAGGCTCTGGCTCAGGTTCCGGCATCTGCTCGGCAATAAAAGTAGGGGGCGGTTCAACAGCCTCATTCGCCACTTTAGGCGCCACACCCTTTTCAGTAACCTGATGTGCTTCGGCCTCCACGGCCGGTGCATTGGCTTCAGCCATATTCCCTTTCACCATTTCCCCTTCAGTCGGAATCACAGGTGCTACATATTCACCTTCGGGAATATAAGGGATTACTTCATCATCATCTGATGAAGCAGAGATAGCCTGGCCTGCTCCCTCAGATTTCACCGCAGGCGTTTTTGCTTCGGGTGTTTTAGTTTTGTCAGTGCCTGACTGTGCTGTGCTGGCAACGGCAGCCGCTACAACAGGCGCAGCCACTGCGGCAGGCTTGACGGGTGCCAGTACGCTGCTGGCTGTTGTGGCCGATGCGCTGACTGGTGGTGGCAATACAGGCTCAGGTTCGGCAACAACAGGCGGCGCCGGTATGGCTTCCTGTTCAAACACCGGAGGCGCTTCCACAGGCTCACCAGCCTTGCTTGCCAATGTATTTTCATTCACTGCATGCGCGGTCGCTTCTGTTGCCTGGTTAGCAGTCGCATCCAGATTGCCCCTGGCCATTTCTTCCGCTGTAGGCGCAGCCTGATACTCCCCTTCAGGGATATAAGGCACCACTTCGTCATCTGCCACATTGGCTGGCGGCTCAGATGCGGGCGATTCAGCTGCTTTGGCAACTTCAGCTTTAGCAGCTTCAGCGGAGGCCTGACCACTCTCAGCAGCAGCACTCACTTCTGCCGCTGCTACAGTCTTGTCGGTAGCTTGCGCAACAGTGTCTGCTGCCTTGTCAGTTGCCGTAGCTTCTTCATCCTTCCAGAACTTCAGCTTGTCCGTCCAGCTTTCATCCTTAGGTTCTTCCACTTTTTGTTGCGGCGCTTCAACAATGGTCTTGACGTCCGGATTCTCTGCTGACGGGATCACATCACCGCGCACGGATACCAGGCTGTCCTTATCGAAATCCAGTATGACCCTGCGCTTCTCGACCAGTACGCCTTGCTTGCGCAACTCATAAAAATAATCCCAGCGGTTATCACGGAAACTATCTACGATCAGCGGAGTCCCCATAATGTAGCGCACCTGGGAACGCGTCATGCCCGGACGCAATTGCAACAGCATCTTGGAGGTCACCACATTACCCTGCTGCACTTCCATCTTGAAAGGTTTCATAGATGGCAGTTTGGCACCACACCCCACTTCCAAAGATGCGACAACCAACACAAAAAAGATAGAATTACGCATTGGATTCACTTTATAATCGGTATTATTGAGAACAATCATTAATATACCACGTAGTTTCGCAATCAAATACGCCAACTACCCAAGCCAACGGATAAAACACTATGCATGATCCCAAAGACCTCAAAAACGCCGGTTTGAAAGCGACCCTGCCACGCCTGAAGATTCTTGAATTGTTCGAAAACAGCGAGCAGCGCCACCTGTCGGCTGAAGAGATATACAAAATCATGATCAACAACGGCGAAGATGTGGGTCTGGCCACTGTCTATCGCGTGCTCACGCAATTCGAGCAGGCTGGCTTGCTGGTACGTCACCATTTTGAAAGTGGCAAAGCTGTATTTGAACTGAACCATGGCGACCAACTTGACCATATTGTCTGCATCAAATGTGGTCGTGTTGAAGAGTTTTATGATGAAGAAATCGAGAAAAGACAAAAAAATGCAGCGGAGAAATATGGTTTCACCATGCAGGATCACTCGCTAACCATTTATGGTGTCTGTAAAAAGCAGCCTTGTAATTAGGCATTATCTCCAGGTTCGAGTGAGCACTCATGCTGACTCTTTTTCATCAAACGGGCTTTGTCTGATCTTCCAATAGCTTCCCCGCTCCATGCATCTGGCTTTCCGCCTGTTGCAGGAGGCAATCCCGAGATCCTGATTCTAGGTTCTCTTCCCGGTGTGACCTCTATCCGGCAACAGCAATATTATGCGCATCCTCAGAATGCTTTCTGGCGCATTCTGCAAGCGCTATTTGGCATAGACGCCACAGCGCCCTACCTTGAACGCTGCGAACAGGTGAAGTCTGCCAGACTGGCTATCTGGGATGTCTGCCACTCGGCTCATCGTCCGGGGAGTCTGGACAGCGCTATCACGGCAGACACTGTGGTGGCCAATGATATTAATGGCTTGTTATTGCGGTATCCGTCTATTCAAATCATAGGGCTGAATGGCGGAGCGGCTGCGAGGCTGTTTAAAAAACATGTCAGGCTGGAGCGCCAGGTACAAATCCTGGCCCTGCCCTCAACCAGTCCGGCACATGCCGCTATGCCCTATGCAAAGAAACTGGAAAAATGGGCAGCGCTACTCGATGCATTAGCCGCGCGCTAAATATTCCGGCGTAAACACAACCGGCACACGAAACAGCTAATGTAGCGCCAGTTTCAGCATTTCACGCGCATGATTACGTGTCACTTCGGTAATCTGCAACCCGCCCAGCATGCGCGCAACTTCTTCCACGCGTTCATCCACATTCAAGCCGCGAATACGACTTAAAGTAGCGCCATTGTGTTCGGATTTGCTGACCTGCAAATGCTGTTGTGCCTGCGCAGCCACCTGTGCCAGATGTGTAATCACCAGCACCTGCCGTTGCTGGCCAAGCTGGTTAAGCAGTTGGCCAACTACTTCGGCCACGCCACCACCAATACCGACATCGACTTCATCAAAAATCATGCAAGGCACACTGCCCAGCGATGCAGTGGTCACCTGCAGGGCCAGGCTGATCCGCGACAACTCACCGCCCGAAGCGACTTTATTTAACGGGCGCGGTTCAACCCCGGCGTGACCTGCTACCAGAAATTCCACCTGTTCCAGGCCATGGGCAGCCGCTTCGCCCGGCGTCAGTGCAACGGCAAACTGTCCGCCTTTCAATGACAACGCCTGCATTTGCTCCGTGATGGTTTTTGCCAGGACATTTGCTGCCTGCTGACGTTGCACAGACAATTGCCCGGCGGCCTGCTGATAGTCTTGCCAGGCTGTCTGTACCTGTTTTGCCAGTGCGCCATCATCTGCAAATCCTTCCAACGCCTGCATGCGTGACAATTGCTGATCGAGCAGCTCAGGCAATTCTTCCGGCTTGACCCTGTATTTGCGGGCAGCTCCGTGTATGGCCTGTATGCGTGCCTCCACATCCGCCAGGCGCTCGGGGTCAAGCTCGCTTTTCTGTAAATAGCGGTTCAATGCCCGGCTGGACTCTTCCAGCTGGATCACTGCGGAATCCAGGGTTTCTGCGATAGCTTGTAACCCGGCATCCATGGCCTGCAGCTCTGCCAGTTTGCTTTGTGCCTGTGACAGCAAGTCCAGCGCATTCACTTCGCCGCCCTCACTCATTATGGCAAGGCATGTTTCCATGCCGCCAAGCAGGCTGGCACCATTACTCAGGCGTACATGTTCCTGTTGCAGCGTTTGCCATTCTTCTGCGGCAAATGCCAGTTGCTTGAGCTCACGCGTACTATCGCGCAACTCTGCCAGCTCGTCGGCAAACTGGCTGGCATTCTTTTCATATGCCAGTTGTTGCTGGTGCAATTGCGACCAGTCTTTATAAAGCGTACTGACCTGTCTGGCCAGGGAAGTCGCCTGGGCATAGGCATCCAGAATATCCCGCTGGGTAGCCAGTTTAAGCAGCGAATGATGCGCATTCTGGCTGTAAATATCAATCAGGGTTTCACCAATTTCGCGCAACTGGCCAACCGTGGCCGAAGTACCATTGATAAACGCCCGGCTACGGCCATCAGCGTAGATCACGCGTCTCAGCACCAGCACATCATCCGCATCCATTTCCTGCGCCTGCAGCCAGTCACGCGCTGCCTGGTTGTGCTTAATATCAAAAGTCGTGGAAATTTCGGCTTTTTCGTGACCTTTGCGGGTGACATCGCCCTCGTTACGCGCCCCCAGACTGAGCGACAGGGCATCAATCAGAATGGATTTACCAGCCCCGGTTTCACCCGTCAGCGCGGTGTAGCCTGCCGAGAACTCAAGTTCCAGCGTATCAACAATGACGAAATCTCGAATGGAAAGTGCTTGCAGCATAGATGGTTACAGGACAGTCAGTCAGCCCCAGTTTAATTTGTTACGCAACATGTCAAAATAACAGTAATTTTTTGGATGCACCAACCGGATCTCCTGTTCTGCACGCTCAATTCGGATATGGTCCCCTGCCATCAATGGATACTGACCCTGTCCATCGAAACTGATTTGTGCATCTCCCGCATGCACCACAGTCACTTCAATCACGCTTTTTGCCGGCACGGTAATTGGCCGGTAACTTAAGGTATGCGGGCTGATAGGCACAATCGAAATCGCTGCCAGGTCAGGGTGCATGATAGGTCCACCGGCAGACAGGCCGTAGGCGGTGGTACCGGTAGGCGTCGTTAAAATCAGACCGTCTGAGCGCTGCCGGGAGACGAACAAACCATCCACATGCACTTCCAGCTCGATCAGGCGGAAAGCGCTTTTAATCACGACATCATTGAGCGCCACGGTCTGATGTATAGGTTCACCGGCACGCGTGACTGCCGATTGCAATAACATACGCGATTCAAGCTGGTATTCGCCTTGCAGGATCTTGTCTATTTCACCCAGCATATTGTCGGTCTGCAAATCGGTCAGGAACCCCAGTCGGCCCAGGTTAATTCCCACCATAGGTGCAGTGGTGTCACGCAATGCACGCCCGACACTCAGCATGGTGCCATCGCCACCCATGACGATCACCAGATCGGATTTGCGGCCAATATGCTCAAGCGTGGATAACTGAATACCCTCTTCACCCACAAAATGCGCAGTTCGCTCTTCCACACACACATGCAAACCATGAGACTTAAGATGACGAGCCAAACGGGTCAGGTCTTCGCGCATATGATGCAGCGCCGTCTCATCCATATATTTGCCAACAATGGCAACCGATCGAAAGTGTGGGAGCATGCGCGCATTAAAGCATAGAAGGCTGCCCCTGAAAAGCACGAGGGTCTATTATCCCGGCCATAAATCGGGCAAAATATATAGGCTAACAAGGTGGTAAAAAGTGGACAAACGCGCGCAAATTTTACTCAAAACGCTGGTCGAACATTACATCAGCGAGGGACAACCCATAGGCTCACGTACATTGCTGCAACATTCCGGACTGGACGTCAGCCCGGCGACTATCCGCAATGTCATGAGCGACCTGGAACAGCTGGGCTTTATCGCCAGCCCGCACACCTCCTCCGGCAGGATTCCAACCAAGAAAGGCTACCGGCTGTTTGTCGACTCGCTGATGACAATACAACCGCTGGATACGCGTGCTGTCGCACAACTCAAAACCGGCCTTTCCTCGCCGAATCAGCAGGCCCTCATCAGCAACGCTGCCGATATGCTGTCACAACTGACCCGGTTTGCCGGCGTAGTGATGACCCCAAAGCGCAGTCGCAATGCCCTTAAGCACATGGAATTTTTGCGCCTGAGCGAAAAGAAAATCCTGGTGATTCTGGTGACGGAAGACGGCCAGGTGCAAAACCGTATTCTGCTGACGGAAAAAAACTTCAGTGCCAGCGAACTGACCGTTGCCAGCAACTATGTGAACAGTCACTGCCAGGGGCTGACGCTGGATGAACTGCAGCACAAGCTGAAGCAGGAATTACAGCAGATGCAAGCTGACATCAACCGCCTGATGTCAGCTGCACTGACTGCAGCCAGCCAGCCGGAGCCCTCTGAAAAAGAAGCGGTGGTCATTGCCGGTGAGCGCAATTTGTTGCAAGTGGACGACCTGTCCACCAATGTCACCAGCTTGCGCAAACTGTTCGAGATCTTTGAACGACGCACAGCCCTGATGCAATTGCTGGATCACAGCCAGCGCGCTGACGGGGTGCAGATTTTCATTGGTGGCGAAAGCGGCTATCTGCCGCTGGATGAATGCAGCCTGATTACCGCACCGTATGAAGCAGACGGACAGGTTGTCGGAACCCTTGGCGTCATAGGCCCGACACGCATGGCTTACGAGCGCATTATTCCCATCGTCGATGTCACAGCCAAGTTGTTATCCAGTGCGCTGTCAAATCAGTAAGCGCCTGTTTTAACAATCTTTTTCAATATGTCTGAATTATCTGACAGCACAATCAGCTTCAGCCCACTACTGCTTTTCTATTAAGGTTTTGCATAATTCACTCCAGAAGTGTTTATTTTCCTGGAGAGCCTAAATGAATAATATCAAACGCAAATCCTTGACTTTTCTCATGCTACTCATTTTTGCGCTTAGTGCCACTGGCTGTGGTTCCATGAGCACTCGCGGCAAGAACACCGCTGTCGGCGCCGGCATTGGAGCCATCGGTGGCGCAATTCTGACTGGTGGCAGTGCATTGGGCACTGTTGGCGGGGCGGCCGTAGGCGGCGTCGTGGGTAATCAGATAGACAAATAAACTGTCACTCAGCAAATGCCACTTTAAACGCTTAGGCATATCAGAACTCGGAAGATGCCAGTAAGGTTTAAAGCAGTTGTTTCAAATTAAGTACATAGAGTTTAATTTTTCAACAGCCAAGGAGTGAAGCATGAAGAAATCTTTATTAGTCATGGCATTGGGACTATGCACCGTCCTCAATAGCGCATACGCCGAAACATATGACGCCACGCTTTCAGGGGACGGGTACCAGTTCAGCAACTCATTTTCCGGCACGACAGCATTTGATGATTACATTTTCTTCAGCACTGAAGGCATGCAAAACATCGTAGCAAGCGTGTCCGGGACGGGTAGCGAAGCGTTTTCCTTTGACGTATTCAACCTGGTAGATGAAGATAAAAACCTGGTTGCCACCGGCAGTGTTTTCAACTCCAGCGCACATATTGCTTTTGGTGCACTCGAAACCAGCCAGTATGGCAACTTCTACCTGCACGTAGTGGGTAATACCATGGGTGGAACTGCAGGTTATAACGGAACCATCACCAATTTTGTAGCAGCTGTGCCAGAGCCTGAAACTTATGCTTTAATGCTTTCCGGCCTGGGTCTTATTGGCCTGATTACCCGCAGAAAAATGCGCGATAACGCTTAATAACTGTCTTCAAAATTTTTACACTGTGTTAATAATCCTGTCATCCTCGCTGTGGCGAGGATTTTTTATTGCACCCTCTCATTAAAATGTTCGCTCGGGCTTTAACCATTACCACTCCGAATCGCTTAAAATGCCCGTATGGCATACTACAATCCAGAACCTGAACACGTCTCCGATATCCCGGCCAAAACGGGAATCTTACTGGCAAACCTCGGCACACCGGATGCTCCGACAGCAAAGGCACTCCGCCCCTATCTGCAGAAATTTTTGATGGACAGACGCGTGGTGGAAATCCCGCGCTTTATCTGGTGTTGGATTCTGCATTTCATCATCCTAGTGGTGCGCCCGAGAAAATCTGCCGAAAAATATGCCAGCATCTGGACCACAAACGGTTCACCTCTCCTGGTTTATGCGCAACAGCAGAAAACTCTGCTCGAAAAACAACTGACCAGCCACCTGACCACCCCATTTGCCGTTGAACTGGGCATGACCTACGGCAAGCCAGGCATGAAAAGTGCCATCGAGTCTCTCAAGGCACAAGGCTGTGACCGTATTCTGGTGTTTCCACTGTATCCGCAATATGCGGCCAGCAGTACCGCCGCCGTGTTTGATGCCGTCTGGCGTGTGCTGCTGAAAATGCGCAATGTCCCGGCCATCCGCACTATCAAGGATTACCACAATCATCCGCGCTATATCCAGGCGCTGGCCAGCCATATCCAGGTCTACTGGCAACAGCACGGCCAGCCGGAAAAACTGGTGATGAGCTTTCACGGCGTGCCCAAATTTCATGCCCAAAAAGGCGACCCTTATTACGACCAATGTCTGGAAACAGGTCGCTTGCTCGCTGACGCACTGGCATTATCCGGCGACCAGTATGAAATCGCCTTTCAGTCCCGCTTTGGCCGCCAGGAATGGCTGCAACCATACCTTGCCAACACGCTGGATACCTTGGGCAAACAAAAACTCGGCCGCATTGATGTCGTCTGCCCCGGTTTTAGCAGCGACTGCCTGGAAACCCTGGAAGAAATTGCCATGGAAGGCAAACATTTGTTCCAGTCAGCTGGCGGCGGTGATTATCACTATATTCCGGCACTGAATGGCGAAGCGATATGGATAGAGGCAATGCTGGCCATTACCATGGAAAATTTACAGGGCTGGCATTAATTTTCAGCACCCGGTTTTATCGGCGTGCATCTGCGCTTATCGGCGGTAAAATCATATCTGTATTGACCGTGCATTTAGCTACGCCCAATGCCAGCCCGTCCCGATTACGCGTTATAATCGCGTTTTAAAGTTTTTCATCACTCCCTATGATCATTATCACCGGTGGCGCAGGCATGATAGGTTCCATCATGGCCTGGCATTTGAATACCAAACTGGGCAGACAGGATTTGGTCATCGTTGACCGCATCACCCACGAGAACCAGTGGCAGAACCTGGTGCACAGGCACTATGCGGAATACCTGGACAAAGACCAGTTGTTTGATTTCCTGGAAGACAATGAAGATATCACTGCCGTGATTCATATGGGTGCCATCAGTGCCACCACCGAGCGCGACTTTAACAAGCTGGTGGCAGACAATATGCACTATTCACAGGATTTGTGGTCCTGGTGTGCCGAGTATAAAGTGCCGTTCTTTTACGCCAGCTCCGCCGCCACCTATGGTGGTGGTGAGCATGGCTACGACGACGCCAGCATAGACAAGCTGCGCCCACTGAACGGTTATGGCTACTCCAAACACTTTTTTGACCAGTGGGTGTTACAGCAAGTCAAGGACAAACAACCGGCACCGCCTGCCTGGGCAGGTTTCAAGTTTTTCAATGTCTACGGCCCCAACGAATACCACAAAGAGCGCATGGCCAGCGTTGCTTACCACACCTTCAACCAGTTCAGCGAAACCGGCACCATGCGCCTGTTCAAAGGCACCAAAGCAGGTATTGAAGATGGTATGCAGTTACGCGATTTTGTCTATGTCAAAGATGTGGCGGATGTGATGGGCTTTTTCCTGGAAGCCGCACTGAAGCACAAACCAGTGACCAGTGCGATTTACAACATAGGCACCGGTCAGGCACGCAGTTTTAAGGACCTGGCGACCAATGTCATGACCAGCATGGCACGTGAGCCCAATATTACTTATATTGATATGCCGCAGGATCTGCAAGGCAAATACCAGTATTTCACCCAGGCCGAGATGCAGAAACTGCGCAATGCCGGGTACAAGAAACCGTTCACCAGCCTGGAAGAAGGGGTGAAAGATTACGTGCAGAATTACTTGATGCAGGAAGATCCTTACTGCTAGGTCAGGCTTGCATTTTGATCAGGCGACCCGCACCTGATATCTCTCAACCACAGATTTGAAGGTCATCACCATGAGCTATGTAGACTATCTGGAAGGCGAACATGCAGCCCATATGGCCATGTTCCAGGCCTTGAAAGACACATTTCCGCTGATTAGCGAAGTAGGCCAGGCCATGCGTGACTGCCTGCAACGCGGCGGCAAGATTTTGTTATGCGGCAATGGCGGCAGTGCCGCTGATAGCCAGCATATCGCGGCTGAAATTGTTGGCCGCTTTAAAAAAGAGCGCAAAGGCCTGCCTTCCATCGCATTGACCACCGACACATCCATCCTGACCTCGGTAGGCAATGACTATGGCTATGACTATATTTTCGCCCGTCAGGTGGAAGCTTTGTGCCGCCCGGAAGATATCCTGATCGGCCTCACCACCAGCGGCAACAGCGCCAATGTGGTACGCGCCATTGAAGCCGCCAATGATATCGGTGCGACGACGATAGGCATGACCGGCGGAACCGGCGGCAAACTGAATACACTGTGCAAATACAATATCGTGGTGCCATCCAGTGTCACCGCCCGTATCCAGGAAGCACATATTTTTATCGGCCACAGCCTGTGTGAGATTCTGGAATCCTGATGACTGGCATGCTGATGAATAACGCCCTGGCAAAACTGGTGCAACACTTTGGTGAGAACAAGCAGCATGCGCTGGTCATAGGCGATGTCATGCTGGACCGCTATTTGATTGGTGAAGTAAACCGCATTTCGCCTGAAGGTCCGGTGCCGGTTGTGCTGATTAAATCCGAACAGCAACGTGCAGGCGGCGCAGCCAATGTGGCGGCCAACCTGGCATTACTGGATATTCATACCCGCATGATAGGCCTGGTGGGCGAAGATAATGAAGGCGCATTGCTGCTGTCAGCCATGCAAGCACATGGCATTGATACGCAAGCGATGATTAAAACCGCTGTACGTCCGACCATTGCCAAAACCCGCATTCTGGGCGGACATCAGCAAATGCTGCGCCTGGACCAGGAAATCACGACCGAACTTTCCGTCAGCGAATTTCAGGCCATTAATCAGGCCATTCAGGCCGCGCTGCAGCAGTCTCCTGCCCTGGTGATCCTGTCAGACTACGCCAAAGGCTTGCTGACCGAGGATATCTGCCAGACGGTGATTCATTATTGCCGTGACCACAATATCCCGGTGCTGGTTGACCCCAAAGGTCGCAACTATCATAAATACCGTGGCGCCACCGCACTGACGCCCAACAAAAAAGAAACTGCCGAAGCCTGTGACGCACAGGTCAATGATGCAGCCTTGATTGACAAGGCCAGCGCACTGAAAACCAGCCTGGCACTGGATTTCCTGGCCGTGACTCGTGGCGAAGAAGGCATCACGTTAATTACCGATCAGACCGAGCACTTAAGCGCTACCGCACAACAGGTATTCGATGTGTCCGGTGCCGGTGATACTGTCATCGCCACACTGGCCGCAGGCCTGATACACAATCTTTCACCACTGGAAAGCCTGGCGCTCGCCAATATTGCCGCCGGTGTGGTAGTTGGTAAAGTCGGTACCGTCCCTATCACCAAAGCTGACCTGGTCGATGCGCTTGCAACCGCACAAGGCAGCGAACAGGCACATAAAATCTGCGAACTGCCGGACTTATTGCAAAAGGTCGCCACCTGGAAACAGCAGAAACAGAAAATCGTGTTTACCAACGGTTGCTTTGATCTGTTGCATGCAGGCCATGTTACCTACCTGGAAGGTGCCAAAAAGCGCGGCGACAAACTGGTGCTGGGCTTGAATACCGACCGTTCCGTGTCTGCGCTCAAAGGCCCGACACGCCCGGTCGTGAACGAAAATGACCGCGCCCGCGTACTGGCAGCACTGGAATCCGTTGACGCGGTGATCCTGTTCGACGAAGACACGCCACTGAACCTGATTAATGCCATTCAGCCCAATGTCATCGCCAAAGGCAGCGATTACACTGCCGACCAGGTGGTCGGTGGCCAGGAAGTATTATCCTGGGGTGGCGAAATCGCCCTGATAGACCTGGTAGAAGGTCGCAGCACGACTAACCTGATTAAAAAAATGCACGCATGAACAAGATTCTGGTGATGGGCCCTTCCTGGGTGGGCGACATGGTATTGGCGCAAAGCCTGTTCAAACAACTCAAAATCGACCAGCCCGATTGTCAGATTACCGTGGCAGCCCCGGCCTGGACGTTGCCGTTGCTGGAAAGAATGCCGGAAGTCTCGCAAGCCATTGCCCTGCCCTTCAAACATGGCGATTTGGCCCTGAAAGAGCGCTTCAAGCTTGGCAGGCATTTATCCAGTCAAGGCTTCACACAAGCGATTCTGCTGACCAACAGCCTCAAGTCAGCCATTCTGCCATGGGCAGCAAAAATTCCCGTCCGTACCGGTTTTAAAGGCGAAATGCGCTATGGCCTGGTCAATGATATGCGGCCACTGGATAAAACCATCCTGAAAAAAACCGTGGAGCGTTTTGTTGCTTTAGGTCGCCCGAAAAATGCGCCTCTGCCAGCACAATTGCCTTTACCAGCCTTGAACGCTGACATCAGCCGTGCCACGTCACTGCTGTCACAGCACAATATCGAAAAATTAAATACACCAGTGCTTGGTTTATGCCCGGGCGCAGAATACGGCGAAGCTAAACGCTGGCCTGCGGAATACTATGCCGAAGTGGCGAATCACGCCTTGAACCAGGGCTGGCAAGTCTGGCTGTTCGGCTCGGAAAAAGATCAGCCCGTAACAGCCACTATTCAGCAACTTACTCAGCAAAAATGCGTAGATCTGGCCGGCAAAACCAAACTGGGTGAAGCGATTGATCTGATGTCACTCTGCCATACCATTATCAGCAACGACTCCGGCCTGATGCACGTAGCTGCTGCGCTGGATAAAAAGCTGATTGCCATTTACGGCTCATCAGACCCCAGGCACACACCGCCCATGCACCCGCAAGCGGTCGTGGAATATCTTGGGCTTTCATGCAGCCCGTGTTTTGAACGCATATGCCCGCTGGGGCATTTGAATTGTTTGAAGCAAATTAAATCTTTCAATATCATAAAACTAATCAAGCACTAATGATTAAGAGCTTCTATATGAAAAAACGAATCAAAGTTTTACAGCTTCATCCTGACTATAATGTTAAAACTAATGATGTTTCAGATCTTGGTGAACAAATTGTAAAAGGATTACCTAAAGAACTCTTTGAAGTTACCTGTGCATACTTTTCTGGCATGCCGACAACTAACCAGCCTCACAGTATTGCCGAACATGAGCATTTTTTTAAACTTGTTGATTCAAAATTAAGTGGACTAAGAATAAAGGCAATGTGGAAACTCTATCGTTTTTGCAAAAGCAACCAATTTGATGTAATTATCTGCAATCGATTTAAAGTTGTTAGCATGCTACTGCAGTTGAACAAAATATTGCGCACCCCTCTATGTATCGGTATTTCACATGTATTGGATGAATATGCTCGACCTTATCGAAAAAGACAAGTTAAGTGGCTTGCTGATAAGCATTGGCATTTTGTTGGAGTATCAGAAGCTGTTAGAGATTGCCTAATTGGCTACAAAAGCGGATTTAATATAAGTAATACTCATTATATTTCCAACGCTATTGATATACCTAAATCGGAATCATCTCAACTAATAAAACTTGAAGCAAGAAAGGCTCTTAATCTGCCACATGATAAGTGCATCATAGGGGCCATTGGCCAACTTTTTGCACGTAAAGGCCATCGTTTCTTAATCGCTGCATTGGCTAAAATTGAACATAAATTTCCAGATGCCCATATTGCTATCATTGGTAGAGGTCCGGAGGAGGAGAATCTCAGGGCACAAATTTCTGAGTTTGGGCTGCAAGATAAAGTCCATTTATTAGGATTTAGAGAAAATGCTTTACGTTACGTGCGTGCTTTTGATATTTTAGCTATGCCATCGTTAAAAGAAGGACTACCACTGGCATTAATGGAGGGGATGAGTGGGCGATTGCCAATCATAGCTTCTGATATACCTGAAATGCGAGATATTATTATTGGTGCTGGCGGTCTCGTTACAGCTCCTAAAGATATTGAGCAGTTAGCCGTAGCTATGTCAGATTATTTACAATTAAATACCATACAACTACAAGAAAAAGGAGAGCAAGCGTTCAAATATCTAACTGAGAATCATAGCATCAACGTATATCGTGCGAATTACCGCGCTCTTATAGAAGAGAAACTTAAGGACTCTTTCGCATGAGATTAATAAAACTATTTCGTAATCCCTCTTTTGTATTATTTGCTGTAAGTGCCTGGATAATCAGTTTTTTGATAATTTCTGGATCACAAGCGCATAATAACTTTAGCTACGTCATTCTTATCATCCCAACCCTGTTTTCTCTCCAATTAGTCGAACTTAAAGCTTTTTTTACCAATAAGTTGGTACAGCTTCTATCCTTAATAATCATCAGTTTGATTTTCTCCGCAATTATTGGCGATGGTAATCCCTCTCGCCAATTAAAGTTTGGCCTGATTGTTCTGCTGTTTTTCATTGCAGTTAGCCGCCTGCCTGTTATCAGCGACAGCACTGCCTATCGAGCTGCATGGATATTTCTCCTTTTGTTATTCGCCTACGTAGCTGGTAATGCTATAAGACAATATTTGGAGGGTGTATGGTCTCCAGGAATGCGTCTGCCAGAAATGAATGCTAAATTAGAAAACGTCATCTATGTTACCAATACAATGGGAGGCATGCTTGCAATCATTACCTTGATAGGCACACAACAAAACCGTTATCGCGATGTATTTATCGCCCATGTTTTTGTACTTTTTTTTAGTCTGGTTCTGCTGCAAACTCGAAGTATTCTCGGCATATGGGCCGCAATCATAATTCTCGCCTACTTTACTCTTTATCAACATCAATGGAGAAGCATACGCATGCAAACTACGATTGCCTTGTCTGCGAGTGCAATAGCTATTGGAATAGCATATTTACTATTTTTTACTACTATCGGTGAGCATTTATTGTCACGAAACGTTTATCGCCCAGAAATTTGGGCTGGGTACATCAAAGAAACCTTGCATTGCGGTATTTGGTTTGGCTGCGGGCCAGAACATGATTTCAGATATACATCTCATGACGGCTTTGTTATGGTGCATCCGCACAGTGTATTTGTTACACAATTGTATAAGGCAGGACTTATAGGATTACTCCCACTTATTCTTATGACAATCTGGGCCATCCGTGAAGGATATACAAAGAAATCTTGGGCTGGATGGTATTTTATTGTGGGAGCACTCGGGGTTTGTTTTGATGGTAGCAGTTTGATACATAGTCCTAACCAGCGTTGGCTGGTATTTCATTTGCCACTGGCTTTATTAATTGCACAGCAATTACATAAACAACACTTTAATAAATTAAGATCCAGTATTTGAATTCATCAATTGAAATATTTCTTGCGCTCTAGCCTTCCAAGTAAATCGCTTAAGAAAGGCAGCATGCCCTTGTTGCGCAATCGCTTCACGCTGCTCTGGATGGCTAAGATAAAAATTAACTTTATCACGTAACTCTTGTGGCCCCCGAAACGTCTCAATTTCTTCTCCGGGTTTAAATAGTTCAGCGATTTCATCACAATAATCTGTTATCAGAAAACACCCACTAGCCAAGGCTTCAAAAATACGCAGGTTCACTCCAGTACCTGCCGCATAATAAGGTCCGCGTGTAATGTTCAAAATAATTCTTGAACTTGCTAACATTGCATGAAGCTCTTGTCCCCAGACAGGGCGGTCATTTACTCGTGCGATGAGATTTTTTGACATCAAGGAAAAGTTACGCTGCCAACGGTTACCAAAGATTGTGACATACTCATAAATGCTTTCCAGCACAACAATTCTGCGTAGGTCTCCACTGCCAACAAATAAAACATCATATTGTTCCTCCTCATCTGTCTTGGGGACGGCAGCAGGCAGATTAGCGCCAAATGGTACAAAATGGGCATCCAGATGGCGACTCTGACAGAAGAAATCTGCCGTTACCTTGGAGCAGGAAAATATTCTGCGATAAATGGGTAGTTCTCGTTCCAGAAAAAAAATAAACTCACGTCGCTTGGTATAAAGATTACAGCTGTCAGTGTCGTATAAATATAGCGCCGTATTATATTTAGTGGCTAATTTATATAATATTAACGGATCAACAAATTTGTAAATGAACCCAACTACTAATATGGCATCTGGACGATGAGCCTCCATCAGCTTCACAAGATGGTTTATATTTCCTTTAGGAAGATAGAAAAATGTATCGCTACTTTTATCCCTCGCACGATTCAGCAGCTTTGCCACGATTGATTTAATACCATGCCATCTGATTCTTGGCATACGTAATAAATTATAATGCGTTGCTTCTATCTCATGACCCTGGAAAGCTTTTGCCAAGTCTTCCCCCAGCGAAATACCTGCAATACCATCCAAAATCAGAAGCTTTCTCATTTTAACCTTCCTTGCCTACTCTTATCGAAGTCATTATATTCAATCCTTAGGGACATTTATTAGATCAAATTGATCAAGTAACTTAAAGAAGTTATTTGTTGCTGCCTCGTCGGAAAATTGATTTTTCAGCATCTGTTCTGAAGTTGATAAAGAATAGGATTTGTTTGCTATTTTCATAATAACCATTGCTTTCGCTAATTCAGCAGCATCGCCTAATTTAAATAAAGAAGCGAAGTCTTTGACTACTTCGACACCGCCGCCACTATTACTGCAAATAATAGGCAGATCTGCTGCCATTGCTTCAAGCAGCACCATTCCAAAAGGCTCATGATCCGAAGTTAAAACAAATAAATCAAAGGCACGGAAATATCGCCTTGCCTCTGATATCTGGCCTGCAAAACAGACTTTATCTGAAATTCCAAGCTCCTGAGCCAATGATTTCAAATCTTGTTCGAGCGGCCCCTTTCCAAGAATCAGCAATAACGTTTTCTCAGGTAACTCCGGTAGTGCCTGTGCAAAACCGCGCAGTAATGTAGCTTGATCTTTGTCTTTATGCAGTCTTCCAACGTTGGCTATAACGTAAGTATCATCTCTTAATCCCAAGAACTGACGAGCATCTTCCCTTGGCAGTAGCGAGCGCTTAACTGCATCGACATCAATACGGTTATACAAAGTCTGAATTTGTTCACTTGGCCAGTGTTTGAGGTGTTGACGCATTTCATCTCTGACCGAGTTCGACACGCATAGCATCAATAATCTTTTACGATAAAAATTAACCAGAATACGACGGGTAAAGCGCTCATAATCGTTATAGTTATGATGCACACTCACAACGGGTAAATTGGTAGCAAGCAATGCGACATAAGTAGGCTTGGCTCTATGTGCGATACAGAATGCAAATTCCCGACTCTTTACCAGTTGCCGAATTCGGGCAATAGCGGCCAACTTAAGCCCTCGAACTTGTTTGCTGCTATATTCCAGAAAAATCACCTCATCCGAGGCACTGCCGCGTTCTATTTCAACATCCGCCTTACCCGTCAGATATACGGTTACCACTTTATAAGGGCTGCCTTTAAACAGCGCGGCGTACTGGCGTGCGCAATCAAGGAATGGCGGGTAGTAGCTATGACAAATATGCAGAACGTACATGTTATATATTTCAGAAATTGAAAGTTAATCCCGATTCGCTCTAAATAGCCAGATCACATCGCCACGCCAGCTTCCCGCTTGCGTAGAAACTTTGCGTCCAGTTGCATGGCACGTTGCTCTACCGATTGCAGGAACCTGCGGTGTTTCAATATCTCGCGTAAAGGCTGACCGTAGTAAACCCTCAGGAATCTGAACACATCCCGCCGGGTCAGTCCAATATGCATGGCTGAAAAATATAGCCCTGCCAGGTCTTTCAGGCGTTTGTCAGCCGGAAGGTCATCGTGAATTTCCACGCGGTGCAGATCCATGAGATACAGGCAGAGATCATTGGCTGCCAGCGCTTCCTGCTTCAATGCAAAATGACACAGGTAAAAATCCCTGTGCCACATGCCATGAGTATGAAAGTTACGCGCCAGTTCAGCCACTTTGCTGATTAAACTCCACTTCAATGCAAGTGATGGCGGTTGTTGCTCCCAATTGGCACATAAGGTTTCCAGCGTCACAATGTCGCCCAGATCACGGGTGACCACAAAGGATTGTTTATGTGCAGGATGACAGCCGCGCGTGCCGTAGGCGAGTAAAGGTGTGGTGGCAATGCCAATGGCGTTCAGTTTGTGTATTGCCTGCCATTCGTTACGTGCACCCAGCACCGGCCACTTGAAACTGAGCAGGCTTTTGAGTATTTCCCCCCAGCCTACACCATAGTGCTTTTTGATAAACACGGATTCGCCATTCAATATGACCTTGTGGGTCTGGCGATCTTTGACGGCGCGGAAGATTTCGCCCTCCAATGCCATGAAGTCATCGAATTTACGAATGCCGGGACGATAGCCGGGTTCGAGATGTACTTCCGGTGTCTGATCTGCAATGACGTGTTTATCTGTCATGGTTCATTTCACTCATAGTGATGGCTGTTTCAGATAATCAATCCTGGACACAATAGATGCCGTACAGCGGCGTGCCTGTGCAGACGTCTGCTGATAACCCTGCATCATCGTTTGCCAGAAAGTCGTGTCCACCACCTTCATTTCTTCGCGATATTTACCCAGGCGTTGAAAGCTCCGCAAGCGGGTATTGCACATCAGCGGCCATGGATAAATCGTCATATCCGAGATATCAATCAGGCCAAATTTATTATCAGGTGTCAGCAGTACATTACCGCTATGCAGGGAATGGAAATGAATGCCTTTGTCATGCAATTCCGCCAGGAATTTCCCAAGGTCTTCTGCCAGTGCAGTCAGCCGCGGCAGTTCGGCTTGCATCAACTGGCGCAGAGTCTGACCTGCCAGCGGCTGATAAATCACTGCAGTATGCCCTGAAACAGATAAATGATGCAGTGACTTGATCGTCACTGTCGGAATATTCAATGCTTGCAGACGCCGGGCATTACGGCAGAAACGCCGGGCATGTGAGTATAACCGTGCACCACTCAACCAGCGCCGCGCACGGAAGATCTTAAGAAAGTCGCCGTTGTCCAGGCGCATCACCTTGATACCGCGCTCGTCACGCTCAATCACCTCACCCTGCTGGCATAATGCCTGCAGCCTGTCGTCGGTAAGCAATGTACTGGTCAATTCAGACACTTGCACAATCCACGTTTTAGCCAACGAGGGCGTGCATATGTGCCGCGACCGTAACATCGTGTTCTGCACAATAAGTTTGCCAGCCAGGCATATCTGTCCAGTCACTCAAAAAGACAAAATCCAGCCCGGCCCCTGTCGATGCCTGATGGTCAAAACGACTATCGCCGATAAACAACGCAGGAAACTGGATGGTGCCATCGGCAATCAGGCGCGCCAGATGCTCATTTTTTTTGGTGGGGCCACCATAAATACCCAGTTCAAATAATTTATCCAGGCCACGGCGCGGGAAAATCTTGCGTAGCTCTTCCTGGTCGCCACCAGACATCAGCATCCACTGGGCTTGTGCTGTTTTCTGCTTCAGCGCATTTAACGCAGGCGCCACTTCACATTGCATCAGGGTTTCATCCAGAATCACGGTAAAGGTATCCATCAATTGCTGGAATAGCGCCTCGGTGAATGGCTGTTTGAGAATATCGGTGATGTAATAACGGATTTTGTCATTACGCGGAATGCTGCCCAGCTTGATGTGGTAATCCACAAAGGCTTGTGCCTGTGCATCCGTACCGCCTGTGCGCTTGGCGGTATTGTAGTACGCATCCACTTTGGTCTGGTTACTGTTGAGGACAACGCCATCGCAGTCCAGTACGATGGCTTTATATTTGGCGAGATCGATTTGTTTAGACATAAATGATGGCAATAAAAAAGGCCTGTATTGCTACAAGCCTTGATTATAGCGGATTTGATAACTTGATTTACTTGGCCGCAACGATGGCAGATGCTTCTTTCGCCAGTTTGGTGATATGTGCCCAGTCTTTACGCGCCACGGCATCTGCCGGTGTCAGCCAGGTGCCGCCACAGACAACCACGTTAGGCAATGCCAGGAACTGTGGTGCACTTTCAACGCTCACGCCACCGGTCGGGCAGAATTTAACATCTGCAAACGGGCCGGCAAAACCTTTCAGCAGGTTGATACCACCGACAGCCACAGCCGGGAACAGTTTCAGGAAGTAGTAATCATCGGCATTTGCCATCATGATTTCTGAACCGGTAGACACACCTGGCAGCAATGGCAGGCCAATTTCACGTGCATATCTGCCCAGCTCGCTGGTATAGCCAGGGCTGACTGCAAACTGGCAACCAGCATCCTTGGAAGCTTTGGCATCTTTCAGGTTACGCACGGTACCGGAACCCAGAATCGCGTCAGGCACGTGTTTGGCAATTTCTTCCATGGCTTGCAAAGCCACTGGCGAACGCAAAGTCACTTCCAGTACTTTCACGCCACCTTCCAGCAAGGCTTCCGCCATTGGCACGGCATCTTCCACTTTGTTGATAACAATTACCGGAATCACCGGGCCATGGTTTGCTAAGTCTAATGTGCTCATGTTATGAAATATTTACCTTAAAAATTAAGAATTCAATTTGTTCAAAGCTTTGGTCTCGCTTGTAAATTAAAAGCTCCCGGCAAGACTAGCGCTGGAGCGCAGACAGTACACACAGTACGGCAAGCGAACAGCAGCAGCGTCTTGCAACAAGGTTTAATTACAGCCAGGTGATTGCACCCTCTTCGGCCGACAACACATTCCTGCGCATACCGCCGAACAACTCTCGGCCCAGGCCATGGGAGTTGTAAAAACGTTTGCTGTCGCTCAACTCTTGTACTTCGCGTTCCGCCCAGGTGTCTTCATCCACCAGTACGTTCAACTGACCAACAGTCCCATTCAGGCGAATAATGTCGCCATTACGGATTTTGGCAATCGGGCCACCGGCACTGGCTTCGGGGCTCAGGTGAATCGCAGCCGGAATCTTGCCCGAAGCGCCGCTCATGCGGCCATCGGTTACAATCGCCACGCGGAATCCCTTGTTCTGCAGCACGGCCATTGGCGGTGTCAGTTTATGCAGCTCAGGCATACCATTGGCCTTAGGCCCCTGGAAGCGCACCACAGCAATAAAGTCTTTTTCCAGTTCACCACGGTCAAAGGCTGCCAGCAATTCCTCCTGGCCATCAAATACAATCGCAGGCGCTTCAATGATGTGCCTGTCTTCCGGCACGGCGGAAATCTTAATCACGCTACGGCCCAGGTTGCCCTTGAGCAAACGCAAGCCACCGGACTCATTGAATGGGTGAGATGCAGTACGTACGATGGTTTCATCGCCGCTTTCCGCCGGGTAATCTTTCCAGACCAGTTTATCAGCCTCTTTTTCCGGCTTTTTGCCGTAATCGCGCATGCCACCACCGCTGATAGTGTACACATCCGGATACATATAACCGCCGTCAATCAGCTCGCGAATCACGAAACCAGGGCCACCGGCCTGCTGGAATTCGTTGACGTCAGCTTTACCGTTCGGGTAAACGCTGGCCAGCAATGGTGTCGCTTTTGCCAGGTAATGGAAATCGGTCCAGTCAATCACAATACCGGCTGCACGTGCCACAGCTACCCAGTGAATCAAGTGGTTGGTAGAACCACCGGTTGCCAGCAGGGCTACCATGGCGTTCACAATCACATGCTCATCGACCAGGCGGCCAATTGGTACAAAATTGTTTTTCTGGGTGTTTTGCAACACCATGCGCACCGCTTCACGTGTCAAATCTTCGCGCAAACCTTCGTGCGGATGTACAAACGCAGCACCCGGGACATGCAGACCCATGGCTTCCAGCAACATCTGGTTACTGTTGGCAGTGCCGTAGAAAGTACAGGTACCTGCACCGTGATAAGCCGCAGATTCACTCGCCAGCAATTCGTCACGATCACACAGACCTTGTGCATATTTCTCGCGTACCTTGGATTTGGAGGTGTTATCAATACCGGTGCTCATCGGGCCAGCTGGCACGAATACACAGGGCAAATGGCCAAAATGCAGTGCGCCTATCAACAGGCCTGGCACGATCTTGTCACAGACACCCAGCAACAATGCAGCATCAAACACATCGTGTGACAAGGCCACAGCGGTGCTCATGGCAATGGTATCGCGGCTGAACAGGCTCAGTTCCATCCCAGGCTCACCCTGGGTGATGCCGTCACACATGGCAGGCACACCGCCGGCCACCTGCACGGTAGCGCCCTGTTTGCGCGCTTCATCACGGATAATGTCCGGGTAGTTCACATAAGGCTGGTGGGCTGACAACATTTCGTTGTAAGCCGTGACGATGCCGATATGGGCTGGTTTCTCAGCATAAATCTTGAATTTGTCATTTTGTGGCATGGCCGCAAATGCGTGCGCCACGTTGGCACAGCCAAGACGGTCCGGCCCTTTGGGGCGGTTGAGATACTCATCAATACGCTGCAGATAGGCGGTACGCGTCGGTCTGCTACGCTCGATGATACGTTCTGTAACTTCAATGTGGGATTGTTTCATTGACTATCGCTCAACTGTGTTTTTGACTACGTGATGGAATCGCCCTGATCAGCTGTCTGGCCGGAAAATCTGCCACAGCCTAGGGACATAAAATGTAAGAGTCCAAACCCGCTACTGCCTGTGATTATCGCTAAACTACCGGAATCCGTCAAACCAAACCGCTTAAAAACGGAAATTATTGAATGATTCCAAACACTTAAAACGGCAGGACTCTTTTCAGAAATTAACCTTTGGTGACCAGCACATCTTCCAGCATCAGATACTCCAGATCGCAGCCGTAAAACATGTTCAATGCATCAGTCGGGCTGCAAATCATGGGTTCACCACGCCGGTTTAACGAGGTGTTCAATACCACGCCATTACCGCGCAAAGCTTCCAGATGCTCGATCAGCGCGTAGTAACGCGGATTGGTCGCTTTGGTCACCACTTGCGCACGTGCCGTCCCGTCTTCATGCACTACTTCGGGAATACGCGCTTTCCAGGCTGGATTCACATCAAAGGTAAAGGTCATGTAAGGCGCCGGATGATCTGTCTGCAGAATATCCTCGGCGACTCGATCCAGCATGCTGGGACAGAATGGCCGCCAGCGCTCACGGTATTTGATTTGCGCATTAATGCGGTCTGCCACACCAGGGAAACTTGGGTCGCCCAGGATACTGCGGCAACCTAATGCACGCGGGCCAAACTCCATACGGCCCTGGAACCAGGCCAGCGGATTACCGGCTGCCAGTAACTCAGCGGCTTTCTGCGGGCCATTTTCCACGCGGGTAAACTTGGGTTTCGCAGGATGCGCTTCACACGCAGCGATACACTCCTCATTAGTGAATGATGGCCCCAGGTAAGCATGTTCCATTTTATGAATGGTTTCACCCGCCAGGTGCGCCGCATAAGTGGCCGCGCCCAGGCTGGTGCCATTATCACCTGCCGCCGGTTGTACAAACAGTTCTTTTACATGTGGCAAGGCAATAATGCGCTGATTGAGTTTCACATTCAGTGCCACGCCGCCGGCCATCACGATTTTGCCAGTTTCGCGGATAATGTCACCCAGATAATATTCAATCATCTGCAAAGCAAGATCTTCCAACAACTGCTGTACGCTGGCGGCGTAATGGATATATGGATCGTCGATCTCATCCCCTTCGCGCTTGGGTCCCAGCCATTCGATCAATTTTGGCGTAAAGTAAAAGCCTTTGCCGTTTTCCTTGTAGCGGCGCAAACCTACCACATTGACATACTCGGTATTGACGATCAGCTCGCCATTTTCAAATTTGGCCAGACGGCTCAAATCATATTTTGTCGGGTCACCATACGGCGCCATGCCCATGACCTTGAATTCGCCATCCAGCATTTCAAAGCCCAGGTACTCGGTAATGGCGCCATACAAACCACCCAGGGAATCAGGGTCATAGAATTCCTTGATTTTGTGTATCTTGCCGTTTTCACCATAACCAAAGAAAGTGGTCGCGTACTCCCCCTTGCCATCAATGCCGACAATGGCGGTTTTTTCCTTGAAGCCACTGAGATGATAAGCACTGGAAGCATGGGCCAGGTGGTGCTCAACCGGTACAAACTTCGCCTTAGTCAATCCCAGGTCGCGCATCAGTTTGAGAGACTTGTCACGATTGCGACGGAAACGGCGGTTACCGTTAAAGATCGCATCCAGCGCACGATCTGGTGCGTACCAGTAGCGTTTGGCATAATGCCAGCGCGCCGCGGACGTCAGCGGAATCTCACCATATGGAAATGCCACTATATCCACCTGATCCGGCGTAATACCAGCCTGTTTCAGGCAGAACTTGGTGGCTTCGTATGGCCAGTGATTTTTGGCGTGCTTGTCGCGGATAAAACGCTCTTCTTCGGCAGCGGCAACAATCTTGCCATCCACCAGAATCGCAGCAGAAGCATCATGCCCCAGCGCGCCGGATAACCCTAGTACAATCATTCAGTGAGACTCGTATTGATTTAAATGGAAATGCCTGCCAGCTTCAATGGTGTTGCGTCGGCATACACCGCCTGAAAACTGTTTATCAGCGCATTATACAGCGAAGTGTCATCTTTCCAATTTTGCAGCAGGCGACGGATATCTTTGGCATGTGCCCGCAATGCGCGTTTGGCGCAACGATACTGTTGCATGCTGTCTAGATCCATCACCATGATATTGCCCTGTGCATCCACCTGTAAATTGGTGGCTTTCAGATCACCATGGACGATATTCAGCAAATAAAACCGGTAACAGGTAAGCGCCAATTGCCGGAGTGCCTGCTGACGCAGCGTTTCATCATCGACCGTCCGGAAAAAAGTCATGGCATCCGGCAAATTGCTGTAGGCAGAAACAAAATACGCTTTGCCGCGCAGGCCATATCTGCGCTGCTCCAGCATCGCCAGCGGCTGCGGCGTTAAAAAACCATAATATTGCAGCCTGTGCGCATTTGACCAGGAGGCCGCCGCACGGCTGGCTCGCCAGGCGCGGGAAAGCGCATGCAGCCAGTGCTTAATGTTGTAGCGCTTGACCACCACTTTCTGCTGCGCCAGCCGGGTTTGCACAACCGTGCTGCTGTTGCCTGCCTTGAGCATATTGCCTGCCCGCATGGCCGCTTCCAGCGCTTCAGGCGTCAATGCAGGCAGGCTGGAGGCGGCATGGCGCGCCAACACAAAATTCGACGTTTGCTGCCATGCCACATCAGTACAATTACGGAACACTTTGCGCTCAACATACTCGCGGACAGCCCTGGCTTTTTCGCGCATCGCCCAGCTCAGCATCTGCGTTGGCGTCATATCATCAGTCCATTGCCGCTGTTGCCGATAAACCGTTAGCAGATGATTTATCCACGCCTGCTGATCAAGCACACCCAGCTTGCTGATCAAGGTGGCCAGTTGCTGATAAGCGGCCCGCGTTGACAGTGGTTGCTTGCGGATACCGTCGCCATCAATCGCCCACACCACATCGTCTGCCACCAGAAAATTCTTGAGGTGCAGATCTGTCTGCACCAAACCGGCCTTGTGCTGCTGGGCCAGAGCAATGACCAGCTGCTCAACCAGTGCCAGGCGCGCCGCGTCACCAGCAGTCAGATAAAGTGTTTCCGCATTCTGCGCATGCGTGACTGCAGCATAAATCAGTACTTGCGCTTGCCTGTCCTGCGTGGCACCCTGCCATAACAAAGCCGGGGTTGTCAGGGCAGCCTGCTGCATCCAGTGCGCACCACGTGCATCCCTGTCTGCATATTTTCCTGCCTGCGGTCCCAGAAATATTTTGGCAAACACGGCCTGCCCCTGCCATTGCGCACTCAATACCCAGCGCCGTTGCGGAATGACACGGTGCGCTTGCAGATTGGTGAGTGGCTGCGCCTGTTCCAGCCATACGCAACCCTTCGCGTTATCCACGACTTCGCACTCTGTTAATGACCTGATTTGCCCTTGCATGAAAGTGGAAATAGCCAGAGATCACCTCCGACTGCGTCGCATGATACGCGTTAAACACCAGCGCTCGAACCAGGACAACTTGCCTGCACTATCCAGTCCGAGATAGCACTTGAAAAACAGTAATCGCAAGCTGCGTGACAGCAAAGGCGTATGCTTTTGCAAAGCGGTCAAATCAAGCAGCATACGAGAGAATACATATAAACTGCTGCGCGTTTTTTCCAGGTCGATCAGTGCAACTTCGAGTTGTTCGCTCTTGCCTCGCACAAACAGATGTTTGGGATAAAGCGCCCTGTGCACCAGCCCCAGATCATGAAACCGGCGTATCTGTCGTGCCAGCTGGCGCAAAGTGCCGATTTTTTCTGTACGCGGCCATTGTTGCAATATTGGTAACAGGGTCTCCAGATCAACAAACTCATGCAGATTCTCGGTAACAAGTACCGCACAACACTGTCCAGACTGCATAGCCTCGGCATAAGCCACCACACGCGGCACGGATACTCCTGTAGCCGTCAATTGGCGCAAATGATAAAACTCTCGCCTGAAAGTAGGCTCACCGCGCCAGGGGTGCCGCCAGGTACGGCGACCATAATTTAACTGCTTTTTGACAAACAGCACCAAGGGTTCAGCACCCTCTCTCTGCAATACCAGTCGCCCAACACCACTCCAGCCGCCCCGTCGCTGGTTAGGCTCTTCAAACCAGGCAATTTCCCGGTTCCACAGCGCCTGGAACTGGTCCAGACCATGCGCAGCCAATGCCGGGGCAAGTAAAGGATCCAGGTAATGATAGGAAGTCTGTTTCAAAATAAATGACAATCTGCAGGTGGATATTGCTAGAGTTTTACGCGGCTAGTTTGTTAAGATGATGCGCTTACGCTGGAATTTTAACAGAACGATTACAAGATTACCCCATGTTAGGCTTTTTCTGCAAAACACTGGCCTGCCTGCCACTCAAATGGGTGCACCGTTTAGGTACAATCCTGGGATACGGCGCTTACTACACTGACCATAAAAGCAATCGGATTGCCCTGGAAAATATTCTGCAAAGTGCGCTTGCCGACAATCATTCACAGGCCGCTCAACTCATGAAGCGCAGCCGGATAGAAGCAGGCAAGGCATTGCTGGAAACGCTTTTTATCTGGGGAAAATCCTCTGAAGATTTATTACCACTTATCCAGCAAGTGCATGGCTGGGAAGCGATAGCACAAGCTCACCAGCAGGGCAAAGGCGTGATTTTCCTGACACCGCATCTTGGCTGTTTTGAAATCACCTCTATTTTTTACGGCGCACAACACCCGATTACCGTGCTGTACCGTCCGCCCAAAATGCAGGCGCTCAGTGACCTGGTCGTCAGTGGCCGGCAAAAAGGCAAAGTCACCATGGCACCGGCCAACGCAAATGGCGTGAGAAAATTGTTACAGGCGCTGAAGGCTGGCCAGGCAGTGGGCATTTTACCCGACCAGATTCCAAGGAGTGGTGAAGGTGAGTGGGGAGATTTCTTTGGCAAACCCGCCTATACCATGGGGCTGGCCAGCAAACTGGCAAACAAATCCGGAGCAACGGTAGTGATGGCATTCGGGGAGCGGCTGGCTGATGGCAAAGGATTCAATATCCATCTGAGCCGCGTGGATGATATCAGCACACCTGCCCTGCTTAATCAGGCAGTCGAGCGCCAGATCAGGCAATGCCCGGCGCAATATCTATGGCAATACAACCGGTTCAAACAGCGTCGCTATGCCATGCACAAACTAAAAAAACAGTCTTCCACCACGCAGGCAAACCATCCTGAGCAATAATGCATCAATCGGAACACAGGCCCTGAATCCAGCGACTATAGACCGTATCAGCGACAGTATGTAACGCCTGGCAATCCTGCTCAACCTGTGACAGCATAAGCTCTGCAGACTGCACCGCGGGGCTGGAAGCCGCATTGGCCAGATCTGCTTTCCACTGCTCGGTCCAGATCTGTACCATTTCCGGCATCATTTCAATATGGCACTGAAACCCGATATGCTTGCCAAATGCATAGGCCTGATTGACACAATGCGCACTGGCCAGAATATGCGTGGCCCCTGCAGGAATAGTGAACGTTTCACCATGCCAGTGAAAACTGTTAAACCCACGCAGATCGCCCAGCCAGTGTCTGGCGACCGGGTTGTCCAGCACGGCCACATCGCCCCAGCCGATTTCCCTGACCGGATTTTTAGTGACTGTTCCACCGAGTGCCTTGCTCATCAGCTGCCCGCCTAAACAATGCCCCAGCAAAGGCACATCTTCTTCTACCGCTGCACGAATCAAGTCCAGCAAGGGTGGAATCCATGGCAAATCATCGTTGACACTCATGGGGCCACCCATCAGGACAATGCCGCTGAAATTCTCTACCGATAATGGTACCGGCTCACCTTTATCAATGCGCACTTCGCACCATGGAATGGCACGCTGCGCCAGAAAAGTGCCCAAATAGCCTGCCCCTTCGCAGCAGGCATGCCTGAATACAACTACCGGTTTCATACGCGACCTTTTCACTTTCGTGCTTTACCCTGAATTATCCGATACTCTCCAAGCAAGATTCCGTCCAGATTGTATGGCCCTATCGCATAGCGGATCAGCCGCAAGGTCGGAAATCCCACTTTGGCTGTCATGCGGCGGACCTGGCGGTTCTTGCCTTCGCTTATTTTCAGCTCCAGCCAGGTGGTCGGAATAGATTTTCGTTCACGTATAGGAGGGTTTCGCTGCCACAAATGGGCAGGTTCAGCGATGATTTTCACCTGCGCCGGCTGCGTCACAAAGTCACCCAGATCCACACCCTGCTGCAAGGGCAACAAGTCTGCTGCATCAGGTGCACCTTCCACCTGCACCCAGTAGGTTTTGACTTCTTTGTGTTTGGGATGGCTCAAACGATGTTGTAAAGCACCGTCATCGGTTAAAATAAGCAATCCCTCAGAATCGGTATCCAGCCGTCCGGCAGCATACACGTCGGGAACCGGAATATAGTCTTTAAGCGTCGCGTGTTTCTCGTGAGGAGTGAACTGGCAAACGACGTTAAAAGGTTTGTTAAACAGTAACAACATGGAAAGTGCTATGTCAAAAATCAAGGTGCCAGCGACTGGCAGCAAAATCACGGTTAATGCCGATAATACCTTAAATGTTCCCGATCAACCTATTATCCCCTTTATTGAAGGTGATGGTATCGGTGTTGATATTACCCCGTCCATGATCAAGGTGGTGGATACCGCAGTGGAAAAAGCCTACGGCGGCAAACGCAAGATTTCCTGGATGGAAGTCTATGCCGGCGAAAAATCCACCACCGTGTATGACAAGGACACCTGGTTATCTGATGAAACCATGGCAGTCCTGAAGGATTATGTCATTTCCATCAAAGGCCCGTTGACCACGCCAGTCGGTGGTGGCATCCGCTCCCTGAACGTAACCCTGCGCCAGGAACTGGACTTGTATGTCTGCCTGCGCCCTATCCAGTACTTTACCGGCGTGCCTAGCCCGGTCAAACATCCGGAAAAAACCGACATGGTGATTTTCCGTGAAAATACCGAAGATATTTATGCCGGTATCGAATGGGCGGCTGGCACTGAAGAAGTGAAAAAAGTCATTAACTTCTTGAGTGACATGGGTGTACGCAAGAAAATCCGCTTCCCTGAAGCTTCTTCCATTGGCATTAAACCGGTATCCATTGACGGCAGCAAACGCCTGATCCGCAAGGCGATCCAGTATGCCATTGATAACAACCGCAAATCCGTGACCATCACGCATAAAGGCAACATCATGAAGTTTACCGAAGGTGGCTTCCGTGACTGGGGCTATCAACTGGCCAGAGAAGAATTCGGCGCCGAACTGATTGATGGCGGCCCATGGTGCAAATTGCCTAACGGCATCGTCATCAAGGATTGCATCGCCGATGCATTTCTGCAGGAAATTCTGTTACATCCGGAAGATTACGATGTGGTTGCAGCATTGAACCTGAATGGTGATTACATGAGTGATGCACTGGCCGCACAAGTGGGCGGCATCGGTATTGCACCAGGTGCTAACCTGAGTGATACCGTCGCCATGTTTGAGGCTACTCACGGTACTGCGCCCAAAATTGCCGGTAAAAACCTGGCTAACCCGAGCTCACTGATTCTGTCAGCAGAAATGATGTTACGTCATATGGGCTGGACAGAAGCCGCTGATCTGGTATTGAACGGTGTTGCCAAGGCCATTGCCAGCAAACGTGTCACCGGTGACTTCAGCAGCCAGATGGAAGGCGCGACCCAAGTGGGCAGTGCAGAGTTTGGTGATGAAATTATCAAGCACATGTAACGCCTGATCTACCTGCATCACCTGCATGTGATGCAGGAATACAAAACGGCTCACATTTAGTGAGCCGTTTAATCAATAGGTTAATCCCCTACTTTGTTAGCTTGCTTTTTGAATATTGGATGCTTGCTTGCCTTTAGGACCTTCAGTCACATCAAAGCTTACGCGCTGGCCTTCTTTGAGGCTTTTATAACCGGACTCAACGATTGCCGAGAAGTGAGCGAACAAATCGTCACCACCGTCATCAGGAGTAATGAATCCAAAGCCCTTAGAATCGTTAAACCACTTTACGGTACCTGTTGCCATTTTACTTCCTTACTTTTTACTTATACACAGGGAGGCGCCCCAAAAGTTTGTCTCAAGTCAAGTCGCAATAAACAAGCTTGCCTTACTTAAAGACGGCTACAAAAAACCTGAACGCAAACGCCTTACTGGCTTTTATAAGTGAGCATTATTTAAATGTCAAGCGCATTTTTGCATCTTTTCGCGAAAGCTGGGAAATCTGGTTAAAATTTGTATAAATGCTGCAAGAGAGCCCTTCTTTTCCGGTATTTGAATCTCTTGCAGTTGCAGTATACTGAGGTAAAAAGTATTGTTGTATTCACTTAACAACCAGATCCACCCAACCGCAAGATTACCTTATGGCAACGCTGGAAAGCACGAATAAACTTGGTGGCATGGCGCGCACGCTGGTGCAGTCCGCACTCATCACTGAAGCTGAAGCCAGCGCGTTGCAGGAAAAAGCGCACAGTCAGAAAATCAGCTTTCTGGCCGCGACCCTGGCACAGAAGAAAGTGTCGTCCCGACATATTGCGCAAGCCGCTTCCGATGCTTTCGGCTTCCCGTTTTTTGATCTGGATGCGTTAAATCAGGACGCATTACCGGAAAAAACCATAGACATCAAACTGATGCAGTCACAGCGTGTGCTGTTATTGCAACAAAAAAGCAATATTGCCTATATTGCAATTTCTGATCCGACCAACCTGCACTCCCTGGATACCATACAGTTCCAGATCGGCGCGACCTTGTTTCCGCTGATCGTGGAAGATGACAAGCTTGGCAAATGGATTGATAAAATTGTCGCAGCCAAAGATACCAGCATGGCTACGCTGAATGCCGGGAATGATGAGTTTGATCTGGGACTGGAGGAAGCTCCGCAGCAACAGGAAGTCGAAAGCCTGCAGGAAGTCGATGACGCACCTGTCGTCAAATTCCTGCAGAAAATCCTGATGGATGCCATCAATATGGGGGCTTCCGACTTGCATTTCGAGCCTTACGAAAAGTTTTACCGTATCCGTTTCCGCATTGATGGCATACTCAGGGACATGGCTCAACCGCCACTGGCGATCAAGGACAAACTGGCTTCCCGCATCAAGGTGATTTCCAATCTGGATATCGCTGAAAAACGCATTCCGCAGGATGGCCGCATGAAACTGCTGTTATCCAAAACGCGAGCCATTGACTTCCGTGTCAGCACTTTACCCCTGATTCATGGCGAAAAAATTGTCATGCGTATCCTCGATCCAACCAGTGCCACGCTGGGTATTGAAGCATTAGGATATGAGCCGGAACAACAGGAAGCCTTGCTTAAAGCTATTCACCGGCCTTATGGTCTGGTACTGGTGACCGGTCCTACCGGCTCCGGCAAAACGGTATCGCTGTATACCTGCCTAAATTTGCTTAATGATCCCGGTGTCAATATTTCCACAGCTGAAGATCCGGCAGAAATCCCGCTGGCAGGTATCAACCAGGTCAACGTCAATGAAAAACAGGGCCTGACCTTTGCTGCCGCATTGAAATCCTTTTTACGCCAGGATCCCGATATCATCATGATAGGCGAGATTCGCGACCTGGAAACTGCCGATATGGCGATCAAGGCTGCTTCGACCGGCCACATGGTGTTATCCACCCTGCATACCAATGATGCACCCACCACCCTGTCACGCCTGGTCAATATGGGCGTTGCGCCGTTTAACATTGCCTCGGCAGTCACCCTGATTACGGCACAACGACTGGCCAGAAGACTTTGTACACATTGCAAAGTGCCTTTGGATGTTCCGCCGGAAGCTTTATTACGGGTAGGGTTCACCGAAGCAGACCTGGCAGATTCATGGCAGCTGTTTGGCGCCAGGGAAGGCGGTTGTGAACATTGCAATCAAGGTTATAAAGGCCGGGTCGGCATTTACCAGGTGATGCCTGTCAGTGAGGAAATGGCGCGCATTATCATGTCCAATGGCAATGCCATGGATATCGCCGTCCAGGCCAAAAAAGAAGGCGTCAAGGACTTGCGTGATTCTGGATTACTCAAGGTCAGGCAGGGCTTAACCTCTATCGAGGAAATTGAAGCAGTCACCAACGAATAACAAGACAAAGCACACATTATGGCGACGGGGAATATCAAGCAATCAGTCTTTGCCTGGGAAGGCAAGGACCGCAAAGGCAAACTGGTTAAAGGGGAAATGCGCGCCAATGGTGAAGCCGTGGTCAACGCCACCCTGCGACGCCAGGGTATCACGGTCACCAGGGTAAAAAAACAAAGCTCGCTGAAGATCCGCGGCAAGGTCAGTGAAAAAGACGTCACCCTGTTTACCCGCCAGCTTGCCACCATGATGAAGGCAGGTGTTCCGCTGTTACAGGCTTTTGATATTGTTGGCAAGGGCCACCACAACCCGGCCGTTGCCAAACTGCTTGCCGATATCAAAACCGATGTGGAAACAGGCAGCAGTCTGAGTGCCGCCTTCCGCAAATATCCGCTACATTTTGATAACCTGTTCTGTAACCTGGTGGCGGCCGGTGAGCAGGCAGGTATTCTGGATGCCCTGCTGGACAGACTGGCAACCTATAAGGAAAAAATTCTCGCCATCAAAGGCAAAATCAAGTCCGCACTGGTTTACCCTGCTTCCATTATTGTGGTGGCCTTTGTCATTACCGCGGTGATCATGATTTTTGTGGTACCTGCATTCAAGGAGTTATTCAGCAGCTTTGGGGCCGATCTGCCCGGTCCCACCGTGATTGTGATTAACCTCTCTGACTTCTTTGTTAAATGGTGGTGGGCCATCTTCGGTACACTGGGATTCGGCCTGTGGTTTTTCCTCTACACCTGGAAGCGCTCGCAAAAACTCCAGGACGTCATGGACAGGTTGATGTTGCGCCTGCCTATTTTTGGCGAGCTGATTCGCAAGGCCACCATTGCCCGCTTTTCCCGCACGCTTGCCACCATGTTTGCCGCAGGCGTGCCGCTGGTAGAAGCGCTGGATTCCGTGGCCGGAGCCTCCGGCAACAAGGTTTATTTCGATGCCTCGAGGAAAATACAGACGGAAGTCAGCACCGGAACCAGCCTGACGGTCGCCATGCAGAACACCAATGTCTTTCCCAATATGGTGATCCAGATGACGGCCATTGGCGAAGAATCCGGCTCGCTGGATGCCATGCTGTCCAAAGTGGCAGACTTTTACGAAGGCGAAGTGGATGATGCGGTCGCTGCCATTTCCAGCCTGATGGAGCCGGTCATCATGGTGGTACTGGGCGTGCTGATTGGCGGCCTGGTCATTGCCATGTATATGCCTATCTTCAAAATGGGCAAAGTGGTCAGCGGCGGCGGTTAGCCGGATTCTCACTTTTCCAGCATGCAAAAGGCCGGCAATGCCGGCCTTTGACTTCAATGACTAGCCAGATCACTTTTTGGCAGCCTGCAACCCCTTCTCTATTTCTTCATACGGCTGCGCGCCCAGCATGCGTCTGCCATTTTCAAAAAACATGGTCGGCGTGCTGTTGACGCCTATTTTTCGCGCCAGCTCTCCCACCTTTTCCAATGGCACCTCACACTTGGCTGTGCTCGATGGCAGTTTGTTGTTAATGATCCAGTCCTGCCAGGCTTTGGTGCGGTTGCTGGCACACCAGATACTGCGCGACTTATTGGCTGCATCCGGATGCAATTGCTCGATCGGATACAGGAAGGTATAAATCGTCACATCATTGATATTGGCCAGCTCCTTTTGCTCCAGGCGCTTGCAGAACGGGCAGTCCACATCGGAAAACACCACCAGTTTGCGACTGCCGTTGCCCTTGACGACTTTGATTGCCTGGTCCAGTGGCAAGCTGTTGAAGTCTATTTTGGTCAACTCGTCCAGACGTTCACCGGTGATATCCTTTTTGGTTTTCGGATCGACCAGCCGGCCTTCCGCAATCAGGAAGCTGAATTTGTCATCGGTATAAATGATCTGGCCACCCATAAACACCTCATACAAACCGGCATAAGGGGTTCTGGTGACACTATCGACTTTAATTTTGGGATAGGCCGCTTCTATGGATTTTTTTACCCCAGCCTCATCTGCCACGCTGGCAAGAGGCCCTAATATTAAAGACAGGCCCAACCAGCCGATCACAGATTTCCAGTTATTTCTTTTCATGTATCCCGCTTTCTCCAAAGCTGCACCGGCGCTCACCGCTGAGTCGCCGTGCGAATTAAAAATCGTTTCAGCATAGCACTGTTTTCCACCCCGCGTAAGCCCAGCAAGGCGGCATGTGTCCAGGCGGCTTCAGGTCGGGCAAACAATGCATCCAGGCCACGCGTCAGTGCCTGCATTTTCAGGATATCCGGCTGTCGTACACGCATGACATGCCGCAGGAATCCTGCATCCCCGATTGGTTTTAATGCCGGTAATTGCTGTAATTCACGGCACAATGCCTGCACATCCTGGAAACCCAGGTTCACACCTTGCCCTGCCATGGGATGTACCTGGTGCGCAGCATCGCCCAGCAGCAGGATATTCGGCAATGCCACCGTATGTGCGGTTTTCTGCACTAGTGGGAAAGCCATTACCGGACCATTAGGTCGCAACCTGCCCAGAACACTGCTACAGCGTTGTTCTACGTGACCAGCTAGGGTCTCTGGCGGTAATGACTGCCTAGCCTTCGTCTCATCCTGTGGCAACGCCCATACGATGGAAACCTGCTGTTGCGACATCGGCAGCAAAGCCAGTGTTTCATGGGCACCAAACCATTGCCGCGCGATATTGCCATGAGGCTGCTCAGCCAGGTAATTGGTCACCAGCGCAGTTTGCTCGAAATCCACGATGCTCGATGCTATGCCGCATTGGGTGCGCACCCATGACTGCGCGCCATCTGCCCCAATCAGCAATTGTGCCGAGACTTCATGCGCAGGCAAGGTTAAGTGCACCATCTGTCCTGATTGTTGCATGGCTTGCGCGGGCGCATTGGGAATCACAGTCACGTCTGCATGCCTCAGCACCTCCCAGCACGCCTGCATCAGCGCCTGGCTTTCGACGATACAGCCCATATTTGCCAGATGTGCTTGCTCAGCCTGCAAACGCAGACTGGGCGTAACATGTGCATTAGTCGGTGACCACAAGTGCATGGCCGCAATCGGATTTACCCGGCTGGCGGGTACATGCTGCCATACGCCGATATCAGTTAACCAGCGCACAGTGTCATTGGTCAGGGCGTAAATACGTGCATCCCAGTGTGCCATATCCTCAACCCAGCCTTCTGGCAGGAAAGCAGGCGATTTGGCATCTGTCAGTACCACTTTCTTGCCCAGCCGGGATAAAGCAATGGCTGCGGTCAGCCCGACCAGCCCGGCACCGACAATCACTACATCGGTATGGATGATGTGTTTATCAGCTGCCATAACTCATTTTATTCACAAGGTAGCGCCGTGCCACGGGCAACATGCCTAACGCGCCCAAACCCGCGCCGCGTAACAAACCCATGCCCATCACATCATTGGAGAAAACATTGACCAGAAAGTCGGTAAACATCAGGCCGCGCCCGGTATCGCGCGCGCGCGACTGCTGATATTCGGCCAGACGGTGGGCGGTGCCCCACTCCTCCGCCGGTGACGCGGCAATATTGCATGCCAGTGCCACGGCATCACGGATGCCGACATTAAAGCCTTGTCCGGCCACCGGGTGCATGGTTTGCGCTGCATTGCCTATCACCACACAATGGGCAGAAAATGTCTGCTCCAGTTTGCTCAGTTTTAACGGAAACCTGACACGTTTGCCTATATGCAGGAACTTGCCGACGCGGTCGCCAAAAGCTGCATGCAGGGCTTGTAAAAACGCTGCGTCATCCAGTGCAGCAATCTCATCAATATAAGATTGCCTGCCGGTCCAGACCAGGGAGAATTGCGAGCCATTCGGCAACAGTGCCATGGGGCCGTGCGGGGTAAACCGCTCGTAGGCAATATTACGGTGCGGCTGTTCTGTCTGCACCAGACCGACCAGGGCATCATGTCCGTAATGTTTGGTTTCCCGCACCAGCCCTGGAATTGCCTCCAGGCTGCGGCCGCCGTCGGCAATAATTGCCAGCGGTGTCGTTAAAACATGCTTATCCTCACCAGCAATCTGACAAGTGACTTCCGTCTCTTTCACACCGACATTTAATTGCTGCACTGGCACTTCATAGCGCATATCCAGATCTTGCGCATGGCGGAGCAATTGCGCATCCAGTGCTTTCATCAAGGCGCCGTAAGACACCACATAACCTAACGCTGGCAAATCATGTTCGGCAGCCTTGAGCAAGGTACGGCCAAAACCTTTCTGCTGCGAAACGTGTATGGTCTCAATCGCCGTCACGTCCGTAGTCAGCAATGACCATACATCCAGCGACTCCAGCACCTGGCGGCTACCATAAGACAGCGCCAGTGCACGGCGATCACCATACATTGCGCCAGCCTGCTGCGCTTCGAGCACAGTGACCGGAATGCCGGACTGCTGCAGGGTTAATGCCAGCACCAGTCCGACCGGGCCGCCACCGATGATGACCGGATGATTAATCGTCTCTCTCACTGTCATGTCTCTTGTTTCATCATACGCATGGGCATCAGGCACTGCGCATCAGTGCTTCAATTTCACTGACCGATTTGACTGCGGCAGCCGTGATGACTTCATGACCCCGGTCAGTGACCAGTACATCGTCTTCAATACGAATGCCGATATTCCAGAAATGCTCAGGCACATTGTCCGCCGGCCGCACATAACAACCCGGTTCAACGGTCAGCACATGCCCTGGCTGTAACATGACCCAGTCACCTGCCGGGGTTTTGTATTCGCCGGCATCATGCACATCCAGCCCCAGCCAGTGGCCGGTGCGGTGCATGTAAAACTGGCGGTAACTGCCACTTTCCAGCACCGCCTCGCGACTGCCCTGGCACAAACCATAATGGATAAAGCCATCCACCAGCACCTCCAGCGCCGCTTCATGCGGGGCGTTCCAGTGCTGTTGCGGATTGACGCTGGCAATCGCTGCTGCCTGCGCAGCCAGTACCAGCTCATATAAATCTTTCTGCGGCCCGCTAAAGCGGCCATTTACCGGGAAAGTCCGGGTAATGTCAGAGGCATAGCCATCCAGCTCACAACCGGCATCAATCAGCAACAGATCGCCGTCATTCAATGCCGCATTGTTCGCGTTGTAATGCAGCGTGCAGGCATTGGCACCACCGGCGACAATACTGGTGTAAGCCGGTGCCTGGGCACCATGGCGGTAAAACTCGTGCAGAAACTCGGCTTCTATTTCGTATTCCCGCTTGCCCGGTTGTGTCACTTGCATGGCACGGTTATGTGCGCTGGCCGCAATAACCGCAGAGCGGCGCATCACATCCAATTCCCACGGTGATTTAACCAGACGCATGGCATCCAGATGCTGACGTACATCAACCAGAGTGGCCGGCGCCTGTATGCCGCTACGTGTCTGTGCGCGCACGGCATTTAACCAGCCGCTGACTTTGCCATCCCAGCCGGCATCAGCGCCCAGGCTGAAAAACAGTGCTGGCTGGTTGGCCAGGATTTTTGGCAACAGCTCATCAAGCTGACTGATCGAATACGCTTCATCAAAACCAAATTCCTGCCTGGCAGCGTCCGGGCCGTAGCGGAAACCGTCCCAGATTTCCCGCTCTATATCCTTGTCACGGCAAAACAGGATGCTTCTGCTTTCCGGGCCAGCCACCAGCACCAGCACAGACTCAGGCTCGCGAAAACCGGTCAGGTAGTAGAAATAACTGTCAAAGCGGTAGGGATAATGGCTGTCGCGATTGCGCGCCACTTCCGGCGCAGTCGGGATAATCGCCACGCCAGCCTGCATGCGACGCATCAGTTGCTGACGACGACTGGAAAATTCTTGCCGGGGAAACTCTTGCATGGAAAAACTCTAAGTGAAGCCGGGATGATGGGCTATTGTAGCCTATTTGCCCGGCGATTGCTGACGTGCCTCGCACAGAAGAACAGGATTAAAACCCCATCATTTCATACAGTTCTGACTGCCTGACGTTTTTTTCGGCATTCTGTATGGTGCCGTCCGCCTGCCATTTCTGCAGAATACTGGCCAGTACCGGCCTGACCTGCGCAGCACGCATGCCTGGCTTGATGGCGGGCTGGTACAGCATTTTCAACAGCAGTGCATCTAGGCCGGTGAGCAGGGATTCCGGTGTATGGTCGTTAAATACCGAGGGGTAAACCTTGTCTGAATCATTGGGCAAGCCCATGGCCTGCGTGGTTTCCTCGACGATGCAGGATAATAGCTGGCGATGCTCCTGGGCAAAATCCACCGGAATCACCACCCAGGCCTTTTTAATGGCTTTTTTGTCATCCAGATCTATGCCAAACATGCAGGCGGCATCCGGAGGCGGCTTGATCGTTAGATTACCGCTGACCAGTGCAATATCATTGCGCCATAGCTGCAGTCGCGAAAACACCACGATAAAATTTGCTTCTTCGCGGGATCTGGCGAAACTGATGGGATGTCCGGTGATTCTGGATAAATGCTGCAAATGGTAGCGGGTGAGCAAAGTCTGCCGCTCAGCCTGGTCAGCATGATGTTCCAGCCAGACTTGCACCGGTTGCAGCCATTTGCGCACCGGTTGCTCACCGGCCGCATACTCGTGATGCAAGGCAATCTCGAAAAATGCCTGTTGCAAATACTCGGACGACTGCCATGCTTCTTCTGCCCAGGCACTGGTCCCGGCAACCAGGAAATATACGCCCAGCCAGAAGCGGTTAATCATGTGATGTTCCGGCACCATGTCGCAGCGGCGACAACAGGTCCTTCAGGCCGTTATGGTCTATCTCCTGCATCAATTGCAGCAAACGCCCCAACTCGCCCTTGGGAAAACCTTCGCGTGCAAACCAGTTGAGGTAATGTCCGGGCAGATCGGCAATCAGGCGATCCTTGTATTTGCCATAAGGCATTTTGAGTGTAACCAGTTGTATTAAGTCATTTTTATCCATAGGCACATTTTCAATTATCCACATGAATACACGTGAAAATATTTTTTAATAATTATTCTCATTTACTCTAAATAAGTCCGGAAGATGTCCGTTAACGACATTAGATCACTAGCAATCTCCATAACAACAATAATCGGCGTTGGCACCAACATCGCGAAAGAGACATGATGCAATACGAAATCAGTAAAGAAAAGAGTGCAGAATTCCTGCGACAGGCGATCCGCCATATGTCCATGCAGGATGCTGCGTTTCACCCGGTCAGCTATGCCGTCTGGTATGAGTACTCGTCCGGCGAGCACGCGCACCTGATAGACGAAGTCAACACCTTGATTGAAAAAGAAAAAAAACTCAACGAGAAAAGCACAGCCCAGCTATTTAACAAGCATATTGCACATCTGGATGCCGACAGTGCCAAAAACATTGTTGAGCGCTTTAATGAAATGGTAACCGAGATGACCTCCTCCACCGAACAGGCGGGGCAGGACACCTCCCGGTTCAGGCAGTCGCTGGATGCCTGGGCCGGCGAAATTGCGCAACTGGACACCGCTATTGCGCAACGCATGAGCACGCTGGTGTCCGACACACATCACATGCAGCAATCCATGCAGACGCTGCAGAGCAAGCTTGAATCCAGTCTGCAGGAAGTCGTGCAATTGAGAAACGAGATCATCAAGGCCAAACAGGAAGCCATGTCAGACGGGCTGACCGGCCTGCTGAATCGCCGGGGCTTTGACCTGGCACTGAATGAAAGCCTGGAATCCACATCCGCACAGACACAGGTCTGCCTGATTATCGGGGACATTGATTTCTTCAAACGCGTAAATGACAGCTATGGCCACTTGTTTGGCGATAAAGTCATACAGACTGTGGCGAAAATCATGCAAACCGTGGCCGGTGACCTGTATACCGCCGTACGCTATGGTGGCGAAGAATTTGTGCTGCTATTGCCGCACACTTCACTGGAAACCGCCAGGGAGGTCGCAGAAACCATACGCCAGCATGTTGCCAACATCAGCATTAAAAACAATATCACCAACAGGCTGATTTCGAATATCACCCTCTCACTGGGCGTGACTGCCTATCAGGCTGGAGAAACAACAGACAGCTTCCTGAACCGCGCTGACCAGGCGCTTTACCTGTCGAAAGCCAAGGGTCGCAACCGTGTCACCACGCTGACCGAAGAACTGGCAGCGGCATAGCAAACGCTTATCCTGTTTAGTCAAACAGCCAGTAGCAGGATAGTAACGGAAAACCAGCATAAGCCTTTCCGGCATTCCCTTCATAAGCGGCAGCGAATAACGCGGACGCAGTCATCGCTGTGCTTATTTGCTACGCAACCACTCATCAAGCTGCTTTAACCGCACTGGCGTGCCGATATCATGCCATATCCCGTGATGGTGCTGGCCACTGACCAGTGATTGTTGCATGGCAGCGCGCAATAACGGTGCCAGTTTCGCTGCTTCCCCGCGCGCAATATTCCGGAATAGCTCAGGATGATAAATCCCGACACCGGCAAAAGTGAGCGTATGCCTACCCGCTTCCTGGACCAGGCCATCAGACAGGGCAAAATCCCCCTCAGGATGCTGTGCTGGATTATCCACCATCACCAGATGCGCCAGCTTTCCGGCCGGTAACCCCAGGGTCGCATAATCAATATCGGAAAACACATCGCCGTTGATAACCAGGAAAGGCTGTTTCCCCAGTAAAGGCAAGGCATTGGCAATGCCGCCAGCGGTTTCCAGTGCGGCTTGTTCCGGACTGTATTGAATATGTACGCCCCATTGGCTACCGTCACCCAGCGCCTGTTCAATCTGCTGCCCCAGGTGCGCATGGTTAATCACCAGTTCCGTAACACCCGCACAAGCCAGTCGCTCGATATGCCAGACGATCAGCGGCTTGCCACCCACTTCCAGCAACGGCTTGGGGGTATGATCGGTCAGAGGACGCATGCGCTCACCGCGCCCGGCTGCCAGTATCATGGCGCGCATGGTTAATCTGCCTTTTCCAGTGCTTGCAACAATCTCAGGAACGGACGCAATTCTACATAGCGCTCACATGCAGACTGCAGGTATTGCATGACCAGCGGCATATCCTTGAGATAGCCATCCTTGCCATCACGATGGTACAAGCGGGCAAAAATACCCAGCACCTTGATATGCCGCTGTACCCCCATCCACTCGAAGTCCTTGTAAAACTCGCCGAAATCCTCGTTGACAGGCAAGCCGGCTTTTTTCGCAGCCTGCCAGTAACGCACCACCCAGTCCATCAGCTCGGCTTCATCCCAGCGGATATACGCATCCTTGAACAAGGAAACCAGGTCATAGGTAATCGCACCTATCACTGCATCCTGGAAATCCAGCACGCCGGGATTATTCTCTGCGGTCACCATCAGGTTGCGTGAATGGTAGTCCCTGTGTACGGTCACTTGCGGTTGCTGCAGAATATTGTCAATCAGCACGGCAAAGGTCTTATCCAGCACGCCCTGCTGTTCTGCGGATAGGGTTTTGCCCAGATGTCTGGACACATACCACTCGGGGAACAGTTGCAATTCGCGCATTAACAAGGCCGCATCATAAGGGGGTAACGCTTGCGTATTGGTTGCCAGCTGCATGTTGATCAAAGCCTGGCAGGCATCGCCATACAAGGTTTTGGCATTTTCTGCAGTCAATTGTGACAGGTAGGTATCGTTGCCCAGATCACTGAGCAGTAAAAAACCCTGTGCCAGATCCTGTGCAATGATTTTGGGAACATGCAATCCGGCTGCCAGCAGCATTTCCGCGACTCTCACGAAAGGTGTGCAATCTTCCTGTGGCGGTGGCGCATCCATCGCAATCAGGGTATTTTGCGGCAGATGCACGCGGAAATAGCGCCTGAAACTGGCATCGGCAGACGCCGGCGTCAGTGTGAAAGGTTGGTCTAGGACTTGCGTCAGCCAGTGTTGCAGTTGTTGTGTTCTATCCACAAATATTCCCGGGTAATCAATAAGCGAATCCAGCTTGCGTGCAAGCTGTTAAAATGCGGCTCACATTCTAAGTGAAAAATGACCTTTTAAGCGTTTTCATGAATATAATATAGCGCAATTGAAATGGAGCATCCGGCCGCACGGCACGAAATGCATGCATATAAAAAACTCTGCCGGGTGCAGAGCCCACTGAAATCATCATTTTTTGACTAATTTGCAAGTTCACTCATCCACTTTTCAGGAACGCGGCATGTGCCTTATCTGGGCACTGGTCACCACCGGCACGCTGGCGGCTGCTCCGGCACGCGCAGCGGATGAAGTGACTGAATCACCGGCCGCGGTTGCTGAAAAGGCCACTCTGCCAGGCACTATCGAAATTGAAGGCGATACCATGCAGTTGCGTATGGACCGCGAATTACGCGCGACCGGCAACGCGGTAATGCGCAAGGATGGCCAGCAGGTTACTGGTGACGATATCCGCTATGATGTGCAGAATGATGAATTGCAGGTAGAAGGTCACGCCGTCATCACCACTGGCCAGGCTACCATACGCGGGCCTATGTTACGTATGCGCATGAGCGAGAACATTGGCGAAATGCGGGATGTGACCATTGAATTCAAAAGCGCGCCACCGCCGCCAAGCAATCAGGACAGCAGCGGCTTGCTGAATGATGATGCCATCCTGGTCAGCGACCCGAAAAGATATCTGGAAGATAACCAGCTTTACAGCAGCAAACCCAGAGCGCCCACACTGGACAATATCCGCGTGTCAGCCAAGCAGGTGCTTTTTGAAGGGCAAAACGTCAAGCGCCTGAAAAGCGCCAGCTATACCTCATGCGCAGCCGATGTCGATGACTGGTACATCAAAACCGGCAGCATGGAACTGAATGATTACACGCGCACAGCAGAAGCCACCAATGCCTATGTGGAATTCAAAGGCGTTCCCATTCTGTATACACCCTGGATGAGCTTTTCCTACAATAACCAGCGCAAGAGCGGTTTGCTGGCACCATTGTGGGGCTCCACTTCCCGCAGTGGCTTTGAACTGCTGACACCGTATTACATCAATATCCGCCCGGATATGGATGCCACGATCGCGACCCGCTTCCTGAGTAAGCGCGGCACACAACTGCAAGGCGAGTTCCGCTACCTGGATGAAAATTATTCCGGTACTGCCAATCTGGAATACCTGGATAACGACAGCATGACCGACCAGACACGCTTTTATGCCAAGTTTGCCCACCGGCAGCGATTCAGCGATCACTGGTCAGGTGGCTTTAATCTGGAAAAAGTCTCGGATGACAAATATTTTTCAGAACTGGCGACCCGTATCCAGGTAACCTCCCGGGTTAACCTGCAACAATCGGCATTTGTCGATTACCAGGATGAAAATCTAGCATTTAATGGCATCATATCCCGCTATCAGACTCTGGATGATGTGTCCTATGTTTATCAGCGCTTACCGCAATTGACGCTCTCCCACAATAGTGAGTGGAACGGCTTCAAGACCTACACCGGTGCGCAATATGTTTATTTTGACCCGATGAAAGAAATGGGCACTGTTGCCGGCGGCAGCCGGCTGAACTTTTACCCATCGGTGTCTTATCCGATGAAAAATTCTTTCGGCTATATCACACCTAAAGTCGGCATCCAGACTACCCAGTACAGTCTGAACAATAATGTGCCGCTGGGTTATACCGAGGAATATAATCAGATTAACCGGACATTGCCTATTGTCAGCCTGGATTCCGGCCTGTATTTTGACCGTGAAACCAGCCTGTTCGATACCAACTATACCAACACTCTGGAACCGAGAGCGTACTATGTCTATATTCCCTACCGGGATCAGAGCCAGATTCCTATTTTTGATACATCGCTTAACACCCTGAATCAGGACTCAATCTTTTACGAAAACCAGTTTAACGGGATTGACCGCATCAATAATTCCAACCAGGTGACGCTGGCACTAACCAGCCGCCTGATTGATACAGAGACAGGCATTGAGCGTCTCAGCGCGACCATAGGTGAGCGCTTTTATTTTGATGACCCGCAAGTCACCCTGCCGGGAACCACCCCCAGCGACCGCAAATCTTCAGATATTCTGGCTGGGTTTACAGCCCGTCTGTCCAGTCGCCTTAATCTGGATACCTTCTGGGAATATGATCCAGACAGGGGCAATATGCAGCGTAACAACTATCTGTTACGTTACAATCCGGAGCCGGGGAAATCGTTCAGCTTTGGTTACCGCTATACGGCTAACGTACTTGAACAATTCGACACCACGGCACAATGGCCGCTTGGCTCCAGATGGTACGGGATTGGCCGCCTGAATTACTCTATTCGCGATAACAAAGCAGTACAATTCCTGGCCGGCCTGGAATATGATGCCGGATGCTGGCAGGGCAGAGCCGTCATACAGCGTGTCCAAACCGCGACTGCCAATGCGAACTATGCCATGTTTTTCCAACTCGAACTCGGTGGATTGACCTCCATCGGTGCCAACCCGCTAAACGTCATCAAGCGTAATATTCCTACCTATATGCGCACGTATGACATTCCCGGAATTTACAGAGACCAGAACGCCCAATGATGAAACGCTTATCTTCATTTTTTTATTCAGTTTTTTGTGCTGCCTTTGTCATCAGTGCTGCCTGTGGGGCAAATGCAGCAGAAAAATCCTCCATCGAAAAAATGGACAGAATTATCGCAGTGGTGGACCAGTCGGTCATCACCGAGCGCGAACTGCTGGGCAGGATAGAGACAGTTAAAGCACAAATGTCAAAAAAAGGGGTGGAGTTACCACCGGAAAATGTATTGCAGAAACAGGTCCTGGAGCGCCTGATTGTAGACAGCCTGCAATTGCAGCTGGCCTCCCAGACCGGCATTAAAGTGGATGATGCGCAGCTGGATAAAACCATAGACCGGATCGCCGAGCAGAATCAATTAACGCTGCCCGCCTTCAAAAAGGCGCTGGAAGAAGATGGCACCCCGTTTTACAAGTTCCGCGAAGATATTCGCAATGACATCATTCTCAACCGTTTGCGGGAACGCGATGTCGATAACAAAATCAATATTTCCGAAGCCGAAATTGATAACTACCTGACTTCTCAGGAAAGCCAGGGTGACCTGGACGAATTCAATATTTCGCAGATTCTGATCCGGCTGCCGGAAGAAAGTGCGCCCGAAGATATCCAGAAAGCGCGTGTACGCACCGAACAAGTGCTCCAGGCCTTGTCAGAAGGCATGACTTTTGAGAAAGCCTCTGCCAATTTTTCTGATGCCCCTAATGCGCTTGATGGCGGTGCACTTGGCTGGCGCAGCGGACAGCAAATGCCCACCGAGTTTGTCGAACTGATTAAAACACTGGAAGTCGGCGGTGTCACCCGTCCTATCCGTAGCGGCAGCGGCATTCATATTTTCAAACTTAACGAACGCCGCTCAGGGACAAGCACCCTGATCGTCGAGCAGACCCATGTACGGCACATTTTGCTGAAACCTACCGAAGTGCTGTCTGACAAGGAAGCCCAGCAGAAAATTGTATCCATCAAGGAGCGGATTGACCATGGCACGCCTTTCCAGGACATGGCACGCCAGTATTCAGATGATGGAAGTGCATCCAACGGTGGTGACCTGGGGTGGATTAACCCGGGCGATACGGTACCCATCTTTGAAAAAACCATGGGTGAGCTGGCCGTTAATGAAGTCAGTGCGCCGATTCGCAGCCAGTTCGGCTGGCACATTATCCAGGTGCTGGAACGTCGCAAGCAAGACATGTCCAAGGAATCCAAACGCCTCAAGGCCCGCCAGGAAATTCGTGCCCGCAAGGCAGAAGAAGCCTATAACGACTGGATACAGGAGTTGCGTGACAAAGCCTTTGTAGAATTGCGCCTGGAAGACAAGTTCTAAGGAATGAACCGCTTACCCCGTATTGCCATTACATCGGGCGAACCAGCCGGCATAGGCCTGGATATCTGTGTCAAACTGGCGCATACCTCCCTGCCCGCCTCACTGGTGATACTGGCTGACCCGCTGGCCTTACAGGCGAGAGCTGCGCAACTCGGGCTACCGCTGATTCTGCATACTTGCGAGACTGGCGCTGCTGTCTCAAAAGCCCATGCAGGTGATGGCAGCCTGTCCGTGCTGCCTGTGCCCAGTCATGCGCCTGTCAATGCCGGTAGCCTGGACGCTGCCAACAGCGCTTATGTGCTCGCCATGCTGGATCGCGCGCGCGAAGGCTGCATCAGCGGCGAGTTTGATGCCATGGTGACGGCGCCGGTACACAAAGGCATTATCAATGATGCCGGGATTGCATTTACCGGTCACACCGAATACCTGGCCGAGGCCACCCACACAGCCCAAGTGGTTATGATGCTGGTCGGCGGTGGCATGCGTGTTGCGCTGGCGACGACACATCTGCCGCTTACCCAGGTCAGTGCCGCGATTACTAAAGAATCACTGACGACCTCTATCCGCATTCTGCACCACGACCTGATGCATAAATTCGGCATTGCCAACCCGGTTATCTACGTGGCAGGACTGAACCCGCATGCCGGGGAAAACGGTTACCTGGGTAATGAGGAAATCAATATCATTAATCCTGTGCTGGAGACATTGCGTGCCCAAGGCATGCAACTGACAGGGGCATTGCCCGCCGACACCATGTTTTCGCAAAAGAACCTGGCCAGGGCCGACGCCTTCCTGGCCATGTACCATGATCAGGGTTTAGGGGTGCTGAAACACGCCAGTTTCGGCGAAGGCGTCAATGTCACTTTGGGTCTGCCCATTATCCGTACCTCAGTCGATCACGGGACGGCACTGGATATTGCCGGCACCGGCCAGGCCGATGCCGGCAGCATGCTCAGTGCCATCACATTAGCCATGGAAATGGCAAGCAAACGAATAAACTCCTAGATGATGAAACACCAGGCAAAAAAACGTTTCGGACAGAACTTCCTGACCGACCAGGGCATTATCAACAGCCTGATCACAGCCATTCACCCACAGGCAGATGACCTGATGGTAGAGATTGGTCCTGGCCTGGGGGCAATGACGCAGCCCCTGCTTAAACACCTCAATCACCTGCACGTCGTTGAAATCGATCGTGACATTATCCAGTGGATGCAGGGATTTTATCCGGCAGGCAAAATCACTATCCATAACTCTGATGTACTGAAATTTGATTTCTCCAGGATAGGCGAACGTATCCGGGTGGTTGGCAACCTGCCTTACAACATTTCCAGCCCTATCCTATTCAAGCTGCTGGAAAACACGGCACAAATCATAGACATGCATTTCATGCTGCAAAAAGAAGTGGTCGAACGCATGGTGGCTGAACCGTCCAGTGCTGAATATGGCCGCTTGTCCGTGATGCTGCAATACCGTTTACAGATGGAGTACCTGGTGACAGTGCCGCCGGAAGCCTTTGATCCGGCACCCAAAGTCGAATCTGCCTTTGTACGCTGTGTGCCTCATGTAACCCTGCCTTCTCCGGCCGATGATGAAGTATTGTTTGCCAAAGTAGTTACGGCAGCTTTTGGCCAGCGTCGTAAAACCCTGCGCAACACGCTCAAGGGCTTGCTGGATGATGCAGGCTTTACCGCACTGAATATAGACTCGCAATTGCGTGCCGAAAACCTCGGCGTGGCCGAATTCGTCGCCATCAGCAACTACCTCGCTACCGGTCGACCCGGTCAAAACTGACACCTGAGATCAGCGATCACCTGATATAATGCACGCTTTCTAAAAAACCCACTTCTGGAGCATGTTATGCGTTTGATTCTGCTGGGCGCCCCAGGTGCCGGTAAAGGTACCCAAGCCACTTTCATCAAGGAAAAATTCAATATTCCGCAAATTTCTACTGGTGATATGTTGCGTGCAGCAGTCAAGGCCGGCACCCAGCTGGGGCTGGAAGCCAAGAAATTCATGGATGCAGGTGGTCTGGTGCCCGATGAAGTGATTATCGGCCTGGTCAAGGAGCGTATCAAAGACGCAGACTGCGCCAACGGCTTCCTGTTTGACGGTTTTCCCCGCACCCTTCCCCAGGCAGAAGCCATGAAAAATGCCGGTGTGGCGATTGATTACGTGGTGGAAATCGACGTACCGGATGCCGCTATTGTAGAGCGTATGAGTGGTCGTCGCAGCCATCCGGCTTCCGGTCGTACCTACCATGTCAAATTCAACCCGCCTAAAGTGGCAGGTAAGGATGATGTCACTGGCGAAGAGCTGGTACAGCGTGACGATGATAAAGAAGAAGTTGTGCTGAAACGCCTGCAGGTATATCACGATCAGACCGAACAGCTGATTGGCTACTATTCAGACTGGGCGAAATCCGGTGTTAGCGGTGCGCCACAATATGTCAAAGTGAATGGTTTAGGCGAGCTGAATGTCATTAAAGAAGAAATCTTTGCTGCATTGAAATAATGCTTTGCCGCATTTAAAAAGCCCGCAATTCACATTGCGGGCTTTTTATTTTCTTCATGAAAGCGTATTTGCAAATATGCTAGAAATCGTATCGGATACCGGCAAATACCTGTCGCTGGCGCCCAGCGACCATACCATCGACACGACTTGCCAGATACTCACGGTCGCCCAGGTTGTAGGCACTGGCAAAGTAAGTCACATTTGTGCCTACCGGCCTGTAATTGACAGTTGCGTTAATTAAGGCATAGGACGGAATGCTGCCACTCACGCCAGCCAGATAGCCAGAAACCCCTGACCCATCATAATCAATCGCTTCCGGCCTGCCTTCTCTGAAAGAAACATCCTCTTTTTGGGTACTGACATAATCCACGCCAATACGTGCATCGAAACCAACAGGGTGCTGATAACCAAAACTCAGTGATGCCAAATGCTTGGGAGCGTAAGGCAAGCGGTCACCGCTAAAAATATCAGCGGCCAGGTTTGTCTTTTTAAACTTGGCAGTAAAGAGATTGGTATATGACCCTGCGATATAGAAATTATGTGAAGAATCATAAATCTTGCCAAAATCGATACGCCCCGCCAATTCAATCCCGCTTTGCTGTGATTTTCCGCCATTAATAAATGATCCGGGGGTTGCTCCCGCCACAACAATATCATCAAACACGGTATGGAATAATGTACTTTCAAAAGTCACACCCTTGATATAATTTGAGCGCATGCCCAATTCCCAGTTAGTGCTTTCTTCAGGCTTTGTATTCACTGCCACTGCCGTATTCGCACCACCCGGCGCATAAATATCACGATCCGGACGAGGGGGTGCGAAACCTTTATGCACACCGGCAAACAAAGTGGTGTTTTCAATACCATTCCAGGTCAAGCCAAAACCGGGCAGCACTTTACTCTGATTATTTGTTGCGTTGGATTCAGGGTTGTTCTGAGCCGCGCCTTCGGCACGAATAATATCGGTTTTGATTCGCAAATCCTCTATGCGCAAGCCCGGTGTGAAAGTCCAGTCACCGGCATAAAAAGTATTCTGGGCATAATAAGATTTTGACTCCACTTTTGTATGGATCTGTTCACGATGATCACCAAATGCCTTCGCATATGATTCGCTTTGTAATCTAGGATCAGCACCGCGGAACTGGTTACGTTGAATGTCCTCCTCATGATATCTAAAGCCAATCACCGCATTACTTTCAATACCAAACAGGCTATGTTGCACGTCCAGTCTTGGCTCAATTCCCCAATACTCGAAATCACGCGGGCGCCAGCGTCCACCACAAGCTGCAGAGTTTGCTGCAGTGGCTGGCGTGCCGCAACGGTCCAGCTCGGAACGGCCTGGCACAGCCGACGTTCCGGGAGTATTGATCTGCCTGAAAGAAGATCTGGATGTATCCACATAATAAGCCTGCGTTGTCAGCTTGACCTGATTGGTGATTTGAAACAAATGCTGCAATTGAAAGGTTTTTCTTTCATGCTGGAAAACATCCCTGTCGCCAGTCGGGGCCTGATATTTGTTTTCGTTGTATTCCACCAGCCCTAACCCAGTTTCCGAAATATGAGAGTCTTCTTTAAAATAACTCGCTTTGGCGATCAAGGTGTGGCGATCTGACAGGTTCAACTGCCCCTTGGCTGTGTATTCCTGAATCTCGAAATCATGATTATCCCGGATACCATCGCCCTTTTTATGCAAGGCATCTATCATCAGGCCGCCGCGCTCATCTCCTGCGCCAATGCTGCCGTAGAGACTGGTAAAATCATTATTGCCCAGGATAGCCTGAACATTTCCATGAACCTTGCCATCTGTGGGCACAGGCTTGGTCACAAAGTTAATCATGCCACCCACTGTTTGCGGACCATACAGTATCTGTCCCGAACCCTTAACAACCTCAACTCGCTGCACCCTCTCCAGTGGCGTCGTGTAATGTGCTGCCGGATCCCCATAAGGTGCCAGGAATAATGGCATACCGTCTTCCATCAGCAGCGTACGCGCTGTACGTCGCGGATTCAAACCACGAATACCGATGTTCACGCCTAACCCAAAAGCATTTTCCCCCACCACATTCACGCCAGGTACATTGACCAAGGCCTCCTGTACCGAAAACGGACGACGCTCATTTAATGCCTTTTCATCAATCAGGTTATAAGATCCCGGTACAGACTCAAGCCGATCAGGCAGAATTCCTTTAACGACCACTGAATCCACTTCCACAGTTTTCGCCTCGTTATCAGCTTCAGCGTATACGCTCGCAGCATATCCGCTGATTGCCAGTGCTGTCGCCATGACAATCATTTTCTTTTTAGGCTGGTGCATTCCTCTTCATCCTCTTATTATAAAAACGTGAGGAATGGAGCAATATTTATACCAATACAATTCCGAAAATATTAAATCGCTGATTTATTTATATAAATATTATTTATTTCAATCTGAATGGCCAAAAGAAAGCCGCTCCAAGCCGCAGCAAATGGCTGTTATAGACCATTTGTCAACCATATTGGCTCATAACGACCAATTCAATCGTGAAAGTATTGGCTGACAGTACCGGGGCAAAACAAGCCGAAGGGTTCTCAGGTATAATTCGGATTTTAATTTCGCATAAATTCAAACATGCAACAGCAGTATCCATTCAAAGAAGTCGAACAACAGGCACAGCAATTCTGGACGGCCAAACAAAGTTTCCAGGCTGATCCACAAAGCGAAAAGCCGAAATACTACTGTTTGTCCATGTTCCCCTATCCCAGTGGCAAACTGCACATGGGACATGTGCGTAATTACACCATTGGTGACGTGTTAAGCCGCTACCACCACATGAAGGGTTTCAATGTATTGCAACCCATGGGCTGGGATGCGTTTGGCCTGCCGGCAGAGAATGCCGCCATCCAGAACAAGGTTCCGCCAGCGCAGTGGACTTATGACAATATTGCCTATATGCGCAAACAGTTGCAGTCGCTGGGCTTTGCCATTGACTGGAGCCGCGAACTGGCGACTTGTCAGCCTGAATATTACAAATGGAATCAGTGGCTGTTCCTGCGCATGCTGGAAAAAGGCATTGCTTACAAAAAAACCCAGGTGGTGAACTGGGACCCCGTTGACCAGACTGTACTGGCCAATGAACAGGTGATTGATGGCCGTGGCTGGCGTACCGGTGCGGTAGTCGAAAAACGCGAAATTCCCGGCTATTACCTGAATATTACCGGCCATGCCCAGCAATTGCTGGATGATCTGGATAAATTGCCAGGCTGGCCGGAGCGCGTGAAAACCATGCAGGCTAACTGGATAGGCAAGAGCACAGGCGTGCGTTTTGCATTTACGCACACCATCCAGGATAGCAACGGTCAATTGATTAATGATGGCAAACTGTGGGTATTTACCACGCGCGCTGACACCATCATGGGTGTCACCTTCTGTGCCGTGGCTGCCGAGCACCCGCTGGCGACACATGCAGCGCAAAACAATCCGGCGCTGCAAGCCTTTATTGATACGTGCAAGCAAGGTTCGGTCATGGAAGCCGATATGGCCACCATGGAAAAAGAAGGCATGGATACCGGCCTGACCGTGACACACCCGCTGACCGGCGAGCAAGTGCCGGTCTGGGTAGGTAATTATGTGCTGATGACCTATGGTGAAGGTGCCGTGATGGCCGTACCGGCACACGATGAGCGCGATTTCGGCTTTGCCAAGAAATACCAGTTGCCTATCAAACAGGTCATCAGCGTGGCTGACCAGTCTTTCGATCTGGGCGGCTGGCAGGAGTGGTATGGCGACAAGAGCAAAAGTGTATGCATACACTCAGGCAAATATAACGATCTTGATTACACCCAGGCTGTAGATGCTGTCGCAGCGGACCTCGCTGAAAAAAACCTGGGCGGCAAACAGACCAACTGGCGCCTGCGTGACTGGGGGATTTCCCGCCAGCGTTACTGGGGCTGCCCGATTCCGATTATTCATTGCGAAAGCTGTGGCAGCGTACCGGTGCCGGACGACCAGTTACCGGTCAAACTGCCGGAAGACTGTGTACCCGACGGCTCCGGTAATCCGCTCAACAAACGTGAAGACTTCCTGAACTGCACTTGCCCCAGCTGTGGCAAACCGGCCAAACGCGAAACCGACACCATGGATACCTTTGTGGACTCCAGCTGGTATTACGCACGTTATGCGTCCGGGTTCAGCGCTGATGCCATGGTCGATGCACAAACCAATCACTGGATGCCGGTAGACCAGTATATCGGTGGTATTGAACACGCTATCCTGCACCTGCTCTATTCGCGCTTCTGGAGCAAGGTCATGCGTGACCTCGGCCTGGTCGATTACGACGAGCCGTTTGCCAATCTGCTGACCCAGGGCATGGTACTGAACCATATTTTCTCGCGTCGTACGGCAAAAGGCGGCATAGAGTACTTTGCGCCGGAAGAAGTCGAACTGATACAGGATGATAATGGCAAAATCACGGGTGCCAGACTGGTTAGCGATGGCTCAGCCATTGATTACCAGGGCATAGGCACCATGTCCAAATCCAAACGCAACGGTGTTGATCCGCAATCGCTGATCGAACAATACGGCGCGGACACGGCACGCTTCTTCATGATGTTTGCCGCACCACCGGAACAAACACTGGAATGGTCAGACAGCGGCGTGGAAGGTTCGCACCGTTTCCTGAAACGTGTATGGAATTATGGTTTCAGCCTGTCTGAAACAAGCCCGGCTGATATGCCGAATAAGCTGACTGGCGAACTGGCCAACCACAGACGTGACATTCATACGGTATTGAAACAGGCAAACAATGACTTGAGCAGACTGCAATTCAACACGGTTGCATCAGCCTGCATGAAAATCCTGAATACCCTGGAAAAACTGCAGAAAGAAGCGGAAAAAGATTGGCAAGCGGTTGCCTTTGAAGGCTACAGCATCCTGCTGCGCGTGCTGTCACCGATTGCACCGCATATTGCCCACAGCATGTGGCAGAACCTGAAACTGGGCGAGGATATCCTGTCTGCCAAATGGCCCGAACCTGCCAATTCGGCACTGGTGCAGGATGAAGTAGAATACGTGGTACAAGTGAATGGCAAACTGCGCGGCAGTATCAGTATCCCCAAGAGCATGTCCAAAGAGCAGATTGAAGCAACCGCTGTTAACCAGGACTTTGTACAGAAATTCCTTAACGAAGGCAGCGTCAAGAAAATCATTGTGGTGCCGAACAAACTGATTAATATTGTAGTAGCTTAATCCAAGGAGCGCATATTGTTGCAGAGACTCAATACCGGCCGGATGAGAAACCTGGGTTACCTGTTCAGCGTGCTGACTTTGTCAGCCATGCTGCATGCCTGCGGCTTTCACTTGCGCCAGCCTGCGCCGATTGCCTTTAAGACTGTGTACATCTCAGGAGGTACCGCACTTAAAAAGCCATTGAGTCAGGCGCTAACAGAACAAGGCATCAAATCTGTCACCAGTGCAGAAGATGCCGAATTGCAACTGGAGCTGATCAAAGAAGAGAGGGAGCAGCGCATCCTGTCGCTGAGCGGTACCGGTGTAGTACGGGAGTATGAACTGTACTACCGCGTGCAATACCGCACCAAGGCTCTAGGTGACGCGACCTGGAGCTTACCGCTGGTGATGGAAAGCCGTCGCGACTATACCTATAATGACGCCAACCTGCTCGCCAAACAGACAGAACAAATGGCATTAACGGAAAATATGCGCACAGAAGTGATGAACGGCATCCTGCGACGTATCTCCGCATTGCAAAAAGCCCAGTAAGTATGCGCATCCAGGCAGCGCAACTGGCCCAACACCTGCCTCCCAGACAGCATTTGTTTGTGCTGGCAGGTGATGAGCCGCTTTCCGTCACCGAGTCCCTGGACCAGATACGCGCTGCGGCGCGTCAGCATGGTGCACAGGAACGGGCCAGTTTTACCGTAGAACGCTATTTTAACTGGGGGCAAATCAGCCAGTTTCTGCAAAGTTTTTCCCTGTTTGCCGAGCAGCGTATTCTCGAAATCAGCATTCCGACTGGCAAACCCGGCGTTGAAGGCGCCAAGGCCCTGCAGCAGTTGGCCGAAATGCCAGTGGCAGATACCACCATTATCATTACCCTGCCCGCGCCAGACCGCGACATGACCAATAGCACATGGTTTGAAGCACTGTCGCAGCATGGTGTATTACTGATACTCAATCAGGTGTCGCTGCCACAATTGCCGGAGTGGATAGCCCAGCGGCTGGCCTTGCAACAACAGACTGCCGATGAGGCTTCACGCCGGTTTATCGCCGAGCAGGTGGAAGGCAACTTATTGGCTGCGCATCAGGAAATCCAGAAGCTGGGTTTGCTGTATCCGCCAGGCGCCTTGTCCGAAGAAGCGATCCGGCAATGTGTATTGAATGTGGCACGCTTTGATGTTTCCCAACTGGGTGCAGCCATGCTGCAAGGCGACCCGGTACGCACCCTGCGCATTATCGAAGGCCTGCGTGAAGAAGGCGAAACTGCGGTGGCAGTAATGAATCCATTGATCTGGCTGTTTCGGCCGCTGTTACAGGTTCGCCTGGCCATGCAAAACGGCCAGCCGGTGCAGAGCGCACTGACGCAAGCCCGGCTATTCGGCGATCGCCAGCAAATGGTCAAACATGCCGTGGAATTTTTACCGCAAAAACATATCGAAGCTGCACTGCAGAAACTGTCAGATATAGACCGCATGGCCAAAGGTGTAGGTGATGGCGATGCCTGGCTGGAGCTGTCACGTTTATGTACCGGCATTGCCCGTATGGTCGCCAGCAGATCTGCCAGAACAGCCGGTGCAAGGTCGCGTTGAGATTTTGAGATAGAATATACGCATGGACATTACACATTACATGAAACAACTGGGCGAGCAGGCACGTGCCGCTTCCCGTTTGATGGCAAAAGCCGATACCAGCACCAAGAACCAGGCCTTGCGCAATATTGCCATCCTGATCCGCCAGCATGAAAAAGCCTTGCTGGCCGCTAACCAGCAGGATCTGCAAGCTGCCAAAGCCAATGGCATGGAAGCTGCCATGCTGGATCGCCTGACCCTGAGCGAAAAATCCATTGCCACCATGGCTGAAGGCCTGGAGCAGATCGCCAGCTTGGCTGACCCTATCGGCGAAATGAGCAATTTCAAATACCGCCCTTCCGGCATCCAGATCGGCCAGATGCGTGTGCCACTGGGCGTGATCGGTATTATTTACGAAGCGCGTCCCAATGTGACTGTGGATGCGGCTGGTTTATGCATCAAATCCGGCAACGCCTGTATTTTGCGCGGCGGTTCCGAAGCCATCCATTGCAACCAGGCACTGGCCAAACTCGTGCATCAGGGCCTGCAACAGGCAGGCCTGCCACAAGCGGCAGTGCTGATAGTAGAGACCACGGACCGTGCCGCCGTTGGCGAACTGATTACCATGAAACAGTATGTGGATGTCATCGTGCCTCGCGGCGGCAAAGGCCTGATCGAGCGCATCAGCAACGACGCACGCATCCCCGTCATCAAGCACCTGGATGGTAACTGCCATATCTATGTAGACGACGATGCCGATATGGACAAGGCGGTACGCATCCTCGAAAACGCCAAAACCCAGCGCCTGGGCACCTGCAATACTGCCGAATCCTTACTGATCGCGCGCAGTATCGCCAGCACTGTTCTGCCTAAGCTGGCTGACATGTTGACTGGCAAAGGCGTGGAAATACGCGGCTGTGACGAAACACGTGCCATCGTGCCACAAGCCAAAGCGGCGACCGAGGAAGACTATTACACCGAATACCTGGATGCGATTATCTCGTGCAAAGTGGTTGACGGCCTGGAAGAAGCGATTGCGCATATCAACCAGCACTCCAGCCAGCACACCGAAGCCATTGTGACCGAGAACTACACCCGGGCGCGCCAGTTCCTGCGTGAAGTGGATTCCAGCAGCGTGATGGTCAATGCTTCCACCCGTTTTGCCGATGGGTTTGAATACGGCCTGGGTGCAGAAATCGGCATCTCCACCGACAAACTGCATGCACGCGGCCCGGTCGGACTGGACGGACTGACATCGCTGAAATATATTGTTCTTGGTGACGGTCACGTAAGAGCCTGAATTGCATGAGTCGAGCACTCTACTGCGCGTATAGTGTTCGAGGAATGCCATAACATTGCCCCGCAATGCACTGGAAGAATAAAGGCGAAGATGGAAATCATAGGCATATTTGGCGGCACCTTTAATCCTATACACAATGGTCACCTGGCACTGGCGCAAAGCGCCCTGGATACCCTGCATTGCAGTCAGATCCGCTTTATACCTGCCGCCATCCCGCCACATAAAGCCATTCCGGCAGTCACGGCGCAGCACCGTACAAACATGGTGCAACTGGCGATTGCTGACCATCCTGAGTTTATACTGGACACCTGCGAGCTGGATCGCCAGGGGCCCTCTTACACAATAGAAACGCTGCATCTGTTGCATCACCGCCTGCCGGATCAGTCGCTGTGCCTGATTATGGGACAAGACAGTTACCTGAAGCTTCCCACCTGGCACCGCTGGACGGAGTTGCTTGATTATTGCCATTTACTGATAGTGCACAGAGCAGACGTGGTGCACTCTTTGCAACTGCATGTCGAACACGAAGGCAGGCTGGTGGATATCGCACAGGCACCACAACAATTTGCCGAACATGCGCACGGGTTCATCAGTTATCTGCCTTTAGCGCCGCCTGCGATCTCTTCCACTGCTATTCGAGAGGCATTCGGTAAGCAAGAAACGGTTGCTATCGATGGCATTCCTGAAAAGGTAATGCACTACATACAAGAGAACCACCTCTATCAATCCAGATAGATTAAAAAAAACAAAAAACCCGGAACATCTCCGGGTTTTTATGTATGCGCTTCAATCCTGAAACGAAAGTAAAAGATGCTGATTAATGATGTGCAGCTGCGCCAATCAGTGTACGCAGTTTTTGCTCATTCAGTTCACCATTAGCACCATTCAATTGCTTTAGAATTTCTTCTTTGCGTGCCGTGAATTTCACTGCCAGTTCACGCAGGTCCAGTTCTTTGGATTCACGTACTTCCGGAAACATTTCAGTTTCTTCTTCTTCCACATGATGATTGATGTATTCACCCAGCACAGTGACTTTGGCGTCATACATCTCATCTTCCGGATTCATGGCCTGGATCTGTGAAATCAGGTCTTTGGCACTGTCATGTTCGATGATTGCTTCGTTCAGCATATCATCATCTCCCGTCACAGCACGCGCACCGGGGTAAAAAATCTCCTCTTCGGCAATGGTGTGGGCAATCAGTTCGGCACAGATCTTGTTTGCGATTTGCACTTTGCCTCGCGTATCTTCTTTTTTAACCAGTTTATCAAACTGCTTGAACAGTTTCTTGACTTCGGCGTGGTCGTTTTTTAACAGTACGATTACGTCATGTTTCACTGTGGTAGTTGCGACACGCTTACTTGGTTGCTCTGTTGATGCTGTTCTCATGGTGCTCTCCTGGTAAGAATGAATCAATATAATTCAAGCAATTCGGAATGAATCGCATTGTTTTATGAGGTTCCATCTTGCAGATTTCCTGAGCAACATACCATGCAGCCAGGACTGAATTTTATGTAGGAAAAGTCAGACGTGTGTTTCCCCGTGTTGATATTGAATACTTGAATAAATAAAGGGAAAACGAAAGAGTCAGATGATTTACCAGGTGCTTCTATGTTGGACACAGCGGTCTGTTAAAACAACTCCGGTGACTTATCGCTGGCTGCATGATAACCAGTCTATGAGTGTTACGTGGTATTAGCGTACAGTTCTGTTACCCTTGGCCAGGAACTGGTCAAGTTGCCTGGCAAATGTATGGCGATCAGATGCCTGCATGGCATTGGGACCCTGAGTTTCTACCCCACTGGCCCGCAACGATTCCATAAAATCACGCATGGCCAACCGTTCACGGATATTTTCCGTCGAGTAAAACTCCCCGCGTGGATTCAGGGCGTGACCGCCCTTGTCTATCACTTGCGCCGCCAGCGGAATATCCGCAGTAATCACCAGATCGCCTGCCTCCAGTCTGGTGACGATCTCGTTATCTGCCACGTCAAATCCCTTGGCGACTTGCATGGCTTTCAGGTATGGAGAAGGCGGCACATGTAATAGTTTATTTGCCACTAAAGTAGTGGAAATTCTGGCGCGGTCAGCGGCCCGGAACAGGATTTCCTTAATCACCGCCGGGCACGCATCGGCATCCACCCAAATCTGCATTAACGCGCGCCGGATTTATTACGATTGGCCTGACCATTTCCTTGAGATGGTCTGCCCTGTGCGTTAGCACCAGGTTTAGCTGTAAACAAGGCACTCCCTTGTGGCCTATGTCCGGATTGTGCTCTGTTGCCATTTTGCGGGCGGCCAGCCTCTTGAGGCGCAGCGCGATTTCCATTCACTGGTTTAGCCCTTGGTGGATTCACATTGCCGTTAGCAGGTTTTTGCTGATGGGGATTGTTTTGCCCCGTCCTGTTTTGATTAGGCTGGCGTGACTGCCCTTGCGCCGGTTTTGCAGATTTTTGCTGTGACTGACCTTGACGGCCACGGCCATTATTTTGCGGACGTGGTGGCCGGTCAGGTTCTTCGCTGCCTTTCTCCGGCGGTACAAACCCTTCTACCGGCAACCTGGGGATTTCGCGTTTAATCAGCTTCTCAATGTCTTTCAACAATTTGAGTTCTTCGCGATCCACCAGAGAAATCGCCGCACCAGTGGCACCGGCACGCCCGGTACGCCCAATACGGTGCACATAATCCTCAGGCACGTTAGGCAATTCAAAATTCACCACTTGTGGCAGCTGGTCAATATCCAGTCCGCGTGCCGCAATATCGGTCGCCACCAGTGCCGGAATGCTACCGTCTTTAAACTGTGCCAGCGCCGCTGTACGTGCATTCTGGCTCTTGTTGCCATGAATCGCCATGGCGGGAATACCGTCTTTTACCAGCTTTTCCGCCAGTCGGTTGGCGCCGTGTTTGGTACGGGTAAAAATCAGCACCTGCTTCCAGTCATGCTGCTTGATCAGATGACTGACCATCGCGCGTTTATGTGCCTGCGGCACCATGTGCACACTTTGCTCAATCGAGGCATTCGACGCATTACGGCGCGCCACTTCCACCAGGTCTGGTGTATTGAGCAGGTTATCTGCCAGTCGTTTGATCTCATCGGAGAATGTCGCCGAGAACAGCAGGTTCTGTCGTTTCTTCGGCAGCAAGGCCAGCACTTTTTTAATATCGTGTATAAAGCCCATATCCAGCATGCGGTCGGCTTCATCCAGCACCAGAATTTCAATACCGGACAAGTCCAGCGCCTTCTGCCCCACCAGATCGAGCAAACGGCCCGGCGTCGCCACCAGAATATCCAGCGGCTTCTTCAAGCGAGTAATTTGCGGATTAATATTTACGCCACCAAATACCACCATGCTTTTCAGCGGCAGGTATTTGCCGTAAGTGGTGACTGACTCACCAATCTGTGCCGCCAGCTCGCGTGTGGGCGACAAAATCAGGCAACGCGGTTTTCCGGCTGGCGCGTTTAAAGGATTTTCGGACAAGCGGTGCAAAATCGGCAAGGTAAAACCGGCAGTTTTACCAGTACCGGTTTGCGCACCGGCCATCAAATCGCCACCGCGCAATACATAAGGAATCGCCTGCGCCTGGATAGGCGTCGGTGAGGTGTAACCGGCATCGGCAATCGCACGCTGCACAGGCGCGCATAAATTCAAATCAGCAAACGTGATGTTTGCAGGGGTATTTTCTAATGACATGTATTCAACTTATAGAGGTTGCAGGACCAATATTGAGAATGGTCATACAACGAATTATTGGGCGTTGGTCTGTTGCGAGTCGCAACACCAATCAGGACAAACGAGGATTCTATTGATAGAGGTTTTCCAGGCCGCTGTGATGATTGGTAGATCACAGGGTGAGGCCATTATACGTTATTTATTGAAACCAGCATGGTATTACATACATTTAAATGTCATACTTTTTAAAAAATGAAATACCATTTACAATAAAACCAACTTATTTTATTTGTACTACCAGAAAGGATTGCAATGGACGTTGTCACCGTTTCTCCCAAGTTTCAAGTAGTCATCCCTAAAGACGTACGTCAGCTATTGAATATCCATGTCGGCCAGAAACTGCGTGCCCGGGTACAAGGGGAACATATAGAGCTGGTGCCTGAGCAACCAATAACAGCCGCACGTGGATTCTTGCAAGGCATAGATACCAGCGTTGATCGCGAAAAGGATCGTGTATGAATGTGGTCGACTCTTGCGGTTGGCTGGAGTATTTTTCAAATGGCAGTAACGCCGACTTTTTCGCACCGGCACTAGAGGATACTGAAAATCTTTTAGTTCCCGCACTAGTCGTTTATGAGGTCTGCAAACGCGTAGCATTACAAAGAGGTGCCGCCGCAGCCACCTCAGCCGCAGACTTTATGGCGCAAGGCACACCTGTCGCCTTCGATGCAGGCACGGCGTTGAATGCCGCTTTATATGCTGCCACACACAAACTGGCTTTAGCTGACAGTTTAATCTTGCAAAGCGCCAAAGAGCATGGCGCACTGTTGTGGACACAAGACGCAGATTTAAAAGGCCACGAAGGTGTAAAGTACACCGCTAAAACGGCATAGCGACTTTAACTCGCCTTAGCCCGCGCCGCATGTAATTTCCTGTAGCTATCTATCAGACGCGCATGCCTGTCCAGCCCTTCCAATGCCATGCTGGTTGGTGTCAGCCCATAGAAACGCACGCTACCTTCAACTGAACCGATCACCGCATCCATACGGTCATTACCAAACATCTTGCGGAAATTGGCTTCATAATCAGCCAGTTCCAGTTCGTCATCCAGCGCGACTTCCAGCACCACGTTCAAGGCCTGGTAAAACAGGCTACGCGCCAGCGTGTTGTCGTTGTATTGCAGGAAAGCACCGACCAGGTCATGCGCCTCTTCAAGCTGCTGCAAGGCGAGATGAATCAGTAACTTGAGCTCCATTACCGTCAGTTGGCCCCACTCGGTATTTTCGTCAAACTGTATACCGATCAGAGTGCCGATATCGCCGTAATCATCCAGCTCGTTATTTTCCAGGCGCTCCAGCAAGGCTTCCAGGCTGTCATCATCCAGTGCATGCAGGTTCAGGATATCCTCGCGGAACAGCAATGCCTTATTGGTGTTATCCCACACCAGATCTTCCACCGGGTAAATCTCAGAATAACCAGGCACCAGAATACGGCAAGCGGTTGCACCCAGTTGGTCATAGACGGCGACATAGGCTTCCTTGCCCATCTCGGTCAACATAGCAAACATGGTCGCCGCTTCGTCAGAATTCGAGTTTTCGCCCTCACCGGAGAAATCCCATTCGACAAACTCGTAATCCGCTTTTGCACTGAAAAAACGCCACGACACGATACCGCTGGAATCAATAAAATGTTCGACAAAGTTATTCGGCTCGGTCACCGCTTCGCTGGCAAACGTCGGTTGCGGCAAATCATTCAAGCCTTCAAAGCTGCGGCCTTGCAGCAACTCGGTCAGGCTGCGTTCCAGCGCGACTTCCATGGTCGGATGCGCGCCGAATGAGGCAAACACACCGCCGGTACGCGGGTTCATCAAGGTCACACACATGACCGGGAATTGTCCGCCTAGCGAAGCATCTTTTACCAACACGGGGAAACCTTGTTCTTCCAGCCCCTTAATGCCAGCAACTACGCCAGGATATTTCGCCAGCACTGCCTGCGGCACATCCGGCAAGGCAATTTCGCCTTCTATGATTTCGCGTTTCACCGCACGTTCAAAAATTTCTGACAAGCACTGTACCTGCGCTTCCACCAGCGTATTACCGGCACTCATGCCATTACTGACAAACAGGTTTTCCACCAGATTGGTCGGGAAATACACCGTTTCACCATCTGACTGGCGCACAAACGGCAGCGAACAGATACCGCGTTCCGCATTGCCGGAATTGGTGTCTATCAGGTGCGAACCACGCAACTCACCATCCGGGTCATAAATACTGCGGGTGTAGTCATCGAGAATCTCTTTGGGCAGCGCATCCTTGCGACCAGGCTTGAACCAGCGCTCATTCGGGTAATGCACAAACTCGGCATTGGCAATCTCTTCGCCCCAGTACGAACCGGCATAAAAATGGTTGTTACTCAGCCGCTCAATATATTCGCCCAGCGCCGAGGCCAGCGCACTTTCCTTGGTCGCGCCCTTGCCATTGGTGAAACACATCGGAGAATGCGCATCACGGATATGCAGCGACCACACATTGGGCACAATATTGCGCCACGAAGCGATCTCGATCTTGATACCCAGGCCAGCCAGCACGCTGGTCATATTGGCAATAGTTTGCTCCAGCGGCAGATCTTTGCCGGTGATAAATGTCTGCGCGTCAGTCGCCGGATTCACGGTCAGCAAAGCCTGCGCATCTGCATCAAGGCTCGCCACTTCTTCAATGATAAAGTCCGGGCCTTCCTGCACCACTTTTTTCACGGTGCAGCGATCCATGGAACGCAAAATGCCAATGCGATCTTTTTCCGAAATATCGCCTGGCAACTCAATCTGTATCTTGAAAATCTGCTTGTAGCGATTTTCCGGATCGACAATATTATTGTGCGACAGGCGGATATTTTCAGTCGGAATATTGCGCGTACTGCAATACAACTTCACAAAATACGCCGCACACAAAGCCGATGAAGCCAGAAAATAATCGAACGGCCCCGGTGCCGAGCCGTCACCTTTATAGCGGATAGGCTGGTCGGCAATCACCGTGAAGTCATCAAACTTGGCTTCCAGGCGTAGCTTATCGAGAAAATTGACTTTGACTTCCATGGGGAGAATTCCAGAATGCGGCAAAAACGCTGAGGGCGTTATTATCCCTCAACACGCTTTTACTGCCTAAGGGTAAATTGCTAAATAGTTGATTAAGTAAGATTTTTAGGGAATAGAAGCTAAAATAGCTCTGCGAAAGACTCGCTGTTAACTCAACCAGTCTACCAATTCCAGGTGCGCAACACGGCTAAATTCCTGCGTATTATTGCTCACCAAAGTAAATCCTCGCGCTTTAGCCTGTCCGGCAATTAAGGTATCAAGCGGTCCTATCGGTAGTCCTGCAATCGCAAGTTGTGCCCGAATTTCACCAGCACACATCGCGTCCTCTTTATCAAATGCAATCACTTCAAATGGCAATGCATCGACTCGTTGCAAATTCAAAGTCATGCGCTGACTTTTATAAGCGCCGTAATACAACTCATGCATCACCACACTAGAAACCACAATCTCATTTGGATGGTGCGACTTTAAATGTGCCAGTAATGTCGGGGAGCGTTGGTTAAACAACGCAATCAGTGTATTGGTATCCAGCAAGAAGCGCATAAACTAAAACAAACTATCCAGACCAGGACGCTCTTGTATCGCTTGTTTTTCCTGCACGGCCTGTACCACATCATCATCCAGTGCCTCAAGACTATCCAACCAGGACCAGTCTGTTGCAATAGGCTCTAATATGACTGCATTACCATGCTTGCGAATACGCACTTCATCAGCTTCAAACCGGAAATCTTTTGGCAAACGCACAGCTTGTGAACGACCAGACCAGAATACTTTAGCATTTTCCATAGCACCTGCCCCATGAGAGATATATCAAAAGTATATATCACCTAATTGATATATTCAAATAAGCGCTAATTTCTAGAAATTAAATTACAAGCTACTGATTACATTCAACTTCTAGCAGCCACAGTCTAAAAACTCCACGCCACAAACCGGCTTTGTTTCTGCCCTTGCGCCATCTCTACCGTTTTTACCGTCACCGCCTGCACCTTCTTTAACTCGCGATACACCAGCGGCAAATTAGTCGCCTTGGAAACCAGCGTGGTAAACCACACGCACTGTTTGGCAAACAGCCTGCTCTCACGAATCATGGTGGTTAAAAACTCCGCTTCACCACCCTCGCAGAACAACTCATTAGACTGCCCGCCAAAATTCAAGGCTTGTGGTGGCTTCTTACCTAAGCCCCGCCATTTACGCTGCGTACCCGCCAACGCCTCTTCAGCGGATGCATGAAAAGGCGGATTACATAAAGTGACGGTAAATTGCTCACCCGGCAAAATTACCCCTTTAAAAATAGACTTTGGATTTGACTGCTGACGCACACTGATCTGCTGCTGCAACCCATTCGCCTCAACAATCTGCTGCGCATTACGCAAAGCTTTTGCATCAATATCCACACCCACACATTGCCAGCCATAAACATGCGATGCAATCAGCGGATAAACCAGATTCGCACCGGTACCAATATCCAGCAAACGCACTTGTTGAGTAATGCCACTCTCAGCCAATAAATCCGCCAGGTAATGCACATAATCTGCCCGCCCTGGGATAGGCGGACATAAGTAATTTTTTGGAATGTCCCACATCGTGACGCCGTAATAGTGTTTTAGCAAAGCTTGGTTTAAAGCTTTTACGGCTTGTGGGTTGGCGAAGTCTATTGAGCCGTTGCCATAAGCGTTTGGGCGGACGTATTGAGAGAGTTGTGGATGTGCTTGTACTAGCGCAGGAAAATTATAGCCGTTGCGATGAAAATTACGTGAATGTAGAGCTGAAGAGGATTTGGGCTTCATAAAACAATAGACTATCTTAGTTGTTTTTATTAACACGGTAATTCAAGCATACTATCCACCAGCACTTCAATGACTCTCTTTTCATCTTAACCAGACAGCTTAGAGTATGCCGTGAGTTCATTTTCTCCAATATGGCCGAGTTGGCTTTCGTCGAATAGCAAATCTACGGATTAACAGTCCGGCGCTTTGAGCGGTCATTGTTTTATTTATGCAACCACCTGTCAGAGTCCATACTTAACAAACTACACCTCTATGCTAGTTAGCACTGAAATCGAAGCTAATTCATACAAAACACCCCTTAAATGATTGAATTAAATGTGAAATCATTTACTTTACATTGTATACACGCACAAAATTCTCTGTTATGGTAGTAACTATTAGAAGAATTTACGGTGTTTTACACCGAATAGAGATGTGGGGTGGCATATCAATGATAGATATTTCGGGAAAGTATTTGTACACCATACGCAGTGCGAATGGTGTACTGGTTGAAAACTTGCAGATATATGGAAAATCCCGCGCGGAAGCTGACAAGAAGATCCGTCAGATGTATTGGCGGTGCGAGATTCTGAGTTGTATTCCGGTGGCGGATTTAAGTGTGCGGGCACCGCATTTGAAGATGCAGTGGGTGCGGCCGTGATAAGGTAGGACAGGCTGGCGTTAAGAACCAGCTGGCAGTGTGAACTCAAAAAGCGCTTGGATTCCAGGCGCTTTTTTTATGGCTAGAACAATGACAGGTTACTGGCCTGAATATTGGATTTACCGGCTCTTTTTCTGCGCAGTTTTTTCACAGGCGTCGCTAAAACTGGCAGATCTTCATCAAACAAGAAGCGTTGTGCCGGGAACATATCTTCCTGCTCCTGCCAGTTCTGAAATTCCGGTCGGAGTTCACAATCCAGCCACAAGTCCGACTTGGGCACACAGCAGCATGGCAGGATTTCATCAGCAGCAATAAAGGCCAGTGGCAATTCGGCATAGTCCACTGCGCCATCCAGCATGCGCACCCGGCAGGCACCACAAAAGCCGCTCCGGCATTGATACTCTACTTCGTGGCCGGTACGTTCCAGTCCTTCGAGCAGGGTTTCTTGCGGGAGCAGGCTGAAGCGGCTGTGCTGGCTGCGGATGCTGATCACTGGTTCAGATTACCTCTTAAAGCTCAAAGTCATTTAAATCATCTGCTGAAACTTCGGAGTCGATTTGACCGATTAAATATGAGCTTAATTCCACCTCCTGCGGCGCAACTTGCACGGTGTCTGACGCCAGCCAGGTATTGATCCATGGAATCGGGTTGTTTTTGGCATTGGGGAATGCCGGTGGCAGACCGACCGAGGCCATGCGGCTGTTGGTGATGTATTCCACATACTGGCTCAGGATGTCTTTGTTCAGGCCTATCATGGAACCATCTTTGAACAGGTATTCTGCCCATTGCTTTTCCTGCTCGGCGGCAGTTTTGAACATCTCGAAACATTCATTGTGCAGCTCGGCAGCGATCTCGGCGAACTCGGGATCATCCTGACCTGAGCGCATGATATTGAGGATGTGTTGGGTGCCGGTCAGGTGCAAGGCTTCGTCACGCGCAATCAGGCGTATGATTTTGGCATTGCCTTCCATCACTTTGCGCTCGGCAAATGCAAACGAGCAGGCAAAGCTGACGTAGAAACGGATCGCTTCCAGGATATTCACGTTCATCAGGCAGCGGTACAGCAGCTTTTTCAGCTCACGGCGGTTGACCACTTTGGTCTCGCCATTAATCTCATGGTTGCCCTCACCGAGCTGCGAATACAGCATGGTCTGCTGGATCAGGTCATCGTAATAGTGGGCAATATCTGACGCGCGCGCGGTGATATTTTCGTTACGCACGATGTCATCAAAAATAACGGAAGGGTCATTGATGATATTGCGGATGATATGGGTATATGAGCGCGAGTGTATGGTCTCGGAAAACGCCCAGGTTTCAATCCAGGTTTCCAGCTCGGGCAGTGACACCAGCGGCAGTAATGCCACGTTGGGGCTACGGCCCTGAATGGAATCCAGCAGCGTCTGGTATTTCAGGTTGCTGATGAAAATATGCTTTTCATGCTCGGGCAGGCTCTGGTAGTCGGCGCGGTCTTGCGACACATCGACTTCTTCCGGACGCCAGAAGAATGACAGTTGCTTCTCGATCAGTTTCTCGAACACCGGGTATTTCTGCTGGTCGTAACGCGCCACATTGACGGGCTGACCGAAGAACATGGGTTCTTTTAACTGGTCGTTATCGGTTTTGGTGAAAATGCTGTAAGCCATCTTCTTCTCTAATATTTATCGAGTTTATTTTAAACATGTTCTCAGTGTCTTAACGGACGCTGAGAACATGAGTCCTACTTTAACTATTCAACCGGATAAGCGAGCGGGATAAAATGCAAAACGCCCGCGCAGCCGCTTAAATTTTGCAGGCGCCACTTGCGCAACCATCATCTTCCGCGTCTGCCCCACCCTCAGTCGCACCATCTCTGGTGTTATGGTAGTACAGCGTTTTGATGCCCAGTTTGTACACTTGCAGCAGATCTTTCAGCAACTGTTTCATAGGCACACGGCCACCTTCAAAACGGGTTGGATCGTAGTTGGTATTGGCAGAAATCGACTGGTCAACAAACTTCTGCATAATACCCACCAGCTTGAGGTAGCCGTCGTTGTTCGGCATTTTCCACAGCAACTGGTACTGGTCACGCAGGCGGTCAATCTCTGGCACCACCTGGCGCAAGATACCGTCTTTGGATTGCTTCACCGATACCAGTCCGCGCGGTGGCTCGATACCATTGGTGGCGTTGGCAATCTGGCTGGAGGTTTCGGATGGCATCAACGCAGTCAGCGTGGAGTTACGCAGGCCATCCTGCCGGATTTCCTTACGCAGGCTTTCCCAGTCCAGATGCAGTGGCTCAGTGGTCACGGCATCCAGGTCTTTTTTGTAGGTATCAATCGGCAATATGCCTTTGGCGTAAGTGGTTTCGTTAAACGCACCACATGGGCCAAATTCGCGCGCCAGCTGTACCGAGGCTTTCAACAGATAATACTGAATCGCCTCAAAAGTACGGTGGGTCAGACCCAGTGCAGCATCATCGGTATAGCTGGTGCCATTTTTCGCCAGGTAATAAGCGTAGTTAATCACACCCACGCCCAGTGAACGGCGCTTGTTGGTGGCGTTCAACGCCGCTTTGACCGGGTAATCCTGATATTCCAGCAAGGCATCCAGTGCGCGTACCACCAAATCAGCCAGTCCTTCCAGCTCGTCCAGAGATTCCAGTGCACCCAGGTTAAACGCTGACAAAGTGCACAGCGCGATTTCACCTTCTTCATCATTGATGTCATTAAGCGCCCTGGTTGGCAGTGCGATTTCCATACACAGGTTGGACTGACGCACGGGTGCCACAGCCGGGTCGAACGGGCTGTGCGTGTTGCAGTGATCCACGTTCTGGATATAGATACGGCCAGTCCCGGCACGTTCCTGCATCATCAGTGAGAACAGGTCCACCGCTGGCATGGTGCGCTTGCGGATGCTGTCGTCAGCTTCGTATTGCGTGTACAGGCGCTCGAACTCATCCTGATTGGCAAAAAAGGCGTCGTACAAACCTGGGACATCATGCGGCGAGAATAAAGTAATGTTCTGGCCTTTAATCAGGCGCTGGTACATCAGGCGGTTGATCTGCACGCCATAATCCAGGTGGCGCACACGGTTTTCTTCCACACCACGGTTGTTTTTCAGCACCAGCAGTGATTCCACTTCCAGGTGCCACAACGGATAGAACAACGTGGCTGCCCCGCCACGTACCCCGCCCTGCGAGCAGGATTTCACCGCAGACTGGAACAGTTTGTAGAATGGCAGGCAACCGGTATGCTGTGCTTCACCACCACGGATTTCGCTACCCAGTGCACGGATACGGCCCGCATTCACGCCAATACCGGCACGTTGCGACACGTATTTCACAATCGCGCTGGAAGTGGCGTTGATGCTGTCTAGGCTGTCATCACACTCAATCAGCACGCAGGAACTGAACTGGCGCGTAGGCGTACGTACGCCGGACATGATAGGCGTAGGCAGCGAGATTTTGAAGGTGGACACCGCATCGTAGAAACGCTTGATGTAATCCAGGCGTGCCTGACCTTTGTAATTGGCAAACAGGCTCATCGCCACCAGGATATACAGGAACTGCGGGCTCTCGTAGATTTTCTTGGTGACACGGTTCTGAACCAGGTATTTGCCTTCCAGCTGCTTGACCGCGGCATACGAGAAGTTCATGTCACGCCAGTGATCGAGATAGCCATTCAGCACCTCAAACTCTTCGCGTGTGTAATCCTGCAGCAAATGCTGGTCATACTTGCCCAGCCCGGTCAGATTGGTGACATGGTCAAACAGATGCGGCGGCTCAAACTGACCATAAGCAATTTTTCGCAGATGAAAAATCGACAGACGTGCGGCCAGATACTGATAATCCGGTGTTTCTTCAGAAATCAGGTCAGCGGCGGATTTGATGATGGTTTCGTGAATATCATCGGTGCGGATGCCATCATAAAACTGGATATGGGAGCGCAACTCCACCTGTGACACCGACACATTATTCAGGCCCTGTGCGGCCCAGTCGATCACGCGGTGAATCTTGTCCAGATTGATAGGTTCCTTGCGGCCATCGCGCTTCGTGGCCTGCATGGATTCGTATTGTGACATGGTTGGCTCCCAAGTTCTGGAAGCGAAGGTTACATGGCGCAGGCCTTCAACAACGCATTTTCAGACCTGAGCAAATACTCAGAATCATCAAACGCTGCGATTAAAGGCCAGTATTGCAATCAGCTTAAGATAAATCATCTTGAAGACTCACTGCATCTGCCGAGGACACCCCGCCTCAAACGTTAACAAGAAATAAATCACGGCAGGTCTCCTGGCTCTCAGGTCATGATTATTTGCCTTTGCCTTCCCGAATTGCTTCAGTGGCGCAGTGGCAGCAAACAACTCGCTGATCACAGTTGCGGGGGCAGCCCTGGCTTGATGAATCCGCGTGGAGTCACGCACCAGATTCCCTTTTCAATGCAGGTTCCGGATAAAACCCGCATACCGTATGGACAGGACTATAAATCAATATCTATGTATTTTCAATAATCATAAACACAATATATTGATTAAATTTCATTGACAACCAAGAAACACCTGTGCCCATTAGAGAATATATTTCTAAATCCAAAGCAAAAATAAAACCGGTTCAGCGGCCGGTTTTAAAAACAGTGATAACAGTAATAAAAAAGTGATACCCGGCAGCATTACCAGCTATATGTTGCAGTAGCGATGGCAGAACGACGGGAGCCTACCCAACAATCACCGCGCGTAATGCAGGTGGAAACATATTCCTTGTCTGCCAGGTTGCTGGCATTCAGCGCATAACGCCAGTTACCGGCATCCAGGCTGATCATCGCATCAAACAGTGTCACGTCAGGTGTTGTCACAATATGGGTAGAGTTCCAGGATTCACCTATATAACGCACACCAAACCCGGCTTTGAAACCGTTGAGGTCGCCAATGGCGAAGCGTTTGGTCAGCCAGGCAGAAGCCTGGTGTTTGGGAATGGTTTCAACTTGCTCACCTTTTTCTGCAGGATTATCGGTCATCCCGTATTTGGCCCGCGTAAACGTATAAGAACCAAGGATTTCCCAGCGGTCACCGAATCGGGTGGCGCCTTCCACTTCCAGACCACGCGATATGATTTTGCCTTTCTGGGTATAACGGCCAGCAATTGGCGTAGCAATCGGCCGGTTCATGTCTTCGAGGTCATAGGCCGCAATGGTGAAGCGCGTGGGCGAGTTTTCCGGCATATATTTAAAGCCAACTTCCCACTGTTTACCTTCCTGCGGCTTCAGGTAACCGCCGCTGACCGACAAGTTTGTCAATGGCAGGAACGATTCCGCATAACTGACATATGGCGCCCAGCCGTTATCAAACAGATAGTTCAGGCCATAGCGCTGGGTGGTTTTATAGCTTTCCTGCGGCACCGAGCCTTCGTTTTTGTTTTCTGCCTTGTCACGGCGCAAGCCGGCGGTCAGCACCCAGTGCCGGTCAAATTTGATTTGGTCCTGCACATACACGCCGGTTTGTATCATGCGTGCTTCCGGCAAGGGTGACAATGGCGCGACAGAATCGATATTGCCATAAACAGGATTGTAGACATCAATCATGTTAGCCGCTCCATTATCAAACCCGGCCATGCCGGTTTTACGGAAGTGCGCATAATCCAGTCCGAGCAGCAAGGTATGGGCAGTAGAGCCAATATCGAATTGAGCCCTGGCATTGGTATCCACATTCATGGTGTATGACTGGGTTTTGGAAACATCATAGTAGCGCGGCAATCTGCGCTGATCTGCGGTGGGGAAAGGGTTCACCGATGGATCAAACGTGAACGAATTCAGGTATAGCGAACTGTAATTGTTACGGCTTTTGGTCCAGCGCAAGTTCTGGTGCACTGACCAGGTATCATTAAACTGATGGTCAAAAATCCAGCCAAGGTGTGTGGATTCGCTGGTGTACTGGTCAAAGCCCGGCTCCCCGAGGTAATTATGGTAGGGAATCCTGCCGTTAGGATTCGGCCTGCGTACACCATAGACCGGCAGAAACTGCTGCGTGGGCAAGGTATCATCCAGCTGATAACGCGCAAGCAACGTCAAACTGGTTTTATCGTTTGGCTTCCAGGTCAGAGAAGGTGCAAACAAGGTGCGCTTCTGAAATGCATGATCCACCTGGGTATCGGTATCTTTACCTACCATCACCAGCCGGTAAAACAGCGTATCGCTATCTGCCACAGGGCCGGTAAAGTCGGCCTGGATCTGTTTAAAGTCGTAATTGCCCAGTGACACGCCGATTTCGCGGCGTGCTTCCGTCAATGGCCGTTTGCTGACCAGGTTAAGAATACCGCCGACACCGCCCTGTCCGTATAAAGTGGATGCCGGGCCGCGCAATACCTCAATCCGCTCCATCATATAAGGGTCAGGCCTGGTTGTTTCCGAGTAATAAGTGTTGATCTGGCGCAGGCCATCCAGGTACTGCACGGCCTCCATGCCACGCACGGCATAACCGTCCGAGCGGGAATCCAGACCGTACTGGTCGGCGGTCACGCCTGCGCTGTAGCGCAATGCTTCCTGGATAGACATGGCCCGCTGGTCTGCCATCTGGTCGGCGGTAATCACTGAAACGGACTGAGGTGTTTCCACAATCGGCGTATCCGTTTTGGTAGCGGTCGCCGTACGTTTGGCCACATAACCATTGACGGGGCCAGTCGCCGTTTCAGTAGCTTCAAGTCCGGTAGACACGCTGACCTCCGGCAATAATTGCGGATCATTTTTGCTTTCCGCCTTAGGTGGCACAGGAGCCACTGTATACCCGCCAGCGGCCGTCCTCCTGGCCTCCAACCCGCTACCGGCCAGCAGTTTATTCAGTGCCTGCGGTGTGGTGTAATCTCCCTGTAAAGGTGCGGATACTTTCCCGTTAGCCAGGCTGGTAGGGAAAATAATGCGCTCACCGGATTGGTGTGCCAGCGCATTCAGAGCCTGGTCTAGTGGCTGCGAGGGGATATTCAGTTCAACGGCTTGAGCAGTAAATACAAAGTTTGCCAGTAACAAGGCAAGTAACGTTGGTTTACGGGAGGATGACATTCAAGTTTCCAGTACAGTTAAATAAATCAGCAATACTTCTATGTCGTTTGAGCTTCGAAGAATGTTGAGGTCATCCTGAAAAAATTTCTCAAAATATCAGTTCGCACAAATAAAAAAGCACCAGCTTGCAAGGGCCGGTGCTTTTTCAAGCAATCATGAATGCTTAAATTTCAAGTTTGAGTGCTACCCCAAACAATCTTGGAGCCCCCACATCCAGCACGTTCCCGGTAGTATTGTTGGTGATGTACTCACGGTCAAACAGGTTACGCACAAAAGCATTCACCGTTGTACGTGGATTCAGGCGATAGGAAGCATTCGCATTGACCAGCACGATACTGTCACTACGGCGTGTCTCTGCAGGCAGGTAAACTGAAGGGCTACCATCCTGATACACGGTATCCACATTAAATAACCATTGATTGCCCAGATGGTAATTCAAACCCAGGTTGACTTTGGTCCTTGGCGCCATAATGAACTGCTTGCCACGCATATCCATGCCATCGCTATTAATAAAATCCAGATACTCGGTGTGATTGTAAGCCGCACCTGCAATCACCTGCCATTCGCTGTTAATTGCATATTCAGCAGATACTTCCAGCCCGCGCATCCTGCTGCTGGCTGCATTGGATACATACAGGCTGTTAGTCGCTGTATCCAGCTGCCTGACCTGCTGGTCTTTCCAGTCTGTGTAATACAGGTTGGCAAAGGCTTTCAGGCCATATTCCGGCCAGCTGCCACGATAGGAAAATTCATACGTGGTGGTGAATTCCGCCTCATATGGCTTGTGGTCGGACGGGACGCGTGTATTCACACCGCCACCACGATATCCGCGCTGCACCACAAAACCGGTACGTTGTGTTGGCGACCAGATGTAGTTGATCCCTGCTTTAGGTAAGAGAGCACCAAAGCTCTTCTGCTCATCAGCCTGCGTAACGGGTGAAAATGCCAGGGTATCCAGTGCGTAATCTACCTTGGCAATATTTTTCTCATGGTCATAACGCAAACCGGCAATGGCCTGCCAGTGTGCATCAATGTCCCAGTTGATTTCACCGAAAATGGCATGGTTGCGGATCTGGCTTTTACCATCTGCCAGTAACACCGGTGTGGCACCTATGCGCAGACTATCGTTGAACTTAACGCGGGAATAACCGTAATAAATACCAGCATGTGCTTTAATCGTATCGCCTTGATAGGCCGCACGGAATTCCTGGCTGAACAACCGGGTGTTATGACTACGGTCTGCTTCCTGGTTGGCGCTGGTACGCTGGTCAAAGTCCAGCAGGCTTTGATAACTGGCATCCGTACCTGACGTAATGCTGGTCAATGTCCAAGGCTGGCTTAAGTGGTGGGTAAGCTTCAGCGTTGCCTCATTTTGCTGGATATTATCTCTGGCATTGCTGTTTTGCGAAAGACGATAGTATTGCGGCTGATTATTGATTTGGGTAACACCGTTACTGCCTGCACGGTAATCGGTATGCGACAGGGTGAGCAGGGCTTCAGTATTTTCACCGGCCAGCAGCAGCAACTTGCCGCGTGCATTTAAGGAACGGTGGCGATCTGCATCTTTATCCAGAAAATCATTTTTAATATAGCCATCCTCATTCTGCACATTCAGCGCCAGACGGCCAGCCAGCACACCGGGAACCAGCACGCCATTCGCTGCCAGCGCGCCTCCCTGCTGGTGATAGTTACCCATATTTCCCCGTACAGCCAGCGTATTTCTGAATTCCGGGTCATTGGTTTGCATAATCACGGCACCAGCCAATGCATTACGTCCCTGCACAGTCGATTGCGCCCCGCGGTAAATTTCCACCTGTTTCATATCCCAGATGGAAAGCGGGCTGATGGAGACCATGCGACTGGTTTGCAGGGCACCGTCAACAAATACGGACACGGCATTATTCAGCGACAGAGGTCCCTGGTCATCGAAACCTGTGACGGGCACACCACGTATCCCCCAGGTTTCGTTGCGGGATTGCGTATAAACGCCTGGCGTACGCGCCATGATTTCGGTCAGTGACTGGTCTGCGTGGGTGTGGATATCCTGTTCTGTCGCCACGACCACGCTGGAATATGTTTCACTCAGTTTACGCTCGATTTTTTCACCTTTGACAGTGACATCAGTCAAGACATCGATTGAATCCGGCACGCCAGACACTGGCGTTGCACGACTGCCGGCTTTGGCGATTTTTTTCAGCGAGTATTGTTGTCCGCCCTTGTCTTCCAGCATGAACTCGCTGCCTTCAAGCAAGGCAGCGAACCCTTCATTGACAGTGTAGTAGCCGTGCAAGCCGTTACTTTGCAAATGAGCGACCAGTGCCGGATCAAAAGACAAGCGGGTACCGGTTTGCGCAGCAAATTGCGCCAGTACATGACCAAGCGGACCAGGCGACAGTTGATAGCGTTGTTTTTCCGCAGTCACCTGCGCGCTGTCTGCCAGGGCCGGTATCGAGTTTATGGCCAGCATCAGGCTACAACCGCACAAAGCGGCGCGCAATGCCCGTTGTAGCGGCGTCAATTGAAATACAGAAGATGTCATTATCCTATTGCTCCCTCAGTGTCATTAACAAATGGCCAGTTAAACAGCCTTCATCATGTACACCGGACGAGCGCTGAAAAGGTATCAGCAATAATGATGTTTTTTATCAGGCTAACCTTTGGCTGGCTCCACCATGACCCAGAGCTGGCTGGGCGTAACGATTCTTACCGGTAAGGTTTTTTGCAGCAGATCGAGTGCAGCATCCGTATCATTTAACGGAAAGGCGCCTGATACCTTCATCGTTTTAAGTCCGGGATGACAGCGGATCACACCATGCCGGTAGCGCGCCAGTTCCGTCAATAAATCACTGAGCGGCATGTCCTGCGCCAGCAACATACCCTGCCGCCAGTCGCCTGCATTGTCATTTAGCACCCTGACCCTGCCTAAACCGGCATGACTGAAAGACTGCTGCTGGCCGGCATGTACCACGCTGGTTTGCCCATGTGCCAGGCTGATACGCACAGCACCTTCGGCAACAGCCAGCGTCGTTTGCTTGCTATCTGACTGTACGTTGAAGCGTGTTCCCAATGGCGTCAGTGTGCCATGCGGCGTAGTCACCACCAGCGTACGCGCATCCTGATGACCGGTTTCCAGCCATAATTCGCCGCGATACAGGGTAATCTGGCGCTGTGCCTGGTAGGCGATATCCAGCGATGACTCTGTATTCAGCACCAGGCGTGTCCCATCATTTAATTTCAGCTGTCTTTGCTCACCAACGGCAGTCTGATATTCAGCCCGCCAGCGTTCGACTGGCAATGTGCGATAACTCAGCCAGGCTGCCGGTAGCAAGACACTTAAACCACCCAGCGTTTTCAGTGCCTTTCTGCGAGCGGGCTGGTCCATGCTCGTCAGCACCTGTCTGGCCAGATCCTTATGCTGCAGTTGCTCAAAGGTTTGCTGTAACCGGGTGACACGAGCCCAGGCTATCGCATGTTGTGGATGGCTGGCTTGCCAGCGTTCACACGCCTCTTGCATATCAGCAGTGATTTCGCCGGACTGCAATACCAGCATCCAGTCTACCGCCTGTGCCAGGACTTTTTGGTCGGGAACATCCGGAGAATGAGCCGGCATCATATGCTCAAACAAGCCAGATATGCATTGCGCATATGGCGTTTAACCGTGACCAGTGAAATTCCGGACTGATCGGCAATGTTCTGATAGGTCAATCCATCCAGTTGTGCCAGCAAAAAGATGGCGCGGGTCTGGGCAGGCAAGCCCTGCAACATCCGGTCAATCTGTTTGAGCGTATCCAGAATAATGATCTGCGCTTCCGCAGACGGGCATTGATCGACTGGCAATTGCGCCATGGCTGTATGATAGGCACGCTCGACCTGCTGATGCCGCCAGCGGTCAATCACCAGCCCTTTTGCAATATGTACGAGCAAAGCTCTCGGTTCGCTGCCCAGCTGGGCCACTTTATCCCTGTGCATGACGCGCACAAATGTGTCATGCGCAATATCTGCAGCATCCCAGGAATTACCAGTCTTTTTGCGTAACCAGCCCTGCAGCCAGTCATGATGCTGCTGATAAACATCCTGCAACTGCTGCCAGCGTACATTCAGCAAAGCCATGGCACGTGCTTTCCGACAGGGATGAAAGATCGTTCAGTCATGATTAACGATGCCTGATAACAACGGTTTCATCATCACGCCTGGTAATACGCACAGGCATAATCTCTGGCAAGGTATCGATCAGATCATCTATGCCCTTGATATCGTACTCACCGGACAGCCGGTAGCCCGCAATACGTGCATCGGCGATATCAATGCGACCGCGATGATAGCGCTGCAACTCACTGACCACCTCCGCAAGTGAGGCGCCATCAAACATCAACCGCCCCTGCTGCCAGGCAGTATTGGCTGAAGCATGACGGCTTTCAGAAATGCCTCCGGCATGGGTCATTACGGAAAAATCCCTGGTCAGCACTCGTTGCGTCTGCGCTGCACGGACTTCCACACTGCCCTCAATCACGGTGACTATTGCACCTTCTTTGGTATTACGGACATTGAACACCGTACCGATATCAAGAATTTCCGTCTGGTTGGCATAAACAGTGAAAGGGCGCCAGCCATGGCTGACAGTAAACAAGGCTTCGCCCTGTTGCAGGTATAGCCGCCTGGAATAAAGATGTTGCTCCACACCCAGCACACTATTGGTATTAAGCGTAACGTGGCTGCCGTCTTTCAGGTCAAGGCTGGCTTGCTGGCCGATTTCCGTACGCAGACTTTCACTATGTATCACCGGATCAATTATCCAGCTCAGTGCAAATGCAAGAAAAACCGCCACTGCAGCCGTTGTCTTTTTCAATAACTTCTGCCGGCGCGTCTGCCGTTTGGCCTCCTGCAGCAATGCCTCCCGGGAAGGAAAATATTCACGCAAAGCCTGAGTATAAGGAGCAAGCGCATCCGTTCCCGCCTGCTTTGACTGCGTGACTATCTCATGACTGTTAATCTTCATGCCGCCACTCCCCATTTCTGGTGTATGGCCGCCATTGCCCTGGTAAAATGCTGCGTCACCATATTGCGTGAAATGCCAAGTTCATAGGCAATTTCCTGTTGCGGCATATCGTGCAGTTTATGCAAGAGAAATACCTGTCTCTGCCGTGACGGCAAAGCTTCAATCACTCGTTTCAGCGCTTCCAGCCGTTGTACAAAATGCAACACCCGCTCACCATCGACATGATGCGCATGCGCTGCTGTTCCCTGCAGGGAGCTAATATGCGTCTGCTGAACCTGGTACTGGCGATAACGATCAATGGCCCGGTTTCTGGACAACCTGCGCAAGAAGGCGATTGGCGTATGCACGGTGTCGCGAGGCGGCTTTTCCATAATCTCAATGCAAACATCGTGCACCACATCCTGCGCGAAATGATGGTCGCCAAAACGCAATTTCACATAGCTGATCAGCTCGTCATAGTGATAAACCAGAGTGACAATGAGTTTCGAGTTTTCCGGATGTAGCAACACGGCAAAGAGAGTCGAAGGAATAAAACAGCTATCTTAGCGGCCTCGCCAAAAAAATACAAATGAAAATCATTATCAACTAGGTCAAGAAAAGCAAAGTTTTCAGGATGGTGATGAAACGATAGATTTTCTTTTGAGGGAAATGCTCAAGCTGGTTTCCGACACAATTAAACGCCTGGCAAGCGCAAACGATCAAAAAAGCATAAAAGTGAATGCGAATGAGAGATTACGAAAAATAAACTCCCTATGCATTTAACTGCCACCGAGAGCTTTGTACAAGCTTACCTGGTTCTGCAATGCCTGTTGCCTGATCTGCAATGCCTGCGCCTGTGCATCCAGCACGCTACGCTGGGCATCGAGCAATTCGAGATAAGTGACCAGCCCCTGATCCAGTTTGCGCTTAACCAGTTGCAGGCGACTGCTTTCAAGATCGCTCAACCTGGTTCTGGCAGCGGTTTCATCTGCAATCGCCGTACGGGTAGACAAGACATCCATGACGTCGCGGAAAGCGATTTGTATGGTTTTTTCGTAATTGACTACTTCAATATGCTGGCGTGCCTGGGCCAGGCTCAGGTTTGCCTTGTTCCTGCCATAATTAAAGACAGGAATCACCAGTTGCGGGCTGAATGCCCAGTAATTGCTGCCGGTATCGGAAAACAGTCTGGAAAATTCGGAATTGACCAGACCGACATTGGTAGTGAGTTGCAACCGTGGATAGAACGCAGCTCTTGCGGCGCCGATATTGGCATTAGCCGCTTTCAACTGATGTTCGGCGGCTCGGATGTCTGCCCTTCTGGTGAGCAGGGTGGAAGGCAGTCCCGCCGGAGCATTGCCCAGTTTCAGCTCTTCCAGTGGCTTGACTGGTAAAGGCGTACGATGCGACGGCTCGCCCAGCAGTAAATATAGGGCATTTTGCGTGGTTGCCAGCTGGCGTTGCCATTGGGCATACTGGGCTTGCACCTGCTCGACCTGGATCTGTGCGGCTTTCACATCGAGGATCTGGTCAATACCGGCATCGAAACGACGCCGGGTACGCTGCAATGCCTGCTTCCTGTCATCCAGCGTTTGCTGCGCCAGGTTGAGTTGCGCATGAATGCTTAACAGGTTGACATATTGCGTCGCGATCTCTGCAATCAGGGTAGTCTGGACTGCCTGGCGATTCTCGCTGACGGCAAGATATTGTTCCAGGGCAGCCTGCGACAGGCTTTTGATACGACCAAACACATCAATTTCATAATCAGAAATGCCCACACCTACCCTGAACAGCTCGGCTTCAAACGCCTGGCTGGAACTGAACACGGTGCGGCTACGGTCATAACTCAGGTTGCCCTGGACAGTCGGCAAACGATCAGCTTTCTGGATGCCATAAGTGGCTTTGGCCTCATCCATGCGCAGGACTGCGGTTTTAAGGTCACGGTTATGCTCCAGCCCTGTACGGATCAGCTTCTGTAAATCAGCATCCTGGAAATAGCTTTGCCAGGTCAGTGGCGGGACTTCGGTCACCGCTGCATCTGCCGATTGCCCGGGATAAGCTTCAGGCACCGGCGCAGCGGGCCTGAAATACTCGGGGATGAGCGAGCAGCCACTGATGGCAAGCGCCAGTACGCCAGAGACTGCAAGACGGCTAAACTTCATGTGATACCTTTTGGTGAGAGGCCGGTTTATGCATCCATCGTCCAACCACAATAAAAAACAGCGGTACGAAAAAGATGGCCAGCAAAGTTGCGGCAATTATGCCACCCAGCACACTGGTGCCGATAGCGATCTGCGCCCCGGAGGCTGCGCCGGTTGAAAATGCCAGCGGGATCACGCCGACACCGAATGCCAGTGAGGTCATGACGATGGGGCGCAAGCGCTCCCTGGCAGCCAGCAGACTGGCTTCTATCAATGGCATGCCCTGCAGTACGTGTTCACGTGCAAATTCAACAATCAGAATCGCGTTTTTGGCGGACAAGCCTATGGTCGCAATCAGTCCGACCTTGAAGTAGATATCGTTAGGCAGCCCGCGTAAAGTCACTCCCAGCAAGGCACCCAGCACCCCCAGCGGGACGACCAGCATGACCGCGAATGGAATCGCCCAGCTTTCATACAGGGCGGCCAATACCAGGAATACCACCAGGATGGACAAACCGAACAACAAAGTTGCCTGGCTGCCGGATTGCTTTTCTTCCAGCGACTGCCCCGCCCACTCGAAACCTATGCCTTTACCCAGCCCCTGCACCAGCTTCTCCATGGTCTGCATGGCTTCCCCGCTGCTGTAGCCGGGCCCTGCACCGCCATTGATATTAAAGGACGGGAAGCCGTTAAAGCGCGTGCGTTGCGGCGTCCCCATGGCCCAGTCCAGCGTCATGATGGAAGACAGTGGAACCAGGCTCCCATCAGCAGTCTTGAGGCGGATTTTCCTGATATCCTCCAGCGTCTGGCGCTGTTTGCCATCGGCTTGCACCAGCACCCTGCGCACCTGGTTGCCGTAGACAAAATCGCCCAGATAACTGGAACCCAGCAAGGTCGCCAGGGAGTCATTAATTTCATCCAGCGAAATACCCAGCGCACTCGCCTTGCTGCGGTTGAGCTGCATATTCACTACCGGTGTATCGTACAAGCCCGCAAACAGGACATTGGCCAGTTCAGGATGGCCGGCTGATTCTGAAATCAGCTGGTCACGCGCCTTCATCAGGGCCTCGATGCCGACGCTGGCCCTGTCTACCAGTTTCAGGTCAAAGCCGCCTACGCTACCCAGTTCGGGCAATGGCGGCGCATTCATGGCAAAAATGCTTAAATTGGGCAGACCATAGAAATGCTGATTAACCCTGTCCACAATCGCCTGCACCTGCTGTCCGGCTTGTGTGCGCTCCGCCCAGTCCTTGAGCGTGATAAACAGCATGCCGCTATTGGTACTGGTGCCGTAAAAGCTGAAACCACTGACTTCAAAAATAATATCCACCGGCTCATGCTGCTGGATATAGCGACTCATATCGCCAAGCACTTCTGCAGTTTCTGCCAGCGTGGCACCCTGTGGCAACGACACCATCACCATAAAGTTACCCTGGTCTTCTTCCGGCAAGAATGCACTGGGCAAACGCATGAACAGCCAGCCTGCCAATGCCACAATCAGCGCGAACACCGCCAGCCAGCGCAACGGTTTTTCAAGCAGGCCGCCGGTCAGTCGGATATACCGTTCGGTGAAACACTGGAAGGTGTTGTTGAACCAGACAAAGAAACGGGCCTTGGGACTGGCCTCATGCCGCAGCAGCGTCACACACAAGGCAGGCGTCAGTGACAGTGCCAGAAATGCCGAGAAGCTGATGGAGACTGACAATGCCAGCGAGAACTGGCGGTAGATATTACCCACTGCACCGCTGAAAAAGGCCATGGGGATAAACACCGATACCAGCACGGCCGTGATGCCGACCACGGCACCACTGATCTGCGACATGGCCTTGATGGTAGCCTCATAAGCGGATAATCCCTCCTCTACAATCAGGCGCTCGACGTTTTCCACCACCACAATGGCATCATCCACCAGGATACCGATGGCAAGAACCACACCGAACATGGTCAACACATTAATCGAATAGCCCAACCAGTACATCACGGCAAAGGTACCCATCAGGGCAATCGGCACCACAATGGTCGGGATCAGGGTGGCACGCAGATTCTGCATGAACAGGTACATGACCACGAACACCAGTAATATCGCTTCCACCAGCGTCTGTATCACTTTCTTGATCGAGATAGCCACAAACGCTGAGGAGTCATACGACAGCTGGAACATGACGTTGGGCGGAAAGTACGGCTGCATCTGCTCCATCGCGACTTTCACCCGCCTGATGGTTTCTACCGCATTGGAACCGGGAGCCAGCTTGATTGCCATGCCGGCCGCATTTTTGCCGTTGACTCTGGAGCTGTAGGTATAGTCACTGCTACCCAGTTCCACCCGCGCCACATCTTTCACCAGCAATGCCGAACCATCCGGCTGCGTGCGGATAGGCACACTGGCAAAATCTTCTACGGTTTTAAGTGTGGCCTCGGCCTCCAGGGATACACTGAGCGGCGCACCTTCAGGCACACCGCTGGCGCCCACCTGGCCCAGGGTCAGCCGCGTATTGTAGCTACGCAAGGCATTGGATATTTCCGTAGCACTGACATTCAAGCCTGCCATTTTCTGTGGATCCGGCCAGATACGCATGGCGTATTCCGGACTGAATGACTGCACCTTGCCCACCCCCTGCACGCGTTTCAGGGTCGGCATGACCGTGGCCGATGCCAACTCGCCCAGGTCGATTTCACTATAGCGGTTGTCTTCGGATGTCAGTGACACAATCAGCTGGAAACTGTCTGCCGATTTCTCCACCATGATGCCGCTGCGGCGCACGATTTCCGGCAGGCGGACTTCCACACTCTTGAGGCGGTTCTGCACATCCACCGCTGCCAGGTCAGGATTGGTCCCCTGGCGGAAAGTGACGCTGATAGAGGCCATGCCGAAATTGCTGGTGGCCGACACATACATCAGGCCCGGCATACCATTCATCTCGCGCTCTATAATCGAAGTCACGGTTTCTTCCACTACTTTGGCGGAGGCCCCAGGATAAGTCGCGGCGATATTCACCACCGGCGGTGCAATGTCAGGATACTGCGCAATCGGTAACTGCCTGATGGAAATCAGGCCTGCCAGCACGATCAGGATGGCAATTACCCAGGCAAAAATAGGTCTGTCAATAAAAAATCGACTCATGAATTAGCTTTCTTCATGCCCTCTTTCAAGGCGTAACGGCTTTCGTCATCCGGTCTCCGGCATTCACCTGCCTGGGCTTGACCCTGGTTCCTGCCGTTTGCGTCGCGGCATTGGTCACCACTACCTGCTCCCCTGGTTGCAGGCCTTGCTCTATCACCCACTGCCTGTCAACAACACTGCCGGTTTGCACTTCGCGCGACTCCAGTTCGTTGCGGACATTGACCACCCAGACGCGGGCAGAAAACTGGTCACGGATCAAGGCATCACGCGGAATCAGGATGGCATTCGGATTAGTTGCCTGGCGGATTCTGAGTCTTACATAAGCGCCAGGCATCAGCTCTTGCTGGGGGTTATCGAAAATGGCGCGCATCACCACAGAGTCCGTGGTCTGGTTGACGGAAACATCAGAGAATGACAGTTTTCCGGTGGCCGGATATACCGATCCGTCCGGCAATAACAGTTCAATCCTGATTTTTTCGCCACTGCCCTTGAGTTCACCGTCACGCAATGCTTTACGTAAGGCAAACACTTCGGAGGAAGATTGTGCAAAATTTACATAGACCGGATTTACCTGCTCCACGGTGGTCATATGCGTGGCTTCATCCTTGCCCACCAGGGCCCCCTCTGTGACCAGCGCGCGTCGTGCAACTCCATCAATCGGTGCAGTGACGTTGGCATAGCCCAAATCCAGCCTGGCGCGATTGAGCCTGGCCTTTGCTGCAGCCAGTTCGGCTTTTGCCAGTTGCACTTCTGCCTGCGCGGCCCTGTAATCACGCTGGCTCACGGACTGGTCACTGACCAGAGCCTGGTAGCGCTGTAACTTGTCGCTGGCATTCACTAGGCTGGCTTCCGTCCTCGCGACTTCCGCTTCTGCCTCCAGCCTGGATGCCTGTAATTGCTCGGGATTGATGCTAAACAAGGTTGTACCGCTTTTCACGACCTGCCCTTCCTGATACAGGCGTTTGGCAACAATACCGGAAACCCGTGCACGCACTTCCGCGATACGAAACGCTTCAACCCGGCCCGGCAATTCTACTTCTGCCGGAATTTCAGCATATTGCACTTGCACCACTTCCACCTCAGGCGCGTCAGTCTGTGCGGCAGGTGCCTCTTCCTGCCTGTTACAGGCAGCCAGGCCGAGTGACAAAAGCAGCAGGAAAAAGCTCGAGAATAAGCGGCAGTGAGGCAGCGACATAGATACGCCCTGAATTCATATTGCCCTCATTCTATCCGCAGCCAATTAATTAATCAATCGTGACTGATTAATTAATTTTTGCTATGATACCGCCACTGCTTTCTTATACCTGTTAATTTGTAATGGCCAGAAAAACCAAAGAAGATGCCCAGAAAACCCGCGACCAGATTTTGCGTGCGGCGGAGTCCGTCTTCTACGCTAAAGGTTTTACGCTCACTACCATTTCAGATGTCGCTGAGGCGGCTACCTTATCTCGCGGCGCCGTGTACGGGCACTACAAAAGCAAGCTTGAAATTGCCACGGCAATGGCCCAGCGCGTGATCGACCAGGTATTGCCGTTTCAAGGAGATGCCAGCCTTAGCCCCTTGCTTAACCTGAAACAGTATTGCCTGCAGGAAATCCGCAGTTATATAGAACCCGGCGCTCTGCAGAAAGTCATTTCCTTCCTGTATGTAGGCATAGACGATTCGCCCGAGCTATTGCAATTACGCTATGCCTGGGAGAAGAAACGCATTACGCAGATTGAGATCCTGTTGCGTCAGGCGATTGCGGAAGGCGAATTGAAACAGGATGTCGATTTTGAATTGGTCAGTTTGTATTGCCAGGCGATTATTGAAGGAGTATTCAGCATTGTGCACTTTGGAAACCTGCAGCAGGACCAGTGCTGGAAAAAAGCCGAGCAGTTATGTGAATTTGGTTTGCAGCGCCTGTCTGCATAAAAATGCAACAATAAACAGGCATCATGGTCATGGCATTTTTGCGGCATAAATATTGACGATGTAGGACCGCTTCCGGCAAGATGTCAGACTTGATGCATTGATTATAATGAAATACTCAACTTTCCGCTGTACACGTGGTCACTGCTTCAAACCATAAAAACTGATGGATACACACCCAGAAAAACACACTATATGGACCACAACCTTTCCCTGATTACCACCATCGCAGTCGCTTTCAGTCTGGCGCTGATTTTTGGCCTGATTGCCGAAAAACTCAAACTGCCTGCACTGATCGGCTATCTGTTTGCCGGCATACTGATCGGCCCGGCAACGCCCGGTTTTGTTGCCGATCTCGAAATCGCTTCCCAGCTATCTGAAATCGGCGTCATGCTGCTGATGTTTGGTGTAGGGCTGCATTTTTCCCTGCAGGACCTGATGTCGGTCAAACGGATTGCCTTGCCGGGTGCACTGGTCCAAATGACACTGGCGACGCTACTTGGCATGCTGGTGGCTCATGGCTGGGGCTGGAGCCTGGGTCACGGACTGGTGTTCGGCCTGTCACTTTCCTGCGCCAGTACCGTAGTGCTGCTGAAAGCGCTGGAGTCGCGCCGTATTCTCGATAGCATGAATGGCAAGATTGCCGTCGGCTGGCTGGTGGTGGAAGATGTGATCACGGTACTGGTGCTGGTATTGATGCCAGCGCTGGCAGGCGTGCTCGGCGGCCAGGGCGAAATCGCCAGCACCAGCGCCATCTGGAAGACCATAGGCATGACTATGCTGGAAATCACCGGTTTTATCGCCGTGATGCTGGTGATCGGCAAACGCGTGCTGCCATGGCTGTTATGGTATGTTGCCGGCACCGGTTCACGTGAATTATTTACCCTTACGGTGATTGCCGTCGCCATTGGCGTCGCATTCCTGGCCTCCTCGCTGTTCCATGTCTCGTTTGCGCTGGGCGCGTTCTTTGCCGGCATGATTATGCGTGAATCAGAATACAGCCATAGAGCGGCAGAAGATTCACTGCCTTTCCGCGATGCATTTGCGGTACTGTTCTTTGTCGCGGTCGGCATGCTGTTTGACCCGGCCGTCGTGCTCAAGCAGCCATCCCAGGTATTGGCCGTAGTCGGCATTATTATTCTGGGTAAATCACTGGCCGCTGTTGCCATTGTGCTGGGACTGCGCTACCCCTTGAATACTGCCCTGACTGTCGCTGCCAGCCTGGCACAGATTGGTGAATTCTCGTTTATCCTGGCTGGCCTGGGCGTGTCACTGAACCTGTTATCACAAGATGCGATGAGCCTGGTACTGGCCGGTGCGCTGATTTCAATTGCGCTCAACCCGCTGGTTTTCGCCTCGATCAAGCCGTTTGCCAAATGGCTGGTAGACAATTCGGATATCGCCCGCCAGCTGGCGCACCGCATGGACCCGTATGGTGAACTGCCAATGACCACGGAAAGAAAATTCCTGGAAGGTCAGGTGGTGCTGGTCGGCTATGGTCGCGTTGGGCGGCGTATTGCCATGACACTGGAAAGCTCCAACATCCCCTTTGTGGTGGCCGAGCAGAACCGCGAACTGGTGGAAAAACTGCGTAAACAGGGCCAGCCTGCCGTATCCGGTAATGCTGCCGACCCCATGGTGCTGGTGCAGGCACACATTGCCAACGCGGCCATGCTGATTATCGCCACGCCGGACTCCATGGATATCCGCAAGATTGTCGAAATTGCCAAGCAGCTGAAACCGGACATTGAAGTGGTGATTCGTACCCATCACGAAGACGAATATCAGCGTTTGCAGAAAGAAGTCGGCGACACCGTGTTTTTCGGGGAAGAAGAACTGGCCAAAGGTATCTCTGCCCACGTGCTGCAACGTTTTGAGCGGCATATTCTCTGATGTTGTTAAACCGCAGGTGCCTGGCCCATGCCGGCACCTGTGCCTGCGCTTTACCCCTGCCGCATCGCGACTTTACCAGACGGTGGATACGTATCGTTACACTTCCATGCCATAAAACGCCGTAGAATCTGGTCAGATATCCAGTCACGCATTGAAAACGATTCAATATGAACCTCATTCTGCCTTCATTCTCAGTCCGGATATGGAGCCTCTGGCTGATCAGTGCCAGCCTGGCCGCCTGCTCATCCAGCCAGGCGCCGCAGCAAACGCCCAAAATACCGGAAGTCGGTGTCATCACCCTGCAGCAAGTCACGCAACCGGTGATTGCCGACCTGCCCGGCCGCACCAATGCCTTCATGATTTCGGAAGTACGGCCACAAGTGAGTGGCATTATCCGCCAACGCGCCTTTACCGAAGGCGCACAGGTCAAGGCGGGTGATTTGCTGTACCAGATTGAGCCTGCACCCTACCAGGCCAGCTATGAAAGTGCCACCGCCGCATTGCAGAAAGCCGAAGCGACACTGACCACACTGAAACTGAAAGCTGACCGCTACAGGGAACTGATTAAAATCAATGCCATCAGCAAACAGGACAATGACGACGCACAAGCCGCCCTGCAGCAGGCCCAGGCTGACGTCGCGGCAGCAAGAGCAGCCGTCTCCACGGCCAGGATCAACCTGGATTTCACCAAAGTGGTATCGCCGATTAGCGGCTTTGTCTCTACCTCCACCGTCACGCCAGGAGCCCTGGTAACTGCCAACCAGGAAACGGCATTGACCACGGTACAGCAACTGGACCCTATCTATGTCGATGTGATTCAGTCCAGCAGTGACCTGCTGAAACTCAAGCATGATATTGCTGCCGGCAAATTGAGCAGTACTGCGCAAAAAGAGGTGCCGGTACGTGTGGTACTGGAAGATGGATCGACTTATGCGCATCCCGGCAAACTCAAATTCAGCGGTGTCAGTGTCAATCCGACTTCCGGTGCGGTGACCCTGCGTGCCATTGTGCCTAACCCCGAAGGGGTACTGCTGCCGGGCATGTATGTGCATGCGCTGATTGATATGGCCGAAGACAAGGCTGCCATTCTGGTGCCGCAACGCGCAGTCACCCGCAGCACCAGCGGGGAGCCTACTGTACTGGTGGTTGACAGCAATCAGAAAGTGCAACAGAAATCCATTGAAACCAGTGGCTCGCAGGGTGACTACTGGCGGGTCAGCAACGGTTTGCAGACCGGTGACCGCGTGATTATGGATGGTGTGCAGAACATCTCTGTCGGTGCCACCGTCAAGGCGGTACCGTTTGTCTCACCGGCCATCGCGGCGCCTTCATCCAATCCGCCACATTAATCCAGCGAGACGTCATTCATGGCTGCCTTTTTCATTCAACGCCCCATTTTTGCCTGGGTGATTGCCATTGTCATCATGCTGGCAGGCATAGGTGCGATCCAGTGGCTGCCACTGGAGCAATACCCGGATATTGCCCCGCCGCGCGTTTCCATCAATGCGACCTATACCGGGGCCAGTGCCGAGACCATTGAAAACTCGGTCACCCAGGTGATAGAGCAGTACATGAAGGGCATAGACAACCTGATGTACATGTCGGCCAGCAGTACCTCCTCGGGGACTGCCCGTATCAGCCTGACCTTCAATGCCGGTACCAATCCGGATGTGGCGCAGATGCAGGTACAGAACAAGCTGCAGCAGGCCATGCCGCGTTTGCCACAAATTGTGCAAAGCCAGGGCGTCACGGTCAACAAGGCCGGCATCGACTTCCTGCTGTTTATTTCCCTGGTGTCTGACAGTCCGACCGTACGGGCGATTGATATCGGTGACTATATTTCCAGCACGCTGCTGGACCAGATCAGCCGGCTGGATGGCGTGGGCAATGTGCAAACCCTGGGTTCAGGCTATGCCATGCGTATCTGGCTGGACCCTAACAAGCTGCAAAAATACAATCTGATTCCTGCAGATATTGCGGCGTCCATCCAGGCCCAGAATACCGAAGTTTCTTCCGGCCAGTTAGGCGCCCTGCCCACAGTGCAAGACCAGGAACTCAATGCATCCATCACCGCACGCAGCAAATTGCAGACCGTTGAGCAATTCAACCGGATTATTGTCAAAGCCGGCGAAGACGGTTATGTCGTGCGCCTGTCGGATGTCGCCAGGGTGGAACTGGGGGCGGAAAGCTATACGCCGGTTGCCAATCTCAACGGTAAAACCTCGGCGGCTTTTGGCGTGCAGCTGGCTTCAGGCGCCAATGCCCTGGCCACCGCACAGGCGGTCAAGGACAAACTGGATGAACTGGCACCCTACTTTCCGCCCGAGCTCAAGCTCAAGGTCCATGTGCCGTATGACACCACGCCATTTGTACGCATTTCCATCAAAGAAGTGGTGAAGTCGCTGATAGAAGCGATTCTGCTGGTGGTGGTCATCATGTACGTGTTCCTGCAAAACCTGCGTGCGACACTGATTCCGACCATTGCCGTGCCTGTGGTGTTGCTGGGGACTTTTGGCGTGCTGGCCGCGTTTGGCTTTTCCATCAACACCCTGACCATGTTCGGGCTGGTGCTGGCGATTGGCCTGCTGGTGGACGATGCCATCGTGGTGGTTGAAAACGTTGAACGCATCATGCACGAGGAAGGACTGAGTCCGAAAGAAGCCACACGCAAATCCATGGGTGAAATCACCGGCGCACTGGTCGGGATCTCGCTGGTGCTATCGGCTGTATTTATTCCGATGGCATTTTTCGGCGGCTCCACCGGCGTGATCTACCGCCAGTTTTCCATCACCATTGTATCGGCCATGTTGCTGTCCGTGCTGGTTGCGCTGACACTCACGCCGGCCCTGTGCGCAACCTTGCTGAAACCGGTAGAGCATGCACGGGCACCCACAGGCGGTCTGTTCGGCTGGTTTTTCCGCTGGTTCAATCCTGCGTTTGACATGCTGTCTGCACGCTATCACGCCATTGTTGAAAAAATCCTGCACCGCAAGACTCTGACCATGGTAGTTTATGCCGCCACCCTTGCCCTGCTGGCTTTCCTGTTCATGCGTTTGCCCAGTTCCTTCCTGCCGACCGAAGACCAGGGCATCCTGATGGCACAGATTCAATTACCGGTCGGGGCCACCGATAACCGCATGCAGCGGGTGCTCAGGCAGGTTGAGCAATATCTGGATAGCCAGGATGCCGTGATTGATGAGTACCTCACCATTGCCGGGCTTGGCCAGGGCGGTGGCGGCAGCCAGAACAGCGGTCGCGCATTTATCCGGCTGAAAGACTGGTCCTTGCGCGGTGAAGGCCAGGATGCCGCTTCCCTGGCAGATCATGCCACCAAAGCGTTATCAGGGATTCGGGATGCCAAACTGTTCGTGAACCAGCCGGCCCCGGTACGCGGTCTGGGACAAGGCGCCGGTTTCACACTGGAGCTGAAGGATGTCGGCAAACTGGGGCACCAGGCGCTGATAGAAGCCAGGGATAAATTCGTACAACTGGCGACACAAAATCCCAAGCTGACGCGCGTGCGTCCCAGCGGGCTGGATGATACGCCCATGTTCAGGCTGGATATTGATGACCAGAAAACCGGCATCTATAACTTAAGCACGACCAGTATCAACTCCACCCTTTCCATCGCCATGGGCGGCACTTATGTCAATGATTTCATTGACAAGGGCCGGGTGAAAAAAGTCTATCTGCAAGGCGATGCGCCCTATCGCATGCAACCCGAAGATATTAATCGCTGGTATGTGCGCAACGCGACCAATGAGATGGTACCGTTCTCGGCCTTTTCCAGCACGCGCTGGGTAGCCGGTTCGCCCTTGCTGGAACGCTATAACGGCATGTCTTCGGTGGAAATTATCGGCGAAGCTGCCAAAGGCGTCAGCACCGGTGAAGCCATGCGTATTGCCGAAGATCTCATCAAACAGTTACCGGCCGGCATAGGCTATGAATGGAGCGCACAATCCTACCAGGAAAGATTGTCAGGCTCGCAGGCGCCGCTGCTATATGCCGTCTCCATAGTCTTTGTCTTCCTGTGCCTGGCTGCGCTGTATGAGAGCTGGGCAGTCCCGTTCTCGGTCATCCTGGTGGTACCGCTGGGTATTTTAGGGGCGGTCATGGCCACCAGTCTGCGTGGCCTGACGGCTGACGTATACTTTCAGGTCGGCCTGCTCACCACCATAGGTCTGTCGGCCAAAAATGCGATCCTGATCGTCGAGTTTGCCAAATACCTGCAGGAACAAGGCAAACCCTTGCTCGAAGCCACGCTGGAAGCCGTGCAGTTACGCCTGCGTCCTATCCTGATGACATCGCTGGCATTTGTATTCGGCGTATTACCGCTGGCGTTCAGCGAAGGCGCAGGCGCTGCCAGCCGCCAGGCCATAGGCACCGGCGTGCTGGGCGGCATGCTCACCGCCACTTTCCTGGGTATCTTTTTTGTCCCCCTGTTTTATGTGCTGATCCGCTCGCTATTTCCCTATCAGCCGGAAGCCGCCACAACCGGAGCGACGGCACATGAGTAAACGGCTACTTACGATGAAACTACTGCGCCACTTTGTACTGACAGCCACCGCGCTGTCGCTGACCGGCTGTATAGACCTGGCACCGTTTTACCAGCGGCCTGCCGCGCCCGTACCAGCCACTTTCGGCCAGGCGGATGCAAACCAGAAAGCCTTGAGCGAACTGGCCTGGCGCTCTTTTATCAGCGATCAGCGCCTGCAACAGGTGGTAGACCTGTCTCTTAAAAACAATCGCGACCTGAAAATTGCCTCCCTGAACATAGAAAAATCCAGGGCGCTGTATCAGGTGCAACGCGCAGACCTGTTTCCCACTATCGCCGCCTCTTTGTCTGAAACCGCCTCCAAAGGCATGGCCAGCGCCGCCAACAATGTGGCCGGGAATACCGCTGGCGCGGCAACAGGTACCGCCGGCAGCAGTAATCGTAGCGGCAACATCTCGCATATTTACCGCGCCAGTGTCGGCTTCAGCGCTTATGAACTGGATTTGTTCGGACGTGTCCGCAACCTGAACGAACAGGCGTTGCAGACCTTTTATGCCGATGAGGAAAATCGCAAGAGTACGCAAATCAGCCTGATTGCCGAAGTGGCGACTGCCTGGCTGACGCTGGCGGCCGACAAAATGCGGCTGGATATTGCGCAGCAGACCCTGCAAAGCCAACAGGCTACTTACGAGATCAACCAGAAGATGTTCGACCTCGGCGTTGCCAACGCCCTGACCCTGAAACAGCTGCAAACCAGTGTAGATAGCGCCCGCGTCGCTGTCGCCACCTACAAGCTGCAGATCCGGCAGGATATCAATGCGCTCAACCTGCTGGCTGGCAGTGCAATACCTGCCTCGCTGCTACCTGACGGCAAGCTGGACAATGTCGCGCTCGCCACGCCATTGCCACGCGGTGTCAGTTCCGAGACTTTGCAGCAGCGCCCGGATGTACGCGCAGCAGAACACCTGCTGCAAGGGGCCAACGCCAACATAGGCGCACTGCGCGCCGCTTTTTTCCCTACCATCAGCCTGACCACCACCGTTGGTACCGCCAGCAATGAACTGAATGGCCTGTTCCACAGCGGTTCCGGTATCTGGACCTTTGTGCCGCAAATCAGCGTGCCTATCTTCAATGCCGGACGCAACCGTGCCAATCTGGAGGTCGGCAAGAAGAACCAGGAGATTCTGCTGGCACAGTATGAAAAAACCGTGCAGACCGCCTTCAAGGAAGTAGCGGATGTGCTGGTACAGCGCGAAGGCCTGCAAACGCAGATAGAAGCACAAACTTCACTCACCGATGCTGCCACGGAAGCCTTCAGGCTCGCCGATGCCCGCTTCAAGAACGGTATCGACAGCTATCTGGTAGTGCTGGATGCACAACGCACCTTGTACACCGCCCAGCAATCGCTGGTGACCTTGCAGCTCAATGATGCCGCCAGCCAGCTGACACTGTATAAAACCATGGGTGGTGGCTGGCATTAAGTATCAGCGGGCATCCAGCCTCGCCCGAAATCCTGGCGTACATAAGCGACCTATGCCTGAACGCATGCTCTGCGTTACCGGGCAGCCGCAGATATCTACATCACCTTCATCACCCTACCCGGCCGCGTTCCAGAATGCCCGACATGGTAGTGCATCTGCACCGCGAAAGTGCGGATAGCCCCAGGCAGAGCAACGCGACCTGCCCTGTTGCAAAGAATTTTCCTTTTATTATTCAACACCTTCGAAGCACCTTTCATCTCTGGCATGACGATTGCTAAGATCGACTTAGCTTAGGCGGGATATGTGCCCTGATCAACGACGATGATGGTGCATCAACACATGCCTATGTAAAAAAATTGACTCAAGGACAAAGGCGTCCTGAGGGTATTGCAACCCAATACTCTCAGGACGCCTTTTTGTTTTTGGTATGTTCATGTTTATAGTCTTTGAAAGTGAGAGGTGAAGTATGTCTTATCTGGCGCCTGCCGAGTTTGCCACCAAGATGGTGGATGCCGGCGAATCGAAAATCTACATGTCTACCCGCGACACGGTGATCCGTGCCTATATGGCGGGAGCCATCCTGGCACTGTCTGCCGTCTTTGCCGTGAGCATTGCCGTCGCAACCGAGTCGCACCTGTTAGGCTCCCTGCTTTTCCCGGTCGGCTTCTGCATGCTGTACCTGATGGGATTCGACCTGCTCACCGGCGTGTTCGTACTGGCTCCGCTCGCCTGGCTGGATAAGCGTCCTGGCGTGACTTTGCAGCAGGTCCTGCGCAACTGGGGGCTGGTGTTTCTCGGTAATTTTCTGGGTGCGCTGACCGTCGCAGCGATGATGTCGTTTATTTTCACCTACGGGTACAACACCGAAGGCGGCGCAATCGCCACCAAAGTGGCCAGCATAGGCGAAGCACGGACATTGGGTTACGCCAAGTATGGCCTTGATGGCTGGATCACTATTTTTGTCCGCGGCATGCTGTGTAACTGGATGGTGTCCATGGGAGTGGTAGGCGCCATGATTTCCACCAATGTCAGCGGTAAAGTGATTGCCATGTGGATGCCGGTGCTGGTGTTCTTCTTCATGGGCTTCGAACACTCCGTCGTCAACATGTTCCTGTTCCCATTTGCGCTTATCATGGGGGGCAATTTTTCAGTCGCAGACTATCTGCTGTGGAATGAAATCCCCACTGCCCTTGGTAACATGGTGGGCGGCCTGGCCTTTACCGGACTGACGCTGTACACCACCCATGTACGCACCCAGCCAAAACGCATATTGTAATCTGCACATCCGCCCGACACGGGCGGCGGCTGACCAAGCTGGCCATTGGGAGATGAGTGACGCACGATGTCTGTACTGAAAGTTGAAACAGGTGCTTGCAGCAAGGCAGGCAGGAAAGCGGTGAACCAGGATGCTTATGGCTTCCATGTTCCCGCCGCTACCCTGCTGTCCGGCAAAGGGGTCACGGCGGCCATCGCTGACGGCATCAGCAGCAGTACCGTCAGCGCGCAAGCCAGCGTGACAGCGGTTGAACGCTTTATCGCAGACTATTACAGTACGCCCCAGGAATGGTCCGTCAAACATGCGGCGCAGCAGGTGCTGATGGCAGTGAACTCCCTGCTGAATGCACAGACTTTCCGCAGTGCTTACCGCTTCGACAAAAACCAGGGCTACGTATGCACATTCAGTGCCATGGTGATTAAATCACGCACTGTGCATATTTTTCACCTTGGTGATACGCGTATTTACCGCCTGCGCCAGGGCGTGCTGCAAGCCCTGACGGCGGACCACCGCTTCTGGGTATCTGAAGAGCAGAGTTACCTGGCCCGCGCACTGGGCATGAGCCCGAATCCTGATCTGGATTACCTGTGCGAACCCGTGCAACAGGGGGATGAATACCTGTTGCTGTCTGATGGCGTGTATGAGTTTTTGCAGGAAGCAGATTACCTGGCCGCATTGGCCTCCGCCCCAACGCTTGACCAAGCCTGTGAGCAATGGGTGGCACTGGCACAGCAACGTGGCAGCCCGGACAACCTCACGGCCCTGGCCTTGCGTGTCCTCACCTTGCCTGAACATGAAATGGATACGTTCTATGGCGAAATGCACACGCTGCCTTTTCCGCCAGAACTGCAACCTGGTATGACGCTGGACGATTTCATGCTCTTGCGGTTGCTGCACCATAGCCAGCGCAGCCAGCTCTGGCTGACACGTGACATGATCAGCGATACGCGGGTAGTGATTAAAATTCCCGGCACCGAGATACGTGCCGACCAGGAAGCACTGTCTCATTTCCTGCTGGAAGAATGGATAGGCCGACGGGTACAGCACCAGCATATTGTTCGCCCTTATCAGCCACTTAACCCGCGTCATTACCTGTATGGCTGCATGCATTATGTGGAGGGATCCACGCTACACCAATGGATGCTGGATCATCCGCAACCTTCCCTGGAAACCGTGCGCCTGATCGTTGAACAGCTGGCCAATGCACTGGAAGCCTTTCACCGGCTAGAAATGTGTTACCAGGATCTACGCCCGCAGAACATCATGGTGGACCATGACCTGCACGTGACACTGGTAGACTTTGGCTCGGTCAGCGTAGCCGGTCTCAACGAGCTGTACGGTGCAGCCACCCAGCAGCGCTCACTGGTCACCGCCGCTTACTCGGCCCCCGAATACTGGACAGGGCAACCAGTCACCGCCCGTTCTGACCTGTACGCGCTGGGAGCCATCACCTACCAGCTGTTGACCGGCAAGCTGCCTTACGGCACCGAAGTTGCCAGGGTCAAGCATCCGCAAGACCTTGCCCGCCTCTATTACCGTGAAATCCGCTATGAACAACCGGCATTTCCTGCATGGGTGGATGCCGCCATTGCCAGGGCCGTGCATCCGCAGGCAGAAAAGCGCTATGGCAGTCCGTCAGAGTTCATCCATGATTTGCGCGCCCCCAACCCCTTGCTGGCGCGACAGGCACAAATGCCGCTGCTGCAACGCAACCCGGTTTTATTCTGGCGCGGCCTCAGCCTCATACTAGCCCTGATCATTCTGATTCTGGCAGGATTACTTGCCCACCAACCAGCCGCCATCGATACTAAAAAAACTATCGAACTGAAATCCACCCTCTCGCCATGATCAGGTACCATAGAGCCAAGCATAATAAAGCCAGAGCAGATAAACCCTAGTATGGTGAAACAGCTAAAAAGAATCATCGTTGCGTTGTACCATTCCCCTTTTTAAACCATGTTTTTTCTGTGCACCAAGAAATGTGCACATTTCTTGCTTGTACTGCCACTGATGACTACTGAAATCTCTCCCGAACACACTATTATTCTGGCCAAAATCAGGCATATCGAAGAGCTGGAAAGGCTGGACACCTGCATTGAGTTTGTCGAAAACATTGCCCGGATGGTTCACCAGATCCAGACAGAACGCGGTGCCAGCTGCCTGTACCTGGCGTCTGGCGGCCAGCGCTTTGCCCAGGAACGTGCAGACATTATCACGCAGAACCTTGCACTGGAAACACGCTTCAGGCAGGCCTTGCAAGATCATCTGGCACACCATGCACTGGCAGATGCCAGGCAACTCACGCTGATTTCCTGGAGCCTGCTGGGGTTTGACCAATTGAAATCCCTGCGCCACCAGATCACCTTGCAGAAAATTTCATTTAGCGCCTGTATAGACTCCTTCAACCGCCTGGTTGGCAGCCTGATTGCGCTGATTTTCGAGATCACCGACAGCCCGGTCAACAGCCAGCTTTCAACCTGCCTGTTAACACTCTACAACCTGGTGCAAGGTAAGGAATTTGCTGGTCAGGAACGTGCCGTGGGTTCCTATCTCTTCGGTTCCGGCAGTCTGCAACTGGCGCACCAGCAAAAGTTGCTGGAACTGGCTGCGCAACAGGAGCGACACTTCACCTTATTCTGCCAGTTTGGCGACGAAGATATCCGCACTTCCTGGAACGCCTTGCAGGCGTCGGACAACTACCGGCGCCATCAGCAATACCGGGATAAACTCTCGACCGCCAAAGACCAGCAAGCGCTCAAACCGAGTGATGCCGATATCTGGTTTGAATTGTGCAGCCAGCAGCAAACCAGCCTCTGGCATATTCAATGCCAGCTGATTCAAAAGATGCACAGCATGCTGGAAGGGCTGGCTGACAAGGCCAAACAAGGCCTGGAACATACGCGAGCCTATTTACAGGCCATTACCAGCAAGCCCTCATCCGCTGCGCTGGATGGCACTTTCTTTAACCTTGCGATCCCGGTTGAAAGTGCCTTGAGCTTTCACGCACATGACACTGCGCAAGCCTATCCGATGGCTTCCATGATTACCCTGTTGCAACAGCAGTCACGGCAGATTGCCGAAATGGAAAGTGAACTGTCCGATACCAAAAAAGCGCTGACTGAACGCAAGCAGATTGAGCGCGCCAAAGGGCTGCTTATGAATCAGCTGGGGGTCGATGAAATGGAAGCGTACAAAACACTGCGCAGCGCTGCCATGGCACAAAACCGCAAAATTATTGATGTGGCAGAAAACATTCTGGCACAGCAAAAACAGCCGTCCTGATGCCCGGTTTGATGGTGCATGCGCACTGAAAAAGTGCGGCTAAACAGCGCCAGACGGGCTTGTTTCCTGCCTCTGTACGGATTTACCCCTGCATTATCCGTGACTTCCCGCGTATTCCCGGACTTGGCACACCGCTTGCTATAACACGACTAAGCATTCTGGAAAATGTGTGGCGTTATCAACGGCGATAATGGCCTGCAAACATCTCCCGGTGTGCGCTGATTGACCCACTGACTGATTCGAGGACAAAGGCGTCCTGATGGTATTGAACACAATGCCATCAGGACGCCTTTTTTGTTTTCCGCACCACTGGCGTGGATCAACACTGAAAGCACTTTACTTTTCATCTCAGGGAAGAAACATGATGGTTTTTAAACGCCCTTTACTGACAATGGCACTGCTGTCTGCCTGTTCCACCGGCATGGCAGAACCGGCTACCGAAGCAGCCGACCTGAAAGACGCACTCACCGACGGCAAGTTCAGCGGCAGCTTCAGGCTCCGCTATGAATACGTCGATCAGGATGGCTTTAATCAAACGGCAGAAGCCTTTACCTTGCGCAGCGTGCTTGGCTATGAAACCAAAGCGCTGCATGGCTTCAGCATTAACGCCCAGGTGTACGGTGTCAGTCCGCTGAATGACGATTACAACGATGCAAAAAAAGGCGCACCACTTGCCAGCCGCACGCAATACCCGACCATCGCCGACCCGGAAGATTCCGATTTTCAGCAACTGTACATCCAGTTTAAAAATGCCTCTCACCAGGTCAAGCTTGGCCGGCAGGCCCTCACCCTGGATAACTGGCGTTTTGTGGGTGATGTGCGTTTCCGCCAGAACTGGCAGGTCATGAATGGCCTTTCCTACGTCAATACCAGCCTGACGGATACAACAATCACCGCGGCACATTTTGACCAGGTGAAACAGATCAATACCAAAATCCAGGATGCCAATATTGATATCCTGCATGCAAAATATGCATTGACCGCCGGGACCAGCCTCTCCGGCTATGGCTACTGGCTGGGATGGGATGGCCGCGCCCTGGAAGCCACTTCGAGCAAGACATTTGGCGCACGACTGAATGGTGCCGAAAAAATCAATGACGACTGGAAAGTACTGTTTACTGCCGAATACGCGCAGCAGGACAACTATAAAAACGGTAACCGCAATATAGACAACCATTACAGCTGGCTGGGTGGTGGCCTGGATTATCACGGCTGGACGCTCACGCTCAACCAGGAAAAACTGTCAAGCAATGCTCATGGGGTCGCATTCCAGGCACCGCTGGGCACCGGCCATCTGTTCAATGGCTGGTCTGACCTGTTCCTGACCACGCCAAACCAGGGCATAGACGACACCATCCTGATTGCCGGCGGCCAGTGGCTAGGGGCAACCATCAAGGCCGAATACCACCTGATCAATGCTAACCGCAACTTCAGCAAAGCCGGTGGCGGCAGCGGTAACGAATACGGCAAGGAACTCGACCTGGGTGTCTACTACCCGTTCAGCAAACAGTTCTCCGGCGCGATTGAATACGCCAACTTTAAAGAAGGCGATGTTCGGGCCATTGGCCGCAAACGCGATGCCGAAAAAATCTGGCTCACCGCCTCCTACAACTTTTAACCGGGAACATCATCATGCATACAACAGGCAAAGTCACATTGATAGGTGCAGGTCCCGGCGACCCGGACCTGATTACGCTCAAGGCCATCAAGGCACTACAGCAAGCAGAAGTAGTGCTGATTGATGATCTGGTCAATCCAGCCCTGCTGACACATTGCCCGCAGGCACGCATTGTGCCGGTTGGCAAGCGCGGTGGTTGCAAGTCAACGCCGCAGCATTTCATCAACCGCATGCTGGTGGCACTGGCCGAACAGGGGCAAAACGTGGTGCGGCTGAAAGGTGGCGATCCGTTTGTGTTTGGCCGTGGCGGCGAGGAAATGCTGGCACTGCGTAATGCCAATATTGTTTGCGAAATTATCCCCGGTATCACCAGCGGCCTGGCGGCATGCAGCAGCCTGGAAGTGCCAGCCACACATCGCGGGTACAACCATGGCGTGACGCTGATTACCGGCCACACGCAGGATGGTGAACCACTGCCCTGGGCAGCGCTGGTGGCCAGCAATACCACATTGGTCATCTACATGGGCATGCAGCATTTGCCTGAGATCAGCCGTGGCCTGATCAGTGCCGGGATGTCTGCCGACATGCCATGCATGGTGGTGGAAAACGGCACCCGCGACGACCAGCGTGCAGTGACTTCCTCCCTGCAGGCCATGCCTTATCTGGCGCATACACAAGGCATCAAAAGCCCGGCGATTATTGTCGTTGGTGAAGTGGTGAAACTGGCTAAAGCCAGCGCACAAGACATGCAGGAAAACCTGCAGGCCTGGATAAGCATGGCCAGTGCCGCTTAACGTATTCTGATTTAATTACCGGAGATAAAGATGAAAAAGAGTTTTTGGGAAGTAGGCCATAAGCCTACACTGTTTTCAGCGTTCTTTTATTTTGACCTGAGCTTTATGGTCTGGGTCATGCTGGGGCCTCTGGCCGTGCAAATTGCCAGTGACCTGCAACTGGATCCTGCGCAAAAAGGCCTGATGGTGGCCACACCGGTACTGTGTGGCGCACTGCTACGGATTGTGATGGGCGTACTGGTAGATCAACTGCAACCTAAAAAAGCCGGTTTGATTGGCCAGGTGATTGTAATTGCCGCGTTGCTGACCGCCTGGTTGCACGGTATACATACTTACCAGCAAGCCTTGTTGCTGGGCGTGTTCCTCGGTTTTGCCGGTGCGGCATTTGCAGTAGCCTTGCCACTGGCTTCACGCTGGTATCCGCCTGAACATCAAGGTACCGCCCTGGGTATTGCCGGTGCAGGTAATTCTGGTACCGCATTGGCAGCACTCTTTGCGCCAGGCTTGGCAGTCGCGTTTGGCTGGAACAACGTATTTGGCCTGGCACTGCTACCATTACTGCTGGCTTTGCTGGTGTATACCTTATTTGCAAAAGACGCGCCGGATACAACGGCACCAAAATCCCTGTCGCAGTATTTATCTGTACTCAAGGACAAAGATGCCTGGTGGTTTATGCTGTTCTACAGTGTCACCTTCGGCGGCTTTGTCGGTATGGCTTCTTCACTGACCATTTACTTCCATGACCAGTATGGCCTGGATCCGATACATGCCGGTTACTTTACTGCTGCCTGCGTGTTTGCCGGTTCACTGGTGCGTCCAATTGGCGGCTATCTGGCTGACCGTATCGGTGGCATCCGTACCCTGAGCGTTATGTATGTATTTGCAGCCATCTTCCTGTTCACGTTAAGCTTTGGCATTCCGACACAAATCACCGGTTTGCTGATCGTGGTACTGGCAATGGCGGCACTGGGCATGGGTAATGGTGCGGTATTCCAGCTGGTGCCGCAGCGCTTCCGCAAGGAAATCGGCGTGATGACCGGCCTGGTCGGCATGGCAGGCGGGATTGGCGGCTTCTATCTGGCTTCCAGCCTGGGTTATTCCAAGCAGATCACCGGCAGTTACCAGCTGGGCCTGAGCATTTTTGCCGGACTGGCAATCCTGGCACTGGTTGGATTGAGTTGTGTAAAAAATCGCTGGCGGACCACCTGGGGCGCAGCCACAGTGACAACAGCCAAGGTATAACCTTGAAATGATCTCCACGAAATACTGAACATATGAGTCTGACATTTACAGTCGGTGAAAGCAGCCTGACCGGCCCTAGGCCACGTAATGAGGATTACGTGGCCGTCGTGACCCCGCCAGCCTCACAACTGGCAACCAAAGGTGCACTGATGCTGGTGGCGGATGGCGTCAGTGGTGGTGCGGGCGGTGCCGAAGCAGCCGAAATGGCAGCGCGGACCATTTCGGCAGATTACTACGCCACGCCGGACACCTGGACTATACAGCACGCGCTGGACAAGGTCGTACAGGCAGCCAACCTGTGGGTACTGTCCCAGGCACGCAAGCATAGCCACATGGCAGGCATGGCGACAACCTTATCCATGCTGGTACTGCGCGGCCAGCGTTATGTGCTGGCACATGTGGGTGACACCCGTATTTACCGCCTGCGTGAACAATGCCTGTCACAGCTGACCACCGATCATGTGTGGGACAGGCCGGATATGCGCCATGTACTCAAGCGCGCGGTCGGCCTGGATGACCAGCTCAACGTGGATTATGCCGAAGGCTTGTTGCAGGCAGGCGATGTGTATGCCATCGTCAGTGATGGCGTATGGGCCGCACTGGGAGATGCCGAGATCCACAAAACGCTGATGCTCTATCACTCGCCGCAGATGATTGCTGCCTACCTGACGGCACAGGCGCTGGAAAAAGATAGTCAGGATAACGCCTCCGCCGTGGTGATCAGAATTGAACACGTCGGCCAGGATCATCTGACCGATATGCTGGCAGATGCGCTCAGCCTGCCGGTGCCTGCCAAACTCGCAATCGGTGACCAGATTGACGAATTCACTGTCACGCAGCTGATTCATGATTCACGTCACAGTATTCTTTACCAGGTCAAAAATACCGCCGGGCAATTGTTTGTCTTAAAAACCCTGCAACCGGCCAGAGCGAATGACCAGGAAAGCTGCGAGGCCTTACTCAATGAAGAGTGGCTGGCGAAACGTGTGGTCTCGCAGTGTTTGCCGCAAATATTGCCACTGACCCGTGAACAGCGCAGCGCGCTTTATTATGTGATGACCTGGCATGAAGGTGCGACCTTGCAGCAACGGCTGGATGCCGGACATCACTTCACCATGAATGGCGTCGCCAATATCGGTCAGGAGTTACTGCGCGGCTTAAGTATGCTGCACCGCCTGAATATAGTGCACCGCGACATCAAACCCGCCAATATTCATATGGGTAGCGATACCCGGTTGCGTATCCTGGACTTGGGCGTGGCACTCAATTCGACCTTGCCCATGCCTGAACAAATGGAAAACCCAGGCACACCCAGTTTTATGTCGCCTGAATTATTTGATGGCAAGCGCGCAGACCGCCAGGCCGATATTTATGCGGCCGGTGTCACCTTGTATCACCTGCTGACGCGTAAATATCCTTTCGGTGAAATTGAGCCTTTCCAGTCACCGCGTTTTGGTGAAGCGATCCGACCTAGCCGCTACAGACCGGAAATCCCCGCCTGGCTGGAAAACATTATTCTTAAAGCAATTGCCAAACACCCGGCTGACCGCTTTGAAACTGCTGAAGAAATGCTGCTGGCGCTGGAACATGGCGAACTGACTTCAATCGTGATTCCGCGCACACCGCTGATTGCACGTGCACGTCTGGTGAAATGGCAATGGCTGGCCGTATGCTCATTGCTGGCAAATGTACTCCTGATTTACCTGCTGTTTATTTCCTAGTCGCCAGGATGACTTTAACCACCTGCGGCCTTCAGCTAAAAACACTTTCTGTGTTTAAGATCGACGCTGGTGCAATCACTGTTATGTGCATCATTAGCGTGCGTTGAATACTTCAATTTGCGTTATTGATGGCTATTTTAAACAAATAACCGCTAAAATAACACGCATTAAAACTCATATATAACAGTCACTTATTGCATTTTTCATGTCAACTTCTCTACTGCACCTCACATTGGCATATCAATTGCTTTTCTCATAGTAAATCTCGTCATTGACGATGAGGTTTTTAACAAAGGGAATTCTGTAGTCAGGAAATCCCTTTATGGACAACGGCGTCCATAGCTTATTCAGCAACTGCCTCAGGTGGTGTGTGTGAGCTATGGACGCCTTTTTTTTGAATTTTTGCTTGGTAAACAGCAACGCATGCCCATGGAAAAACTAATGCCATGACCCCGCATGCTTGCATCTGATGGGGAACATACGATGAATCAACACACCCGCATAGTAGTCGTCGGCAACGGCATGGTGGGCCATTATTTTATGCAGGAACTGGTCAAACGCCACCCGGACCTGGCTGCGGCCAACCTGCAAGTCACGGTATTGGGCGAAGAGCCTCGTCCGGCTTATGACCGTGTGCACCTGTCCAGCTTTTTTTCTGGCAGTACGGCTGAAGACCTGTCACTGGTAGAAGCAGGGTTTTATGACCGCCCTGGCCTGGAATTACGCCTCAACGCCCGCGTCAGCCAGATTGACCGCCATCAGCACATTGTCACGCTGACCGATAACAGCATCCTGCCCTACGACAAACTGATCTTGGCGACAGGTTCCGTGCCTTTCGTGCCTTCAGTCGCTGGACGTGACCGCGAGAATTGCTTCGTTTACCGCACCATTGAAGACCTGGAAGCCATGACCGCAGCAGGCAAAACCGCCAAGAGTGGCGTAGTGGTCGGTGGCGGCTTGCTAGGTCTGGAGTGTGCCAAGGCATTGCGTGACATGGGTCTGGACACCCATGTGGTGGAGTTCGCGCCACGCCTGATGGCGGTGCAAGTCGATGAGACTGGTGGTCGCGTACTGCGCAGTAAAATCGAAGAGTTGGGCGTACACGTGCATACCAGCCGCAATACCACCGCGATTGTGGATGGTGCGACTGCCCGTCATCGCATGATGTTTTTTGATGAAACCTGGCTGGAAACCGACATGATTGTGTTTTCCGCCGGTATCCGCCCACGCGATGAACTGGCACGTGACTCCGGTCTGGCGGTCGGCGCACGTGGCGGCATCGCCATTGATGATTTTTCCCGCTCCAGCGACCACGACATTTACGCCATTGGTGAATGTGCCAGCTGGAATAACGAGATGTTTGGCCTGGTTGCCCCTGGCTACGATATGGCTCGTACAGCCTGTGCGCATCTGCTGGGTGAAACCAGCACCACTTTCCAGGGCGCAGACATGAGCACCAAACTCAAACTGATGGGTGTGGATGTCGCCAGCGTCGGTGATGCTCACGGCAAGACCCATGGTTGCCGCAGCTACCAGTTTCTGGACGAAGTGCGCAATATCTACAAAAAAATCGTCGTTAGCGAAGATGGCAAAAAACTGCTGGGCGCAGTGCTGATTGGCAATGCCGATGAATACGGTACGCTGCAACAGATGACCGTCAACGAAATGGCGTTGCCGGAAAACCCTGAATTTCTGATTCTGCCCGCCAGCGACGGCAAGGCAAAGCCAGGTCTGGGTGTGGATGCGTTACCAGACACCGCTGTCCTGTGTTCCTGCAACAACGTCAGCAAGGGGGCGATTGGCGAAGCAGTGGCAGGCGGCGCTTGCAGCATAGGTGAAATCAAGTCCTGCACCAAGGCCGGCACGGCTTGTGGCGGCTGCGTGCCATTAGTGACACAAGTCATGAAGGCACAGATGGTCAAGCTGGGCATGACCGTCAACAATCACCTGTGCGAACACTTCCCCTACTCACGCCAGGAGCTATACCACCTGGTACGTGTAGAGCAGATCCGCACATTCGATGAGCTGTTGCACAAGCACGGCAAAGGCATGGGTTGCGATATTTGCAAACCAACTGCCGCCAGTGTGCTGGCTTCGTGCTGGAACGACTTTATCCTGAAAAAAGACTTAGCCTCACTGCAGGACTCCAACGACTACTTCCTCGGTAATATCCAGAAAGATGGCAGTTACTCCGTAGTGCCGCGTATGCCGGGCGGTGAAGTCACACCGGACGGTTTGATCGCCATCGGCCAGATCGCCAAGAAATACAATTTGTATACCAAGGTGACTGGCGGCGCTCGTGTCGATATGTTTGGTGCCCGTGTTGAACAATTACCGAATATCTGGGAAGAACTGATCGCGGCTGGCTTTGAATCTGGCCATGCTTATGGCAAATCATTACGCACGGTGAAAAGCTGCGTCGGTTCCACCTGGTGCCGTTATGGCGTGGACGACAGTGTCGGCCTGGCCGTACAACTGGAGAACCGTTACAAAGGCTTGCGCGCACCGCACAAAATCAAGTTTGGTGTGTCCGGTTGTACGCGCGAATGCGCCGAAGCACAAGGCAAGGATGTGGGTTTAATCGCCACCGAAAATGGCTGGAACCTGTATGTCTGCGGTAATGGCGGCATGAAACCACGTCACGCCGAGCTGATCGCCAGCGATCTCAGTAAAGAAGACGCGATCCGCATGATAGACCGCTTCCTGATGTTCTATATCCGCACCGCTGACCGTCTGCAACGTACCAGCACCTGGCGCGATAACCTGGAAGGCGGCCTGGATTACCTCAAAGAGGTAGTGATTAACGACTCACTGGGCCTGGGCGCTGAACTGGAAGCCCAGATGCAGCATGTGGTGGACAACTACCAGGATGAATGGAAAACCGCCGTCAACGACCCTGAAGTGCGTAAACGCTTCCGTAGTTTCGTTAATAGCGTGGCACGTGACAACAATATTGTGTTCGTCAAAGAGCGTGACCAGATGCGCCCTGCCACGGTAGAAGAAAAGCAGCAGGCGCAGGGCAAACCTGCAGCGAAGATCATCCCTATCCTCGCGACCACAGAGTAATCAACGGAGTAAATGATGAGTCAAGTACAACAAGCAGTCACATTTGATGCTGCCATGAACAAAATTGCAGGCCATTTAGGCGCCTGGCACCCGGTGTGTGCGCTGGAAGATATCTGGCTCAACATGGGTGTCTGCGCCCTGGTAGAAGATCGCCAGATTGCGATTTTCCGCCTGCAGGACAACACCCTGTATGCCATCGACAACCATGACCCCAACAGCGATGCCAACGTGCTGTCACGCGGCATCATCGGTGACCTGGCTGGTGAACGTGTAGTCGCCTCGCCTATCTACAAGCATCACTTCCAGTTGCGCACCGGACTTTGCGTGGAAGATAACAGTATCCGCCTGAACACCTACGCTGTGGAACTGCGTGATGGCGCAGTCTGGGTGCAGGTTTAGAAGGCCGGATAAGCACAATGGCGACGCAGATCAAATCAGTCTGTCCATATTGCGGTGTCGGCTGCGGCATTGTCATGGAAGTAGAAGACCGGCGCGTGATCAAGGTCTTTGGCGACAAGCAGCATCCCGCCAACTTCGGCCGGTTGTGCACAAAAGGCAGTACCTGCATACAAGCCATCGCGGATTCTGGCCGACTGGAATACGCCTATGTGCGCCCCGCGCGCGGGCAAGAATCAGTGCGGACAGAGATGGATCATGCCATCAAGGAAACAGCGCGCCGCTTGCGTGAGATTCTGGATAATCATGGCCCGGATGCAATTGCTTTATACGTCTCCGGCCAGATGTCGATTGAATCACAGTATTTAGCCAACAAGCTGGTCAAAGGCTATCTCGGCAGTAACAACATCGAATCCAACTCGCGCTTGTGTATGGCCAGCGCTGGCAGCGGCTACAAACTGTCTTTGGGCGCAGATGGCCCGCCAGGCTCATATCAGGACTTTGACCAGACCGATCTGTTCTTTGTCACTGGTGCCAACATGGCCGATTGCCACCCTATCCTGTTCCTGCGCATGATGGATAGAGTCAAAGCCGGTGCCAAACTGATTGTGGTTGATCCGCGCCGTAATACCACCGCGGATAAAGCGCATCTGTTTATGCAGATCAAACCTGGCACTGATCTCGCTTTGCTCAATGGCCTGCTGCATTTATTGATAATAAACGGCCATACCGACGCTGATTTTATTGCCGAATTTACCGAAGGCTGGGAGGTCATGCCGGACTTTCTGCAAGCCTACACACCAGAAAAAGTCGCCGAGATTACCGGCATAAGCGAAAGTGATATTCGCCAGGCCGCTGAATGGATAGGCACCAGCCAAAACTGGATGAGCTGCTGGACCATGGGCCTGAATCAGAGTACGCATGGCACCTGGAATACCAACGCCATTTGCAACCTGCATTTAGCCACAGGTGCAATTTGCCGCCCTGGTAGTGGCCCTTTTTCCCTGACCGGTCAGCCGAATGCCATGGGTGGCCGCGAAATGGGTTATATGGGCCCTGGCCTGCCGGGACAACGTTCAGTATTGGTCGAGCAAGATCGCCAGTTTATCGAGCAACTATGGCAAGTGCCGGAAGGTACATTGCATACTAAACTGGGTGGCGGCACGGTCGCCATGTTTGACCAGATGATGGCGGGGACGATTAAAGCCTGCTGGATTATTTGTACCAATCCGGTCGCTTCAGTAGCCAATCGTAAAAACGTCATTGCCGGACTGGAAGCTGCCGAGCTGGTGATTGCACAGGATGCGTTTCTTGATACCGAAACCAATCGCTATGCCGACATCTTGCTGCCAGGCGCATTATGGGCCGAGGCAGAAGGCGTGATGATTAACTCCGAACGCAATATGACCCTGATGCAACAGGCAGTCAATCCCCCTGGCGAGGGCATGGCAGACTGGCAAATCATTGCCAAAGTTGCCTGTGAAATGGGGTTTAGTGATGGCTTCAGCTATACGTCAGCCGCTGAAGTATTTGAAGAAATCACCCGCGCCTCTAACCTAAAAACAGGATATGACATCCGCGGGGTCAGTCATGAAAAACTACGCCGGCAACCCCTGCAATGGCCGTGTGCACCTGATGCCCAAGAGGACAGACACCCGATTCGTTACCTGAATGATGGCGTTAACCAGACACTCACCATCAGGGAAAATGGCAGCCAGCCGCGTATTGCTTTCGCCACTTCCAGTGGCAAAGGGGTATTTTTTGCCAGACCGCATATGGAACCTGCCGAGCTGCCAGATACAGATTTCCCTTTTGTACTGAATACAGGCCGCCTGCAACACCAATGGCATACCCTCACAAAAACCGGCAAGATTGCTACATTGAATAAACTCAATCCGGGACCATTCGTAGAGCTACACCCGGAAGATGCGGCAGCCTTGAATATCCAGGCAAAAGACCAGGTAGAGCTTCGCTCACGTCGTGGCCGCGCCATATTACCTGCCGTTATTACCGACCGTGTGCGCGCCGGCAACTGCTTCGCGCCATTTCACTGGAACGACGTTTATGGGGAGGAACTCTGCGTCAATGCCGTCACCAGCGACGCGATTGACCCGCTCTCGCAACAGCCTGAATTCAAATTCAGCGCTGTCACCATGACACGTGTCGCTGCCTATCAACCACCGACTATCAGCGAAGATAAAGACGAACTGGCATACGCCGGTACAAGCGACCCGATAAGCAATAGCAAGGAACTCAATATGAAAGATATCGACGCATTCGCTAAATTACTTGGCCTGGATGCACAGACGGAAATCACACTGGATGCAGAAGAGCAACTTTACTTGCAGGGCTTTGTGAGCGGCCTGAAAACCGAAGAATCACGCAAGCGTGGCGGCGTGCCCATGTTGCCTGAAGATGTGCCACTGGCACCTGCCAAACACTTACTGATCAACGGTATGCTGGCCGGCCTGTTTGCGCGTACCCGGTTGCCAAACGGTGGCAGCTTGCCTGCAGGATTGCCAGATTTTGCGGCAGGCCAATCTCCTGCGACCAGCCCCGTAACCATTCTCTGGGCGTCACAAACCGGCAATGCCGAAGGTTTTGCTGAAAAATGCGCAGAGCGTATCAAAGCCAGCGGCCATAGTGTCACTGTTGTGCAGATGGGCAGCTTCAACGTTGCCGAGCTTGCCACAACCACCAACGTATTACTGCTTGCCAGCACCTTTGGTGACGGCGACCCGCCGGACAATGGCAGCCACTTCTGGCAGGCAATACAGGCAGACAATGCGCCTGGATTAAGCCATGTAAAATTTGCCGTGCTGGCATTCGGTGACTCTAACTATGATCAGTTCTGTGGCTTTGGCCGCAAGCTTGATGCACGGCTGGAAGCTTTGGGCGCACAGCGCCTGACGCCACGTGTGGATTGCGAGCCTGACTTTGAACGGCCTGCCAGCGAGTGGCTGGCTAAAGTGGTTTCCGCCCTGGCGAATAGTGCCGTCAGCATGGCGCAACCCGTCATGGCGCTGGCAGGAGATGTCGATGAAGATCTGGCAGAAACTGTGACAGCAACGACTCCCGCTTATAGCCGCCAGCAGCCATTGAAGGCCAGGCTCATCATCAACCAGCGTCTCAACGCCGAGGGGGCAAAGAAAGAAATACGCCAGTTCGGTTTCGACCTGACGGATACCAACTTCAGCTATGAAGCGGGGGATGCGCTTGGCGTCTGGCCGACCAATTGCCCGGAACTGGTAGGTGACATACTCAACGCGCTCAAACTATCGCCATCCACTATGGTGACAGTCAAGGATCGCGGCGAAGTGACTTTAGTGGATGCCCTCTCTCACCACTATGAAATTGCCCGCATCACGCCTGACATGCTCAAACTGGTGCAGCAGCGCAGCAATAGCGCCGCACTGGCAAGCTTGATGGCCGACGACACAGCACTCAAAGACTGGCTATGGGGCAAACAAATCATCGACTTGCTGTTAGCCTACCCGATCAAGGTCGAAGCCAGTGAATGGCTGGCCGTGTTAAAACGCCTGCAGCCGCGCCTTTACTCTATTTCGTCCAGCCCGAAAACACATCCCGACCAGGTGCACCTGACCGTGTCCGCCGTGCGTTACGGGAAAGACAACGCACGCGGCGGCGTATGCTCAACCTTTATGGCCGACCGCGCTGACGATATCAGTGTGCCTATCTTTATACAACGCTCCGCCCATTTCCGCCCGCCAAAGAATCCAGATGCGCCACTCATTATGGTCGGCCCCGGCACTGGTATTGCGCCATTTATCGCCTTCCTGCAGGAACGCCAGGCCACAGCTGCCCAAGGTAAAAACTGGCTATTCTTTGGCGAACAACACGCAGCGACCGACTTTTATTACCGTGAAGAGCTAGCATCCCTACAAAAATCAGGCGTGTTAACCCGACTGGATACTGCTTTTTCGCGTGATCAACCCGACAAAATTTACGTGCAACACCGCATGCTGGAACAAGGTGCAATGCTATGGCAATGGCTGGAACAAGGCGCGCATTTTTGTGTATGTGGTGATGCCAGCAAAATGGCCAAAGACGTGGATGCTGCCTTGAAAAGCATTGTGCAGATGCACGGCAATATGTCTATCGAGGCGGCGGCTGACTATGTCGCAAAAATGTCGCAGGAAAAACGATATGTGCGGGATGTGTACTAGCGCCCGCTAATTTCAATACAGCCCTTGGAAGGCTCTCCCAGTAAACTGCACCCACTAATGAGTAGAGAACCGCTTTCGGTATTCAGACGGAGACACAGCCAGATGACGATGAAAGGTAATACGCATGCGCTCTTCATCGCCAAAGCCGCATCGTACCGCAATCTCCTGAATGCTATGCGGTGAGTCTTCCAGTAACCTTCGCGCGGTTTCCAAACGAAATATCTCTATGGCTTTTGCCGGTGTCCGGCCTGTCTTCTGTTTATAGACCCGTGCAAAGTTTCTTGGACTCATGCATGCTTTGGCAGCCAGTGTATCAATGGTCATCTCCCGCTGTTGAAGATGGCTGCAAATCCACTCATTGAGTTGATCAAACGAAGTATCGGCAGACTGTGATTGCAACAACTCGCTAAATTGGGATTGTCCTCCCGGGCGTTTCATATATACGACTAGTTCGCGTGCCACTTTCATTGCGATCTCCCGTCCGCAATCCTCTTCAACCAGGGCCAGGGCGAGATCAATGCCGGCAGTCACGCCTGCAGAGGTCCAGATAGAATCCTGCTGAACGAAAATGGCATCCCCATCAATCTCTATAGAGGGATAGCGTTCGCGCAGTAAATCCAGCATAGCCCAGTGCGTAGCCGCGCGCTTCCCCTCTAACAAGCCTGCCTGCGCCAAAAGAAATGCGCCGCTACAGACCGAAGCCATACGCCGCACTTTTGCATGCTGGCTGCTTAACCATAGCGCTAATGCTGATGAGCTGCCTAACACGTCTATGATATGCGGAGAGCCGGGCACGATGATGGTATCAATGTCAGCATTATCAAAGTCCGACAACACCCGGGTATCCAGCGTCACGCCTTCCGCTGTGTTCACCAGGCCACCATCCAGGCTGATCGTGTGTCTGTCATAAGGCGGCAAGCCACGCTCTTCCAGGTATCTTGAAGCCGCCCAGAATACGGTTTGTGCCCCGGTCATATCGAGTAGGCCCATTTGGGGAAAGGCAACGAACACGACAAGCTTTTCATGCTTCTGAGAAGATGGCAGGTATTTAGGGATATATGTCATATCAGCCACATTCTTTCATCACTACAATGGCAAGTCAACATTTCGCATTTAGTTAACTGAGGTGAACAATATGAAAATCGTGGTGATCGGTGGTACTGGTTTAATTGGCAAAAAACTGGTTGGCAATTTACAGAGGGCAGGACATGAAGTCATCCCGGCCTCCCCTAATACCGGTGTTGATACGCTGACCGGCAAAGGCTTGGCAGAAGTGCTTGCAGGCGCTGATATTGTGGTTGATGTTGCCAACTCACCTTCTTTCGAAGATTCAGCTGTCATGTATTTTTTTGAAACGGCAGGGAATAATATTGCGGCTGCCGAAAAAACGGCAGGAGTTAAGCATCACATTGCGCTGTCTGTGGTTGGCACGGAAAAACTGCAGGATAGTGGCTATTTTCGCGCAAAACTGGTGCAAGAAAACATTATCAAAGCTGCAGGGATTCCTTACACCATTGTACGTGCCACCCAGTTTTTTGAATTTTTGACCAGCATTGCCTATTCGGCAACAAAGGGGGAAACTGTGCGCTTAAGTTCAGCCCTGTTTCAACCAATGTCAGCAGAAGATGTTGCTTCCATACTGGCGACAATCACATTACAAAAACCGGTTAACGGCATCGTAGAGATTGCGGGCCCTCAAAAAATTTCCTTGCATGATGCAGTCGCCGCCGTGCTGACAGCCAATCAGAACAGCCGGAAAGTGATTCGGGATGAGCAGGCTGCTTACTTTGGCATAATGCTCAACGATCAGTCACTCACGCCACAAGGATCAGCACAACTTGGCAAACAGACTTTGCAAGACTGGCTGGCTGGCGCATGAAGATATTAAGAAAGCCACTGAGAGTAACCGTGCTCACAGGCATTGTTTTCAATAGTATTTTTCTGAGCTTGAACGGCCTGTTCATGATTATTGACCCAAAAACCTGGTATGAAACTGTGCCAGGCGTGATTACCACAGGGCTCTATAATCAGCATTTCATCCGTGACATTGGCATTATTCAGTTGTTTCTGGGCATTGCTTTTATTGCAGGCTGGTTTCGCCCGCACCTGCGATTGACTTTATGGAGTGTCGCAACCTTATGGCTGGTCGCACATGGCGTTTTTCACCTGTGGGAAGTAGCCGTAGGTATTTGTGGCCCGTCTGCGCTAATACGGGATTTCGCTGCGGTATCACTGCCGGCACTGATTGGAATCACAGCCCTGCTTACTTTTAGAGAAAAACACTAATTAATCCTAAAGGCGGTGCAGATTACTTTAAGTCATTACTTGAGCCTGCGCAGCCTCAATTGCAATACAGCCGGAAATCCCTTCTACATCACTGACACTTTGCATGTGTCGTGGCTTTATATCAGGCTAGCTTCGTTGTGATAATGAAACCGAGCTAAAGGTAACAGCACTGATCACCAGCATGGCGCCTATCAGCTGCACATGCGTGGGTGGCCTGTGTTCAAATGCAGCGATGACCATGGTCGTTACCGGCACCAGGTTCATAAAGATCGCCGCTTTGGATGGCCCCAACCTGGCAAGGCTTGCATTCCAGAACAGGTAAGCCAGTACACCTCCGCCCAAAGCCATCAACAGCAATGCTGTGCCTGCCGTCATGCCTGGCAGAACGGCGGAATCGCCATGTATGCCTGCCGCGATGGTCAATGCGATTGCTCCGCAGGTCATAATGCCTGCGGTATTCGCGATGCCCGTTGCATTGGCTGGCATTAGTTTTTTCACCAGCACATTGTAGAGCGCCCAGTTAAAGGCCGCGATGAGCAGATAGATATCGCCGCTGGAAATAGTCAGCTGAGCACCAGCACCCAAGACCACGATAGCCACGCCTGCAATGCCCACCGGGAAAGCCAGCCACTGGCGGCTGCCCGGTTTGTCGCCAAGAATGAAATAGCCCAGCACGGCAGTCAGCAATGGATTCAGGCCCATAATCAGCGCACCATTGATGGCAGATGAAGTCTCCATCCCCAGAAAGAACAACAGGTTAAAGCCGAAAACACCGACCACGCCCAGCGTCAGGTAGGCTTTCCACTCACGCAAGGGAATGGCCTCCTTGCGTATTTGCGCGATCAGCACCATGACGGCGGCAGCCAGCACATACCGGCTGGCACCGGCGATATAGGGACTCATTTCCGCCAGCACCGGCCTGGCCAGGTTAAAATTGGCGCCCCAGAATACTGCGGCCATGGTCGCCATCAGATACGTTTTAATATGATTCATAGTGTTGTGTTTTCAGTAGGTAGTCACTTTGGTTGCTGAGAAATCAGCACACACAGTGATATCTGCTCATCAAACCAAATGAAGTGATTTTATGGATGATCGCTGCGGCAACTGGTCGTGCAACTTATCCGCATCAACCCGGTAAAAAGGCCGTCAGGATTTTTCCAGCGAGCGCAGGATGGACTGTAATACCCCCGGAAACTTGCGCTCTATCTCTTCCAGCCTGAGCGCATTCATATGCTCGGTGCCTTCGATCAACGTCTCAACGATGCCAGCCGCCCTGAGAATTTTGAAATGATGCGACATACTGGACTTCGGACGATTCAGATCCAGTTCGCCACAGGTCATCTTGCGACCGGCATTTGCCAGGCGACCAACGATTTCCAGGCGTGTCGGATCGGACAGCGCATACATGATGTCTGTCAGCTCTACCTGTTCTATACCCGGGTGCTTGATTTGCCGCATGCCTGAAATTTATCACAGTGCTTGATATTATTCTATAGTTCGACTATATTCGAACATTGGAATTTAATGAAAGTATTCTAGTCCTCATGAAAAAGGCAGTTTCAACACAAGGGATTCCGCTCGCCTTGTATGCGCTGATGGCCGGTGCTTTCGGCATAGGCACAACAGAATTCGTGATTATGGGGTTGCTGCCGGAAGTCAGCCGGGATTTGCAGGTCAGCATTCCGATGGCAGGCTTGTTAATCAGTGGTTACGCGCTGGGCGTAGCGGTTGGCGCACCGGTGATGTCCATCCTGATGGCCAGGTTTTCGCGCAAGCATTCGCTGCTCTGGCTGATGGGCGTATTTACCGTGGGCAACCTGATCTGCGCCATTGCACCGGATTACACCACGCTGATGATTGCCAGGGTGGTGACATCATTTGCGCATGGCACATTCTTTGGCATAGGCGCAGTCGTTGCGACCAGCCTGGTGCCCAAAGACAAGCGCGCGCTGGCGATTGCGCTGATGTTTACCGGCCTGACCGTCGCCAACGTGGTTGGCGTGCCTGCCGGTACCTGGCTGGGCCAGATGCTGGGCTGGCGCGCCACTTTCTGGGCAGTGACCATGATAGGCCCGATTGCCCTGGCAGCATTATATTTCCTGCTGCCAAGCGACCATCACGCTGAAAAAGTCGCCGTGAAGTCCGAGATCCATGCCTTAATGCAACCACAGGTAATTGCCGGACTACTGCTGACCATTATTGCCGATACCGGCTTATTCGCCATCCTCACCTATGTCGCACCACTGCTGACCGATGTCGCCCATTTTTCACCGTCTGCCGTCTCCCCGGTATTTTTGTTATTTGGTGCAGGCATGGTCATAGGCAACATTATTGGCGCCAGGCTCGCCGATATCCACCTTGATAATACCCTGATAGGGGCGCTGATTTTCATTATTGCCACACTGGCCTCTTTCTCGCTTTTTGCCCAGAACCAGATTGCTGTCGTTATCCTGGTCGGCTTGCTCGGTATTGCAGGGTTTGCCATGGTGCCATCGCTACAGATAAAAATCCTGGAAAAAGCCAGCGGCGCCCCTACCCTGGCTTCAGCCATGAACATAGGCGCATTCAATGTCGGCAATGCCGCAGGTGCCTGGGTGGGCGGGCTGGTGATTTCTCACGGCCTGGGATTAATTTCCATCGGCTGGATTGCCGCCTGCATAGTATTTGCCGGACTGGTACTGGCAGTGGTCGAAATGCGACTGGTTTCCAGCCGCGCCCTCTCAACACTGGCGTAAACATATTCATCATCAAAGGATCATCATGGCTGACTTATTTTCCAGTTATCAATTAAAAGACGTCACACTCAGAAACCGTATCGCAATCCCGCCCATGTGCCAGTACATGGCTACCGACGGCGTGGTGAACGACTGGCACCTCGCGCACTACACCAGTCTGGCGCGTGGCGGCAGCGGCCTGGTGATTGTGGAAGCCACCGGTGTGGCTCCGGAAGGCCGTATCACACCGGGTTGTCTGGGTATCTGGAACGACACGCAGGCAGAAAAGCTGCGCGAAATCGCAGCGGCAATCAAGGCTGCGGGCGCGGTACCCGGCATCCAGATTGCGCACGCGGGCCGCAAAGCCAGCGCTAACCGTCCCTGGGAAGGCGATGACCATCTGCCTGAAAATGACCCGCGCGCCTGGCAGACCATTGCACCATCGGCGATTGCCTTTGGCGGCGATTTGCCACGGGTGCCTAAAGAGATGTCCATTGAGGATATTCAACGCGTCAAACAGAACTTTGTTGATGCAGCCAAACGCGCGCTGGATGCCGGCTTTGAATGGCTGGAAATCCACTTCGCGCATGGTTACCTGGGGCAAAGCTTCACGTCGGCACATTCCAACCAGCGCACCGACAGCTACGGCGGCAGCTTCGAAAACCGCTCACGTTTCACCATAGAAACGCTGGAAGCCATCCGCGAAGTATGGCCGGAGAACCTGCCACTGACCGCACGCTTCGGGGTGATTGAATATGACGGCAAAGACGAAGAAACCCTGAACGAATCCATCCAGCTGGTCAAAGTCTGGAAACAGCGCGGCCTGGATATGCTCAGCGTCAGCGTCGGTTTCACCATTCCGGACACCAATATCCCGTGGGGCCCGGCGTTCCTGGCACCGGTAGCACAACGCGTGCGCAATGAAGCCGGTATTCCGGTATCCTCCGCCTGGGGCTTTGGTGCCCCATCACTGGCCGATAACGCCATCCGCCAGGAACAGCTGGACCTGGCAATGATAGGCCGCGCCCACCTGGCTAATCCGAACTGGCCTTATCTGGCTGCCCAGATCCTGCATAAGGAAAACCCGGCCTGGGTGCTCCCTGCGCCGTATGCGCACTGGCTGGCCAGATACAAAAGCCCTACGCAAGAATAGTTGATAGGCAGTTAAAATGAAACAAACCCGCCTGGTGCGGGTTTGTTTTCTTACACTCTGAATACACTTCTGTCAGCTTCTAAGTATTAAACTTCATTGCACCTTTTATCCAAACCATTGTTTTTATCAGGCTTAGGCCAGGCACTCAACGCCAAAGCTGCAATCGCCATCAGTTCCTCTCTGCTAGCACCACTGGTGGCTTGCACTGACATGCCCTGGTGGAGCGTAGCAAGATATTTTGCCAGAGATTCAGGTTGTGCATCATCTGGTAAATCACCGTCCTTCCTGGCCTGCTCAAACCGGTTGATCAGCAGCTTTTCATAGCTGCCTCTATATTGGATAAGCTTGTTTTTAACAATGTCTGCTCCTTCACCGCCAGATAATGCACCTTGCACTATCATGCAGCCTTTAGGTTGTTCAGGCTGAGTTAGAAAATCAGCAGCCTGATGCAAGAAACGCTCGGCCACTGCATATGCGGTGGGCTCATTAATCACTTCCCTTACAAAAGCAACCGGGCCTTCTACATACTTTGCAAGCGCCTTCATAAATAATTCTTCTTTGTTTCCAAACGCGGCATACAAACTGGGCTTATTGATTCCCAAAGCTTCCGTGAGTTCAGCCATCGACGCCCCTTCATAACCTCTGTTCCAAAAAATCTGCAAGGCTTTATCCAGCGCTTCATCCATATCAAACACCCTGGGGCGCCCACGGATTTTTTTAGTATCGGCAGTCATAACTGTGTCTTCATTCAAATAATATACCAATTGTTACAAAAAATGATTGACAAGGCAAGCGCCATCCCATACCATTTATTTACCAATCGGTATTTAATTAAAAAATACGTTTAATACTTATCAATATCAAAGGAAAAATCTGTGCATACACTTATCAAATCGCTTTTCTTATTCGCTACTACATTTTCTATCATAGAGCCAGGTATCGCAGCAGCCGCAGCCAGGCTTGAATCTGCCCCTACGCAATATATTGAAGCGAATGGCGTTAAATTCTCTTATCGTATCCTGGGCCCTAAATCAGGCACACCTTTAATATTTCTTCAGCATTTTACCGGCACCATGGATGCATGGGACCCGGCAGTGGTGAATGCCTTGTCAAAGGCGCGGCCGGTAGTGGTATTCAACAATCGAGGTGTGGGTGCAACCAACGGCGTGGTGGCAGACAGCGTTGGCCAGATGACTACTGATGCCTATGCATTCATCCAGGCGCTCGGTTACAAAAAAGTCGATTTGCTAGGATTTTCCATGGGCGGATTTATTGCCCAGGAACTAGCCGCACAACATCCTGAGTTAGTGCATAAAGTCATTCTTGCAGGGACGACTTATCAGGGTGGTGGCAACAACCTGATGAAAGTTTTGAATGAAGCATTCTCCAGGGCTAACGCACCGGACCCACGCGACTACTTATTCTTCTCACAAACCGATGCCGGTAAAAAAGCGGCCGCTGATTTTTTTCGCCGAGTGTACGCCAGAACCAGGGATCGTGATCCCGAGAGCGGGAAAGACATTGCAGACGCCCATGGTAAGGCCTTGATTGCCTGGACCAGCACACCCGACCCGGAATATAAAACGCTTAAAGCGATTCATCAGCCAGTGCTGATTGTCACGGGCAACAATGACACCATGCTGGATACTGAAGGCTCTATCGTGATGTACAAGCAAATTAAAAACGCACAGCTAGTGCTATACCCTGATTCAAACCACGGGTCTATTTTCCAGTATCACGATAGCTTCGTTAACACGGCTAATGACTTCCTAAGTCACTAATAAAGGGGCCGCATCTGTGAGTGATCGCGGCCATTCATTCCTAATTAATTCGAGTTCCGCATGACACTAGCAGAAACAATAGTCAGCCAACCTGAAAAAGCAACGCCAAACGCATGGCGCGTGTTTGCAATTGCCTGTATTGCCATTTTTATGGTGTCGCTGGATACCACTATACTTTATGCAGGGTTTAACAATATCCTGCACAGTTTTCCTGGCTCGACGGCAGCAGACTTATCCTGGGCAATGAATGCCTATTCGATTGTCTATGCGGCCATGCTGATCCCGTCCGGAGGTATTGCGGATAAATATGGCAGGAAAAAAGTATTCATCCTCGGTGTATTACTGTTTGTCAGCGCCTCATTTGCCTGCGGCGCTTCACCCAGTGTCGGCTGGCTAATTGTGGCCAGGATAGTGCAATCGATAGGTGCGTGCCTGCTATCTCCAGCTGCGCTAGCCATCGTGCTTGAGGCTTTTCCCAGGGAAAAACGCATGATCGTGATGGGGGCCTGGGGTGCGGTTGGCGCACTGGCCGCTGCTTTGGGCCCTGGCATAGGTTCACTAATCATTGAGGTGGGCGGCTGGCAATGGGCGTTCTTTATCAATATCCCCATTGGCTTGTTCTGCATCTGGCAAAGCGTCACCATTTTGCAGGAATCTATCCAGCCACGCGATAAGCTGCGCCTGGATTGGGTGGGGATCTTGCAATTAATGACAGGTGTGGGGGCGATTGCATTCGGTATCGTCGAGATCAATTCTGCACACTGGTCGGCACTGGAATTGATCAGCATCGTCTTGCTGGGCTTAGCCATATTGCTTAGCTACATCCCCTGGGCAAAAGCAACCCCTGAACCCCTGTTCGAATTGAGCCTGTTCAAAAGCAATACATTCCTGTTTGCCAATGTCGCCGGTTTCGTATTTGCCATTGCGTTCGCCATCATGTTCTTTTCCTTCTTTTTCTGGATGAAGAATATCTGGCACTTCAGCCAGGCCATGGCAGGGACTGCCATCATGCCGGGCCCTTTGACCGTGGTACCTACCGCCATCCTCTCCGGCAGGCTTGCATCGAAATTCGGCCATCGCCCATTGCTGATCACCGGGACCATCACCTACGCGCTGAGCAGCCTGTGGTTTATGTTGATACCGGACGTCAGCCCTGATTATTCAAGCGAATGGCTGCCGGGACTATTGCTGAGCGGCCTGTCAGTAGGCCTGGTGATCCCTTCACTGTCGGCAGCTTCGGTATTCGGGCTGCCTACCAAAGATTATGCCGTCGGTAGCGCCATCAACCATGCCGTACGCCAGGTGGGTACAGTGATAGGCGTCGCGCTGACCGTATTGTTGCTGGCCAAGGCAAACTTGCAGATTGCCGATTTCCATCGCATGTATGTCATCCACATCACACTGGCACTGATTACGGGATTGCTATGCTTGCCGATTAACACCCACCCTAAACAGTTAGCCCAAACGGCGACTGGCTGAGTTAACGAAAACAGGTTGATTGACATGAAAAGAATAGTCATTACAGGCATGGGCGTGGTCAGCCCGCTAGGTACCGGCGTTGAGCTGGCATGGAAACATTTGCTGGCGGGAAGATCCGGGATTTCCAGGCTTACTGACAGCTTGGCTGAAGGTAGCCCGGTCAGCATTGCCGGCTGGATAAAACCGCACGATGCCGATCCTGTGTTAGGGCTGGATGTCTCACAATACATCCATGCTAAAGAGCTGCGCCGGATAGACAGGTTTATCCAGTTTGCACTGATTGCGGCAGAAGAAGCTATTCATCAGGCAGGCTGGAAGCCTGAAAACGAGCAGGAAAGCGAGCGGACAGCGACCATCATTGCTTCCGGCATCGGCGGTTTTCCCGCTATTGCCCAAGCGGTGCGCAAAGGTGAACAGGAAGGGGTGGGCAGGCGATAGGCGATGCTGCACGCCTGATCCACGCCAATGAAGCTGATATTGCGATTTGTGGGGGTGCGGAAGCCTGTATTGACAAAGTCAGCCTGGGCGGTTTCGCCGCCGTCAAAGCGCTGAGCACAGCGTTCACGGATATGCCAGAACGCGCTTCCCGGCCATTTGATATTCATCGTGACGGCTTTGTCATGGGCGAAGGTGCCGGCATCCTGGTGATCGAATCTTATGACCACGCAATGGCGAGAGGCGCCACCCCCATCGCGGAACTGGTCGGTTATGGCACCACCTCGGATGCCTACCATATCACCTCCAGCCCGGAAGACGGCTCTGGCGCTGCCAGGGCCATGACGCTTGCACTCAACCAGGCCGGATTAGCACCACTCGCGATAGACCATATCAACGCGCACGCGACTTCTACGCCGGTTGGTGATGCCGGTGAACTGGCAGCCATCAAGCGCGTATTTGGCGCACAAAATGCCTCACCAGCCATCAGCGCCACCAAGTCTTCCACCGGACATCTGCTGGGGGCAGCGGGCGGGCTGGAAGCCATCTTCACGATCAAAGCGCTTCAAGCACAATGCTGCCCGCCCACCCTCAACCTGGAACAGGCGGACGAACGTGCCAGCGGGCTGACCATCGTCGGTAAACAGCCACTCAACAAACAGATTGAATATGCGCTATCCAACGGCTTCGGCTTTGGCGGCGTAAATGCCTCCGTGATTTTTAAACGATACGCTGCTTGAGTATGGCAAAAATCATGCCTGCCAAGCATATATACCAAGGGAGACGAAATGAGCACGACACCAAAAGACTTGAAATTCAACGGCGAAGAATCATTCATCAGGCTGGCCAACGGTGAAACGATACGCCTGATTAAAACCGGACAAGGCACACCGCTGTTGCTGATGCACACCATCAGGACGCAAATCGAATTCTTCAGCGAGATGATCCCGTTTTATGCAGAAAACCATACTGTATATGCAGTTGACCTGCCTGGGCATGGCCAGTCATCCATCAACAAAAACATCAATTATGATGAAGCATATCTAAGGATCAGCATGATTGAAGTCATACAGCAATTAGGGCTGACTGAGCTGACCCTGGTTGGCGAATCGATAGGCGCAACCCTGGCACTGACCATCGCAGCGACCATTCCCGATAAAATAAAACAGGTGTTTGCGGTGAACACTTATGACTATGAAACGCGCTACGCCGACGGCATCCGTCGCGGCAACTTCATCGCCAATTTCATGCTATGGAATTATTCTGTTCCTGTACATGGTGCCATTTTTGCCGCGCTGGAAAACCGCTTTTTCCTGGGCCTGGTCATGAATGGCGGCGTGACCAATATCAGGAAAATCCCGGTCTGGCTAATGAAGTTATTCGACCAGACAGGGCACAGGCCAGGCTACGGGTACCTGGGCAGAAATATCCTGAAAAACTGGAGAAGCTGGGCCAAAGCGCCTGCATTGTATCCCCAGGTGCGATGCCCGGTAACTCTGGTATATGGCGCGTCTGACTGGTCCAGCCAGTAGGAAAGAGCGCAAACATTGAATAAGCTTAATCATGCAAAACTGGAGACGATTGCCAGCTCAGGGCATTTCCTAAGCATTGATAATCCGGGCGCGCTACAACTGCTATTCAAAAAATCCATCAGCTAATCATTATTCTGGTATGACATTGTGCCAGGTCTGCCTGAGACAATTTTTTGTTTTAACTCGAATGGCTCTGGCGCACATCATGGCCCAACCATTTCTGCAAATCCTGGCTGCCGGGCAGCGTTTTTACGAGGGACCGCAGAATATCGATACTGTCAGACGAAAAGCCAGCAAAACAAAACCGGCGACATTCCTGTTGCTGCTGATTAAAACAGGCAAAACCAGCTGTTATTACTCGTAGAATAATAGCTGCCAAACGCACCTTAGCGGCGCCTTTGTTTTTATGATACCGGTGACTTCGTCAATACGGAGAATTACGCAGACTTGTCGCTTAACTCCATCTCGTCACTGGTCATCAGCTTTTCGATATTCAGCAGAATCAGCATGTCTTCGCCTATGGTCGCCAGGCCGATAATATAATCGGTGCCTATACGCGTCATCATGGATGGCATTTCGCGCATATGCTCATCAAACAACTCACGCACATCTGATACACCATCGACCACTATGCCCACCACACGGCCATCCAGGTTGAGGATAATGACTACAGTAAATTCATCATAGGTCACTTTACCCAGTTCAAACTTGATGCGGAAATCGACAATAGGCACAATTTTTCCGCGCAGATTGATCACGCCTTTAATGAAAGCCGGCAGATTGGCAATCTGCGTCACCTGATCATAGCCGCGTATTTCCTGCACCTTGAGAATATCAATACCGTACTGCTCGCTGCCGAGCATAAAGGTAAGATATTCCCCGGCCGACTGCCTGGTATTTGAAGCGGCGGGCTCACCACCGCTCATCAGGTTAGCACCTGTCGTCATACTTGAAACTCCATGTTTTCTGATCTGTTCAAAGGCCCCATGCTGCCCGCCGTTCTGCCACGCAGCAATTTCAAACGCAGACAAATGCTAGAAATTGAATCGCAAGGTGGTCATAAGGGTATGGTTCTCGCGATCTACGGTATTTGTATTCACATACTGGTTCAAATAGCCGACATCCACATTGCTGAAGTCGCTGAACTTCCAGTTCACGCCCAGAAAGAGCCGGTTCTGGTCAAATCCTTTCCTTACGCCCCAGTCAGTGTCATTAAGATTGATAAAGATTTCATCATACACCACCCAGGATAATTGCGGCTTGAGGCCGGAAGGCAAGCTTGCACGTACCATTTGACGGAAGCGATAGGCAATTTTATGCTCATCTTCCCTGTCCCTGTGCTCCAGCCGGGTACGGCTGCTGAATGAGATATCGCCTACAGGGTCAAACTGGTAAGTGAGTTGCTCCCACAACCGGTTTTCCCGGTAAGCGGATGCGCCGTCCGGATGGTTCCTGACCGTATCGTAACCCAGCCAAATACTTGCTTTATCAGTGAGCTTGTAAAAAATGGAAGGTCGCAGGATCAGGGTATCAAAATGCGCGCCTTCATCTCGCCAGCGCGGATGCACATCCATGCTCCAGTACAAGTTTTCAACGGGCAGCTTCCCTTGTGTGTAGATACTGAACCAGGCACGGCCATCTTCTTCAACATCGGCCATTGCCAGCCGCGGACCGGCCATAATGGCGAGCAATAATCCAATGTTTACAAGGCAGGAAAATATTTTCAATCCGGTTTTGAATCGCATACTAATTACTTCGTACTCCAATAATGAATGATTTCGGCAGGTATTTTTGCCAAAGGTATTTCTTTTTGCACGCCACCCAATTTATAGGCTTCTTTGGGCATGCCATAAACCACACAACTCTTTTCATCCTGTCCCAGGGTGGACGCGCCGGCGTCATGCATTTCCTTGAGGCCTTGCGCACCATCGTCGCCCATGCCGGTCATGATAATGCCCAGTGCATTCCTGCCGGCCTGCTGTGAGACCGAACAGAACAGCACATTAACGGACAGGCGATGGCGACTGACCAATGGTCCGTCGGCAACTTCCACATAGTATTGGGCACCGCTGCGTTTCAGCAGCATATGCTTGCCACCTGGCGCAATCAGGGCACGTCCGGCAATCACGCGATCGCCGTTGGCGGCTTCCCTGACCTCGATTTCACATAAGTCATTCAGGCGTTTGGCAAAAGCGGCGGTAAAGTTTTCCGGCATATGCTGGACAATCACGATACCGGGGCTCACGCGGGGCAGCGCTGCCAGCCCAGCAATGTCTGCAAGGTAAATGCATTCGCATCATCTGCCTTGTTGTCCTGGTCTACATATTCATATCTCAAGCGCAGTTGCGAAACTGACTTGCCCTGCACAATCGCATCGTAAACCGACTGCGCCGGAGCTGGCCCCTCCGCCATCACACTTGAAGTATAAAAAATGGCAGCAAGCAGGCCGGATAAAACAGTGCGGGGCATGGGTAATCCAGATAATAAAATGAAGCCGAATAATACGCAGGGTTGATGCATCAGAAAAGCGGAATCATCAGCTCAAAAGAATGCCTGTTTGTGTAATTGGCATCCTCTCTTTACCATCCGGTACTTCGTGATATCTGCCACTTAAACTGTTTAATTGAGCGCCATGCCCAAATACACCGAAATGGTCACCAGCGAAATCACCGTGGAAACAAGAATCACCCTGGAAGTCACCATGGCTTCCCGACGGTAAAATTCAGCAGCCATAAACGACCCGGTACCGGTAGGCAATGCAGCCAGCATCACAGCAATCACGGTCAACTCATGGGAAAGATGGAATATCCGGGCAGCCAGCCACCAGGTCAACAGCGGCTGCGCAATCAGCTTCAAGCCAGTCAGGCTGGCAACCGTGAGGCTGTTTCCCTGTGCCGCCTCTCGTTTTTCTGCCAGGAACAGTCCCAGTGCCACCAGCGCACATGGCGGTGCCGCACCGCCCAGCAACTTCAGGAAACTATCCATAGGCACAGGCATGTTGATATCCAGCAGCATAAATACCGCTCCCAGTACAGGCGAAATCAGTAACGGATTGCGTGCCAGCGAGAGACCGACCTTACCCGCCATTTTGAATGGTGAGGCTTTTGCCTGCATGCCGATTTCCACCAGCATTAACGCCATGCCGAACAGGACACACACGGTCAGCAAGGCTGCAATAAAAGTAGGTGCCAGCGCCGAGGGCCCTATCACCGCAGCTGCCAGCGGAAAACCGATAAAACCGGTATTTGCATAAGAGGCATTCAAGCCATCAATCGCGGCATCGGCCAGATGCCCGCCCTGGCGATAACGTACCCACACCGTGAATACGAACAGCAGGCAGCAACCCAGCCCGAATGCCGCAATAAATCCTGGCAACCATATCTCTGACCAGTGCGCTTTTGCCACAATATCAAACAGCAAGGCAGGCAATGCCAGATACACCACAAAACGGTTCAGCTCACTGGTGGCATTCGATCCCAGCACGCCCAGCCGACGCACCAGCCAGCCGGCAAAAATCAGCGCAAAAATCGGTAACACTATGCTTAAAATGGTCAACATCAGATCTAATCACGGATAAACAGGCTGACATGCTAGCATTGCCAATCAATGCAAACCAATGCTATTTTTATGCATAATTAATACCTTTAATGCATGATTTCGGACCAAGATGATAGATATCAAACATTTGCGCTATTTCATTGCCGTGGCGGAAAAACGTCATTTTGGCCAGGCGGCCGAATCGCTGCATATCACCCAGCCGCCACTAAGCCGCCAGATTGCCGCACTGGAGGAAATCCTGGGCGTACAACTTTTACACAGGCATTCAAGAAATGTGGAGCTGACCGCCGCCGGGACACAATTCCTGAAAGACAGCAAAGCCGTGCTCATGGCACTGGATCAGGCATGCCATAACGCGCGGCTAGCGCATCAGGGAGAACTGGGGACACTCAAAATAGGATTCATGATGCATGCGGCCTTCAGCAGTGTGCCACAGCTGGTCAGGCAATTTTCCCTGACTTATCCGGATATCCAGTTACAGTTGAAAGAAACGCTGCCCACGCACATGATTGAAGCAATGCTGGATGGGCACTATGACGCTGTCATCACTTTCAATCCGGGGCAACTGCGCAATGTCGCCAGCACCAGTATTCATCGCGAAACACTTTGCCTGGCGGTGCCTGCCAACCACGCTCTGGCTGGCGAACACATGATTACACCGGAAATGCTGGTACAGATGTCCCTGATTGCCACGCCAGCCGTCGTCGCACCTGCACTCCACGACGCGATTCAAAGCTTCTTTCATGCTGCCGGTTTTGCCATGCCTGCCATCAAACTGGAAGTCCAGTTGCAGCAGACCATTATCAGCCTGGTGGCAGAGGGCGTAGGGATTGCCCTGGTGCCCGAATCGCTGAAAACCCTGGCTATGCCAGCAGTGAAATATTGCGCCCTGAAAAATGCACCCGTGGTGGAACAGGTGCTGGCATGGCGCACGGATAACCTGAATCCTGCCCTCCCCTTGCTGATTGCACATGCAAGCGGTCAGCATAGATAATGAAATCTGTTGTCAAATCAAGCATTGCGCTTTTCGCATCCGGCAGTGATGATTATCACAGTCACACAAAGTCTTTAAATAAGACAATGATCATCCTGTAATTAAGGAAAATGTATGACTACACAGTTACTTAAAGATGAACTGATTGCCGCAAGATATGGGAATCAGAATGCGCCTGAAAAGATAATTTGGAACGCTCAAATTGCAGGAATCCTGAACCATCGCTCAGTCAGAAGCTATTTAAATAAACCATTGCCTGATGGCTGGCTGGAAACGCTGGTTGCAGCGGCACAATCCGCTTCCACATCTTCCAACCTGCAGCAATGGAGTGTCATCGCAGTGACAGACCCGCACACTAAAGCTCAAGTCAGAACTTTGGCAGGCGGCAGCAATGGATTAGGCAATAGTTATATTGACCAAGCACCAGCAATTCTTCTTTGGTTAGCTGATATTTCAAGAAACCGCCACATCACGCTGGATGCCGGGCTGAGTCCCGGTGTGCATGAATACCTGGATGCATTTCTGATGGCATCTCTGGATGCCGCACTTGCAGCACAGAATGCCTCTTTGGCCGCGGAATCGATTGGATTGGGCACTGTCTATATCGGCGCAGTTCGAAACAAAGCTAAAGAACTTGCAGAATTATTGCACCTTCCACAATACAGCTATGTTGTGTGCGGCCTGGTCGTTGGTTGGCCTGATCCAGACATCCGGACTGATATCCGTCCCCGGCTGCCTCAACAAGTTGTGCTACATCATAACCGTTACGAAGCCAGAGAATTATCTGGAGATATTGCAAGCTATGAAGAGGTATTTAAAACTTTCCGTCAAGGCTTGGGTATGCAAGACAAAACGTGGCAAGAGGCTGTTCAAGGCTCCTCGACGGATATGACGTATATGGACGGAAGACAGGCATTAAGAAAAACACTGGACGAGCGCGGTTTTGGTTTTAAATAAACGAAACCGTCCATGTGCTGAATATTAATCCGTAGATACCGATGGAATTTTATGGATGCTTAAATCCGCGCCATCAAATTCGGCCTCGGCATCCAGCCGGATACCCACCAGTTTTTTCAGCAAGCCATACACAATCCCGCCACCCGCCAGCGCAACAGTGATGCCGGTCAGTGTCCCGACCAACTGGCTCAGAAAGCTGACACCACCCATGCCGCCCAGACTGGTACAGCCAAAAATACCGGCCGCGATTCCTCCCCAGGCGCCACACAAGCCGTGTAACGGCCATACGCCCAGCACATCGTCGATTTTCAAACGGTTTTGCGTGAGGGTAAATGCCCATACGAATAATGCGCCCGCTACTGCACCGGTCACCAGCGCCCCCAGTGGATGCATGACATCAGAACCGGCACACACTGCCACCAGCCCAGCCAGCGGACCGTTGTGTACAAAGCCAGGGTCATTTTTCCCTGAAAATAATGCTGCCAGGGTGCCGCCGACCAGCGCCATCAGAGAGTTAACCGCAACCAGGCCAGATAGTTGCTGAATTGCCTGTGCGGACATCACATTGAAACCGAACCAGCCCACTGTCAGTATCCAGGCACCTAATGCAAGAAAAGGGATATTGGATGGTGGATAGGCATGCAGCTTGCCATCTCTGGTATAGCGGCCATGACGGGCGCCGAGCAACAATACTGCCGTCAGTGCTATCCAGCCTCCCATGGCATGCACCACGGTAGATCCGGCAAAATCATGAAACCTGGCACCGAAACTATGGTTTAACCAGTCCTGGAAACCGAAATGATTATTCCAGACCATGCCTTCAAAAAATGGATAGATAAAGCCGACAATCAGGAAAGTGGCTGCCATCTGCGGATTGAACCTGGCACGCTCGGCAATGCCACCGGAAATAATCGCCGGAATCGCTGCGGCAAAAGTCAGCAGGAAAAAGAATTTAACCAGGTCATAACCGTGACGCGCCGATAACACATCGGCACCGTTGAAGAAGTGAATACCATAGGCAATACCGTAACCGATAAAGAAATAGGCAACGGTAGAAACCGCGAAATCCACCATGATCTTGACCAGTGCGTTGACCTGGTTTTTCTGGCGCACGGTACCGACTTCCAGAAAGGCAAACCCGGCATGCATGGCCAATACCATGATGGCGCCCAACAACACAAACAGAACATCATTCGCGGATATCAATGCTTCCATTTCGCTCTCCGAACAGGGTCAATCATTATCAGCGTTGCACACGCCTTTTCTAAACTGCGGAATGGAAAAGCAATTATCAGACCATATTTATCCGGCTGATTTTAAAGGAATTTATTTTTAGGGAGCCTGACGTTTGCACCAACTCTGCGCAAACATCCATGCACTGCACAAGAATGGTGCAACTTGAAATTACATGATTTCAGTAGGCTGCAATTGTTTGAGCATGGCTTCCGCATCAGGATGAGCGGCCCAGAAGTAATAGAACTCGCGCACGGCATTGAGGAATAAATGTCGCGTATGCCTGAGATTGAACAACGGCAAAGTCGCGTCGGCAGTAATGCGATAGGCATTTTTTTCCGACAGTGGTGCATCGCGCATGCGTAACAGCATCAGCTTGGCCATACGCGTACGCACTTCAATATCCATCTCCGGTCTATGCTCCATCGCGTTCAGCGCCTTGACATAACCATTGAGCGCCCATAATTCTGAAGTGGCGAATTTCTCGGTCTGCAGGGCAGGCCATACTGACTGTAAATCAATCACGGCCGGCTGCCAGCCTATGGCATGCAGTTCGAATCCCACCGTGTCGGCATATTGCATCACGGCTTTGACATCGCCACGCCAGAACGGATAAAACTCGCGGATAATGGTCAGAATTTCCGCCCATGCCTGTGCAGGCTTATCCTCCAGGCAATCATCCACTGCCTTGCGATACACCGCGCTACTGCATTCCTGATCCTCCAGCATGGGGCACAACTCGGCCAGTACCTTGTCACGCTGCATCATGATCGCGTCATCCGCGCCTTTTCCGTGCAATAAATTATAATAGGCCTGAATAGCGTCTTTTTCGCGTGATGAACTCATAGCACACTGCACTTTACTGGTTTTAGAGGACTGGTTTTAGAGGAATTATTTTGTACATCAATCATACACCGAAAAGCGGCTCCGGCTTGCAGGAGAGCTCACATGGCTGAATGGTCACTACTGGCGATCATCGTCGCCGGCGCCTGGTTCTGGATGGACTCTGTCTCCAAACGCGAAATCGCCCTAAAAATCGGCCGCCAGCTGGCAGAACGCTGCCAGCTGCAGTTTCTGGATGAAACGGTAGCCTGCTCGCATACCGGCTTTGCCAGGGATAGCAATGGCCGCATGCAACTGCAGCGTACCTATACGTTTGATGTGTCCAGCCACGGCATAGAGCGCATGGCCTGCCATCTGCAATTACGCGGCGGTCAGCTGGTCGCCTGGCATATTCCACCTTACGTCGCGCAATAGACTTCAGCTGCATGATTACCGGACGTTTTGCGCCTTCTCCAACCGGCCCCCTGCACTTCGGCTCACTGGTCGCCGCCGTAGCCAGTTATTGCGATGCCAGGAGCCGTGGCGGGCAATGGCTGCTGCGTATTGAAGATGTGGACACCACGCGCAGCGTGGACGGTGCCAGCGACGAGATCATTGCTGCGTTACACCGTTACGGTTTTGTCTGGGATGACGAAATTATCTACCAGAGCCAGCGTAGCGATCTTTACCAGCAGGCGCTGGAGACTTTACGCAATCAACATCTGGTTTATCCCTGCACCTGCTCACGCAGGGAAATTGCCGACTCCAGTACCCGGCAAGGTATAGAAAGCGCGATTTACCCTGGTACTTGCCGGCAACATCCGGCCAAACCAGATATGCCCGCCGCCTGGCGGCTGAAAACGCAGGATATAGTGATTCGCTTCCAGGATGAGATTCAGGGCTGTCAGCAACATCATATGGCCGCCGATATCGGCGACTTCGTGATCAAACGTGCGGACGATTTGTTCAGCTACCAGTTAGCCGTGGTGGTTGACGATGCCTTGCAAGGCGTGACGCATGTGGTGCGCGGAGCAGACTTGCTTCACTCCACCACACGCCAGATTTATTTACAGCAGTTACTCGGTTACGCCACGCCAGGCTATGCACATATTCCGCTGGTCATGAATAGCGCAGGACAAAAACTCAGCAAACAGAATCTGGCCCAGGCCATCCCCCCGGACAATGTGGAAACCGTACTGATTGAAGCATTGCGCTTTCTACAGCAGCCACTACCAGACAATATCCACACTTTTTCACTGCCGGATATCTGGCAATGGGCACACACGCACTGGCAATTACCCAAAATCGCAGTTGCACAAGGTTAACCGTGCCATCAATGGTAAAATAGCCGCATGAATCAAACGACTTCTCTCGACCAACTGCACCCCTTTATTTTTGAACACTCGGCAGTACGTGGCAACTGCGTGCACCTGGACCAAAGCCTGTTTACCGCCCTGGAGCACCAGCCACTGGCACCTGCGCTGAAACAGGTGATCGGTGAATTTGCCGCCGCCAGCGTGCTACTCACTTCCACGCTGAAAATGCAGGGCAAGCTGATTCTGCAACTGCAAAGCAAAGGTGCGCTGCAATTGCTGGTGGTAGAATGTACATCCGGACTGGATATCCGTGCCACGGCTAAAGTGCAGCAGGAATTACAAGGTGAGCATTTGACCGACTGGCTGGAACAGGGTCAGCTGGTGATTACGCTGATGCCGGAAGAAGGCGAGCCTTACCAGGGCATAGTGCCACTGGAAGGCGACAATATCGCCAGCATGCTGGAAAACTACATGCTGCGCTCACAACAGATTGAAACACGGCTGTGGCTGACCGCTGAAGGTGATCATGCCGCCGGACTGCTATTGCAGAAACTGCCGCAACAGCAGGAACAGGACCTGGATTGCTGGAACCGTGTCCAGCATCTGGCTGGCACTGTAACCAACCGTGAATTGCTGGACCTGGATACCCAAACGCTATTGCAACGCCTGTTTGTGGAAGAAGATGTGCGTTTGTTTGATGGCCGCAATATCCGTGCATTCTGTAGCTGCTCACAGGAAAACGTCACCAATATGCTGCAAATGCTGGGGCTGGCCGAAGTGCGCAGCATTCTGGAAGAACAAGGCAGCGTGCAAATCCAGTGCGACTTCTGCAACAAGCACTATGTCGTCGATGAAGAAGAAGCCTTAGCCCTGTTCAGCGACGACGATGATCACGAGGTCACGCACTAGATTGCGCTGACAGGCGTTGGCGCTGGCATTCAAACAGTGCAACCGCAGTGGCCGCCGCTGCATTGAGTGACTCCAGTGCCAGCACTCCCTGATGCGCCATCGGAATCGTGACGCAAGTCTGCACCGCAGACTGCAAAGCCGGTGAAATACCGGCACCTTCATTGCCGACCACAAACAACACTGGTTCACGCAAAGCTTGTTCATACAAGCTTTCTCCCTGCATGGTCAGCGCCAGCGTCTTGCCGGAAAAGCTGTTCAGCAACGCTTCCGCCTCGGCATTTTCGATCACCGGCAAAACCAGTTGCGCGCCCTGCCCGCCACGCAAGGCCTTGGGTGACCAGGCGTCGGTACAACCTTTGGTCAGGTACACCACCTGCACGCCAGCCGCTGCGGCTGTACGCAACATGCTACCCAGATTGCCGGGGTCCTGAATATCCTCAATCAGCAACGCAAAGTCCACTGTCTGCGGCAATGCCAATTCCGGCACGGACACCAGCGCCATAATGCCGCTACTGCTGGCCACAGGCGCCAGATCGGCAAACATCAGGGTCGGCACCATCATAGTATTCACATCAGCCAGTTGCTGCAGCAAATTGGTGGCTTCCAGACTGCTTCTACCTTCCGGGATAATCAGCAACTGAGGCTCGCCCTGCGTTTGCATATATGCCTCGATCAGGTGCACGCCTTCAAGCAGCGTCACTTTCTCTTTTTTACGCTCACGGGCGTTATCAGCCAGCTTGCGTAAGTGCTTGTAGACGGGGTTATCGCGCGAGGTAATGTGTTTAAATGCCATCAGGGGATTATACGTGAATTGCCAAGGAGGCAATTAGAAGGCAGAAAAGAACCAGGAATGTTTTGCCTTCGCTGCGGGTGATTATGGTGATTATTCTTTCGCGGTCAAAGCGAAACAAAGCGCCACATCACTCCACCATGACAAAAACCGGCACGAATGCCCTTCCCGCCCTTTCCAACCAGCCACGCCCAACCCCATTCACGTATAATCCCGCCATGGCAAAGAAACTGGATTTAGAACGCATCCTGCATCGGCAAGGTTTTGGCACACGCAAAATGTGCCGCATCCTGATTGTGAATGAGGAAGTCACCGTCAATGGCGTCATGTGTGATGACCCGGATGCAACTTTCGAACTCGACAATCTGCATTTCACTGTACAGGGCGAGGCCTGGCAATACCAGGAACATAGCTACCTCATGATGTACAAACCGGCGCATTACGAATGTACGCATAAAACCCAGTTTCATCCGACCATCTATACTTTGCTGCCTGCGCCGCTGGTCGAACGCGGTATTCAATGCATAGGCCGGCTGGATGAAGACACCACTGGGTTGATTCTGTTATCCGACGATGGCCAGTTTATCCATAAGATCAGCTCGCCCAAACATCATGTGCCAAAAGTCTATGAAGTGGACTGTAAACATGCCATCAGTGACGGGCAACTGCAATCCTTGCTGTCTGGCGTGCAACTGGTGGATGAAGACCAGACTATTGCGGCACTGGAAGTGACGCGTATTTCGGACAATGTGATCCACATGACGCTGGCAGAAGGTAAATATCATCAGGTCAAACGCATGATTGCCGCCATTGGCAACCGGGTGGAAAACCTGAAACGTATCAGAATCGGCCAGCTCGCATTGCCGGAAGATTTGCAGCCCGGCGAATGGCGCTGGCTGTCCGGACAGGATCTGGCAGCACTGCAACAAGCCTAGATTTCAGAATATTATTCAGCGATAGCGATTAACCAAAGGAGTGATATGACCTGGCTGGTACTTGTAATTGCCGGTTTGTTTGAAACCGCCTGGGCCATTGGCCTGAAATATACCGAAGGATTTTCACGTTTCTGGCCTTCTTTCTGGACCATTGTTGCCATGGTCATCAGTGTCTGGCTGCTCGGACTGTGCGTCAAAGCCCTGCCGGTGGGCACCGCTTATGCAGTCTGGGTAGGGATAGGAGCCGTGGGCACGGTAATCCTGGGCATCCTGCTATTTAACGAACCGGTTTCGCCGTTGCGGATTGTCAGTCTGATATTGATTATTGCAGGAATTATCGGCCTTAAACTGGCCTCCAGCTGATCGCTGTCATCACGCTAAAAAGGTGGCTGTCAGCCACCTTTCTGATAGTTGCAACATGCTTACTGCAGCGGGAGATTACTCTTCCGGCAACCCCACCAGATTAAGAACGAATGCCGTAGAGGGGTGATGTTCAAACAGCATTAGCTCCTGTCTGCTATCCGGCTGCGTACCATCACGAGAGAGCTGCCCCTCCCGATCTGTTCATTGCATGTCGGACTGGCTTCCCTCATTGCCGCTGGCAGTAGGCTCACCTTCAATCAGGGTCTGCGCTTCCGATACCGGAATGGCTGGAGATTCATAACGCCACTCGCCCAGGACTGCGTAAACACCTTCTGTCTCTTTGGCAATATGGGTTGCGGTTTCAGCATCCTGCTTGGAATCGACCAGGCCGGATAATGTCACCACACCTTTGGCATCTGCATTCACCTGCAGTGAAGAGGCATCAATACCATGGTTTTGCAGGCTGGTTTTGACATTCTGCACTACAACATCGCCAGGAAGAAAATTGTACATCGGCTCGCTGCGAGGCAATTCGGCAGCCAGTGCGGTGGCGCTGCCACACATTAACATTGCGACTAATACACCACTTGTAAGATATGTATTTGTTTTTTTCATGATGTGTCCTTTCTGTTACTTAGGGTGGCAGGCTATCCATGTCTTCCCGAGGATGAATCGTCAACACATGCCGGATAGCCCGCCGAAAAAAAAATGCAAGCCACTACGTTGGGAGAGGATGATGCGGCTTGCAAAGGGGTGTTCTTTAATTAACCTTCTTTCACCACGATGGCGTTCTTGACGGACTTCACGCCATCGACACCAGAAACCAGTTGCTCTGCCCTGGTTTTAAGCGCCGCATCCGAAACGAACCCGCTAAGCAGGACATCGCCCTGATGCGTTTCCACGCTGATTTTAAGTGACTTTAATGTCTCCTCTTCAAGCAGGCGCGCTTTCACTTTTGTCGTGATCCAGCTATCAGACATGGCCGCCTTGAAGACTTTCTGGCCGGTCCTGGTTTTCAGTTCAGCATACTCGTCGTAATTCAAACCGCCATTCTTGTCAGCATCAAAAGCATTAAACTGCTGTTGCTTCAAACCTTTATCAGCTTGCACCTCAGTCCAGCTCAATAGCTGGTTCTGGTTCTTATCAAGAGCGTTAAACTCATCGCGATAAGGCTGGTCGCCGTTTTTAACCTCTTGCAGATCAAACGCAAATGCATTCAATGTGATTGCGGTAGTAAGCAATCCACCAAAAATAACTGCTTGCTGGAATTTGGACATTAACATGTGCGCCTCCTGTTTTAGCATCCATCACGCATCATTACGATGTCAGTGGTGCCATGTTAATCACAGCGAAGGGACACGTCAGTCGGTCACGGCTGAATACATTGTCAGAATATGACTACATTAAACCGCAGGGCTGGAGAAAGGGATCACTTCTTCCTGAAGATAAGGGAGTAGAACACGGGTGCTGGCACCCTGATTGGGGGCGCTGGAGATTTCATAGTGGCCACCGATGGATTCAACGCGATTACACATACCACCAATGCCGGTGGATTTACTGCTCATGCTTTCCGGATCGAAGCCTACGCCGTTATCCACAATCTCCAGTTTGACATGGTGCTCATCATGCATCAAATGCACAGACACATGTGTCGCCTTGGCATATTTGCTGCAATTATTCAGGCTTTCCTGCACCAGCCGGTAAATAATCAGGCCCAGCGTTTCATTAATGTTCATTTCCTGATCGGGCATAATGACGTCCATCTCCCACTGATTACGGGCAGCGGCTTCATCCACCAGGTTCTGCAAGGAGGCAATCAGGCCAAAACTCTTGATCATGGACGGATGCAGGTTTTGTACGATTTCACGTTTGAAATTAATACTGCGATCCAGGTACTGGTTGGTTTTCTTGAGTTTTTCCGTTACCTGAGGCACCTGATCTTTCAAATGTTTGGCGGCCCAGGAAATATCCATTTTAATGGCCGTTAACAGAGACCCCAGTTCGTCGTGCAATTCCCTGGCCAGCTGATACCGCTCACGCTCGATATTGGTTTGTGCCTGTAAAGCCTGTCCCTGTAACCTGGTTTTGAGACTTTCAATATTGCGTTCATATTCGGCATTCTCATCACTTAAGCGCACATACAGATTAGCCTTTTCAGCCAGTTCGCGTAACAAACGCCGAATGACCAGCACGACCAGCGACACAAAGATCAACGGGCCTGCCATAACAAACCAGCGCATCATGCGGCCGGTATTATTGCGGTTGTCTGCCAGCTCGAGTCTATAATTCAGTACTTCCGTTTCCAGCTGTTTGGAAAGCATTTGAATATTGTGGCTTTCCTTGATAGCCGAATCCAGTCCAACCACGGCCAGCGCTTTATCAAACTGGCGTTTTTTTGCCAAATCAATGGTCACATTCATTTCAGCAGATTTTTTGGCAATACTACTGGAAAGCTCCGTCATAATGGATTGCATTGCAGAATGCTGACTCAAGTCAGTGTTATCCAGCAGCCTGTTGATCTTTTTGAGATGCTGGCCGACTTCCGCAGTCGCGTCATCGTAAGACTTGAAATACTCCTCGGAGCGTGTCAGCAGATAACCTCTTTGTGCACTTTCCGCAAGCGCCAGATGGGTACGCGTCCGCCATGTTTCCATTAACAAATGGTCCAGGGTGACCAGCGCATCGGTTTTTTCAGTGGTCGTGACGATTAAACGGTCATTCAGTATCAGCATGGCTGCTGCCAGCAGTAAACTTACAGTCAGCAAGGTCACGGTATTCCCGCCAAAGGTATCCGTAACTTTTTCAAGGCGGTCAAGCAAAGCAATAAGATAGTTTCTGATTTTTTGCATGGCAGTCAAATTGTTTTTCTTGATTGTAAACATTTACCAATCACGCTGTGTCATAAGTATTATGTTATGTTAATCGATGCATCCAGTCGAATCATAACGATGTTAGCTTCACTCGGCAACGTATAGTTATATTTGGCTTTCAGCCTGTTGTCAGATAATTCTGACTTCTATATCGGCCCTGGGCCGATACGGGTACAAGAGCCCGTTGCGTAACATTTGCATCATCGGTAAAGCAAAGCTTCAGTACTGTTTGCTTGATAAATAATTGTCATCAGAAAAGGAGTAAATGATGTTGAATATTTCGAAAGATAATGTTGAGAAAACCACAGAACGCCTGGCAAGCCACTCCGATCAGGCCATTGAAGAAATTGCATCCCAGGTAAAGTCAACCGCATCCGATTTGCTTGATGCAGTGCAGGACACCACAGACAGCACCCAGGACAAAGCCAAAGAGTTGATTCGTGCCCTGAAAAGCAATATTGACCGCCTGACCAACGAGGAAACCGTTGCTTCCATTACGACCAAAATCACTGCAGGCGCCGGTCGTGTCAAAGACCAGGTGCAACAGGAATTTACTGAAACCTACCATACCATCAAGGATAAAACTGCTGACACTGTGCAGGAACATCCGGTAGGCACGGTGCTGGTAGCGGCAGGTGTTGGTTTGCTGGTAGGATATTTACTGGGTGCCAAGCGTCGTGACCTTTAAGGAAAAGTATGTGGGTAAACCTCCTAAAATTTGCAGCAGTGTTATTTTTCAACCGTAAAGTTTCTGCATTGACAGATAACCTGCTGCAGTTGCGCGATCATGCGGCTGATTATGCGGAAAGCCGGGCGCAATTCCTGAAACAGGATTTTGTGGAGGAAACTGAGCGCCTGGCCACCAGTATGATAGGAATACTGGTGGTATTTTCCATGCTGATTTTTACCGGCCTGTTAGGCCTGATGTGGTTGTTTTCGCTGTTGTGGGAACATCCGCACCGCACATTGATTCTGGGACTGATCATGCTGGTGCCAGCCCTGATTGGCATACTGACTTTCCGCGCTGTACATAATGTATGGAAAAAAAAGCCGTTATTCGCTACCTCATTAACCATGATTGAACGCGACTGGCAATTATTCAGAACCGAAATAGCGCCCGCTGAGCCGACGGCGCCGGAACCGGAGCCGGATACTTCCGCATCCCCACCTGAAACCGCTTCAGGCTCATCAACAACCTCATAACGAGAAACCAGTAATGAAAAGAATTCTTTTGGTGGATGACCATAGTATTGTGCGCGACGGCTTGCGCAATCTGATTGAAATGGAATCTGATTTGAAAGTTGTCGGTGAGGCGTGTTCAGGGGCAGAAGCCATTCAACTGGTACGGTCGAATGAATATGACGCCATGGTACTGGATATTTCCATGCCGGATAAGAACGGTGTGGATACCCTGCATGAACTCAAACACGTGGCACCGGATTTACCGGTGTTAGTGCTCAGCGGTTATGCGGAAGATCAATATGCACTGAACCTGATGCGTAACGGTTGCAAAGGTTATTTATCAAAAAATGCCGATTCTGATGAAATCATTCAGGCCATCCGTACCGTGGCGACCGGGAAGCGCTACATCTCAGCAGAACTGGCAGAACTCATGACCAATGAACTCAGCCATCCGTCTGAAAAACAGCTACACGAAACGCTGTCAGACCGCGAGTTCCAGGTATTCGTCAAACTGGCGGCCGGTCAGACGCCGACCGCGATTGCAGACGAACTGTTTATCAGTATCAAAACCGTAAGCACCTATCGTAGTCGCATTCTGGAAAAAATGGCGATGAAGTCGAATGCCGACCTGACTTATTACGCGATTAAATATGGTTTGCTCAATTAGTGCTTGCCATGCATCACTTTTCAGAAAATGTTCACAACGGTTTTTCGCCTCTGCAATCAAGCGCAAAAGCTTTTACGCGACGTTTATGGATAAGTTAAATTCTCATGTATAGATTGCTGTTAGTTGAAGATTCTGCTTTGATACGCGACGCCATCGCCGAGATGTTGCATGACTGTGATGAATTAGCCATTAAAGACATTGCGACAACCAGCGAGGAAGCGATAGGGCTGCTTAACTCCCGCCAGTACGACATGATAGTGGTAGATATAGAACTGGCTGCCGGCACCGGCTTCGATGTAGTTCGCCACACCCAGCAGGAAGGCTACCCGTTCGATACGCCTGATATCGTCATGCTGACCAATCATGGTAATAGTTATTACCGCAATTTGGCCCAGACCCTGGGAGTGAAACACTTTTTCGATAAATCCCTGCAGTTTGATGAGTGTATGGAAGTGATTCAGCAACGCGCCAACCCGCTTAATTAACCTCATGCATTACACATCTTGATGAATATTCAAACCTGGGAACTGCTCAGTTATATCGTCACAGTCGTGGGTCTGCCGCTGGCAATCGTGACTTTTATCCTGGAACAGCGCAAAGAGCGCGAGAACGAAGATGAGGAAGTCTATCAGTTGCTGGCTGATAACTATACCGACTTTCTCAAGCTGGTCATGGCCAACCCGGATTTGCAATTACGCTCACACGCCGGCACTTTGCCGCTGTCTGCCGAACAGGAAGAGCGCAAGCTGGTATTGTTCGAAATCCTGATTTCACTGTTTGAACGTGCCTACCTGCTGGCTTATGACAGCGACATGCGCGGCAAGCGCTTGCGGCGCTGGATGTCGTGGGAGGACTATATGCGCGAATGGTGCCTGCGCGAAGATTTCCGCCAGCAATTACCCCGTCTGCTGATAGGCGAAGATGCCGATTTTGTTGCCTATATCACGCGGATTGCAGGCGAACTGGCCCCCAGAACTTCAGCGTAGGCAGTCCGTTTTACCCTGATTACTTCTGCAGGGGTGTCAGCTTGAATCCGGCCTGCCTGAAAGCATGAATCAATCCATGTTCGCCCGCCAGATGGGCGGCACCAACCGCAATAAAAACCCGCTCCTGCCGGGCTTGTGCAATACCACGTGCGGCCATATCCACGTTGCGCTCATCAAGCAGTTTGACACGCATGCGTTGCCATAACTCCGGCGGCAACATATCACCGGTCATGGCATTATCCATACGGGCAATCTGTTCTGCATCTCCTGCAAGATAGACATGCAACAAGTCCTCAAAATCCTGCTCTTTCTGGGCCTGAGTGCGTTTCAGGACTGCGCGCAGCATGATCAGTTGCTCTTCCATGGACAGGTTATCCATCACACTGAAATGCGTTTGCGCATCTTCCAGCCCCAGCACCTTTTTCCCATGCGTTCCGGCCTCGGCTTTCAGCAGGAAATCCTGTGCAAACGGCGTTTGCGGCTTGGGCAGATCAAACAGCACCGCCAGTAGCCACGGTTTCATGTGCAACGCAGTTTCCAGCGGCAGGGCATGCAGGTCCGCCAGCGCAGCAAGCTGATCGAGTTCAGTGGCAGACAGATATGGCTTTAAATCACCTTGTGGTAATCGCAGCCATGCTGGCTTCGGCGCGTCAGCCACTTCCAGCATGAATGTGTCTACGGATTTTAATGCCTGCATGACACGTGGCGAAAAGTCTGTCACGCGCTGATCATCGGTATGCATGGTACCAAACAGGTAGCTGACTTTACCGGTGGGTGATTCCAGTTGCCAGAACAAGCTTTTTTCAGCTGCCTGTCCCTGCGTCAAAACCAGTAATAACACCAGCGACCACAAGAAACGCATTCAATACTCCTCTTCACTGACTGGTTGCACGCTGGCAACCATGTGTGGCGTTTGCTAATAGCGCGTCAAAAACAAATAACGCTCACCAGCGCCATATTGGTCCGCGCAAAGGAAAAGTTGCATTTGCGCCTCAAACCACAGATCAATGCTTGCGGCCACCGTCGTACTTGCTCTTGCCTTTAGACGGACGGGCAAAACTCTTCGTTTGGTTAAAGCCTTTGGGCATGGGCTTGGCATTAAAACGGCTGCCATCCGACTGCACGATTTTTGGTAACACGGCTGGCTGATAGGCTGGCACCAGATGTTTTTTACCGTTACCGATCAAATCCGCCCGGCCCATTTTTTTCAGCGCTTCACGCAATATCGGCCAGTTCTGCGGATCATGGTAACGGATAAATGCCTTGTGCAGCTTGCGCAGATTGCCCGCTTTAGGCACTGCAACATCCTCTGAATCATGCGTCACTTTGCGCAGCGGATTTTTGCCACTGTGGTACATGGCGGTCGCCATCGCCATAGGTGTCGGCGTAAAGGTTTGCACCTGGTCCAGTCTGAAATCGTTACGTTTCAGCCACAAGGCCAGATTCAGTACATCTTCATCGGTAGAACCAGGGTGTGCGGCAATAAAATACGGTATCAGATATTGTTTCTTGCCGGCATCAGCACTGAATTTCTCGAACATGCGATTGAATTCGTCATACGCGCCCATGCCCGGTTTCATCATTTTACTCAGCACATTCTCTTCAGAATGCTCGGGCGCGATTTTCAGGTAGCCGCCGACATGATGCTGCACCAGCTCCTTCACATATTCCGGCGATTTCACCGCCAGATCATAACGCAAGCCTGAACCGATCAGGATTTTTTTCACGCCGCGCAGGTTACGCGCCTTGCGGTAAAGCTGAATCAGGGATGAATGGTCGGTATTGAGGTTTTCGCACACACCGGGATAGACGCAGGACAGTTTGCGGCAGTTTTTCTCTATCTCTTCCGACTTGCAGGATAAACGGTACATATTGGCCGTGGGCCCGCCCAGGTCGGAAATCACGCCGGTAAAGCCATCCACCTTGTCACGAATTTCCTCAATTTCACGCAAGATAGACTCTTCGGAACGGCTCTGGATAATGCGTCCTTCGTGCTCGGTGATCGAGCAGAAAGTACAGCCACCAAAACAGCCGCGCATAATATTGACCGAAAAACGTATCATTTCCCAGGCAGGAATATTGGCATTGCCATATGCCGGGTGCGGCTTGCGGGCATATGGCAAGTCATACACATAATCCATTTCTTTAGTGGTCAATGGAATCGGTGGCGGATTCAGCCAGACTTCACGGTTGCCATGTCGTTGCACCAGCGCACGTGCATTGCCAGGGTTGGCCTCCAGATGCAGCACACGCGAAGCATGGGCATACATGACAGGGTCACTGACCACCTCCTCAAAAGATGGCATACGGATCACCTGACGGTCACGCGGCACTTTGGCTGCTTTCAGAGGCAATGGCAGGCTGATGGTTGGCGCAGCAGCCTCAGCAGATTTTTCATCAGTGGCACAGCTGGCATCGCCTTTACCCATTTTCATGGCGTATGGATCTTCGTGTTTCTCCACCACGCCCGGACGATCCAAACGCGTTGAAGGTACTTCTACAAACTCGTCCGGCACCTGCTTGCGGATAAATGCCGTGCCACGGATATCCTGTATATCGCTGATTGCCTGGCCACGCCCCAGACGGTGTGAAATCTCGATAATGGCACGCTCGGCATTGCCATACACCAGCAAATCCGCCTTGGAATCAATCAGGATGGAGCGGCGTACTTTGTCTGACCAGTAATCATAATGCGCGATCCGGCGCAAACTGGCTTCGATGCTGCCTATCACCAGCGGCACGGAAGGATAAGCCTCCTTGCAGCGCTGCGAGTACACCAGCACCGCACGGTCCGGGCGCTTGTTGGCTGCCGCATTCGGCGTGTAAGCATCATCTGAACGGATTTTACGGTCTGCGGTATAGCGGTTGACCATGCTATCCATATTGCCGGCAGTCACGCCGAAATACAGGTTGGGCTTGCCCAGCACCTTGAATGGCTCGGCTGATTGCCAGTCCGGCTGGGCAATAATGCCAACCCTGAAGCCTTGTGCCTCCAGCAAGCGGCCTATCAGCGCCACGCCAAAGCTGGGGTGATCAATATAGGCATCACCACTCACCAGGATAATGTCACAGCTATCCCAGCCCAGCGCATCCATTTCGGCACGGCTCATAGGCAGCACAGGGGCAACGCCAAAACGTTTCGCCCAGTAAGGTCGGTAGCTGCTGACAGGTTTGGCAGTAAGGGAGGTGTAGGTTTCCACGCGAGTGACCGGCTATGCTTGAAAGCTGCGCATTTTACGCGTTAATCAATTGATTTGAAATCATTTTTTCAAGATGTGCGGGCATTTGCATGTCGCATTCAGTGCAAGGGAAGCCATCCGCTCGCCATTCTCGTACAAAATACAGCACAAATGCCATATCTGCCTGCAACACGGTAGAATAAAGATCCACTTTCACCGTACTACTGGTAAGCGCAATTATGCAAGACAGCTATTACCCGTTGCCTGGCGGGCCGGTTCTCATTCTGGACAGGCAAACGCCTTTTCCGCCGTTGCAGCAGGCACTGACAGAACCTAACGGACTGGTCGCCATTGGTGGTGACTTGAGCGCACAACGCTTGCTGGCCGCCTATCAGCAGGGTATTTTTCCATGGTTCAGCCCGGGTGAACCCATACTGTGGTGGAGTCCGGACCCGCGTATGGTGCTGTTCCCGGAGAAAGTACATATCAGCCGTTCCCTGCGCAAAGTCATTCAGCAGCGACCCTTTGACATCCGTATCAATACGGCTTTCGAGCAAGTCATGGCGGCCTGCGCTGCCACTGCACGTCCGGGACAGCAAGGCACGTGGATTTCCGACGAAATGATCAAGGCCTATAGTACCTTGCATCACTTAGGTTATGCCCACAGCGTGGAAGCCTGGCAGAACAATATCCTGGTTGGCGGCTGTTACGGTATCAAAATCGGCCGCATGTTTTATGGCGAAAGCATGTTCCATCATGTCAGCAATGCTTCCAAAGTGGCGTTTGCGCATATGGTGCAATGGCTAAACATGCAGCAAGTCGGTATGATAGATTGCCAGATGCGCACGCCTTTGCTGGAAAGCTTTGGTGCCTGTGAAATCCCTAGAGAGCGTTTTATTGCGCGATTGAACGAGCTGGTACACCATGACACTGCCTAACGATGCCCCGCTGCAGAAACTGCAGTTTTATGTCACCACCACTTATCCATGCGGCTACCTGCCGGAGAAACAGGCACAAAGCCTGATTGCCACGCCGCAAAACCTGGTGGACGCCACGGTTTACAGTGGATTGATTCAGCAAGGTTTCCGTCGCAGCGGCAAATTTGCCTACCGGCCACATTGTGAACAATGCCATGCCTGCATTTCCGTGCGACTGCCCGTGCATGCGTTTCAGGCAACACGCAGCCAGCAACGTGCCTGGAAAAAACATGCGAACCTGCAAGTCACGACTCTGGAGACCGCATACCGCGAAGAACATTTTGCGCTTTACCATACCTACCAGAAGCAGCGCCACAGCAATGGCCCGGAGCCACTGGACGAGTTTGAGGATGAAGTGTCGCAATACCAGCAGTTCCTGTGCCAGTCCAATGTCGAAAGCCTCATGGTCGAGTTCCGTGATGCGCAAAATACCCTCAAAATGGTCAGCGTGATTGACCTGGTGGCGGATGGCCTGTCTGCGGTGTATACCTTTTACGACACCAGTGACAAGGCGAGTTATGGTACTTATAGCATCCTGTGGCAAATTGAATGGGCCAGGCAACTTGGTCTGCCTTATCTTTACCTCGGTTACTGGATTGCCGACAGTGAAAAAATGGCTTACAAGCAACAGTTTCAGCCGCAGGAAAAACTGCTTGATGGTGCCTGGGTCAGCGATTGACGCAGCACACACCTGCAAGCCCTGCCCTGGTCAATTGTACGGCCGGCATGACTATGCCACGTAAGGATTCACAGCTGATGCAGCCCCTTGCGGCATGGATAGTCACCGAATGAAAATCACCGTCCAATCTCTGGCGCGACAGTTTTGCCACGGTATTTACGTCAACGTCACGGATACCTCGCTGTGGCAGGAAACCCTGGCCTACCTGGCGAATGTCAATGATGAGGCTATCTTCCACAAAGAAAAAATCCAGTCTTTATGGACAACTTACGGTGGCGATCTGCGCGCCAGGATCAGAGACGATGCCTTGATTCTGAAAGTTCTGGAAAAAGCATTGCCTGCATACCACGGGCAAGGACTGACACTTTATCGCGGCGAAAGCTGGTTCTTGTTTGACCGCAATCAATTAGGTTTCTGCTGGACCTCTTCCGAAGCAGTCGCCACCTCATATGCCAAGGGCCTGAATGCCGTAGAGTCCGGTGGAGTGTTACTGAAGTGCTATGCGCCACCTGACGCGATTCTGGCAGCCCCCACACCTGGCCGGCACGCCCAGGAAAATGTGTTTATTTGTGATCCGGCCAGGTTATTGCGGCTGACAACGCTGGCGCTCTTCCCCAGACTGTAATGTAAACATCGTCACCGCCGTACCACCGCTATTTTCGCCATTGCCCGTAACCTGCAAACTGCGCATGTACCTCTTGCATCTGTGTGCCAGTGAGCAGTGCAGGTTCACCCAGTTGCAGCAGGCGCCAGTATTGTTCGCACAGGTTTTCCACCTCCACGGCAATCGCCAGCGCCTGTGCCAGATCCTTTCCCAGTGCAATCATGCCATGGTGCGCCAGCAAGCAGGCTTTGCGGTCCTGCAAGGCTGTTACTGCCAGATCCGACAGTGCCTGCGTACCGAACAGCGCATAAGGCGCACAACGGATATTGTCGCCGCCTGCCACAGCAATCATGTAATGAAATGGCGGCACATCACGTGCCAGGCAGGCAATGGTGGTTGCGAACATACTGTGGCAATGTACCACCGCCTGCATTTCGGGACGCGCTTGCAGAATATCCCTATGAAAACGCCACTCACTGGTAGGCTTCTTGCCAGCCTCAGCCACACCATCCCATTGCATATACACCATGCTGTTGGCCGATAACTGGTCAGCAGGCACCCCCGATGGCGTGACCAGAAAGCCATCCTCCAGCCGGATGCTGGCATTGCCGGAACTGCCTTTATTCAGGCCCAGGCTGGATAGTTGCCGTGCCACATGCAACAGCTGCTCTGCCGGTGATGGTGTTGTCATATTTGCGACTCAGAGAATTTTGCCTGCTGTAATTGCCCGGGAGGAAAAATACCCCGCTCGGTAATAATCCCTGTCACCAGCCTGGCAGGCGTCACATCAAATGCCGGATTCAGTGCCTGGCTTTCGCGCGGGATAACACGTATTTTCTGCAACTGGCCATCACTGCCCTGTCCTTGCATGCAGGCAACTTCATCGGCATCGCGCATTTCAATCTCAATCGCGGCACCATGCGTCAGTTGCCAGTCAATGGTCGACGTAGGCACTGCCGCGTAAAAGGGAATCCGGTTGTCATACGCGGCCAATGCTTTCAGGTAGGTGCCTATCTTGTTGCAGACGTCACCATTAGCGGTCACCCGGTCCGCGCCAACGATTACCATATCGACCTGCCCCTGTTGCATCAAATAGCCGCCGGCATTATCGGTAATCACGGTATGCGGTACGCCATGCTGCGCCAGCTCCCATGCGGTCAGGCTGGCACCCTGGTTACGCGGACGGGTTTCATCCACCCAGACATGAATATTCAGGCCGGCATCATGGGCTGCATACACCGGCGCGAGCGCTGTGCCGGCATCCACGGTCGCCAGCCAGCCGGCATTGCAATGCGTCAGGATATGCACTGTCTGTTGCGGCTTTGCCGCCATGGCTTCGATCAATGCTTTTCCCTGCTGCCCTATCGCCAGGTTCTGGCTGACATCTTCATCGGCCATGCTAGCGGCTATCTGCCAGGCTGCATCTGCACGCCTGTCGACAGACAATGCCAGTAACTGCTGCTGCATGCGTTGCACAGCCCAGGCCAGGTTTACAGCGGTAGGCCGCGTCGCCATCAGTTGCTGCCCGGCATTTTGCAGGCATTTGTCGCTGGCGTTTTCCTGTACCGCCAGCGCCATGCCATAGGCAGCGGCTACCCCGATCAGCGGCGCACCCCGTACCTGCATACTGCGAATGGCGTGACACATCTGTGCCAGGCAAGTGGCTTCCACGGTTACAAATTCGAAAGGCAGCCGCGTCTGGTCTATCAGGCAAACTGCCGTTCCGTGTTGCCAGATCGTACGGAAATGTCGTCCATTAATACGCATAAGAGTCAAGAAAACTATTCACAATTAAGTAGTGTAAAACTTGTAAAAACGCTTGCAATTTCCACGGAAGAAACCCGGAAATTTTCATCCACAAAATCTGTGGATAACTTTGTGGATTGCTGTGTCTTAAAAGCGTAACTTACCAATTTATAAGGGTTTTTTCTAAAAGTTCATTTTTTAATCTATTTTTTTATTGTTTAAAATCAATAAGTTATGATGCATCACTATAATTGAAACACTTTCGACACATTCTTAAAGTGTCACTTTAAGTCATGTGCATAAATGCGCTATTTTTGGCAAAACCTGCAAAGAATTTTTGCCTGTCATTTCAATGAGTTGCGAAATTTCAATGCGCCTGATTGAGGCCATTTCTTCCGCTATCTTTTTCAATTGATCAGGGCTGTTTCGGCCCTGATGTCCTATCCAAACCGGCTGAATATCGGGTGAATCCGTCTCCAGCACTATCTGATCCAGCGGCAGCTCTTCCGCCAGTTTGCGAATCCTGAGCGCGCGTGGCCAGGTCATGGCACCGCCGAATCCCATTTTCAATCCTTGCGCAGCCATGGCATCCGCCTGTTGCCGGCTGCCATTGAAGGCATGCGCAATGCCCTGATGAATCTCGTGTTTACGCAAATATTTCAGCACCGTATCAATGGCGCTGCGCACATGCAGAATCACCGGCAAATCAAATTGCCTGGCGAGTTGCAGCTGGCCTTCCAGCATGGCGATCTGATGCGCTTCGTTGTCGCGTGTGATGTAAAAGTCCAGGCCGATTTCACCTATGGCCAGTAATTGATGGGCTTGCGGGCCCTGCAATACGGTTTCTATGACTTGCGCCAGTTGCTGTATTGCATCGTCTGGTGCCTGGTCGACAAACAGGGGATGCCAGCCGAGGGCAAAGCCTGCCTGCCGATGTTGCTCGCACCAGCGCATGATGGGCTGAAATGTTTCAGCAGTCACACCAGGAATAACGACAGCACGTACGCCGGACTGCAGGGTCGCTTGCCATACCGCTTCGCGATCAGCATCAAATTCAGCAGCATCCAGGTGGCAATGGGTATCAATGAGCATACAGTTTGCATTAACGCACTCTGGCCTGAATACGCAGATCCGGTCCAAAGTGCCTAATATCCGTGATATTTAAATCACGGACTTCGGACATATGCGAAAGTTCAGGCAAGGCAAACATGCCACGAGCGGCATCTCCCATTAATCTGGGTGCATAGTAAAGCAGTAACTCATCCACCAGCCCGTTTTGCAATGCCGTGCCGCTCAGCGAAGCGCCGGCTTCAATAAGCACTTCATTACAAGGCCGCGCTGCCAGTGCCTGCAGCACCCGGGAAAGATCGACCTTCCCTTGTGCATCGGGTGCGTGTAGCAGATGTACTCCCAGCGTCTGAAGCGCTGCCAGCCTGGCATCATCGGCCTGCGCATACGCCACCAGCGCATGTCCATCCTGCAAGACCCTGGCATCCAGAGGTATGCGCAAGCTGCTATCAATAATCACCCGCAACGGTTGCCTGGAGGTGGTCACATCACGTACCGTCAGTGAAGAGTCATCCTGCAATATGCTGCCTATGCCTGTCATGATGGCGCAGCTCTGCGCACGCCAGTGATGCACATCTTTTCTGGCATCTGCAGAGGTAATCCATTGACTGGCGCCATTCGCCAATGCCGTACGCCCATCCAGGCTGGCCGCCATCTTGAGCCGTACATAAGGCCGCTGCTGCGTCATGCGCATGATAAACCCCGGATTCAATGCCCTGGCCTGCGCTTCACACACACCAACAGTCACATCTATTCCTTGCGCTTGTAAACGGGCAATACCCTGCCCGGCAACCAGCGGATTAGGATCCTGCATGGCAACGACCACGCGGCGGATACCGGCCTGTACCAGCGCATCGGCACATGGCGGGGTACGGCCGAAATGACTGCATGGCTCCAGGGTGACATAAGCGGTCGCACCGCGTGCCTGTTCGCCCGCAACACGCAAGGCATGAACTTCTGCATGTGGTTCCCCGGCCTTGAGGTGTGCACCTTCGCCCAGGCATAGACCATCTTTCACAATCACGCAGCCGACCCGCGGATTGGGCGTGGTGGTATACAAACCTTCTGCCGCCAGCCGCAAAGCCTGCGTCATCCATTCGATATCATGTGAAGTAGATTGCATAGAGATAAGATGATACAAAAAAACCCGCAGTTGCGGGTTTGCCGGGCGAATTAATGCGAAGAAATCTGGCTATGCGTCAATCTGCCATCCTGGTCAAAATAAATACGCAGGGCATGATACACATGCATACACTTGCCAAGGTCGTACTCCAGGGCATTATCATCTTCCAGGCTGGGACGGCCCAGTAGCGCCATGACCGCCTCTTTTTTCGCACCGCGGATCAGAATATGGTTTTTCAGGTCATAAGCCATGTCCCCGCGACGACAATCTTTCTGCACACTGTCAGCCAGTGCCATCCAGCGCGCCGGTTCGAATTTCTCGCTGCCGAATACGGCTTCATCCTTGAACGCCCACCAGCTGAAAAATACCACGGTTAGAATGACCGTGAACACAGCCAGCACGATTACAGAGAGATTGATCAGCTTCATACGCCCCGCCTTTCGGATTATTGATCGTTGCCGGTCACATCCAGATCTCGAATGGCATTGTGGAAATCACCCACATCCGAAAAGCTCCGGTACACAGAAGCAAAGCGGATATACGCCACCTGATCCATCTGTTTCAGCTCTTGCATCACGGTTTCACCCAGCAGGCGTGCCGGCACTTCACGTACGCCCAGGCTGAGGACTTTCTGAATGATCCTGTCCATGGCCTTATCAACATATTCTGTCGGCACAGGACGCTTGTGCAGCGCACGCGTGAATGACACGCGCAGCTTTTCGCGCTTGAACTCCTCGCGGTTACCGTTTTGCTTAACCACCTGCGGCAGATGCAACTCTGCCGTCTCGTAAGTGGTGAAACGCTTGTCACAGACCTGGCAGCGACGACGCCTGCGGATTGAGTTCCCTTCCTCATTGAGGCGGGAATCCACTACCTGCGTATCGTCAGCACCGCAAAACGGACATTTCATAATGAGAAATTGCCGGAGAAATTATTTGCCGTAGACAGGGAATTTGTCTGTCAATGCATGCACTTTGGCTTTCACCGCCTCAATCACTTCTGCACTTTCCGGATTGTCCAGTACATCAGCAATCAGGTTAGCCACCTGCTCGGCTTCAGCTTCCTTGAAACCGCGTGTGGTAATCGCTGGTGAACCGATACGGATACCTGAAGTCACGAACGGGCTTTCCGGATCGTTAGGAATCGCGTTCTTGTTCACCGTGATATGCGCCTGGCCCAGATAAGCGTCTGCAGCTTTACCGGTCAAGCCTTTGGGACGCAGATCGACCAGGAATACGTGAGACTCCGTACGGCCAGAGATAATACGCAGACCACGTTCAGTCAATGTTTTTGCCATGGCACTGGCGTTCTTCAACACTTGTTCCTGATACGTTTTAAACTCAGGTTGAGCGGCTTCCAGGAAAGCCGTCGCTTTACCGGCAATCACGTGCATCAATGGGCCACCCTGCAAACTTGGGAACACATTGGAATTCAGTGATTTCTCGAATTCCGCTTTGGCCATGATGATACCGCCACGTGGACCACGCAAAGTTTTATGGGTGGTAGAAGTCACGAAATCAGCATGCGGTACCGGGTTAGGATACACACCAGCTGCAATCAGGCCGGAGTAATGCGCCATATCGACCATGAAGTAGGCGCCGACTTTTTTGGCGATTTCAGCCATACGTGCCCAGTCAAAACGCAAGGCGTAAGCAGATGCACCACCAATCAGTAATTTTGGTTTGCATTCGATGGCAATACGCTCCATCTCGTCGTAGTCGATCTCTTCTTTATCATTCAAGCCGTAAGGCACGATGTTGAATAACTTGCCGGACAGGTTAGCCGGGGAGCCGTGGGTCAAATGACCACCGTGACCCAGGTTCATGCCCATCACGGTATCGCCTGGTTTCAGGATGGAGAAATATACGGCCTGGTTGGCCTGTGAACCGGAGTGCGGTTGCACGTTGGCATATTCGGCACCATACAGCGCTTTCAGGCGGTCAATCGCCAGTTGTTCAACCTGATCGACAAATTCACAGCCGCCGTAGAAACGTTTGCCCGGATAACCTTCCGCATACTTGTTGGTCAGTTGCGAGCCTTGTGCTTCCATCACCGCAGGACTGGTGTAGTTTTCAGAGGCGATCAGTTCGATATGCTGATGCTGGCGCTCCACTTCGGAAGAAATCATTTTGGCCAACGCCGGGTCTGCAACGCTTAAGTTTCTTGAAAAGCTAAACATGACGATCAAGTTTCCGTATTCACAAAAATAAAGCCAGATTTTACCATGAGGCGAAGCGGGTATGTAGTTTTAGCGCCAGGCAGACCTGAGGCTTACCTGGCAAGACCGGGAAATCATTTCATCGGGAAAGTGTGCTGATTGTGCACGCATGCACCAGATCAGTGCCGGCCGCCAGCTGCGGCTGATTCTGCAGACGAGACAGATAGTACCTGACAGCCTGGAATAGCCATTCTCAGTCTGGCACAACTTGTGCTTGTTAAACCGTAAGCGCGTCTCCAATCGCTCCTGAACCCAGCTTCGACTGGGTTCTTTTTTATCTGGCCAGGACTGTTGTGAACCAGTTGACTGTGGTGATATTTAAGGTTTACGTGCTTTCAGTTGCTGCAAAGTCCGCTGGCAGCCTTCATCTGCCGCGTCTGCATGCTCACCGGGATCAAGAAAAGGCAGGATAGCGGCGAAAGGATTCAGCAACGCCAGCAACACACCACCAGCCACACGTGCCGCAATCGGCCCCGGACTAATTGACACTTGGGGATCTACAAACGTGCCGGTAACCAGGATGGGGGAGCGCAATGTCAGCGGCGAAAAGTTTTTCGGATTAGCCTGCAACTTGAGATTCAGTTGCTCTTGGCCCAGATTCACTTCGCCATCCACGGTCACCGCCGTCACCGGCGTATCAATCAGGGCAGCTTCCGGCGTCAGCACGCCATGTTTTGCCTTCCAGCCCATGACAGCGCATTGCATGGGCAATGGCTGATCGCCTTTCACCAGCACCCCGATCGCCTGTGCAACATCCAGCCCTGCCGCTTCCACTATCAGATGAGAAATTTCTCCCTGGCGCACCATTAAAGCCAGCTGTCCCTCCAGAGATTTGAGCAAGGCAGCGGTCGAACGCCCATGTCCGTGCAGATTGGCCTTCCCGTTCAATTTGCCTGAAATATAAGCGGGCGAGGTGTTGGCTGCCTGCTTGCCTTGTTCATTCTTTTTCCCGGCTCCGGGTTTTGCCGTCGGCGTCACTTTCAGCCATTGTTCCAGATGGATATTACGCACAGCCAGCTGTATGCCCCAGTCGGGATCTGGAGGTGGCGACAAGTCAGCATTCCCCGAATCATGCGCATCAATGGTTAAGGCGCCTGACAAACTCCCCTGGGCCGTACTGGCTTCCAGTTCAGCCAGGCTTAACTTGTGCTTCATCAGCGTCAAGCGTAATTTCAATGGCGCAATGCGTTGCCTGAATGCGCTGCCCAAATCAACGGCATCCAGATGCACATCAATATCTGCATTCATACGTCCATAGGTGGCGAAATCCAGTGATTCATCCGGGAAAAGCTTGCCCGGATGGGATTTGCTGGCAGTGCTGTCCTGCACGGCCCCAAACGCAGGCGCCAAATCAGCCAGCATCAATAGCGATCCGCGCAGTTTGCCACTCAGCATGGGAATCTCGGGCGCCAGATCGTAGGCGAACTCGCCGGCCAGTCGGCTATGCCCGATTTTTGCCGAAGGAATGTTTACCTGCCAGCGATCCGCCTCCCGGTCTATTTCGGCACTGATATTGAACGCAGACGTACGCGGAAAAGTCATGTCCAGTAAATCACCCACATCCGCCAGTGAAGGGCCGCTCACGTCAACCTTGCCCTTGATGCGTTGCGATCCGAACAGGTCATACACTGCACCGCTGAATCTGGCGTTCACTGCCCCGTACTTCAACTGCCCACGTGAGTTAACAGGGGGTGAATCCTTATCCTGCGTGGCAACAGGCAAAAAACCTTGCGTAACCAGCTCACCCTGCAAAGGCAAATGCCGGAATTTTCCATTCACTTTCACACTGGATTCAGGCGCTGCCTGATGCTCGCCTTCCTCGGTAAAAAATGTGACAGTCAATTGCGCGTCAGTCACGGCATCCTCTACCTTGGCCTGCCCTTGCCTGACTGATAACTGCTCAATCACCGGGAAAGGGCGGGATGGGCCGCTGTCATCCAGTTCAAAATCCCAGCTGGCGTGTTTGTCCGGATGCCTGACAAGATAAGCGTTGAGCTGATCGGCACGAATAGCCTCGATACGATAAGGATCCCCTTCTTTCAGCGACCAGAGATGGCGATAACGCAGCGACAGGTCCAGCCCATGCGCATCCACAAAATAAGGCACCTCAAAGCCTGCTGGCGCCGAGAGTTTAAGCTGTCCGACCTGCAGCTGCAGGCCGCCTATCAGCTGCAGGCGGAACGGACGCTCAATCTGGACAGACCGGTGCAGTTTATCTTGCAGCAGTTGCTGTAACGGCTGACGCAGGAATGGCCACCCAGCCATTTCACAGCCGGCGATAATCAGTACCAGCGCCAGCAATATCCCGACGACCCACCGCGTGACTTTGACAGATTTACGAATTGTATTCACATGCTGTCCCATAAATTATCATGATGCCGTCGATTGCCGTGACTGACCAGCCCTTTTCGTCTGACAGCCTTGTCAGTGGATTCTGTCAAAGGTGGCCCTGACTGTCAGTTATAATGTTTTTCATCAACCGCCTGAATGGAGCACATAAATAATGAAATGGACCGATAGCCAGCGTATTGCCGAGGAATTGTATGACAAGTTTCCGGATACCGACCCCAAAACCATCCGCTTTACCGACCTGATGCAATGGGTCATGGCACTGGATGGTTTCAATGACGATCCTGCCCACTGCGGCGAAAAAATTCTCGAAGCCATCCAGTTGGCGTGGATAGAAGAAGCTGAATAAATGACTTCCTTGCCAGCGTCCATTTTCAAGGCCTACGATATTCGCGGCATTGTCGATGACACGCTGACAGCAGATATTGTGCGCCAGATTGGACTGGCACTGGGTACACTGGCACAGGAGCGTGACGAACACAGTTTATGTGTAGGTTACGATGGCCGCTTATCCAGCCCGGCCCTGGCCACAGCCCTGACCGAAGGCATTACGCAAACCGGTACTGACGTTATTGCTCTGGGCATGGTCACCACACCCATGCTCTACTTTGCCACGCACTTTCTGGAACATACCAGCAGCGGCATCATGCTGACCGGCAGCCATAATCCGCCGCAATATAACGGACTGAAAATGGTCATTGCCGGGGAAACCCTGAGCAGCGAAGCCATACAGGCGCTCAGGCAGCGTATCGTCTCACAGCAGTTCAAACAGTCATCGTCGCCTGGCAAAGTGACCGCCTGTGATATTTTTCCGGCCTATCTTCAAACCATTGTTGCCGATATCAGGCTCGCACGTCCCATGCGGGTAGTGATTGATTGTGGCAATGGCGTGGCCGGGGCCTATGCTCCCACATTATTCAAAGCGCTGGGCTGCGAAGTTGACCTGCTGTTTTGCGAGGTTGACGGGCATTTTCCCCATCATCACCCCGACCCTGTGGAAGAAAAGAATTTGCAGGATGTCATCAGCAGCTTGCGTAGCGGTGAAGCAGAGATCGGGCTGGCTTTTGACGGCGATGGTGACCGCCTGGGCGTGGTGACCAGACAGGAGCAGATTATCCGCAGTGACCGCCAGCTCATGTTGTTTGTCGAAGATGTACTGGCACAACAACCTGGCAGCCCGGTGGTATTTGATGTGAAATCCAGCCGCCACTTGTCTTCCTGGATACGTGAGCATGGCGGACAACCGGTAATCTGGAAAACCGGCCACTCGCTGATGAAAGCCAAAATCAGGGATACCGGCGCGCCTGTCGGAGGCGAACTCTCCGGCCATCTGTTTTTTAACGACAGCAAAGCAGGCAAGCGACGCTGGTTTGGTTTTGATGACGGTCTATACAGTGCAGCCCGTTTGCTTGAAATTGTCAGCCGTCACCCGGATGCCAGCATTGTACTGGAAGCCCTGCCTGACAGCGTCAACACGCCTGAATTGCAAATTGCCATGCCGGAGGGCGCACCGCATACGCTGATTGCCAGCCTGCAGCAGGCTGCACATTTTCCGGACGCTCTGGACATTATTACCATTGATGGCCTGCGCGTGGAATATACCGATGGCTTTGGCCTGATCCGTGCATCGAATACCATGCCAGTGCTTACATTACGCTTTGAAGCAGACAACCAGACTGCATTAACCCGCATTCAACAAGCATTCAGATACGTTCTGAACAAGACCGCTCCTGACTTGAAAATCCCGTTCTAGCCTCCATTGAATAAGCATGCGACATGCCACTCAACAGGTCTTTTCAAACAAGCGCAACCTGCTGTTTCTTCTCGCCTGGCTGGCTCTTGCCGCGCTGGTATGGTTTCTGGTGGATCGTATACAACATCCCAACACCGTAGAGCAACTCGGCCAGCAACAGGTGGTCAGCCTCAAGCGCGGCCCTGACGGCCATTACAGCGCCGAGGCGCTGATTAACGGTGAGCGCGTGCGCGTGCTGGTGGATACCGGTGCCACCGGGGTCGCGATTTCACAACGTGTCGCCGACCGCCTGGGATTGGTCAGCCAGAATGCAATCAACACTCATACAGCCAACGGGATGGCAGTGTCCTACCTGGTGCGCCTGAAAACCGTGCAACTGGGCGGGATTGTCGCCCATGATGTCGCAGCGACAATTTCACCCGGGCTGGAAGGCGATGCCTTGCTTGGTATGAGTTTTTTGGGGCGCATGGATGTCAGGCTGTACCAGGGAAAGATGACCATACGTGACGGAAATAGCGCCGTTGAACTAGACCGCTCCCCAGCTGACGATTAAATCACAGCGCTCTCCCGATCAACCGCGAAGTGCTGCCTCAATCGCAGCTACATCAATTTTGTCATCTGCATCATGGCCTGGAACGCCCGCCTGGCAGCAGCAGAATCACTCATGGCCTTTATCAGCACTTCTGGCGTCATCTGCCACGACATGCCCCATTTACCCTTGCGCCACATACGCTTTCCTGGCCACCATGCGTCACAATCGCATGAACGAAAACGCTTCGGTTGGCTTGAATTAGGTCCGCCGTTGAGTCCAATACATGGAATCCCCATGTCTGTGAACTCTACCGCCAGCACATCGCCCTGCCTGATGGCACGTATCGGATACGCCGACTGGATTAAATTCGACGATGTCCCGCGCTACTCACTTCGCCATGCATTGGCGATAGCCACATTCCAGTACAAAATACTGCGGATTCATCGCCGCCAGAGGCAATCGCAGCTTCGCCAGTTCCTGCTCAGGTCCGTGTACTTCAATTCTCACCAGCCTGGAAACTTCCCCCATCTCGTGCAGTATGGGGCGCAGATTTTCGATATGTGCCAGCAGTGCTGCGGCATCCTGAAAACCTTCGCGGCAATGTGCCAGCCCGCCATCAAAACTGAAACCATAATACAGACAGCCAGGCTCACGCGATGACCACTCGACGTATTTTTCACAGATAGCGCGAAAATCAGCAGCCTTGCCGGGGTGTATCTCAAAGTAAGGGGAAACGGAACAGCAGGTATCTGTGGTCATCATGACACTTTCCTGTCTCATACTGATTGGTAGCGCATTAATGCGCCAGCTCGGCACCTTCAACCACCACGCGGAAAAACTGTAATGCCGCCTGGTCCCGGATACGCATGCCGGTAGCCACTGACCCACGCTTGCCCGGCGCAATGCCGCCGGTAATGAGCAGGGATGGCGTCTGGCTCACCACCCGGCCACGTGTATCATATTGCAACATGCGCACCTGCACACGCCCCACTGGCACACTGCTGCTGTTCTGCACTGCGGCATATACCATGCCGGTATTATCCGCCAATGGCCCTGACGGCAGATAACGTGCCGGGTTACGCGGCAAATCTATGCGCATGGCACGCGCGGCAGCTTCTTTGCCTATGTCTGAATCAGAGCTGGCAGCCAGCTGATAATGCTGCAAAGCCAGCGAGGTCTCGCCACGACCTTCAGCAATCTGTCCCAGCAAGGCATATCCCGGCGCGGTCGGCAGCAAGGCATTGGCTTTTTTCAGGAAGGATTCTGCCTGCTCTTTTTTGCCATCATTAAACAAGGCGATGCCGCTTTGCACATATGGCTTGAAGTAATCAGGCTGCATTTGAATGGCTTTATCATAAAATGCCAGTGCTTCAGTGGTGTTCTTTTTACTCAGCGCAATATCGCCCAGCAACTCCTGGAAGCGTGCCTCGCGTGGTTCAATCCCAAGGGCCTTATTGGCCAGCGTTCTGGCTTTTTCAGCATCGCCTTTTTGCAATGCCGCTTTGCCTTCATCATAGGCCTTATAGGCATCGCGCGTGGCCATCAGCCTGGTTACTTTCTGTGCGTAAATTTCTTTACCCATTTCACCGCCAGCCCCTAACTCCTGCAGTGTTTTCCTGTTGAGCTCAACACGCTCCTGGGAAGGCGGGTGACTGGCGAACAAGCCGGAAATAAAGTCCTGCCGCTTGCCTTCGCTCAAGCGCACAAATGTCTCCTGCAATGTGACGGCCGCTGCCGGGTCATAGCCTGCCAGCTTCATATACTTCATACCGTAATAATCAGATTCCGATTCGGCATCACGGCCATATTTGCTGGAAACCAGTTGACTGCCCAGCTGGGCACCGCCCACCACCATATTGGCATAATTGGAATCACGCGTGGCCAGGCCCACTGCCAGCATTGCACCCTGTAAAAACACCCCGCGCTCCATACTCTTGGCGCCGTGTCGTGCAGCCGCATGCACAATCTCGTGCCCGAGTACCGCTGCCAGTTCCGCTTCACTGTGCAATTCGTAAAGCAAACCGCGGTTGAAGGCAATTTTGCCACCCGGCATGGCCCAGGCATTGGGGACGGAATCATTGAGGACGACAAACTCATATGGCAAATCCGGCCGGTCAGACACAGCTGCCAGCTTTTGGCCGACCTGCTGCACATAGCGGGTCAGTTCCGCATCCAGTGTATAGTCACCGCCCTGCGACTGACGTGCAGGACTGTAATTCTGTTGCCCCATCTGGATTTCCTTGTCCTGCGAGACAAACTGGAATTCGTGCTGCTTGGTGACAGGATTGATCCCGCAGGCCAGCAAGCCTGCAGATAATAATACCGTGCCGAACATTCTTTTTTTAATCATGATCATGCAGCCGTTCACTGGGTGGCAAGTATGTTAAGTAATCACGGTAGGCTGTTGCCTGCCGGTGAGCGGTATCAATTGTGAAATTTGATGTGCAACCGCAATCAATGCCGCCAGCGCTTCCTGCGCATCCAGTTGCTGCTGTGCCGCATCTTCGGTAAACGCTTCAAGATATACCCGGATTGTCGCACCTTCAGTGCCAGTTCCAGACAGGCGGATCACTATACGCGAACCGCAGGCAAACAATATCCGCAAACCCTGGCCGGTACTGACAGAGCCATCAACAGGGTCGGTATAGCTGAAATCATCTACTGTTTTAACGGTATAAGACCCGAACTGTTGCCCCGGCAGCTGGCTGGCCTGCGCCCTGATATGCGCAATCACGGCATTGGCCTGCGCAGTCGGTACGCCTTCGTAATCATGGCGGGAATACACATTGCGGCCATAGCTTTGCCAGTGCTTCTGCATCAATGAGGCGACACTTTCATTAGTCGCGGCCAGCAGATTAAGCCAGCAAAGTACTGCCCATAAACCATCCTTTTCACGCACATGGCTACTGCCGGTACCAAAACTTTCTTCACCACATAAGGTGACGCGCCCGGCATCCATCAGATTGCCGAAAAACTTCCAGCCGGTCGGCGTTTCATAGCAATCGATACCCAGTCTGGCGGCAACGCGATCGACGGCACCGCTGGTCGGCATGGAGCGCGCCACGCCAGACAGACCGGCAGCATACGCAGGAATCAGTTTGGCGTTGGCAGCGATCAGCGCCAGACTGTCAGAAGGGGTCACAAAAAATTGATTGCCCAGAATCATGTTACGGTCGCCATCCCCGTCCGAAGCAGCTGACAGATCCGGCGCCTGCGCACCATAGGCAATCTTGACCAGATCTGCGGCATACGTCAGATTGGGATCAGGATGACCGCCACCAAAGTTTTCCGATACCTCACAATTCATCAGGCTATCGGCTGGCGCACCCAGGCGATGGACAAATATTTCCCTGGCATATGGCCCGGTCACCGCGTGCATGGCATCAAATTTCAGGCGATGCCCGGCTGCCAGCCAGCGCCTGATGGCCGCGAAATCAAACATGCTTTCCATCAAGTCTGCATAATCACTGACTGCATCAATCACCTCCACTTCGAAGCCATCCAGCGTGGTGATGCCAATGGCAGACAAGTCGATTTCCGGCAGGTCAGCCGCTATCTTGTATGTACTCAGCTGTTTGCTGTTAGCAAAAATGGCGTCTGTGATTTTTTCCGGTGCAGGTCCGCCGTTACCGGTGTTGTATTTGATGCCGAAATCGTCGTCAGGGCCACCCGGATTATGGCTGGCAGACAGGATTACCCCGCCAAAGGTCTGGTATTTGCGGATGATATTGGAGGCGGCTGGCGTAGATAAAATACCATGTTGCCCCACCAGCACTTTGGCAAAACCATTGGCTGCCGCCATTTTGATAATGACCTGAATAGCGGCCCGGTTATAGAAACGGCCATCGCCGCCAAGGGCTAACGTGGCATGGGCAGGTATTTCCAGCGTATCAAAAATACTCTGTACAAAATTCTGCAGGTAATGCGGCTGTTGAAAGACGCGGACTTTTTTACGTAAGCCTGACGTGCCAGGCTTTTGATCGGTGAACGGTTGAGTAGCAATAACTTGAATATGCATGGCAAGGCTTTATAGCTCAGAATACTAACCGGGTTTATTGTATTACAAATTGATGGCGGTTTTATGCCAGCGCCGCCGACATGCCCAAATACAATTAACGCTCACCAGCACCTAGATCATGCAATTGTGCCAGTATGTTTTGCTGACCAATCTGCTCCACAAGTCCAGCCATTGTGAGCTTTGCCAGCACATTGGGGCGCATCTCGCAAATGACCAACCTTGTCTTGTGTCGCTTGCAATTATCCAGCAGATCCCGCAAGGCTTGCATCCCCGTTGCATCGATAAAGGGCACTCTGCCAACACGCAATACCAGTGTTTCGGCATGTCCCTGCACTGCCTCCAGCACGCTTTCCAGCCGCTCTGCCGCGCCAAAGAAGAAAGGCCCATCTATCGCAAATACCATGGTGCCTGCAGGTAAATTCAACGGCCTTTGCGGCACTTCCCTGGCAAGCGCCTCATGTGTCTGCTGCTCGACAATGACCGCTTCAGACATACGTTTCATGAACAGCAATGAAGCGATGACCACACCAATGTTGACGGCAATCACCAGATCACCCAAGACCGTCAATGTAAAAGTGATCAGCAATACAGTCGCATCTGCGCGCGGTGCAGTCTTTACCATGTGGCGAAAGCGATGCAGCTCACTCATATTCCATGCCACCACAAACAGAATGGCAGATAAGGCACACAGCGGAATGTGCGCTGCCAGCGGCGCGAGTATCAGTACGATAACTACCAGCGTCAGTGCGTGCACAATACCAGCCAGCGGACTTGTCGCACCATTGCGGATATTGGTAGCGGTACGGGCGATAGCGCCTGTAGAGGCAAATCCGCCGAATAGCGGAGAAAAAATATTGGCAACACCCTGTCCGACCAGCTCCTGATTCGAGTCGTGCCTGGTGCCAGCCATGCCATCTGCAACGACTGCCGCAAGCAGCGACTCAATCGCCCCCAGCAACGCAATGGTAAATGCAGGCCCCACCAGATGCAGCACCTCGGAAAAGGTCACTGAAGGCAGGGAAAAATGCGGCAAGCTTTGCGGAATCCCCCCGAAAGCGCTGCCTATGGTTGCCACGCCTTCAAATGCAAACAACCACTGAATAACTGTCGCGACGACCATGGCAACCAATGGTGCAGGAATCCGTTTGAAAACACGCGGCGAAATAAGCAGCACCGCAAGTGTGAACGCCCCCAGCGCAGTTGTTTCAATATGCATACCAGAGAAGGCCTGTAGCAGATGCCAGAGTTTCTGATGAAAATGTTCGCTGCCTCCCGCAGGATGCAATCCGAAAAAATCCTTCCACTGCCCGACCCAGATGATGACACCTATTCCGCTGGTAAAACCAACAATGACAGGATCGGGAATGTATTTGATGACGCCACCCATGCGGGTCAGCCCCATGAGCATAAGTATGCCGCCCGCCATCAGCGTTGCGACCTGTAGCCCCTCAATACCATACTTGGCAGTAATGCCGGCCAGAATCACGATAAACGCGCCAGTCGGTCCTGCAATTTGCAAGCGGCTGCCACCTAGCATTGAAGTCAACCCGCCCGCCACAATCGCGGTATACAGCCCCTGCTCCGGCTTGGCACCAGAGGCGATGGCAAAAGCCATGGCCAGCGGTAAAGCAACCACTCCCACAATCACACCAGCAAGCACGTTATTCATCCAGTGTGCCCTGGAAAACAGGCCTGCACGCTTCGCTTCAAGTAAGGCAATCATGTGCGTCAACTATTTCCTGCAATGAAATTACTCACGAATCATGACATGAACCAGCCCTGATTCACCCGCCTAAATGAGGAAAACAGGTACAAGCCTATCCTCTTGTGCTTGCGCTGATTCTGACACGAATGCATGCCTGCGGTCTATGAAAGGACACAACAGGCAAACTACGTAAAATCATGAGCGGGTTTTACGTAATCGCCGCAGGGCCATCTTGAAACACCGGCGTATAGTGGGAGTCATACAAGTACATCACAGTGATGCACTTCAACCAACAACCCAAGGAGATAATTATGTGGACTAAACCAGCTGCTACTGAAATGCGTTTTGGCTTTGAAGTGACCATGTACGTCATGAACAAATAATTAGCCAACACTAATTGAAAACCCGCTGATCAAGCGGGTTTTTTATTGCCTGCGAGAAATGGCGTCAGACGAACTGGGACCACAGCAGATGCACGCTGACCCCGACCAGGAAAAGGGAAAAAGTACGTTTTAGCACTTTCACCGGCAAGCGCCTGGTCAGCGCCACACCGGCAGGTGCAAACAATACACTAAGCGGCGTAATCAGCATGATTGCCGGCAGGTAAAGCAAACCAAATGTATCTGGTGCATGCGCTGCCTGCCTCAGCGCGTCCTGCAGGTAACTGACCGTACTGGCCAGGGCAATCGGAAAACCCAATACTGCCGAGGTACCGATCGCCTGTTTCACCGACACATTGCGCATGGTGAGATAAGGTACGGTCAATGTGCCTCCGCCGATGGATACCAGCGCGGATATGCCACCAATCAGCAATGAAACCAGACTGACTTCTGCTTTGCCTGGCACCTTATGCTGGACAGGCTTGAGGTCCAGAAATAATTGCGTCGCCGCAAACAGCAGAAATATGGCAAAAAACAGGGTCAGGTAAAAGCCATCCAGATGAATTGCCACCAGGGTGGCCAGCAAGGAGCCGATAAATGCCATGGGCACCATGGCCCACACATACGACCACACGATGTTGCGGTTTTTATGATGCGCGGTGATACTGGACATTGAAGTAAAGACTATGCATGCCATTGAAGTCGCCAATGCCATGTGGAAAGCGATATCCGCCGAAAACCCTTTGGCAAGCAGAATCGCATGCAGCATGGGCACCAACACAATGCCACCGCCAATGCCGAGCAAACCCGACAATACACCAACCACCACGCCTATCAGGCAAAACAGCGCATATTGCTCAACAAACAGGTGTAGCCAGACCATGCGCACTCACTCACTAATACTCAATAAGGCCCGGTAGTATACCCATTATTGCAGCTCAGCTCACCCGGCTTTTGTCATTCCGCTCAATTGGTTTCTGTTTCGACGATTGAATAAACGATTTTGAAACAGCCAGGCCAGCAGACAATCGTCGCAGATAAAGCAAACAAGCAGTCTCAATAAAAAACCCGGCATTAGCTCATGCCGGGTTTCATGATAGAAATGAACCTTATTTGTTCATTACATACATGGTTACTTCAAAACCGAAACGCATTTCAGTCGCAGCTGGTTTAGTCCACATATTACTCTCCTTGTGATTTCCCGAACCGACCCCGTGTCTGGCTCGTGTAAACATATTATCGGTCTGGCAGCTGGGAATTCTGCTATTGCACATCATGAACACTCGTTAGGGAAATTCATGAAACAAACCTCATGGAGGCAAATAGCATTAAAGCAGTGCAGATATTGAGATCCCCCAGAATTTTCCGGCAATCGCTGCAGGTTTACTACAATCCGGACAGCCCTTTTTCAATTGCCGGGTTATGGACAGGTGGCGCCGGTTCAGCCGCAGGACTCACAGAAGCTGCCCTGGAAACTGGCGTGTCCGGTTTTACTTCGGCAGGAGACGTCTCAGAGGAGGCCATTTCGCTATCCAGCGTCATATTTGAAAAATCTCCCAGAAACTCTACTTTAGCCTCTTTGCGCAATGCGGATACTTCATTTCTAATCAGCGCCTGTTGACCGGCATTGACCAGATATCGCTGAATGGCTGCCTGCGCTTTTTCCATACTCACAGGCTCCTTATCTACCCGGGCAAGAAACAGCAACACCAGCGCGTCCGGCCCTCTGACCATCACTGTATCCCCGGCCTTGAGCGTATTCAGTTTTTTCAGCAAGTCTAACGGTAACTGCTCTGCAGCTTTTTTACTGACGGTAGTTTTAAAAACATAATCATTTTCTTTCAGCCACTGGCTGATATCATCAGCCGTTTTCGCAGCATTAATGCCGGCCTCAATCTCGCCGGCATGCTTATTGCCATCCTGTACCACAAACTCCTGGATGGCGTAGACATTACGCTCACTGAACAGCTCGGGATGGTTATCATAAAAATCCTTCACATCCTCACTGGATGGCGAAGTTTGCCTGGATGCTATTTTTTGCATATAAGCCTGTGCCAGCACCTGCTGTTTCGCAGCCTCCAGCATTTGCAGTACCTGCGGATCCCTATCCATTTTTGCAGCGATGGCTTTTTGTTTAAGCAATTCCGTGTCTACCATTTTCTGCAGCACTTTTTCGGAGGCGGGTTTAAGCTGGGACTGATCCAGCTTTCCCATTTTAGACAATGCGAAATTTAACTGGTGAACAGTGATTTCATCACCATTCACTTTGGCCACAACTTGCGAGCCGGTTTTCTCAGATCCATTATGTTTGCTACATCCAGCCAGGGCCAGCATCACTACAGGTATGATTAACGCAATTCTTTTTATCATCGTATTGCTCATCCTTTACATAAGTAAGTCAGGGGTAAAAATATGACCTGCTTAAAATAAGCGCGTTCCGATCACCCCGTCCAATGTGCTGGCATATTGGCTGACTTTACACATCTTTGCCTATTCGCAAACATTCATGACCGGAAAATGCTCAATAGCAGTAGCAAACCTCTGAAAAATAACAGCAAAATCTTCGCGCAAAGCTTCAGACTGATACAGTTCTTCCTACAGTAAATTGGTGCAATACCTGATAACAGCGCTACCAGGCTAAGACTAATGTAGTCATTTTGTACTTCTCTCTTAGTTCATCACAAGAAAGGAATACTATGGCTACCTCACATCAGAGCGACTCTTTCCGAAGAAATCCTGCAAGCAGGATTTCTGCCATTGAAGGATCTGCACCGGTAACGGAACTGGCAAAACTACTGGGTGGCGACCCGCCTCAGGCAGACCCGGACATGCAGCTCGTGCTGGATACGCTTTCTTCGCTGAATGGCAAACCGATAGAAACCTTATCGCCCGAAGAAGCCCGCCAGCAACCGACGCCTGCCGATGCCGTTAAAAAAATTATGCACAGCCGAGGATTGAAGCCCGCAATTGCACATGTCTCGAGCAGAATGATCAGCATCCCTGGCGGCCCTCTCGGCAGCATTCCGGCGCATGTATATACCCCTGTGGGCGAAGGGCCTTTTCCTGTGACTCTTTATTTTCATGGAGGCGGGTTTGTCATTGCCGATACCGGCACTTATGAAGCATCGATTCTTGCGCTGGCACAAGGCGCTCAGGCAGTGGTGGTGTCACCTGATTATCATCAGGCACCGGAACACCGGTTTCCCACACAAGCAAATGAAGCCTTTGTGGCATATCAGTGGCTGCTCAAGCATGCCGCCGAGCTGAATGGCGATCGTAAGCGGATTGCTGTGGCGGGCGAGAGTGCCGGTGGTAATCTTGCGGCTGTCGTTTCGCTGATGTCACGCGATAAAGATATGACCTTACCCGTACACCAGCTACTAATTTACCCCGTAGTTAACAACAATATCTTTAATGCATCTTATATCGAGAATGCCCATGCAAAGCCGTTGAATATGGCCATGATGCAGTGGTTCTTCAAGCACTACAGTGAACCAATAGATGCTTATAGCGCCTATGCATTGCCCGATAAGGCAGACTCATTGAAAGAGCTTCCTCCCGCTACTGTGATTACGGCAGAAATTGATCCCCTGCATGATGAAGGCAAGGATTTTGCAGACCGGTTGCAAAGTGACGGAGTAGCGGTTGCCTATCGCCATTACCTGGGCGTGACGCATGAATTCTTTGGGATGGCCGATGTAGTGGCCAAAGCAAGGGAAGCACAGGTGTTTGCCATCGGAGAGTTGCGTAAAGCATTTGCCTGAAATAAATCTTAATGGGTCAGCCATGCGGCCTGTATCGTTAACGGACACATGTCAACTCAGCCCGGCCGCAACGCTTTTACGAGAACCTGCGCGAATATCACTCGCCGAGAAAACCGCCGCTCTGATGCGCCCACAGTTTGGCATAAATACCGTTTAACTGAAGCAATTCGTGATGGGTACCGGTTTCTACAATCTGGCCATGGTCAAGCACCACTAACCTGTCCATCGCTGCAATGGTGGAAAGTCTGTGCGCAATGGCAATCACTGTTTTGCCTTCCATCAATTGCGACAAATGATGCTGGATGGCCTGCTCTACTTCGGAGTCCAGTGCACTGGTGGCCTCATCCAGCACCAGTATAGGTGCATTTTTGAGCATCACGCGTGCAATCGCAATGCGCTGACGCTGGCCCCCGGAAAGCTTTACTCCTCGCTCGCCTACATGAGCATCATAGCCGGTACGGCCTTTGGCATCGCGCAAGGTCAAGATAAACTCATGTGCTTCTGCCCGTTTAGCAGCAGCGATCATATCTTCGTCGGTTGCATCCGGGCGCCCGTACAGAATATTTTCACGCACTGAGCGGTGTAACAGCGAAGTATCTTGCGTCACCATACCGATTTGCTGCCGCAATGAATTCTGCGTGACGTGATCAATGGCCTGGCCGTCAATCAGTATCTGGCCAGCCTGAATGTCATAAAATCGCATCAGAAGATTGACGATGGTCGATTTACCGGCACCCGACCGACCCACCAATCCCACGCGCTCGCCAGGCCGAATGACCAGATTAAAACTCTGTAACAGGGCAGCCTGCTTTTCGTAGGCAAACAGCACATGGTCGAATTTGACCTCACCTTTAGGCACAGAAAGCGCCACCGCATCAGGCTTATCTGTGACACGATTAACGATGGATAATGTATTGATACCATCCTGTACCGTGCCTATCTGTTCATACAGCGAAGTCAGCTCCCACATCACCCAGTGCGAAATACCGTTCAGACGCAAGCTCATGGCCATCACTGCAGCGACGGCGCCAGCTGCGACCAATCCCTGTGACCACAGCCATAACACCATGCCACCGCTGGCAATAATCAGACACATATTCAAAAAGTGATTGATGCTTTCCACCCAGCTGACCATGCGCATCTGGCCATGTACAGTGTGAAGAAATTCCTGCATGGCTGACTGGGCATAGTGTGCCTCCCGTCCTGCGTGGGAAAACAGTTTTACCGTAGAAATATTGGTATACGCATCCGTAATGCGTCCGGTCATCAACGCGCGTGCATCGGCCTGTTGTTGAGATACTTTGGCCAGACGCGGAATAAAGTAAAACAATGCACAGCCATACAACATCAGCCAGCCGAGGAAAGGCATCACCATCCATGGATGAAAAGTGCCAACCACTGTGACAATCGTCGTGAAATAAAGCAGTACATACACCATGATGTCCGCCAGGATAAACCAGACTTCACGGACTGCCAGTGCCGTTTGCATGACTTTGGCAGAAACTCGTCCGGCAAACTCATCCTGGTAAAACGTCATGCTCTGGTTCAGCATGTGCTGATGAAACTGCCAGCGCAGACGCATGGGGAAATTACCCGCCAGTGTTTGGTGCTTGAGCAGTGTCTGCAACAAGATAATCAGCGTACTGCCAATCAGAATCGCAACCACCCATGTCAATGTTTGCTGATGGCTTGCCCATAGTGCTTGCGGTGCGATCGCGGTCAATTTATCGACCACTTTGCCCATCAGTGCAAACAACAAGGCTTCAAACGCACCTATACAGGCAGTGAGTATGGTCATGCACAAAATATACTTGCGCATCCCATATGAACAGGCCCACATAAAAGGCCAGAACCGGGTAGGCAGGGTTTCAATGATTTCGCGAGGGAAAGCTGAAACCAGTCCCTCGAATTTGGAAAACAATCGCATGCTTAAACTTGTGTGTAAATCAGTACTACGGCCTCTGCGGCAATCCCCTCACCACGGCCGGTGAAACCCAGCTTCTCGGTGGTGGTTGCTTTAACATTGATAAAATCAATCTCCACCAGGCAATCACTGGCAATATTCTCACGGATTTTTAAGATATGTGGTCCCAGGCGCGGCGCTTCACAAATCACTGTGGCATCGACATTACCGATACGAAAGCCTTTCTGCTGTAACAGAGCAACCACGTGGCGAAGTAGTTCACGGGAATCTATGCCTTTATAGCGCATATCGCTAGGTGGAAAATGTTTGCCAATATCCCCGAGTGCAGCAGCACCAAGCAAGGCATCACAGATTGCATGTAACAACACATCAGCATCTGAATTCCCATCCAGACCAACAGGATGCGGAATATGCACGCCACCAATAATACAGTCACGCCCAGTAACCAAGGCATGCACATCAAAACCATGGCCTACTCTAAAAGGATTCATATATATCTCTTACTCTTTGACTTTTGAGTGACTTGCCTGACTTTGTGCCGCTTGCATCAAAGCGGCAACGACCGTCAAATCATGCGGATAAGTGATTTTCATGTTTTTAAAATCACCTAATACCAATTTGGGCTTATGTCCCATCCATTCCATTGCCTGTGCTTCATCGGTTGGCTGGCGTTGCAAATGCGTTGATAATGCTCGTTGAAGTGCCGCGTAGCGAAACATTTGCGGCGTCTGCGCCTGCCACAATTTATCACGTGGTATTGTTTCCACCACTGATGCATACTGATCCGCACGTTTCAGTGTATCCGCCAATGGTAATGCCAGCAGTGCTCCATCCTCATGGATAGTCACGGCATGCATTAAGCGCCTGACCATGTCACAGTCCACTCCCGGCCTTGCTGCATCATGCACCAGAATCCAGTCATCTGCAGCGACGAACTCGGCAATAGCCTTCATTCCGTTCAAAACACTGGCTGCCCTTGTTTCACCACCGCAATGAATAACACGTGATTTATGGCAGCCTGTTAGCATATCTGGCTGCCAATAAGCATCTTTTTCTGCCACCACGACCACAATGCTGGCAATCTCCTCCATGGCTTCGAAAACATCAATTACATGACGCAAGATTGGCTGCCCGTTCAGCATTAAATATTGTTTGGGAAGCTCCGATTGCATACGTGCACCATGGCCCGCGCAAGGAATTAAGACATGGTATCCAAGCATAGGGCTACATTCTAACATGCCATCTCCAGGCAGCTATTTCTGCTGCTGTTCAGCCTTAAGCTTTGATAGGCTTTATTGCGATATGTACAGATTTCGCAGATTCCAAAGCAAAAAACCCCTGCTATTACTAGCAGAGGTTTTGTATGTGGTAGTTTGGGGATGACCTACTTTCGCATACGAAG